>NZ_JADNAX010000005.1:0-257682 GCF_015550495.1 Romboutsia sp. 1001713B170207_170306_H8
TCATCTGTTTTTAACCTAGTTGCCATTAAAGATTGATGTCCGTCTCTTAAAGCAGTTTCAGTTATTTTTAACTTACTATCCATTAACTCACATCCTTTATTTTTAATTTAAGACCATTATATATATATATAAATAGTCATAATGAACTCATTCACTGAACATGTTCATTATAACTATTTTTTACCTTATTATCAATATTAAATATAAAATTTTTATTAAATTTTTATTAAGTTCTATGTATTTACATGATTTTTTTATAGTTGTATAATTAAATAAATAAATTATTTACATAATTTAATATAGGAGAGTTTAAAAATGAAAAAAAACTTAACAAAAAGACAACTCCAGGCTATAGAAACAAAAAACAAAATACAATTTTGTGCTAAGAAACTTATCAGAGAAAACGGATATGAAAATGTAAGCGTTAGAGATATTTGTACTGCAAGTGGTGTTGCTACAGGAACATTTTATCTATATTTCCCTTCAAAAAGTGATTTATTTGTATCATCTTATGAAAGTAATCAAAATGAGGTTGCTAATAATATAAATTATGAATTAGAGTCTAAAGATACTCTTACAAAAATAAAAGTTTTTTTCTTAAATTATATTAAATATAACGAAGATTTTGGTGTTGATGGCTTAAAAATTGTATTCTCTGATTGGAATAAATATAGAAGTGGAAAATTAGGCGAAATCCTTAAACATATAATATTAGATGGTCAACAAAAAGGAGAACTATCTACAGAACTTTCTGCAGATGAAATGTATATTTACTTAATTTCAGCTGCTAGAGGCTTACTTCATGAATGGTGCATAAGTAATGGTGAATTTAATTTACAAGAAAGAGCTTATAAATATATAACTCTTTTAATTAGCTCTTTACCAATAAAGTAATAATTATATATTTTTATACAAAAAAAAACTGTTAATAAAATTTTATTAACAGTTTTTTTATATAATATATTATTTTATGAGTTAAGCTATGTCTTTGCTTATTTTTAAGACATGTTTTTTATTTTTCTTTAAAGTCTTATCACAATAGTATGTTGCAATTGAAAATACTGATAATATTGATCCATATGTGCTTGCTACATTTATAAATGATGGTTTCTCATGTTCGCCATAATATGAATTTCCACCATCTATATCCTGTGGTTTTATATGTTGTACTACATATTCTAAACATGAGTAAGTTTTTGTAAAGTATTTTTGGCTATAAATAGTATAAGATCCAAGCGCTAATATAATTAGAACTACTAAAGTTGATATTAACTTTGTAACTTTGGTATCTTTTTTTATTTTAAATACATTCTTTGACATATTCATTACCCAGCTCCAATAAATACCTATGTGTATACCTATTAAAGATAACGATAAATATGATGCACCAAAATGAAGCATCTTCCAAAACATTACTCTGTCATAAGTGTTTGCCTTCATAATAAACACACCACTTAGTATTATCGTTATGATTGATATAAGTAATATTAAACTTAACAAATATGAGAATTTAGTTCTAAATTTTATTTTTCGGTCAAATAGTCTTTTACTTATATTTACTATCCATTTTCTATTTAAAATCATATGCGCAAGTATAAATATTCCAAATACTAATCCACTCATCGTATGGAATTTAAAGCTTATTAGATTTTTCTTAAAAAATGTTATAAATAAGATAGCCATTGCTATATCTAAAGTTAATTTTATTTTATTTTTTGTACTCATCTTTCCTCCAAGTAATTGATTTTCAATTTCATTTACTCTTATTATTTTACATGAATATCTAAAATTAACTTTAATTATATTTAGTTTTTTTTAATATTTTTATATTTTTATTATAAATTACAAACCTTAGTTGGAATGAAATACTGCTCATTCTCTAAGTTATTCATAATACCATCAACTTTATAAACTTCTTTTAACAGATTTATATCCATTATATTTTTAGCATTGCCACTTTTTATAAGGCAACCATTTCTCATTACAACGATATTATGGCTGTATTTTATAGCTTGATTTATATCATGAAGTACCATAACTACAGTTATACCATGATCTTTATTTATAGACTTTACAAGTTCTAAAATTTCGATTTGGTGATATATATCTAAATATGTAGTAGGCTCATCTAAAAATAAAACTTCAGGTTTCTGAGCTAATGCCATAGATATAAATACTCTCTGTCTTTCTCCACCTGATAAACTCATAACGGGTTTATTTCTATACTTTTCTAAACCTGTACAATTTATTGCCCATTTAACTATATCATTGTCATTCTTATTTTCTTTTTCAAAAAATTTTTTGTGAGGTAATCTACCATAACTAATTAAGTTTTCTACAGTTATATCATTTGGCACAGAGTTTTGTTGATGTACAGTGGCAACTTTTTTTGCTATATCTTTATACTTCATTTTCTTTATACTTAAATTATCAATTAATATTTCACCATTTTTAACTTTATTTATACCACATAATAAACTTAATAGTGTTGATTTACCACTACCATTTGGACCTAGTATTGTAGTTATTTTACCTTTTTCTATATTTATATTTAAATTTTTAATAAAATCTTTATTCTCATCATAAGAAAATTCTATATCATTTCCAATTATCATTATACTTCACTCCTTCTAAGTAAACATAAAAATACAGGACCACCTATTACCGCCATAACAACACCTACTGGAATTTCTAGTGGGCTAAATACTATTCTTCCAACTGTATCAGCTATTAAAAGTAATATTGCTCCCATTGTTATACTAAATGGTATTAAGTATTTATGAGTCGATCCCATAATTATTCTACATATATGAGGCACTACTAAACCAACAAATGCTATTACTCCGCCTATTGAAGTTGCTGTTGCACTTAAAAATACTGCAACTATACATATTAAGAACATATGTAAATCATAATTTAGTCCTAAGCTCTTTGCATTTTTTTCCCCCAGCGCTATTAAGTCACATGATTTATAAAGTAAAAATGCACCAATATGTCCGATAATTGAATACACTAATAAAAGTTTAATATCTATCCATGTTATATTAGCTAAACTTCCGATTAACCAACTTTGTATACTGCTTATAGTTCCGGCTCCAAACTGAATAGTTATATTTGTAATTGCAGTTATCATCGCATTTACTGCTACTCCAGCTAAAACTATTCTTATAGCTGACAAGCCTTTTTTATATGACAATGAAAATACCATCATACAAGCTAATAGCCCCCCTAAAAAACCAAATAATGGTCTTATAAAATTTAATTTCGGTAAAAATAATAATATTACCACTGAAACTAATGAGGCCCCTGATGATATACCTACTATTGAAGGCTCTGCGAGTGGATTTCTTATTATAGCTTGTAAAAGTACTCCTGATACAGCTAAATTGGATCCTATAATTATAGCTGCAATAACTCTAGGAATTCTTATATCTTTTATTATATTTATTTTGGGATTATTCGTATTATATAGTAACCCTTTTATAAGTTCGTTTATTTCGACTTTTATACTACCTAAGTTAATAGATACTAAAAATAATCCTAATACTGCTATTAATGATAGAAGTATCAAAAAACTTTTCTTTTTATTTGAATTTATTTTCATTTCTATAAAACCTCATTCTCTTTAGTAAAGTATATCATGCATCATATCCAAAGCTTCAATTACTTTTAAATTTGCACTCATACCAAAGTAGTCATTTTCTAAATAATATACATTTCCATCTTTTACAGCCTCTAAGTTTTTCCATGCAGCATCACTTTCTAAAGTTTCTTTAACTTGAGCCTTTGTAGTTTCTGGATCTGCATGAGTCATTACTACAATTTTATCTGGATTTATATTTAGCAACTCTTCTTTATTAATTTGAACAAAAGAAGAACTTGAATTTTCTAATGTATTATTTCCACCTGCCAATTCTACTAAATTACCAACATAACTTTTGCTTGTTCCAAGCATCATAGTACCAGGTGCTCCAAATATAACTAATACATTCGGCTTTTCACTATTATTAAATTTAGCTTCTAATTCACTTTCTTTTGATTCTAATTGTGATATTATCTCGCTAGCCTTTTCTAACTTACCAAACTTCTTTCCTAGAGTATTTATAGTTTCTTTTAAACCATCATAACTACTTAAGTTTACAAATTCGCTAGGTATATTATTTTGAGTAAATGTATCTATAAAGTCTTGACCTAATGTATCTACTGATACAACTAGATCTGGATTTAAAGATTTTATAATTTCTAAATCTGGATTCATTGGAGCTCCAACTTCAATTGCATCTTTTATACTTTGTGGTAATTCATAAGATGTTTTTGGTACTCCACTTACTTTAACTCCTAACTCATCTAATATTTCAGTAACTGCAACTGATGTTGCAACTACTATCGAATCTTCACCGTAAGTTTTATCTTCTGGTTTGGCTACATTACTTTCTTTAGCATCATCATTTGAGCATCCTATTATTGTCATCATTGACATTAGTGCAAATATATTTATCAAACATTTTTTTAATTTCATGATTGTCTCCTACTTCTTTAAATTTCCTTTTACTATTAACCTATCTTTACCTTGATTAGTACAAGTAACAATCGTTAATTCTTTTAAATCATTGTCTTGATTTAAAACACTCATATTAGTAGGCTCTGTCTCAAAAATATCGCTTACTATATAAGTAAATTCACCTTTTAAACTGGTTATTTTTATTTCATCATTAATCTTTATTTTATCTAAATCATTAAATATATTATTGTACACTGTGCTACTATGTCCAGCTATACAAAAATTCCCATTTTCTCCTGGCATTGCTGTATTCTCAAAATGACCTACGTAGTATCTTATTTGTTCCTTATTAGTGCCACTTACTATAACAGAGTTTATTCCAACACTAGGTATATCAATTAATCCAATTTCGTCACCAAGATTAATTTCACTATTCTCATTATTTTCTTCATTGATTTTTTGTGTAAAGTTATTTTTAGCTTCTTCTTGTTTATATTTTGTATATATATTTAAAGACACTGAGCCCAATACTAATACTAGGCCCAGTGTAAATAAAATCTTAGATATTCTTTTCATTTACTTCTTTCTCTTAAATAATACAAATATTATTGTTATTGCTAAAATAACTACTACACCAATTATAATTACATTACTTAAATTATTTTGAGAAGATTCCTTAACTTGAGTTTGGACATTTTCACTTTCTTTATCTTCACTTGAAGAATCAACTTCTTCAGGCGTTGATTCTTCAAAAGCTTCAACTAACTCTAATGAATCTAAATTAGGTATTAATTGATATTCTACATCTCTTCCCATAGCATCTACGTACATTTGTATAAGAATAGTATCATCAGGATTTGTAACTTCAAATTTTAACTTTATAGTTCCTTCTTCTAAGTTCTCTTCTACTTTTTCAAATTCTACACTTTCATCGTTAACAAGAATCCTATGGTTATTCATATATTGAGCTCCAGAAAGACCTAATGTATAGTAAATCTTTCCATCTCTCTTTTCAAGAGTCATATTATCATCTGTATATGATCTTGACATAGAATCTCCTATTTCATTTCCATCTAAATATTTTGTTTCATTAGTTAATGTGTATATACCACTTGCTATTTCATCATTTTTATCTGCATAAGCAAAGTTTGAAGTTAATGTCATTATTCCTATTAACAATAATGACATTAATTTACTTATTTTTCCCTGTAATATATTTTTAAATGATTTCATTTAAATTCCTACTTTCTTTTTCTTCTACCTAAAATGCCTGCAGCTAAAATCATTGTAGATCCTGCTCCTATCATCATGCTTGAGTCTAAAGCTGAACCAGTTTGAGGAAGAGTTCCATCTTCATTTAAATCAAAATCTTTTACAAATGTTAATGTATCTTCTAGTAATGTTACTCCAAACTCTATATCTCTAGACATTGGTATTACATACATTCCAACTTTTATAGAGTCACTTAATTCAGATACTTTAAATCTTAAACTTATGCTATCTCCTGATTTTGATACAACAGTGTGAGATACCTTACTTCCATTTACATATATAGCATGATTTTTCATATAGCTTGATCCTGTAAATGTTAATGTTACATATGTTTCTCCATCTACTATTTCTACTTTAGATGTTGAACTTAAATATTTTCTAGCCATTTCTTTACCTGTTTGACTAGAGTGAGAAACTGTATTTTGTATAGTATATAGCTTTCCTTTTTTTACAGTTGCTGTAGTTTCATCAGTGTTAGTATCTGTATTTGTAGTTGTACCATTATTTGTAGTAGTTGAATTTCCATTATTTGTAGTATTATCACCAAATACTAATGTGCTTTTATCAAATGTAGTTTTAAAACTTACATCTCTACCCATAGCTGTAACATTTACACTAACTAATACTTCTGAATCTATTGATGGTATTTCAAAGCTTATTGTTCTATTTTGTTTATTTACATCTAAAGAAACATTTTTCCCATCTACACTTACTCTGAAATTATCTAAGAATGAGTATTGTGCTTCTGTGAATCCTAATGTTACTTTTATTTTTCCATTTACAACTTCAATTTTAGAATTTTCTTCAAGCACTTGACGTGCCATACTATTTCCAAGCTCACTGTTTCCTGTTCCTACATAAGAAACTGTATTCTTAACAGTATAAGTACCATCTTTTATTGTTCCAGTTGTTTCCGATCCTATAGATCCCCCTGTATTCCCATTTGTTCCTGAGTTATCTTCTGATCCTGTAGATCCTCCTGTGTTTCCACCTGTTCCCGAGTTATCTTCTGATCCTGTAGATCCTCCTGTGTTTCCACCTGTTCCTGAGTTATCTTCTGATCCATTTGATGGTTTTGATACAATTATTTCTTCATATTTTATATTTGTTTTATCAAATTCAGTAGAAAAACTTACTTCTCTTCCCATCATAGTAACATTTACACTTACAACAACTTTAGAATCTATTGATGGAATTGCAAAGCTTATTGTTCTATTTGCTTTATTTACTTCTACATCTACACTTTCATTATCAACCTTAACTTTAAAGTCACCTAAGAATGCATACATTGATTCGCTGAAAGTAAGAGTAGTTTTTATCTCACCATTTTTTACTTCTATTGTAGAATTTTCTTCAAGTACTTGACGCGCCATATTATTTCCTATAGTTGCATCCCCTGACCCTATGTATGACACTGAATTTTTAACTGGATATGTATCATCTTTGATTACTTGCTTTACATCAAATTGTGGTACTATTTGGAATGCCATTGCTGAAGAATGAGCTGCTACACCCGGTATGTTAACTTTCATACTTGCTTCAACTTTCGAATTAACACTATTTAATTCTATAGTGTAAGAAGACCCTTCATTTTTATACTGAACTTCTTTTCCATCTACTATAAATTTGTGTTCATCCATAATTGCGTGTGAACTTGCTTTATATTCTACAACTAAGTATATCTTTCCATTTTCTACTTTTACTTTAACCCCTTGCATATGAGCCTTTATATGATTTGATTTATCTTGTCCATCCTTTATATATATAACATCATAATTTACATCATATATATCATCAACTAATGATCTTTCTATTGATATTCCTTCATTTGATATATAACTATCTGCATGAACATAGTTCACTGATCCTGTAGCTACCATAGAAAATATAGCAATTGCCGCTGCTGTTGTTTTTAATGCCTTATTTTTAAATATCATGTATTCCCTCCAAATATATTAATTATTTCTGTATTGACTTTTATTTTTATAAAAAGTATTATTTATTATATGATACTGATTTTCATTTACGATATGATTATACTACAAATTACATAAATATTTTTCATTATATTTATATTTTTTAAGTATTTTTACATTTTTTATGTATTAAATAAATTTTAGGAGTTATATATGAATTTTGAAACTAGCATTTTAACAGACTTTTACAATTGTTGTAATGTTCCAATAAGATTAATAAATGAAGAGTTTAAAGATCTCTGTAAAGTTGGATATACAGATTTTTTTGATAGGATATATCCTATAGAAGAAATCAAATTAAATATAAATAATTCTGAAGAAGAGTTCACAAATTTTCATTTGAAATTGAAAAATGATATAAATTATAAAATTGTTGATATGTCTAAATATAATAAAAAAACTGGATATTTTGTTATAGGGCCTTTTAGAACAAATGTTATTACTAATTTAATAAATAAAGATATTCCTTATAAACCTATCGCTTGTTGTCAATATTTAAGTACTTTAATTCTTAGTATCTATGAAGATAAATTAAAGCAAAGTACTCCATCTTCTATAATGAGTCCTTATATAAGAAAAGCGATAGGATATATACATATGCATTATAAAGAAGAGATTTCTATAGATTCTATTTGTGAAGAGTTAGATATAAATAAATGTTATTTCTGCAGTTTATTTAAAAAGTATACAGGAAACACATTTTCTTATTTTTTAAATAATTTTAGAGTTGAAAAAAGTAAAGAACTTTTGAGAAATACAAATTTAAGTTTACTAGAAGTGGCTTTTTCGGTTGGATTTAACAATCAAACTTATTATAGTATAATCTTTAAAAAGTTTACAAATCAAACACCTTCTCAATATCGTTCTTCATCACTTTTATGCGAATTAAATGAATAAAAAATGATGTAAGATAGTTTTACTATCTTACATCATTTTTTATAATTATTAATTTATTTCATCAAATTCTAAAATAGATTTAAACAAATCTCCATCTATTTCTATTTTAAAGTTACCACCTTGTAAATTTACTAAATCCCTTGCTATCGCTAAACCTAAACCACTACCTTCTGTATTTCTAGATTCATCTGCTCTTTTAAACCTTTCCATTATTTCAACTGGATCGAAATTTAATTCATAGGAAGATATATTTTTCATTGTTAAATTTACCGTTCTATCATTAACACTTATATCTATATATACTCTCGTTCTTTCTAAAGAGTACTTTACTATATTAGATAAAAGATTTTCAAAAACTCTAAACATACGTCTTCCATCAGCATATATATATACCTTCTCTTTAGGTGCATTTAGCTTTATCTCTAATCTTGTTTCTAATAATTTTTCTTCCATTTCGCCAATACTTTGTATTAGTAATTGCTTCAAATCAATCTTTTCCATATTAAGCTCTATATTTCCACTACTAGCCTTACTTGCTTCAAATAAATCTTCAATTAATATATTAAGTCTTTTAGATTTCGAATCTAATACGTTTATATAATCGTTTATATAGGACGGCTGTATATTTTCTTCCTTTTTTATTAACTGTATGTAATTAATTATAGAAGTTAAAGGGGTTTTTAAATCATGAGATACATTAGTTATAAGCTCAGTCTTCATTCTTTCACTTTTTAATGTATCCTCTATTGAGTTTTCTAATCCCTGTCCAATATTATTTATGTTTTCAGCTAATATATTTAAATTATCATCTTCTATGATAGATATTTTATAATTTAAATCACCAGATTTTATTCTCTCTGAACCTTCAATTATTTCATTTATATAGTTAAGTTTTTTTAATATATATGATGTAAAACAAATCATAGTTATAGTCATTACTATAGACACAACTCCTATACCCAAAAATAAAGATAATAAGTTTAAAATCATACACCCTATACCTATTATTGCTATTTTTCTTATTATACTAATTTTATTATTAGCTTTAATGCTACTAACTATTATATATTTAGCATTTATTAAATTTTTAATTATAAAACTAGTTTTTAATATGCCAGTCTTTTTATCAAAATATTTAAACTCACTTTTAAACATTACTATACAAAATATAAATATAAAATTAGCTATTATAATTAAAATACTAGATAAAAAATCAATATAGTAATATGTATAATTATCATTAACAAAAGCAAAAAGTAATATTAATAATACAATTATGAATTCTACTGGAATTTTGCTATAATATTTTAATAGTTTACTTTCCTTAATTGTAATATCTACCTTTCTCAATTTGCATACAACGGCTGATATTATACATAATATAGACGACACTAATCCTATAAAGAAATAATTTTTAATGAGATTTATTGCTCTTGTATACATATAATATTCTCCATATAAACTTCCTTGTTCATTTAACTTTTTAGGTATAGATAAATATAATTCCATACTATTGTTTATATTAGAAATATTACTATAGTAGTTAGTATTTATTTTTTTTTCTTCATTTCCAACCTTTTTAATATAAGTATTGCTAGTTTTATTAACACTTATATTTACATATGAATTTGTATTTCTTTCAAATTCATCTACATCAGTATATTTTGTATTTGTAATATAATCACTGGTACTTTTATCTATAGCAATAAATTTTATATTATCTAGTGAATTAGATTCATAATACCCATAATATGAATTAATATTACTATCTCCATACAACTCAATTTCAATCCCTTGTACAATAGAAGGTAAAACTTTATCATCAAATCTTTCACTTTTATAAAAATTTGGCTCTATAAAACTCCACTTATCTTTATTTATATAGCTAGTGCTCATATCACTAGTTCCACTTTTAAAAACTATCATAACTGATGTTAATAAAAAAGATAAAGATATTATAAATATTGTTAATATAGTAAATTTAGCCTTTTTGTCTTGTTTCATTAAGCCACCTCTTCTTACTGTTTATATAACAAGTACTTTATATAATATTAAATTAACTAAAACCATTATAGATATAATTGCTAATATACTTTCTCTAAAAAATGTATAACAAATTAGTATACCGGCTATTTGCATTAATATATACAAAGCTAATATTAGTATACAATTAAATATTAAACTTTTACTTTTTATTATTTTCCAACTATAATTTTTCAATTTTATATCCAACTCCCCACACAACTTTTAAATATTTCGGCTCTCTCGGATTGATTTCAATCTTCTCTCTTATCCTTCTTATATGAACTGCTACTGTATTTTCTACATTAAAACTTTCTTCTTGCCATACTTTTTCATATATCTCATCAATTGAGAATACCCTACCTTTATTGCGTAACAATAGTTCTAATATTTTGTATTCAATAGGCGTTACTTTTATAATTTCTCCATCTACTTTCACTTCTTTAGTATAAGTATTTAACTCTAATCCACCACTTTTAATTACTTCTTTATTCACATCTAAATTACTATAATTGCCTAAATTCATATATCTCCTTAAATTAGAGTTTACTCTTGCTACTAATTCTAACAAGTTAAAAGGCTTTGTTATATAATCATCTGCACCTATATTAAGTCCAATTATCTTATCTGTATCTTCACTCTTAGCTGACACTAATATTATAGGTATATTCTTTTCTTCTCTAATTTTTATAGTAGCTTTTATACCATCTAATTTTGGCCTCATTATATCCATTAAAATTAGGTGTATCTCTTTACTCATAATTATATCTAAAGCTTGTATTCCATCATAAGCCTTATAGGTATTAAAACCTTCGTTTTTTAAATATATTTCTATAGACTCAACTATTTCTCTATCATCATCAACAATCAGAATATTATACATATATTACCATTCCTTATTTTTAAATAATATCAAATCTGCTTATTTTTCTTTCTTCCATTATACAATATATCTATTTATTTTTACCTTTACTGACAATATTGTAATAAACATTTCTTAACAAAAGATTAATCTAAATCTTACAATTTTCTTACAATAAAAAAAGAACAAGCTATAAGCTTGCTCTTTTTACTATTTTATTAATTCTAAATATCCACTTGGATGGAATAGATATATGTTAGAATTAACTTTATCAACAAAGTATCCCATATCTCCATCTACATTTGGTAAAAATACATAACCACTTAACCCTTTTTCTTGTAGTGCAGAGAAATCACCTTCATTTCCTTGGTATATATACTCAACATTAGGATACATAGATTGTAATATATTCTCTGCTAAATTTTCAGTTAAAGCTATGTTTTCTTCTACAACAGTAGTCTCTTCATATTCTGATACTTCATTTTCTTTCTCATTAATGAAAACATCACTTTTTTCTTGTTCACTATTATTTTCTTTTATAATTTCTTGAGCATCTATTATTTCTTGAGCATCATTATTCTTATTAGCTCCATCACTCATATTACCATTACTTTCATCTTCATTATTTATGTAATTATTATCATCTTTAATTTCGTTTATAATGTTTGAAGGTACATTATAATTTATACTATCATCTTTAATTGCAAAACTCATATTTTTCATCGGGTTTAAAAATACTAATAAACCTGTACATAATATAGATACTGATATAATTCCTTTTTTCATTAATACACACCCTCTTCTGCAAATAATTCTTGCTTATTTTTTATAAATTTTAATATGATTTCTATAACCTAATAGTACCACTTAAAATAGATAAATAACAGTTACATCTCTGTTACCTATGATTACAAATCAGTAACAAAAACTACATAAAATTAATTAATATACTCATATAGATATAATTACATTTAACAGTAATTATTACTTATCTTTTCGCTTTTTATTCAATTTTAATAAAATTGATTTATATACGTATATTAAATTCATTTTTCAAAATTATTCATTTATACCTTAAAGTTGTACATTTATTTACACATTGATTTTCAAGTATTTGCTTAAGTGTTAATTCATTACAAAATAATATTTTTTAT
This sequence comes from Romboutsia sp. 1001713B170207_170306_H8, assembly GCF_015550495.1. Taxonomy (NCBI): domain Bacteria; kingdom Bacillati; phylum Bacillota; class Clostridia; order Peptostreptococcales; family Peptostreptococcaceae; genus Romboutsia; species Romboutsia sp. 1001713B170207_170306_H8. The sequence goes on from NZ_JADNAX010000005.1 coordinate 12,685, forward strand.
TTTTTTTGAATGCTTTATATTTTTTCTTGCATATTCATCCTTTTATTGCTACTATTTAACTATAAAATAATTGATAGATTTTATTAAAAGGAGGAATTACTATGAAAAAAAAGTTAGGTCTGACTTCAAAAATTTTTATAGGAATATTTTTAGGTATAATTTGTGGCTTTATAATCAAATCTATGCCTAATGGAAACTTAAAAGATAATATATTATTAGGTGGTATTATAGAAATACTAGGAACGGGTTTTATAAGTGCAATAAAAATGCTTGTTGTCCCTTTAGTTTTCATATCATTAGTATGTGGTTCTTCATCTATGGGGGATATAAAGAAATTAGGAAGAATTGGTATTAAGACAATGTGCTTTTATTTACTTACTACTGCATTAGCCATATCAATCGCACTTGGAATTGGTAAATTAATAAACCCTGGATTAGGATTAGATATGTCTAGCTTAATAACTTCAGAAACTACTATTGGAGAAAGTAAATCTTTGGTTGATATAATACTGGGCATTATTCCTACAAATCCAATTCAGTCTTTAGCAAATGGAGAAATGCTTCAAATAATATTCTTTTCTTTATTATTAGGAATAGCTATGAGTATGGTCGGTAAAAAGGCTGAATCTGTTAGAGTATTTTTTGAATCAGCTAATGATATATGTATGAAAATGGTATCTATAATAATGTCATTTGCTCCATACGGTGTTTTTGCACTAATAACTAAAACATTTTCAACTGTTGGCTTTGAAGCTTTCGCCTCTTTATTAAAGTATATGTTTGCTGTCGTTTTAGCATTATTTATCCAAGCTATATTTGTTTACTCTGGTATGATAAAAGGACTTACTGGACTTAGTTTAAAGCCATTTTTCAAAAAATTTGCAAATGTAGCTGCAGTAACATTCTCAACAGCTTCAAGCAATGCTGCTCTACCTTTAACAATAGAGACTATGGAAGACTTAGGAGTTGATAATTCAGTAGCTTCATTCACCTTACCATTAGGTGCAACAATAAATATGGATGGAACTGCAATAATGCAAGGTGTTGCTTGCATATTTATATCTCAAATTTATGGTATAAATTTAGGTATAAACCAACTAATTACAATAATATTAACTGCTACTTTAGCTTCAATAGGAACAGCAGGTGTTCCAGGCGTTGGAATGATAACTTTATCTATGGTTTTAACATCTGTTGGCTTGCCAATAGAAGGTGTTGGATTAATTATGGGTGTTGATAGATTATTAGATATGACAAGAACTACTGTAAATGTAATGGGAGATTGTGCTTGTACTTTAATTGTAAGTAGTAGTGAAAAAGAATTCAATAAAACTAAATATTATCAAAATGATATAAATAACAAAGAAAACGAAAATGAACTAGTTGATTCTATATTATAAAGAATAAAAAAGGCTATACCTGTATGAGTATAGCCTTTTTTATTCTTTATAACTACTATAATTTTAATTCTGAACCTTCCCAATCTTTCATAAATTGAGCTATTCCCTTATCAGTTAAAGGATGTAATAGCATTTGTTTTATAACTTTAAATGGTACTGTAGCTATATGAGCACCTAATTTAGCTGCTTGTAATACGTGTATTGGGTTTCTTACACTTGCAACTATTATCTCAGTTTCTATTGCATTAACATCAAAAATTTCTGCTATTTCTGCTATTAGCTCTATTCCATCTTTACCTATATCATCTAATCTTCCAACAAATGGGCTTACATAAGTAGCTCCTGCTCTAGCTGCTAATAATGCTTGAGCTGCTGAGAATATTAATGTAACATTTGTTTTAACACCTTTTTTAGATAATATATTTACAGCTTTTAAACCTTCTTCTGTCATAGGTATTTTTATTACTATATTTCTATGTATTTGAGATAACTTTTCAGCTTCCTTTACCATACCTTCATGATCTAAACTTATTACCTCTGCACTTATTGGTCCATCAACTATAGATGTAATTTCTTTTATTACTTCTATAAAATCTCTACCTTCTTTAACTATTAATGATGGATTTGTAGTTACTCCACATATAACCCCTAAATCATTAGCTTGTCTTATTTCTTCAACATTAGCTGTGTCTATAAAAAATCTCATTTATGTACCTCCTATAAAACTAACTATAGTCATTAGATTCTGTAAAATAAATATTTTTAAAGTTTATTTTTATTTTACCTAAAAATTTAATTTATTATTATATAATATTTAAAATAAGGAATCTAATAATTCCCTTCGATTTTTATAGTATAGCATCTTTTTATATAAAATAATATATAAATAAAATTTTAACACCTATATATAAAAAGTAAAAGCTTAAGTCTATATATACTTAAGCTTTTTTACTTTTATTCAATTATCTAAAAGTTATATTTCCATTTTCAATAGATTCTATTATGGCTAGTGATTGTAAATTAATACCAGCTTCTTCTAATAAGTTTCTTCCTTCTTGGAACCCTTTTTCTATTACTATTCCGATACCTGCTAAATTAGCATTGGCTTGCTCTACGATATCTTTAAGTCCTAAAGCTGCTCTTCCATTAGCTAGAAAATCATCTAAAACCAATATATTTTCATCTTTATTTAAATATTTTTTAGAAACCTTTACACTATACTCTTTACCTTTAGTAAATGAAAATACCTTTGTCTCATATACATCTTTATCTAAATTTTTAGATTCAACCTTCTTTGCGAAAACTACCGGCACATTCCCAAAATGTTGCGCAGCTATAGAAGCTATAGCTATCCCTGATGCTTCTATAGTTAATATTTTATCTATCTTTTTATCTGCAAATCTTTTTTTAAATTCCTTTCCTATCTCATTTAAAAAGTTTACGTCTAATTGATGATTTAAAAAACTATCTACTTTTAGTATATCACTTCCAGATACACTACCTTCATTTAATATTTTGTCTTGTAATAACTTCATACTCATTTCCTCCCTGATATACTAAAATGTTGATGTATAAAATAAAAACTCCTGTCAAAATTAGACAGGAGTTTTATATTCATTTTAATAAACTTATTCAATCATATTATATTTATATATTATTAATATAGATCTTATTAAGTAAAATATTTTATATTATAAACCCCTGTAGTCAAGCAATTTACGGCAGCTTGGTAGAAACATTTGAACCATATCATCAAAAATATACAGGATATATATTTAATTTTATTATATTATATATTAAAAATATATTTTGTTCAATAAATATTATATATATTTCTTTACCATATTTTCTATATTTTCTTCAGTTGCATTATCTTTTACTACTTCATCTACTCTTTTCCCTTTTTTATAAATAACTATTGCTGGTAATCCTAAGACTTTTTCTTTTATAGCTACCCTTATAGACTTTTTTGTATCAAGTTCACAAAACTTTATTATTTTGCCATACTTTAAATCTAACTCTTCTAAAAATGGTAATAATTCTTTACATGGCTCACATACTTGACTCCAAAATTCAACCACAACTATTCCATCGTAATTTAAAACTTCTTGTTCAAAATTATTCTTATCTACAGTTATCATAAGACTCACCTACAATTTAGATTAAATTTCTTAAATACTCTTCTGCACTCAATGCTGCTATAGCTCCATCGCTAGTAGCTGTTACAACTTGCCTTATTTTTTTGTATCTACAATCTCCTGCAGCAAAAACTCCATTTATGTTAGTTGCCATACATTCATCAGTTATTATATATCCATTATCCATATTAATAAAATTTTTAAATAATTCCGTCTTAGGATTAAGACCTATAAATACAAATAACCCTATAACACCATCATCTTCATCCCCTCTATACTCTACCAATTCATTAGTATAAATATCTCTTAAGAAAATCTTTTCTAATATCTCCTCTCCATCTATTTTTTCAACAACCTTATTAAAAATCAAATTTATTTTAGGGTTATTAATTAATTTATCCTTCATATACTGTGAGCATTTTAATTTATTACTTCTAACAACTATATTAACTTTTTTCGCATATTTAGCTATATAAAGAGCTTCCTTTATAGCACTTTCTCCAGAGCCAACTACAAATACTTCTAAATCTGTATATAAATACGCATCACAGATAGCACAATATGATATACCCTTACCTATAAAATTATTTTCTTTAGGTATATTTAATTTTTTAGGTAAAGATCCCGTAGCAATAATTAGTGATTTGCACTTATAAGTTCTCTCTTTACTCCTTAATATTTTTATATCTGATTTCAGATCTACATCAACTATAATATCTTTAATTATATTACCGCCTAGTTCTAAATACTGTTCTCTCATACGCTTCATTAAGCTAATTCCTGTTTCATTTTTTATACTACCAGGATAATTTTCTATTTCACAAGTATCAGTTATAATCCCACCAACTTTTTTCTTTTCAATTATTAAAGTATTTAACTTAGACCTTCCACTATAAATTCCAGAAGATAGTCCAGCAGGTCCCCCTCCTAAAATTATCAAATCATATATATCCATTCATATTTCCCTCTATATTATCCCCTTCTATTTTATAAACTTGTATCATCTACGCTATCTAACCAGCATTTTATATTAGATACAACACTCTCCACACATCCATCTTCAAATGGAGATTTTAAATCACCTATTTTAATAATTTCGAGAAATGACTTTCTACCACCAACTTTACAAATATTTATATAATCTTCCCATCCTTGCACTTTATTTTCTCTTACCTTTTTCCAAAATTGAAGAGAGCATATTTGAGCTAGAGTATAATCTATGTAATAGAATGGATTTTTAAATATATGGCCTTGCTTAAACCACCACGTTCCTTTTTCTAAAAAATCACATCCTTCGTAGTTTTTATGAGGAAGATATAATTTTTCTAGCTTTCTCCATACAGATTTTCTTTCAGTCTTACTCATATTAGGATTTTCATAAATATGGTGTTGGAATTCATCTACCAATACACCATATGGTATGAACTTAATAGCTGATGACATATGAGTAAACTTATATTTTTGTGTATCTTCCTTAAAGAATAACTCCATCCATGGCCAAGTAATGAATTCCATACTCATTGAATGTATTTCACAACTTTCAAAAGTCGGGAAATTTATTTCTGGCATTTCTATATCTCTAGACATATATAATTGAAATGCATGGCCTGCTTCATGAGTAAGAACATCAATATCATCAGCTGTTTTGTTAAAATTAGAGAATATAAACGGAGACTTGTATTTAGGTATATATGTACAATATCCACCAGCTGCCTTACCTTTTTTAGTAACTAAATCCATAAGTTCATTTTCTAACATAAAATTAAAGAACTCTTTAGTTTCATCTGATAATTCAAAATACATTTGTTTACCCATTTCTATTATATATTCAGGATCCCCTTTAGGTGTTGCATTTCCACTTTTAAACTCAAAATTCTCATCTATATAAGTTAATTTATTTAAATTAAGCCTTTCACATTGTCTTTTATAAAGTTCTTCTGATAACGGTACGATATATTCTAAAACTTGCTTTCTAAAATTAGAAACCATATTCGCATTATAATCAGTTCTCATCATTCTTATATATCCAACTTCAACAAAGTTTTTAAATCCTAGCTTTTTAGCTATATCATTTCTAACTTTAACTAACTTATCAAATACTTCATCAAATTTGTCTTCATTTTGTTCAAAATATGCATAATATGCTTTTGAAGCCCTTTTTCTTATCTCTCTATCCTTTGAAAGCATAAATGATCCTAAGCCCGAAAGATTTCTTTCTTCACCTTCAAAATCTATCTTTGCTGAAGCTAGTAATCTTGTATATTCTGAACATAATTTATTTTCTTCTTGTAGTTCTTCTATTATCTCACTTGAAAAGGACTTTATTGAGTATTCACATATACTAAAAAACTGTTGTCCATAATCTTTAATAACTTCATCTTTAAATTTTGAATTAACTATAGATTTATAAAACATAGAATTTAATTCTTCAAATAGAGGTGAGTTCTCATCCCAATACTCTCTCTCTTTCACATAAAAATCAGACTCTGTATTTATACAGTACCTTATAGACGCTATAGTAGACATGCTTTCTATTTCATTTCTAATAACATTTAACTTTTCTATAGCACTTTTTTGATCTTCATATGTATTAGATATATTTATTTCTTCTACTATATTTTTAAATAAAACTTTTATTTTATTATAATCTGGTCTTTCATAATTAAACTCAGAAAATTTCATAATATCTCTCCTTTTACTAATACTTAATAATTAAATTATACAATATTATATATTTTTTCTATACACTAATTATAAATATATTGGTATAATCTAACTTAGAAACAAATTATTCATTGCTTGGGAGGTTGTATGTATAAATTAATCGCACTAGATATAGATGGAACTTTGTTAAATACTGAAAAAAAAATAACACCTGAAGTATTTACTTCTATCCAAGAAGCAAAAAATCAAGGGGCAAAAGTAGTTTTATCTACTGGTAGACCGCTACCAGGTGTAACACCTTTATTAGAAGAGTTAAACCTTACTGATGATGGTGACTATGTTATTTGTTTTAACGGGGCTGTTGTTCAAGAAGTAAAAAGTGAAAAAATTTTATGTGATTTAGAAATGGAATTAGAAGACTTTAATTTGATTTATAATGAAATTTATAAAAAACACAATACATTTATTCATATAAATACACCTACTAACTTAGTAACTCCTTGTAAGATACCTGGTAAATACACTCAGTTAGAGGCTACTATTAATAAAATAGATGTTGAATATATACCTGTGGAAAAAATAGATAATAATATTAAATTCTGTAAAGTAATGATTGTTGATGAATCAGAAAAGCTAGAAGAAATAATAAAATCAATACCTAAAGAGTTTTACGATAAATACACTATAGTTAGATCAGCTCCTTATTTCTTAGAATTCTTAAATAAAGATGCTAATAAAGGAAATGCTCTTAAAGCTTTATGTGATAATATAAATCTTCCTATAGAAAAAACTATAGCTGTTGGAGATGAAGAAAATGATCAACATATGATAAAATATGCTGGTCTTGGTGTTGCCATGGGTAATGCCCGTGATAGTATAAAAGACATAGCAGACTTCATAACTACTAGCAACAATGAACATGGTGTTGCTAATGTTATAAATAAATTTATATTAAATAAATAATATTGTAATTCTAAATAAGGAGTATACGAAAATACTATATTTTCATATACTCCTTTAGTAATTTACTTTTCTATAATATGCTTAATAACTTGTAATGGGCTATGTAATAGTAATCTAGGACCTGAAAATTTCATAACATCCTTAACTTTTGCTTTCATATCTTTTTTATAGCAGTGTATTGGACATTTACTACAAAACTTTTTCACTTCTCCAAATTTACAAAAATCTAACCTTTTATTTGCATAGTCTAAAAGTTCTCTGCACTCATCGCATAGGTCATTATTCTTACTTTTATGTTTTTTATTACAATAAATTTTTATCATTAAATCTATTGTTTCTTTTTCTCTTTGTATTCTTCCCATAGTAACCTCATTAGTTAAATTCTAATCTATTATTTCTTACATATACTTTTTTATCACATATTGCAGCACTAGATTTTCTATGAGATACCATTATGATAGTTTTATCATCAGATTCGTTTTGAATACTCTTTAGTATTTGTGCTTCATTTAAAGTATCTAAGTTACTAGTTGGTTCATCAAGTATTAAAACATGCGGATTATGTAAAAATGCTCTTGCTATACCTAATCTTTGTCTTTCTCCTGAAGATAAGTTACCTCCAATTTCTCCTACATTAGTTTTATATCCATTAGGTAAAGTCTTTATAAACTCATGTATAGATGCCTTTTTAGCAGCTTCTATTACCTCTTCTTCAGATGCATTTATGTTTCCTATTTTTATATTATTTTCTATAGTATCATTAAATAAAAATGTTTCTTGGCTGACTAAAGATTGCGTTTTTCTTAATGATTTAGTCGGTATATTTTTTATGTTTTTGCCATCAATTTCTATAGATCCATTATTAACATCCCAAAATCTCATTATAAGTTTTAATAATGTACTTTTTCCACAACCACTTTTACCTATTATAGCTACTTTTTCACCTTTGTTAATTTTTAAGTTTATATTTTTTAATAATTCTTCTTCTCTTCCTTTATATTTAAATCCAACATGCTTAATATTTATACTATCCATATTCAAGTCGCATTCACCAGGCACTTCTTCTACTGCCGGAACATCATCCAGTATATTAAATAATCTTTGAGCACATGCAAAAGTATGCATTAAGTTATTGGATAAGTTACTTAAAGCAACAGTAGGACCAAATGAACTAGCTAAAAGAACTATAGCTAATATTACTTGACCTAAGTTTATAATATTAGATTCAAATAATTTTACACCTGTAAATAAAGTTACTAATATAGCTAACATTATAGTTATATCTGTAAAGGCTCTAATTATACCCTCATGTTTCTTTATTACCTCAAGTTTTTCATTTAATTTTTCACTATTTTCATTTATAGTTTTTATTCTTTCTTCTCCAGTTCCAAAAAGTAAAACTTCTTTTATACCTTTTAAAGAATCCAATAAAAAACTATTTGTATTACCGAACTCATTTCTATATTCAAGCCCTGCTTGATTTGCATACTTAGAAGATAAAACTGGTATAGCTACTCCAACAATTAAATAGAATACAAATCCTATTATCCCAAAGTAAGGATGAACAGTATATAGTATTGCTCCAGTTATAGAAGAAGTTAATATAGCTATTGCTATGGGTGCTATTGTATGAGCATAAAAAACTTCTAATAGTTCTATATCACTAGTTATAACTGATATTAAATTTCCTTTTTCTTTTGTCTCTAATTTTGCTGGTGATAGCTTTCTTAAAGCTTTGAAAACTTGATCTCTAAGTATTGCTAATATCTTAAATGCAATGTAATGTCCAGAATATTGCTCTATAGCTCTAAGCCCACCTCTTAATATTGCACATGATATTATTATTTTTATAGTAGTACTAAGTTCAAATCCTATTTCTATACCTAAAATATTACTTATAGCAACAGCTCCAAAAGTCGTTACGGCTGTTGCAGCTAAGAAACCTATAACTCCAAAAGTTATTGTTATCATCATTATAGGCGTCAGTGGCTTTAATATCTTTATTAGTCTTGCCATTATCTTTATTCCAGATATTCTTTTTTGTTCATTATTCACAAGAAGCCACCTCCATCTCATTTTCATATACATTTTCTAAATCACTTTGCTTAGTGTATAAATTATAGTAAACAGATTTATTTTTCATAAGTTCAATATGACTTCCACTTTCAGCTATTTCACCCTTATGTAACGTGTAAATTCTATCTGCATTTATTACATTTGCTAATCTATGGGATATTACTATAACTGTTTTTTCCTTTGATAGTTCTTGTATTGTTTGTAATATACTATCTTCACTTTCAACATCTATATTTGAAGTTGCTTCATCAAATATATAGATTTCAGGGTTTGTAAGTATCATTCTAGCTAAAGCAAGTCTTTGTTTTTGACCTCCTGATAATAAAGATCCCCCTTCTCCAACTTTAGTATCTAATTTATTATCTAAGTTCATTACAAATTCATATAAATTCGCACTTATTAAAGCTTTATAAAGGTCCTTTTCACTTGCATTTTTATTTCCCATCATTAAATTTTCTCTTATTGTTGTATTGAATATATAAGAGTTATGGCTTATAAAGCTTACTTTTTTTCTTAAAACACTAAATGGAATATCCTCTATATTAACTCCATTTAATGTTATCTTTCCATCATCAACTTTTCTTAATTTTAATAAAAGATTAGTTATAGTACTTTTACCACATCCACTTTCTCCTACAAGTGCGACCATAGATTTATTCTTAACTTCTATATTTATATTCCCAAGAATTTGTCTATCTTTATTATAACTAAAGTTTACCTTTTCTATATTTATAGATATATCTTTTAACTTATTTATATCTTCTTTAGATATTTCACTTTCTTCTTCAAGTTCTGTATCTAATAATTTAAACATTTTTTCAGATGCAGCCATACCATTAGTGGCTACATGGAAGAATGATCCTAATAATCTAAGTGGTATAAAGAACTCTGAAGATAATAAAATTATTACTACAGCTCCACCGACAGTTACATTTCCTCTTGATAATTCATTAACCGCAATTAATATACCTAATGCTGATCCTCCAAATGCAATCAAATCCATTATAGTTATAGAACTTAATTGCATAGTTAAAACTTTCATAGTTACTTTTCTAAAAGTTTCAGCTTCTTTGTTCATCTCATCATTTTTCTCTTCATCTAAATCAAATATTTTTAAAGTTGTTAAACCTTGAAGATTTTCTAAGAAAGAATCACCTAAGTTAGTATAAATACCCCAGTACTTACTTAAAAGCTTTTTAGCAAATTTCATAACAGCCGCTATTGATATTGGTATTAATGGTATACATACTAGTAACACTAGAGCTGCTTTTAAACTTATTGTTGCCATAACTGCAAATAAAGTTAATGGACCTAATATACCATAAAATAATTGAGGCAAGAATTTGCCAAAATAGATTTCTAGTTGTTCTACCCCATCAACTGCAATTTGGACAGTTGAAGATGTAGATAAAGCATCACTATAATTAACTCCTAAGTCTAGTAGTTTTTTATATATCTTTTCTCTTAATATACTTCTAACTTGTCCCGAAGAGTTATGTGAAAATTTACCAGCCATAAAATTAGAAATGAATCTTATTATCATTAAAGAAGCTAAGTAAATCACATATCCTCCTAAATTAAAACTAAAATCATTATTAAATAATTTATTGATTATTTCACCTACAAATAATATTATCCCTATATTGCATATAACTGAAATCCAGTTAGCTATTACAGTTAAAAATATGTATTTTTTAGGCTCTTTACATATGGATAATAATCTTTTATCTAGCATATTTTGTCTCCTTTTTTATTGTTTTTATTTTAAATGTGAAGTAGTATAACTTAGTAAGAGAAACTAGTATCAAACTTATTCTCATATATAGATTATCTATCATAATAAATGGAAATAACATCATAATATCAGCAAATAGCACTAATGTAACTTTTTGTTTTAATGTCATAGATCTTGTTTGTACAAAACTTTCTAAATGTTTTTTGTATAACTTTGTACTTTTAAACCATCTATCAAATTTTTCAGACCCTTTTACAAAGCAAACAGATGCAAGCAAATAAAAAGGTGTTGTTGGCAATACAGGCAAAACAACACCAATAGATCCTAATATAAATGCTATCATACCTATAGTTATATAAAAAAACTTTTTAATATTAGCCATAATTTCCTCCATTAATTTATATTTTACTTATTCCAATAATATTTTATATTATTTGATAACTATTTTCAATACCATTTATTTACTATATTTTTAACTATATTTATATTTTTTTATATTTTTTTGCATTATTCTGAAAATTATCTAGTTATTTTTCTAGCTAACACAGCTGTCCATACTCCAATCATAGTAACCCCTAATACCATCTCTATACTTGATAAAATTATACTATATCCAATGGGTGTTATATCCCCATATCCAACTGCTGTAAATGTAACGATACTAAAATAAAGTGAATGAAAGAAATCCAAAGCTAAATTATCTATAGGCAGCTTAATTATAAAATCTATATTATAATTTATAATATTACCTCCAATGTCCAATCCTAAAAACATGTAAATTATTGCAAATATTAATAAAATTTCTATAGAAGTTATAAGTGCATAAGTAGGCCTTTCACCATAACCACATAATATCCAGAATATGTATGACTTAAGCTTATCTATTCCCTTTAATTTTTTTTGCTCCATACACTTAGATAAATAGTAATATTCTCCAGCATTATCAAAAAGTCTATTAGCTTCATATATAGCTTCTATATTTTTATAAACTATACTTGTCCTTTCATAAAAACTACTATCAACTTTATTAATATCAATTTTATCTATAAATGTATTCTCATTAAATTTAGTTATAAATTCATCTTTAAATTCTATATTACCTATAACACTATTTATAACTTTAAAACTTCTACAGTCACAATCCTTAAAATATATGCTTTCTAAATACGACATATTTATAATAACATCTCTCATATCACTTAATATAAAATCACTATTTTTCATACTTACATTTTTAAATATAACTTTTTTTAAATCACAATTTCTAAATGTACAATTTATAAATTGGCAATTATTTTCAAATATAATTATGGAATCTTTTCCATCATTAAATTTACATGAATCAAATTCTATATTTTTAAAAATACAATTAAAAAAGGTCACATTTTTAAAATTATAATTTATAAATTTTGTATTTTGGAATATACACTCATATAAATCCATTTCAAGTATACATTCATTAATATATATATCTTTATCAAAAATTTCATTTTTCTTTTTGTAAATTTGATTGTTTATATTTTTTCTATTTAAACGTTGCTTTAATTCTAAATCAATCTTTTCTCTAGTCTTTTCAAAATTATCTAATATCATATTCTCACCTTGACTTTATTTTTTATCAATAAATGTTAGTATATTTATATTTTTAAATTCAAATAATTTATAATTATTCATAATATAATAGATTTAGAATAGTTTCTATTAAATTTTAATATAATTTTTTAATCCCAAAGATATATTCTAAATTAAGAATAAAATTTATTTAGACTCAAATAATAAATAAATAAATTTATTTATTATTTAGGAGGTATTTATGTCAAATTTAAAATGTGCAGCTGAAGATTGTAGATATAATAATAGCGGAGATTGCTATGCTGGCGGTATAATAATAGATGGTAAAAATGCAACTACTACTATTAACACTAGTTGTATATCATATGAACCTAAAACAAAAACTTCAATGGAAAATTCTCTTAATGCTACTAATATAGTAGGTACTCTAAATATAGAATGTAGAGCTATAAAATGCCAATACAATAAATCAAAAAAATGTAATGCTAATTTAGTAAAAATAAATTCATCTAATGAAAGTTGTGAAACTTTTTCATGTCATTAAAATAATAAATGCAAAGATAAAGTTTACTTTATCTTTGCATTTATTATTTTATCTTTCCTATTTCTCCTTAATTAATTTTATACCTTCATGGAATGCTCGTATATTTATATCTATAAAATTTTCTTTGATATTTTTTCTTATTATATCTTCCCAATTTATATCATTTAAATTTAGTAATTCTACAACAACTCCTAGTAAAATCAAATTCATAACCTTTATATTACCTATTTCATTTGCTTTACTCTCAGCATCTACAGTAATTGCATGTAATATATTAAGTTCTTTATCAATATCTTCTTCAGGATAATTTACTTTTCCTATCAATACTGGAAGAGGTCTTATTTTATAGTTATTTACGATTATCTTTCCTTTCGGATTAAGATATTTTAAGTATCTAATTGCCTCCATCTTTTCAAATGATACTAACAAGTCTGCCCCACCTCTTTCTATTACAGGCGAATAAATCTTATTCCCATATCTAATATGGGTAGATACTGTACCTCCTCTTTGACTCATGCCATGTATCTCACTCGTTTTTATATCGTATCCAAATTCCATAAGCCCTATTGTAAGAATATTACTTACTAGTATAGTTCCCTGTCCCCCGACTCCAGCTAAAAGAATACTTTTTGTCATTTATTCTTCCTCCTTAAGTATGGCATTTTTAGGACACACTTGTGAGCAAACTCCACAACCAACACATTGTTGATTATCTATATAAGCTTTTTTTATTTTTTTATCAAAGGATATAGCCGGGCATCCTATGTTCGTACACATCTTACATCCTATACAGCAATCCATATTTACTTTTAACTTACTCTTAAATGGGTTATTAAACTCTTTTATATCTTGACATGATAGTTGTTTAAGAACACATGGCCATCTAGTAATTATTACTGATGGACCATCTTCATTAGATAGTGCCCAGTCAAGGGCATCATTGACCTCATCTAGTTTATTGGGATTAATTAATTTTATATTTTCTACTCCACAGGCTTTTACTAATAAATATATATCAATTTCTTTAGTTTTATCATTTTGCAAAGTATATCCTGTTCCCGGATTTTGTTGATAACCTGTCATTCCAGTTATTCTATTATCTAATATAACGGTTATTGAATCTCCTTTATTGTATACAGTATTTAATAAACTAGTTATGCCACTATGAAAAAATGTAGAATCTCCTATTACATTTACAACCTTAGTTTTATTACATTGTTTCATATTAAATATTGTTTGAGCACCATGACCTGCGCTAACACTAGCTCCCATACATATTATAAAATCTGTAGCATTATAAGGTTGTGCAAATGCTAAAGAGTAACATCCAATATCTCCTGCTATTACTAAGTTATTTCTTTTTCCTAATTCATAAAAAAATCCTCTATGTGGACATCCTGCACAAAATCCTGCAGGTCTAGAGGTTGCTAAATTTTCATTGCATTTTATAGTTTCTTTTTCTTCTTTTAATATAGATTTTCTTATTACTTCCGGAGTCAATTCACCGTAGGCTGGAATTATTTCTTTTCCTATACAATTTATATTATTTGCTTTTAATTGTTCCTCTATTATTGAATCATTTTCTTCTATTACATAAATCTTTTCTACCTTTGATGCAAATTCTTTTATCTTATTTATTGGAAGCGGATTTGTAAACCCTAACTTCATATATGATGCATTTTCAAAAAACACTTCTTTTGCAAAATTTACACACATTCCCGATGCTACAATTCCAATTTTGTTACTATTAATCTCATAATAATTTAAGTTAGTAGAATTAGAAAATTCTTTTAGTATTTGTATCCTTTTTTCAACCTCTATTCTTTTCACTCTACCATATATAGGAACAGTAAGGTTTTTTGCTACATTTTTTCTATACGGTTTAATTTCAACTTCATTTCTATCTAAACATTCTACAATACCTTTAGAGTGACATACCCTTGTGGTTACTCTAATTAAAACAGGGGTATCAAATCTTTCACTTATATCAAATGCTATTTTTACCATATCTTTTGCTTCTTGACTTGTTGATGGTTCTAGCAATGGTATTTTTGAAAATATGGCATAATTTCTATTATCTTGTTCATTTTGAGATGAGTGCATTCCTGGTTCATCTGCACTAACTATAACAGTTCCTCCATTTACACCAATATATGAATAAGTAAATAGTGGATCCGCTGCTACATTTAAACCAACTTGCTTCATAGTAGCTATGCTTCTAGCTCCTGCTATTGATGCACCTATAACAGACTCTACAGCTACTTTTTCATTTACAGACCACTCAGCTTTAATACTATCCTTATATTTAGCTATATTTTCTAGTATTTCTGTACTAGGAGTACCTGGATATCCTGCAGCAAACTTAACACCAGCTTCATAAGCTCCTCTTGCTATAGCTTCATTCCCTGTCATCAATTGCTTCATCTTATTAATTCCCCCTAAAAATAAACTTATTATTAAGTATAGAGATTACATAAGCTATGATATTATAGTTTAAAACGTTACAATTATATTTATGATATTTTAATATAAAAATATCCTATAAAAGTATACCTTTATACTTTTATAGGATATTTCATTATTATACTATACAATTTTCTATTTGGATTATATAATCTCCACAATTTTTACATATTATTATACTTACTATATAACTATCATCTACCTTATTTGATTTAGATAGTTTATTAAAAGATAGACCTTCATACTCTTTGCAAACATCATTTATTATATATTCTTGATTCTTTGTAAATATATAAAAATGATATTCTAAAAATGGGAAGAATTTTTCTTTTTCTTTTACACCTGCTAAACATTCTGGACAAGCTTCTTGATAATATTCCACATCAAAATCAGCATCTTCATTATCATTTAAAATATCTAATATATTCTCTATATTTATACCTTTAACTGGCTTGTCTTCATCATTTATTAAACCACTGCAATTATTTTCATTTAATAAATATTCTTTTTCATCAAAGCTAAGTTTATATTCGCTCATACTACACCTCTTTATTCTATTTCTGATTTAAAAGGAACATTCTCTTTTACAGCATTTTTATATTCCTCATCTGTAATATACCTTAATTCATGCATTTTGTACAATATTGTTTCTTGTCTTTTTTTTGCTTGACCATGATCTATATACTTTGCTGGGTTATTAGTTATTCCTACAAGCATAGCACATTGAGCTAATGTCAAGTCCTCAACATTTTTACCAAAATAAACTTGAGATGCTTTGGCAACTCCATATGATGATTTTCCAAAATAAACATTATTTAAATAAGTTCCTAAAATTTCTTCTTTTGACATTATCTTATCCATTTGTAATGCATTATACATATCTGTAATTTTTCTTTTTATACTTTTATCATCATTTGTCAATAAGTTCTTAGAAATTTGCATTTCTATGGTACTTCCACCTTGAGTACTATCTGAGAATACATTATGTATAACTGATCTTAAAAGAGATTTATAATCAACTCCATTATGCTCATAAAATCTTTCATCCTCAATAGACACTAATGCATTCTTTAAATTGTTTGGTATTTTATCAACACTAACAACTTGGCTACTTATATAGTTATCTTCTATAAGATCCCTTGTAACCTTTGGTGAATCCTTTAATGCTGAAATAGTAAACATCATTCCTATAGATGAAGTAATAATTAACATAATTAAAAATAGTATTGATACTCCTTTTAATATTTTTTTATTTTTACTAGTTTTGCGTTTTTTTAAATTACCTTTTCTATGTGATTTATAACTATTTCTATTTTCTTCTCTCTTTATATTATTAATATTTACTTTGCTTTCTATAGATTTATTACTTTCTGCCTTTTTTGATAAATAGTCATTTGAACTTATTTTTCTTCTTCTTATTTTATTTGTATTTTCATTATAATAGTCCATCTTTACCTCCTTATCTATAAATTTATTATAACCTCCCTATAATAATAAATCAAAGAACAAAATTGTAAGATTCATATTACATAAAATTCTATAAGAATACAAAAAAAATAATTTTTTATTAATATTTTTTTAATTTTTTTGTGGAATTTTTGAAATTTTAGGGTATAATGTAAATGAAGTTAGTGTTAGGAGGTAAATATTATGGCATATCAAATAAACGATGCTTGTATAAGCTGTGGTGCTTGTGAAGCTGAATGTCCAATGAGCTGTATATCAGCTGGAGATGATAAATACGTTATAGATGCTGACGTATGTATAGAATGTGGTGCTTGTAACAGTGTTTGTCCTGTAGACGCTCCACAACCTGAGTAATAAAAAAACTGTTCTATTTTATATAGAACAGTTTTTTTATTTGGCTATGTTAGACAATTATGTGATTAATTATATAAAAAATAGGTTATAATATAGATATCAACTATACTTCACTATATTTCGTAGAAAGGATACCTCATATTATGTCTAAAGTAGATATAAAAGTCATGGTTAAAGATTTGAACAAGGATGAACTTCTAGATTTAATTTCATTAGCACAAGGAGTTTTAAGTGGTTTATTTAGTTCTGATGAAATTAAAGATAACATTAAAGAGAATAGATTTTCTAAGGGATATGAATGCCCTAAATGTCAATGTAAAGAGGTTAATAAAAATGGAAAATCTAATGGTAGACAAAGATACATTTGTAAAATATGTAGATGTACATTTGATGAGTTTACTTTATCTCCATTTTCAAGTACTAAACTAGGATTAGATAAATGGCTTAAATACTGCGAATTAATGATATTAGGACTTTCTATAAGACAGTGTGCTAAAGAAGTTGGTGTTGGTGTAAAAACCTCATTTTATATGAGACATAGAATACTGGATGTTATAAATCTATCACTAAAAAATGATACTGTAGAAGGTATAGTAGAGGTTGATGAAGTTTTTATTCGTGAATCATACAAAGGAAACCATTCAAAAAGCACTACTTTCAAAATACCTAGAGAACCTAGAAAAAGGGGAAAAGGTAAGAATGATAAAAAGAAAAGAGGTATATCTAACGACCAAATTTGTATTGAAACAGCTATTGACCGCAAAGGAAATATCCTTATGGGAGCAGTTTGTAATGGTAGAATTACAACTAATGATATAATCGGATTTTTTGATGGCAAATTAGGTGAAGATATCACTTTTTGTGTTGATTCTCATAAATCATATATAGGTATAAAGAAAGACCTTAATGTGGAATTAAAACAAGTTCCTAGAGGAAAATCAATGATAGATAGTGTTTACCATCTACAACATGTAAATTCGCTTCATAGTCGATTTAAGAAATGGTTAATGACTTTCAATGGAGTTTCTAGCAAATATATTTCGAATTATTTGGCATGGTTCAAATTCTTGCAGTTGAGCAAGAAAAATAAAAAGGCAGACCGAATTAAAGATATGTTGGTTAACGTAGCAACCAAAGAAACTTGTATTACTATAGATACTATTAGAAATAGATATATTGAATTAGTTTAAGGGATTATATTATACTTATTTACCTAATACAGCTATTTTGGAATTGGAAAATGATTTAATAAAATGTATAATATACTCAAAACTAATATTTGAATTAGAAATGTGAAAGGAGAATATTATTATGTTTTTGGGTTGGATAACTAAAGGGAGTATCTTGTTTGGACTAATTGCAGTGGTAATTCCTATAATAAATCTTATGAGACAAGATAAGGCTGTTGTCAATAATTTAGGAATATTTTCAGGGATTAGTATTAGTGCATGTGCTATTTCTTTATGTATGCAAATATTTTATGCTAATCATTTAGTGAACATAGAAGACTGGTCGGCATTGATGGACATATTAAGCACAGTAGCAAATGTTTCAGTAGTGCTTCTTGTAGCTACTATTATACTTAATGTTATTGTATATATTAAACACAAAGAAAAACAATCTCAAGTATAGAAATTTGATTAATAACTACATCTTAGCATAAATACCTTGAAGATACTAAGATGTAGTTATTTTTATGCTTCATTCATCACATGATTATCTAACATAGCCTTTTATTTAAGTATTTCATCTGTTGTCACTAAATTTAATTTTATATTTTCACTTTTATTATACAAAGCAACCCCAACCTTTATATCTTTAATTTCACCCTTATTAACAGTTCCTATGAATCCTTTTACATCATCATCTGATGTTTTTACAAAGTACTTAGTTTCTCTATTACCTTGATAAGGATAAATATCTATAGTACATAATTCAATATCATAAAGTCCTTTATTCTCTACACTCATAGTAACTATAGCATAAAAATCATATATATCTCCTATATCTATTCTTTCTTTAAACATAGACACATCTTTTACCATTACTTCTATATTCTCATTATTTAAATTATTTATAAATACATTATTATATTCAGTAATTTTATTATTATCTTCATTCATAGAAATAGAAACATTGGATAAACTAATTGTAGTAAAAATTATTAATAAACAAATTAAAGTCTTTTTAAGCATATGTTCCTCCTATTATTTTTTATTAGTTTATCCAAATAGTAATTTTTTATTTAATATTAATAAATATTTCCATTTAACTCATATATTTTTTATTTTAATAAGTAAAAAAAAAATAATTTTTTTCGACAAAACTATTGCGCTTTTTGTCGAAATTTGTTATTATTAATTCAAGGTTATTCCCCTAATAACCGATTATTTTACTCCCCAAATAAAATATATTCCCTAATAAACCCCTTTTTATAATATATTTTACCCCTTTTATAACCCTACTTGATCGGATTAAAGTAGGGTTATTTTTTTTTCATATTAATAATTTTACGTATTAATCTATATCCATGTGCTTTAGTATCTATAAAGTTAAGATTTTCATTCTCATCATATAAATTATGCTTAATATTCCAATATCCTAAATCTCTATATAAAGATATATACTTTCCATTAACACTCCATAAATATTGATCTTTATCTATTTTTTTGTATCTCCAATCTAAATTTTCTTCTATCTTAGATAAATCATTCATTATTTCTAATACATTATCATATCTTTCATCTTTATTAACTTTTAAACACTTCTCTATAATTAATATCATAGACTTTGGAACATGAGGAAGATATTTTTTTCTTACTGGAAATTTTCCATTTGCACATGCTATCTTTAAACTATTTAAATCCTTATATCTTTTAACTTGCTTATTATATTCTTCATTACCATTACACATTCTATACAAGGTTGTTCCTATTTGATATATATCAATCTTCTTATTTATAGTAGAGCTAATACATTGTTCTGGAGCGATATGTTTATAATATACATTTTTTAATTTTGCATTACCTTCTATATCTAAATAAAGCGATGATCCAAAATCAGTTAATACAGCTCTATTTTCGTCACTTATAAGTATATTATTTGGCTTTATATCACAATGTACCATGTTATTGTTATGAATATAGTACACGGCTTGTAGGAAATCTAGTGCATATTTAATTATTTCTCTTATAGTTAAATTCTCATTTTGCATCAAATTATATAATGAACCATTCCTAAAGTATGGCATTACTATATAGATGTAATCATCATCATATGATGCATGGTTTATAGTAATTATGTTTGGATGTCTTAACTTATATATTTTTTTAGATTCATCAAAATATCTTCCAAATTCTTTTAAATTTTTTTTATCAATTTGCTTTAATATAAATCTTGAACCTAGTTGAGTATCTTCAACTATATATAAAGCTGAGTTTACACCTTCTGAGTTTATTTTTTCAAGTATTTTCAAATTTATATTTGTATTTATTTGCATATCTCTACCCCACAACTTGAAAACAATTCTTCTAGTATTCCTTCTACTTTAACGGCTTCTATTATTTCAATACCAATATCTTCTTCTATATACATATAAGCTTTCCTTACACTATACTCTTTAATTAATACATTAATAATCTTCCTTATATAACTTAATCTTTCCCCTATACTAAAAGACTTTGGTATTATAATTTCATCCTCTAAGATAGGCTTTGTCTTATCATTTATCATTTTAT
Organism: Romboutsia sp. 1001713B170207_170306_H8; assembly: GCF_015550495.1. Lineage (NCBI taxonomy): Bacteria > Bacillati > Bacillota > Clostridia > Peptostreptococcales > Peptostreptococcaceae > Romboutsia > Romboutsia sp. 1001713B170207_170306_H8. The sequence goes on from NZ_JADNAX010000005.1 coordinate 33,798, forward strand.
ATATTCCAAACTCTATTCTATTAATAAAGATACTAATATTCATAAATCCCATACTCATTCCCCCTAGGAAATATTAGTTTATTGTTATATAGTATGATTTATTATTTGTATAAAATGCTAAAATAAAAAAAATAAGCGTGAATTCACGCTTATTTATACTTCGTCTTTTATTTTTAAAAATAATTTAGCTGTTGCAAGTGTATCACTATAGGCTCTATGAGCATTTTTATTTTCTATATTATAGTATTCACAAGCAGTCTCTAACTTTTTATTTTTACCCTTATATGATTTGTTATTCTTTAATAATTCTAATGTACATATATGATTTTCTATTGGATCTAGATTTAATTGTTTTAAATAGTAATTTAAAAACTTTAAATCAAACTTGGCATTATGAGCTATTATTGTTCTATCGCCAATATATTTTCTAAATCTCGGTAATACATATTCTATACATTCTTCATTTTCTACCATTTCATTACTTATATTAGTTATCTCTGTTATAAAATTTGGTATTTCTTTTTTAGGCTTAACAAACCTGGAATAGTTTCTAACGATTTCGTTATTAATTATTTCTGTTATACCTATTTCAATAATCTCACAACCTTTATAAGGATCTAATCCTGTAGTTTCTAAGTCAACAACTACATATTCTTCCATATATTCTCTCCTTAGATTTTAATAAATATATATACATTTTATATTTATAATAAAGGATAATCAATATGTAACTTTTATAAGTAATTCATAGGATTTGTATGTCTACCATTTACCCTTATTTCAAAATGTAAATGTGGTCCTGTAGACCTACCTGTTGAACCTATTTTAGCTACAACTTGTCCTTTTTGAACAGTTTGTCCTACAGAAACATTTAATGCACTATTATGAGCATATAAAGTTACTTTTCCATCATTATGCCTTATCATAACTGTGTTTCCGTATGTTCCTTGAACGCCTGAGTAAATTACAGTTCCCGAATCATAAGCAGTTACAGGTGTTCCAGTTGGCGCTGGTATATCTATCCCTGTATGAATTGATGATGCTCCTGTAACAGGATGAATTCTATATCCATATGGAGAACTTATTCTACTATATCCCGGAACTGGCCACGATCCACTTGTAACAACTGCATTTGACGATGATCCTGACGATGTATTTGAAGATGAGCTTTGTTGTTTTTGTGCTTCCGCTTCAGCCTGAGCTTTAGCTGCTGCAGCTTCTTCCTCAGCTATTATTTTAGCAATTTGATTTTCTAATTCTTCCTCTTCTTTAGCTAATTGATTTTTTAACTCCTCAACTTCAGCTTTATCTGATTCTAATTTATTATTATCTGATTCAAGAGAGGATTTTAAAAGCTCTTGTTCTTTAACTTTATCTTCTAGTGACTTTTTCTTTTCTTCAACAAGAGATTTATTTTCATCTAATTCTTTTAATAAGTCTCTATCTTGTTGTATAACTTCTTTAACCATATATATATTGTTAAAGAAATCCGATAATGAATTACTGCTTAAAATTACTTTTATATAAGCCATAGAATAGTTGTTATTTATTACTTTTAGTCTTTCACCTAACGCATCTTCATTATCCTTTATTTTATTTTCTAAATCTTGTATTTCTTTTTTAGCTTCTTCAGTTTCATCGTTAAGACTTGATATTTTTTCTTCAGTTGATTTTATATTCTCTTCTATTTCTTTTATTTGAGAATCTAAATTTTTAATTTTATCATCTAATTCAACTTGTTCTTCTTTATTCTTACTTAACTTATTATTTAAGCTAGACTTAGTTTCTTCTGCATATACAGTAGATGAATTAATTAATGATGCATTAACTAATATAGATCCTACCGCTATTAATGACACTACTTTTTTCACTCAATCTTCCCCCATTTCTTCTACACTTTTAAATGTTTTCTAACTGATACTATACTTCCTAAAACACCTATAGCTATACCTGTAGCAAATAATATTAATATAAGTGAAATAGATATACTATTTAATGGTACAACCATATTTCCCATCATATTACTTAATGCTCCACTAATTTTTTCAACCATATATCCGTACATACTAGTACATACTGCTACAGATAAAACTGATCCAAGTAAACCTATTATAAATCCTTCTACTATAAATGGACCTACAACAAAGCCGTTACTTGCTCCTACATATTTTATTATTTCAATTTCTTCCTTTTTGCTGTAAACTCTACTTTTTATTGTATTAGATATTATTATTAAACATATTAATAATAATGCTATTATTAATATCCCTCCAAATTTCTTTACAGTATTAGATAAGTTTAAGAAATTTTTAATTATATCTTGATGATATTTTACCTCTTTTACGTTTACAACTGTTTCTATTTCTTTAGCTACAGTATCTATATTATCTGAATCTTTTAATGTAACTGTATATGTATCATCTAAAGGATTTTTTATTCCTTCTAACAGATATCCATCATCGCCCCAATCTTCTTTCATAGAATTGAAAGAATCTTCTTTTGACTTGTATGTAACAGTTTTTACACCTTCTATTTTCTCTAAGATTTCTTTAACTTCTTTACTTTGACTTTCATCTAAATTATCAACTACAGAAACTTTAACTTCATTTACTTGGTCTTTTGTTACTTCTATAAACTGATTTATATTTAAAACTATTGTTATGATTATACCTAAGATAATTAACGCTGATGAAACAGATATTACTGAGATAAGACTCATAGTTTTATTTTTAACTAGACCATTCAAACCTTGTTTTAGATTATAAATAAAATTAGATAATATCTTCATAACAATCCCTCTTTACGTCTTTTTTTGTATCTTCTATTATTTTTCCTGCATCTATTGCTATAATTCTTTTTTTATATTGCTTTAGTATTTCTATATCATGAGTTGCCATTACTATAGTTACACCTTCTTCATTTATATTTTCTAATAAATCTACTATTTTTCTAGAATTTTCTATATCTAGGTTTCCTGTACATTCATCTGCTATTATTATAGAAGGCTTATTAACAATTGCTCTTGCTATTCCAACTCTTTGACATTCTCCACCAGATAACTCATCTGGATATTTATTACACTTATGATATATACCTACTTTTTGTAGTACTTCCATTACCCTTGGTTTTATTTCATTAGGAGCAGCACCTACAACCCTCATTGCAAGTTCTACATTTTCATATACAGTTTTATCCTTTAATAACTTAAAGTCTTGAAATATAATCCCTATATTTCTTCTATACTTATGTATTTTATTAACCTTTATATTTGTTATATCACTACCTAATACTGATACACTACCTTTTGAGGTTTTTTCTTCTCTTGTTATTAATTTTAATAAAGTAGATTTTCCTGCACCTGACCTACCTACTAAAAATACAAACTCACCCTTGTCAATTTTTAAGTTTATATTTTTTAAGGTTTTATTACCGTCAGGATATGTTTTATCTACACATGTAAACTTAATCATAATATCACTCCATTTTAATCTATTTTGTATGCTAAGTAATTCTTCCTTTTTTATATAAATTTATCATTTTTTGTAACTTTATTGTAACATCTTATTATATATTATCTAAAATTTTGGTTTTAGTCAAATCTTAATAATATCCATACATAAATTAAGTGCATATTATAGTTTAAAAATCAACTATAATATGCACTCTTGATATTTTAATATTTTATTTTTTTTGTTATTTTTTCTTCTTTTAAATAAATTAATCCATTTCCCTGTACTGTTCTTGAATAATCTAATGTTCTTGTGTGTTTAATTAATTGTGCGTATAATTCTTGCTCAGTTAAGTCTCTTTGGAATTCTTGTCTAGACCAATTTTTTAATAAAGCTAAACTTCCACTTACGTATGGTGCTGCCATACTAGTTCCACTGAGACTAGCATAAGTGTTATTAGGATAAGTTGATACTATTTCAACTCCTGGTGCTACCAAATCTATAACAAGGTTTGCATTGCTAAAATAAGCAGGATTTCCCTTTTTATCAACTGCACCTACAGATACAACTTCTACATAAGATGCCGGATAGGAATATTGGAATTCTTCTGAATTTCCATCACCTTCATTACCTGCCGCACAAACCACTAGTATATTCTTGCTAGAAGCTTCTTTAACTGCTCTTTGTAGCTTCTCACTATTTTCTGACATACCTAATGACATAGATATAATATCTACTTTTTTTTCTATAGCATAATATATTGCATTAATAACCCAGCTCAGTTTACCACTTCCACTTCTATTAATGGATTTAAGAATATATATATTTGATTTCGGTGCTACTCCTACGATATTATGTTTGCCTTGTGCTGCAATTATTCCTGTAACATGAGTTCCATGACCTACTCTATCAGTTACAATATTTGGATTTTTATTATCTTCATCAGTAAAGTTTCTCACACCAACTATACACTCTTTTAAATCTTCATGGTATATGTCACATCCAGAATCTATTATTGCTATATTTACACCTTCACCCATAGATGATTGTTGCCAAAAGTTTTTTGCTTGTATCATATTTATTCCATAATTTAAAAATGATGAACTACTTCTTATTTCATCATTTTTTATATAAGGAATTAGTTTTACAGTAAAATCACCATTATTATCTTTATTTTTCATAATATCACTCCAAATTTTGCATTATACTTAATTATATAAACTTGTAGCATTTAATGTGATTTTATCATTACAATCTTTTGACAAATAATCATGTATATTCTCTATTAACTTAATATCACTATCATTTTCTATAGAAATATTATAAATGTACTTATCATCTTTATCTTTACACTTATAAATACCTTCTTTTATTACATTATTCTCTATTATAACTTCTATATACGATCCATCTAAAAGATAATACGTTCCTATTTTATATTTTTCATCATTATCCCATTCACCTATATATTTATATATCTCACATTCATAGGTTCCAATCCCACTCTTTTTACCATTTTTAAAATCGCCTTCATATATACTACCATCTTTATAGGTATACTTTCCTATACCATTAAATAAATCATCCTTAAATTCTCCATAATAGGATTCACCATTTCTATACTTAAGCTTACCATTACCTTTTTTTAATCCGTATTTATAATTACCTTCATATATATTTCCATCTATATCAGTATAACATCCATATCCATGATATACATTGTTCTTAAACTCTCCAATATAAACCCTTCCATCATTATATTTATAGGTTCCCTTACCATTAAATTTATCACCTTCAAATTCTCCATCATACAAATCTCCACTAGAATTCAAAAACTTTCCTTTACCTGACTTTTGATCATCCTTAAACATTCCTACATACTTACTTCCATCCCTATAGTATAATGCCCCTTTTCCATTTTTATGATTATTTGCATACTCACCCTTATAAATATCTTTATTTGTGTATGTATATACACCAACACCATCTATTAAACCACTTTTAAAATCTCCCATATAGTAAGAACCATCACTAAAAGTATACTTTCCTACCCCATCCATTTTGTCATTTCTCCAGAGCCCTTCATACTTCTCTTTATTTGAAAAAATACATATACCAAACCCATTTTTCTTACTTTCTAAGAATTCACCTTTATATATATCTCCATTATTATATTTTAATATTTCTTCTCCTTTTAACTTTGTATTAATACCTGTTTCCTTATATACAACTGTTTCATTTTGTTTTAATGAATGCTCCATCTTGCTTATATTTTTAAAAATCTTTTTATTCATGCCATACTTCCGATTAAGCATGCTCTTTCTTTTTTTACTATGCTTTTTATCTACTATATATCTTAAAAGTAAAAATAAAATATATATTGAGGATAGGCATGCGAACACAGATAGTACAGTTAAAATATATTTGGTAATACCATTCACAATATAACATCCCCTTTTATAAAGTTATTATATTTATATATATTTTAAAATAAGTGAAATTATAATTTAATATAAAAATGATTCCATTTTATTTGGAATCACTTTATATATATATCTATATTCTCTTCTTTTAAATCTTCATCAAATAACTCAATTATTGTCATTATCTCATATTTATATTCTGATATACTTAACTTATACAGCATTAAATCATCTATTAAATCTTTTATATCTAAACATAAATTTTCTAGTACATAAAAGTAACCATCTTTTATATTGTATAATTTCTCGATTGTAATAATTTTCTTGCTTATATCTTTTATTATATCTATATTATATATATCTATATTTGATAAAGATAATATATATTTTCTTATAACATTTATTATTTCTATTGATATAGAGTTTATATCATAATTTCTATCATTTTTATAAAAATAATTCTTATACTTTTCAAATTTTTCATCTAATTCTTCATCTATTATATTAAATGGAGGTTTTATCATATCTTTTATTATAAGTAATTCTCTTATACTTTCATTATCATCTAAAACTGAATCTAGCAAAAATAAATTATATGCATCATCTAATGGATCATGAACTTCTCCACTAAATTCAACATTTGCTATACTAAGTAAATTTTTTAAAGATATATAATTCACACACCTTATTCCACAGTCTAAATATTTATCTTTTATATCTACAAATAAACTTCTTATGTTATTTAAAAACCTTGGATGCTTATTTTTTTGAGAACTTATTTTATCAATATTATTAAAACATACCAAGTCTAAATTTCCAAAGGTATAAATTCCTTTTATATCAGAAAACGTACCTAACCAACTTTTAAAATCCCTCATTACATTTTCATATGTAGGTGCCTTATATAAATCTTCTGACGTTATTTTAGTTAATTCTTCTATATGTGGATATACTTCTTTGGTTATCATTGGTTTTATCAGGGATTTAAATTTTTCTATTTTTCCAGTATGCTCATCATACTTAACTGCGCCAATAGCTATTATATCTGCATTTAGTGTGTCCCTTTTACCTTTATTATTTGGCATGTTCATTTCAAAATCTATATATATCTTTTTCAAGATAAACTCCCCTCTCTAAATATGTCTATATATATTCTATCATTTTACAATAAAATAAAAAACCGTTAACTAATTATTAATGCATTAGTCAACGGTTTTTTATTTATTCATATTTTTCTAAGAATGAATGTTTTACTCCATCTTGTTGCCATCCTAAAACAGAATCTATATTTACATTTTCAGCTGCTTTAAATATAGATTTTTCTACATCTTTAAAGTTTTCCCCTAAATTTTTTATAAGGTCTTTTATTTCATATCTTTTATTTCCAGTTTTTTTTGCTGCAACCATACAAGCGCAATTTAATGGCCATATACCACTATTTTGTATAAACCTTATTATATGTTCTTCTCTTATATAGTAAAGAGGTCTTATTATCTGTATTCCGTCAAAATTCGTAGAATCTAATTTAGGTAACATTGTTTTAAAGTTACCAGCACATAATAAATTTAACATTGTAGTTTCTATAACATCATCATAATGATGTCCTAAAGCCAGCTTATTACATCCTAACTCTTCAGCTTTTGAGTATAAAGCACCTCTTCTCATTCTAGCACACATATAGCACGGATAATCCTTCGCTATTTCATCTGCTATTTCAAATATTCTTGAATCGAATAAATGTATTGGTATATCTAAATACTCACAGTTATCTATTAGTAACTGCCTTATATCTTTATGATATCCTGGGTCCATAGCTATAAATTCAACTTCAAAATTAACTTGCCCATGTCTTTTTAATTCTTGAAACATTTTTGCCATAAGAAGACTATCTTTACCTCCAGAGATAGCAACACCTATTTTATCTCCTTCTTCAACTAAATTATAATCTCTTATAGCTTTTATAAATTTCGACCATAAATGCTTTCTATATTTCTTAATAATACTTCTTTCTATATCTTTTAATGGTTGTCTTTCATCAAAAGGTACTATTATTTCACAACCTTTTCCTGCTAAATTACTCATTAAATCACCTCATTTTTATGTGAACATGAAATTTATTTTATCATAAATTATATTAGTAATTCAAGACATACTATAAGCTATATTCATGAAAAATTTTACTATCTGTATTTAATAGTATATTTATTTCAAATTTCTATCATCTTTATATGTAACATTTTAAACACTGATAAATATAATATTAGTACATAGCTTGGCTATAGATTTTGACAAGGAGGTTTTTCATCAATGGAAAAGAATAACAGAGGAGTTGTACAGAACTGTGGTTGTGAACTAGCTAGACCTTATGTAAATGATCAAGTTCTTACAAAAGTCTATAATCTTCCCACTGCATTAAAAAACGGTACTTTATTTCCAGAACTATTCTTAATAGACTCTGATATGTATAATGCAGATTTATATAAAAATCCTAAAAATAGAGTTAGGGGGAGAAGATAATGAGACAATCCTGCGATAGAAGTGAATTATTGCAAAAAGTTCAAGAAACAAGTTTTGCATGTGTAGAATTGAATTTATATCTAGATACACATCCAGAAGATAAAAATGCTATAAATATGTATAATTCTTTAGTTTGTCAATTTAAGCAAGCTAAAGCTGCTTATGAATCTAAATTTGGTCCTTTAACTAATTTTGGTTATGCTCAAAGCCAATATCCATGGCAATGGATATGTGACCCTTGGCCATGGGACAGAGAATTCAATCAATAAAGTATACTAGGGGGTAAAATTTATGTGGATATATCAAAAAACTTTAGAATTTCCAGTCAATTTAAGATGTAAAAACTTGAGCATGGCTAAGTACATCATGACACAATTAGGTGGACCAAACGTAGAACTAGCTGCTGCTATTAGATATTTACAACAAAGATACACTATGCCTACAGGAAAATCACGCGCACTTTTAACAGACATAGGTACTGAAGAACTAGCTCATGTTGAAATAATTTCTACTATGTTGTATCAATTGACTGAAGATGCAACTCCAGAAGAATTAAAAGCAGCTGGACTCGGGTCACATTATTCAGTTTGGGGACACGGTACATTCCCTTCTGATCCAAACGGAGTACCTTGGACTGCAGCATATATAAATGTTTTTGGTGACTCAGTTACTAACTTACATGAAGATATGGCTGCTGAACAAAAAGCTTTAGCAACATATTATCAACTTATCAATTTAACTGATGATGTAGATATAATAAATGTTTTAAGATTTTTAGGAGAAAGAGAAATAGTTCATTATCAAAGATTTGGCGAAGCATTAATGGATGTATATGACTATACTGACTGCAAAAAAATTTTTTAATATAGATTATTTTATTTGATATAATAAATGGGCTATTTTCAAAACTACATTGATAAAATCAAGTTATTGAGATAGCCCTATTTATTATAAATTAGATAAAACTCTAACTTTTATATCTTCGTTTAATCCAGAAAAAGATGATATACCATCTATATCAGATATTGAAAAATATTGAATATAATCACTTAATATCTTAAGTGGTTCATATTCACTTCTATTATGAAAATAATAACATAGATTTTGCATATACTTTAAATAGCATTTATTAATTCTAATCTCTACATAAGGTAAATCACTTTCCATCCTTGAATCATGAAATAATTCTTTTAATCTCATATATGCACATTCTGAGTCTTTACTTAAATGTAGATCGCTTAATCGTTCTTCTAATGCTTTTTCTATATAAAAAAGAGCTGTTCTGTTTATAAGTAATTCTACATAGAAATTGTTACGACTATATTTAAATTGGTAAAAATCAGTTACAACAGTCATACTATCGCCCCTTATATGTTATTTAATAGTATTGGTTCTATAGTATATATTATTTTCATTATTAATGATTATTTATACATTAAGTTTAAAATATTTACAATACTCTTCTTGCGTTAACAAAAGCATTTGTATAATAATTACTATTAAAATCAGATATAACTACTTCATCTTTACTTGATGAAGCATGTATGAATTGTCCATTACCTATATATATACCTACGTGACTCACATTTCCATCATTAGATCCATTAGTATCAAAAAATACTAAATCTCCTTTTTTAACACTACTTCTACTCACATAAGTACCATATTTACTTTGATCTTTAGATACTCTTGGAATTGTGATTCCTGCACTTTGCTTAAATACATAATAAGTAAATCCTGAACAGTCAAAAGAGTTTGGGCCTTCTGCTCCCCAAGAATAATCTTTACCTAATAATGTTTTCGCAAAGCTTATTAACTTATCAACCTTAGAATTAGTTTCAGATGAATCATTTGATCCTTCCGACTTATTACTTAAGTATTGACTAGATACGTAACCAGTTTTTCCATTATACTTTATTTTAGACCAACCATTAGATTCTGATATTACTCCTACTTCAGCTCCATAACTTATAGTTGTTATCTTTGAATAACTTGTTCCTGGTCCACTTCTAACATTAAGTGTCGTTGCAGTAACTATTTTATAACTTGTAATAGATTCTGAGCTTGATCCGGAATTATCTTTAGATACTATATAATCACTGCTTACATATCCATTAGTTCCTTTATAGTTTATTTTAGCCCATCCATTTGATTCTGATATAACTGAAACTTCATCTCCTTTTGATAATGTTCCTATTTTGGAATAATTCGTTCCTGCTCCACTTCTAACATTAAGTGTCGTTGCAGTAACTATTTTATAACTTATAATAGATTCTGAGCTTGATCCGGAATTATTTTTAGATACTATATAATCGTTACTTACATATCCATTAGTTCCTTTATAGTTTATTTTAGCCCATCCATTTGATTCTGATATAACTGAAACTTCATCTCCTTTTGATAATGTTCCTATTTTGGAATAATTCGTTCCAGCTCCACTTCTAACATTAAGTGTCGTTGCTGTAACTACTTTAGTTATAGTTTGATTCGAACTACCAGGTGAACTTACGTAGTCACTATGTACATAACCAACTTCTCCATTATAACTTACATTAATCCAAGTTCCACTAGTTCCTATATACTCTACTGTATCACCTTTATTTAACTTTTTCATAGATGAATAGTTTGTTCCAGGACCTGTTCTAAAATTAACGGAATTTGCAGTTATTGTTCTATATTCAATTGTATCTGCATTAGATATAGTACTACATAATGGTATAGCTACAGATGTTGCTATTACTCCCGAAAGTATATATTTTTTACTAATATTCATAAATATCAATTATAGTTTTAATTAACTATAATCTTGATCAACTCCTCTCCCTATAAACAAGTGTATATAACACTTGAAGGTTTGTTTTCTAAATGTACATTTTTATATAAATTTAGACTACTTCTTGATAATATTATTACAAATATGTAACTTTATGTCTATAAAAATCGCTATTTACCAATATTTTCTACACATATTATTTAGTACTAAGTTGAATTTTTATAGAATATTATTTATTAAATGGATTACTGTCTTACTCTACGTTGGGAGGATTTTATATGAATAATAACTTTGATCAAATCAACTTGTTGCCCATCCCTTGGATGAAACAGAAATTAGAAAGTATTTATGAAAAAAAATTTTGTGGTGACCTATTTTTATTTTTTAGTAACTTAAGATCTAGTACAAAAGTAAATCCTAAAACTATTACTGATTTATTGGATAATTTAAATATCGTTATAGATAACACTCATCCTATATATTTTTATTTTCCTACTGAGGTTAATGATTTTATAAACGACTTAATTATTACATTAAAATCTTTATTCCCAAATAATGCTTATATAATTCTTTGTGGATTCAAAGAAATCTATATAAGTTCAAATAATATGGACTATATTGCTAACTTATGTGATTTTTATCCACACTTAAGAAATAAAATTGATGGATGTTGTCTTATAGATAGTAGTAAGTCATTTGAAATATTTACATCTTTATCAGATACCCAAAGAATCAATATACTTCCTAATTCATCCTGCACAATTTCTTGTCCAATCTTAGATTATAAATTCTATAATATTAATATTTGTAATTTAAATCATGTTTGCTTTGTTGAATTGATTGAAGATAAATCATCAAATTTTACAAATTATTATATAAAAGGTTTAACTAATAAAAATAATAATTTTAATTTTAATTTCTAGACTGCCTTGCAGTCTTTTCTTTTTATATGATAATATAAATAGTATTTGAAGGAGGTTTATATGAAACTTATACTTGCAGAAAAACCCTCAGTTGCTAAAACCATAGCAACTTTTTTAGGTGCAAAAACTAGAAATGATGGGTATTTTGAAGGAAATGATTATATAGTTACTTATGCTGTTGGTCACCTTGTATCTTTATATGATATGAAAGACTACGATAAAGATAAATACTCTGGTTCTTGGAAAATGGATAACTTCCCATTTATACCTAGTGATAAATTCAAATTTAAAGTAGATGATTCTAAGAAAAAACAATTTGAAACAGTAAAGAAGCTTTTACATAGAGATGATATAGAATATATAATTAATGCTACAGATAATGATCGAGAAGGTATGCTCACTTATGTGTATGTGTAATTATATTATAACACTATATACTAGTGACTATTTTTTTACTCTTTTTTAAACAGTATACTCACTTGTATATTTGTGAACATTTTGGTAAAATATAAATATAAGAGTAATCACTTAGAAGGAGATATGTTATATGAAACTTATTAAAGAAATAGATACCCAATTTGGTACAGCATATGAAGTATGGATAGATGATAAGTTATTAAAAACAATAAATTATATAAGAATTAATAAAACTTATAAAGATTTTGAATATTTATTTATAATCGATGAAAATGGAGCTGTATTGGATGATGTTTATAACTACATAAATGACAATTACAAATATCAGTCCATAAATACCAGAAAACAAATACAGTCATTTTTAAAGTTACTATACTCTTTTTCTCAAATTATTAATAAAGACTTTAAATCATTTAATGATAAGGATATTGATTTATTTAGTCTTTTTATAACAGGTGGATACATAGAAGGAAATACAATAACATTTGACCTTAAAACTACAAGGTCTATATCTACTCATAATAAATACTTTGATAATATGAGAAGTTATTTCAAATACCTAAATATTGAAAATAAAAAACTATTTGAACAAAAAATTGCTTATATAGCTAAGTCTGGTTTCGGCATGATGGCACACGCAAAAGAAGTTAAAGTTCTTAGCTATACTACTAATAAAGGAAGGCATGTCTCTCACGAAAATACAGTTCCAAAACATATAAAATTAGATGAATACTTTAAAATAATAAAGTACATAGATAGTCTAGATATATCTGATACTCTAAAAACAAGAAATCGGTTAATAATTGAATTAATGTACGGATTTGGGTTAAGAATAGGTGAAGTTCTAGGGCTAACTATAGAAGATATCGAAAAGCATCCTGATAGTGATAATGCCTATAATTTAATATTAAGAAATAGGTTATCCGATAAGGAGTTTCAACATGCTAAGGGATGTGATGAGGTAAAAAACAAACATACTTATTTAAGTAGCGAGTATAATACAAAGGATAAAGGCTATCAAGTAGTTGTTATTACTGATAATATAAAGTACTTATTGGATGAGTATATCGATATATCTTGTAATGTTTTTCATACTTCCGATAAAGTAATTTCTAATATTACTAAATACGCTAGTGCTGACAATGTTACATCTAAAAATATAACTAATAGATATATATTTTTAAATAAAAATGGAGCTCCTTTAAGTTATTCAGGTTGGAATAAATTTTTAAAAACAGTTTTCGTTGGTGTTGGAATCAGTATCGATAAAGATAAAAAGAAGGATAGCCTAAGTCATCGTTTTAGACATGGATACGCTATGCTACTAAAACAAAATGGCTATCCTTTAGATTACATACAGTACAAAATGAGACATACTAGTATTTCATCTACTCAAATATACGCAAGAAATACTGAAGAAGATATTTTAGAGAATACTAGAAAAATAGATAAACTCAGATATATAAATATTGAAAAAGAAGTTTTAGATGAGGTTTCATCTATATCTTCTTTAATTAATCACAACTAAGCTAAATTATAAGGTGGTATTATCATGAATGAAAAAATGATAGAATATACAAAATCTAATTTAAACAATCTAGCATCATGCGTAATTGAGGATGATGAACTAAAACTATCTACTTTAGATTTTATAAATAAATATGGTAAAGACTTCTTAAAAGGCTCAAACTCAGTAGAATTTCTAAAAAATTCAACTGGATTTATACTATTTATAAATTCACTATCTTCTATTAAGTTAAACGATTTAGATTGGAGCTATCTATGTAGAATACGTAATACTCCAATACTTTGCTCTACTCTGCTATCTTATATTAATAACTATAGTATTTATGATAAAGATACTTTAATAAGCAATTATATTGAAAATAATGAAAGTTATATTTCTACTTTTGGTTTTAATCAGTATATATCAATTTATATGGAATTTTATAAATTCTTATGTGAACTTGAAGTATATAGTTGTGATATAAAGAGCTACTCTCAATTATTAAATGTAGACACATACTATAAAGGTAGGCACCATACATTTGAACATGATGATGTAAGTGAAAAAGAATTTTTAGAATACATATGGTCTGATTTCCCAATAAATTCTCATTGTACTCATATGATATCTTCTCTGTGTGATAATGGAAGGGTCAAAAGATATTTAAATTATAATGTTAGAACTAGTAATAAATTTATTAAATCTATTCTTAATGATTTTCTGAATAATGATTTAATTTATTATTTAAAAAAGAATAAAAGCCTTTATCTAGTACTCTACTATTTCGTAGAAAGTTTCAACGGAGAAATACCTAATTCTCCTAGGGACTTTAATAGAGCTACGTTTAATACTCAATTTGAATTTATGAAAGAATTAGATAACCATGAATTTACTGATAAAAAATATAAACCTACACAAATACTTATATACATATATAATTTTTTAAAAAATAAATTTTCTAATGAAAATAATATAGATATTTTTCCATCTGTCTTTTACCTTGCTTTAAATATAAAAAATTTCGCTAAATACTACACTGATGGATATGAATTTTTATTTTTTAACCCAGCAGAACCTACTCCTATATTTGATAAAGTATGTATTATACCAAGTTCCTTTACTATGAATAATTCAAAAATAAGTAATATAAATGTACAAAGTTATAATTTAGAAATTTATCCTGAAAAATATAGAGAAGATATTAGAAACTTCATATGGAACTCAAGTACTGATATACATACAAATATAAAAGATTTAACTTATATAAAAAAATTTTTAGA
This sequence comes from Romboutsia sp. 1001713B170207_170306_H8, assembly GCF_015550495.1. NCBI lineage: Bacteria > Bacillati > Bacillota > Clostridia > Peptostreptococcales > Peptostreptococcaceae > Romboutsia > Romboutsia sp. 1001713B170207_170306_H8. The sequence goes on from NZ_JADNAX010000005.1 coordinate 49,087, forward strand.
AGTAAAAAATACTTATGATAAAAATAATATTAGTTCCTTGTATCAAAATGATTTTTCTGAAAGTGAATTTAATGATGACTTTTTATACTTTTACAGAAAAGTAGTTGAACAAGAATATTCGTCTAAAAACACTTTAAAAAGTGCACTAAAACAAATACGTCGCTTTTTGAAGTTCCATACGGATAAATATAATGTTACTCAAATACATTTTAATATCTTAAATCTAAAGAAGCTTGACTGCTCTAATGGTGGAACTCCTATTACTGATAACGATGTTAATGTTATTTATAGTAAATTCGAAGAAATGCAAAGTATATCTCCTATAAATAGATTACAAGCTATTGTATTTGAATTATTTATACATACCAATATAAGAATAGGTTCCATACTTAACTTTACTAGAGATTGTATAAAATATAAAAGTGACAATAGTATAGAACTAAGATATTTACTAAAAACATCTAATCATGAATATATAACACAACTTATAACTCCTATTACTGCAAATTTAATTGAAGAAGCTATAAAAATTACAAATTTATTTATAAGCGATTGTAGGGATGATAGATTAAGTAACTTTATATTTGTTCATAAGTACAAGTCTAATACAAAACTTCATTTAAAACGCCTAGACTTCTATAACTATTTTAAAAATATTGTTAAGTCTGAAAGTAAAAATTTAGATAATGCTGATTATTATCCTTATAATATAAGGCATACATATATGAATAATGCATTTAAAAATGGTGTAAAAGTCGGGCTTAGTATAAATGATATTAGTGAAGTAACTGGTATAACATATAAAACTGCAAAAAAATATTATAGGAATGCTAATGAAGTTCAATTGTATGTAGAGGCATTATCTAAAGTTAAGTTAAGTAATGTAACTATAGATGGTGAAATAATCTACGATTCTGAATCTCAATCAGAATCAATAGATTTTGAGAGACCTGTAAAATCAAATTTAGGAAACTGTAAATCAAATTCATGTATGAAAAAAAATGATTATAATGCCTGTGAGTGCTTACAATGCTCAAATTTTGTAACATCAACTAATAGAATTCCTAAATTTGAAGATGCAATCTCTCAGTGTGATTTTGAAATATCCAACACGGAAAATCCATTATACATAGAATACTATAGAACTCAAAAAGAATTATTCGCAAAATATCTATATGAAATGATAAAAATTAAAAATTCAAAAGGAGGAAAATAAAATGCAAAATATAGTTAAATCTAATGATTTTGATTTAAACTTGATAGTAAATATATTAAAATCAAGAAAAGAACACAATATTACTTCTACGCAAAATTTTAGAATTTCTGAGACAATATGGTTTGATGATATTGTTTGGAATTTTAATTATCTTAATACAAACAATCGTGGTGAGAATAACTATAGATTTGATTTTACCAATATTCCTGATGAGTATGTTTTCTATCTGAAACATGTTGTTCTAAATGAAATAAAATTTACAAATAATGCCTTTGGTAGTATTCATAAGATGTTTGAGGTCCTATCAAGATTTTTTAGAGCTATGTATGATGATGAAAAAAAATATATAATAATGTTAAATAAAAAAGTAATATCTCAATATCTAGATAAACAGTCAAATACAAATAGCCCATCTTCTCTGGAGCATATTTGTGTATATTTAAAGAAACTATTCAATTTCTTAAAAACTATATCAGATTATTCATATGAAGATGTCTTAGAATATATAGAAAATAAAAATACCGAATACTCCGCAAAAGCTAAGTTATATACTGCTAAAAATGAATATATTCCTGATGACTTTTTAAATCAAACAATATCTTTAGCTATAAAAGATATGAACGACAATAGACTATCTATAAGTAATAGGATAGTTGCTGGTTTAATAATATTACTTGCAGAAACTGGCATGAGAATTGAGGAAGCCTCTTTACTTGAATCAAATATGCTAGATACTATACATATCGATTCAGGTAAAGAGGTCAATTATCTTAAATTTAAAACATTTAAAACTAAAGATACTATCGGTGAGTATAAAGAAACATTCTGTTATTTATCAGATATTGCTTCAAATGCATATAGGACTTGTGAACAATTAATGTCTAATGCAATTGATAACTTAAATGAAATACCTAATCTTAGGCGTTTAATAATTTTAAATGGCATGGAGAGCAAATTACCTAAACCTTCTCGTGTAAGTGTTCTAAGGAATATGGTAAATAATATACCAATAGATGAATTAGAGAAAATAAAAAAGATAGAAAAAAAATACTTATTTATAGATGGAAGAACTGGTCTTCAGAAAAAAGGTGCTGAAGTACTTAGAGAAAACTTAGTTTCATTTTATATAAGACATTCTGATGATATTAATTTGGATAATCTATCTCAATCAGAAATAGAATCTTTAAACATTCTAAATATTTCTAGCAAATCTAAATTTGAAAGAGAGTTTACTAAAGAGCAACGACACAATCTTTCTTATGATAGTATAAAGGAAAAAAACTTTTATTATGTAAATCCACATAGATTCAGAGTTACTGTGTGTACTAAATTGTTTGTTCAAGGTGTCCATTTAGATTTTATAGTTACACATATGAATCATATTTCAGAAGATATGACTAATTATTATAATAAAAGTTATACATTAAAAAATGATTTAAAAGAAGCTCTAAATATACTTTCTTTAATGTCACCAAATTCAGGTGGTTTAATTGAAGCTGATAGCTCTAATGTTGAATCTGATACCTATAAATTATTATTATCTGATGACTTGTTAAAAGAAAGTATATCTAAAATGAATAGTTTCTTAAAGAAAAATAAATTAAATATATTAACTGATATAAATGTTATATTAAAAAAATTAGAAAAATTATCTGCTCCTGTTGCTACAAATGACTTCGGAATATGCATAAATATCATAACACAAAAAATATGTGAAAACAGAGAGTCTTTTTCTAAAGAAATAGGTTCATACTTTTTAAATATTACTTTACCTACTTACTTATAAAGATATTCACTATACATATGAATTATTTGAAGAAAGAGTCAAGGTAGTAAATCATAACAAGAAAATATTAGAAAGAAATAGTTCATTCTTAAACGAGTATGAACGAGAATTAAATATTTTAAAGCATTTAATTGAGAATAAATTAAATAAAGAGCTACAACTTCTAAAAAATGATTTAAATACTTATGGATACAACTATGTTGTTGAAAAATATCCTAATACAGAATACATCGCTAAAAATATAAATAAAATTCAAAAGGAGATTAACAAATGGATATAGATAACTATAAAATAGATGATAAAACTCTAATATTAAATATATCTGAAAAATTGAAAGCTTTTGATATGCCTCACTATGATACTCTAAGCAAAAAAACACAAGAAAAGCTTTTAGAAGTAGAAGGTTTTATCAATAAATCAGAATATGTTATATCTAACAGTCTAGATACAATAAAACAATTTTCATTAACTAAATCAAATATCGCTGAAAATACTAGTTTTTCTAGAAGAACTTTATATAATGATAAGGTATTAGTTGAATATATTGAAAAATGTAGTAAAATGGAATTTGACTATTCAAATGGAAGTGAGCTAAAAAATTTTAAAATTAAATATAATGAACTAAAAGAATTATATGATAATATTTTATACTCCGTAATTGATATACAAGATTTAAAGTTATCAAATAAAAAACTAAATGAAGAACTTTTTAATATGGAGAAACAAATTGAAGATTTGCAAAAACTTATTATAGAAAAAGATAGAACTATTTCTGAGTTGCAAAATAATCTAAGACGTAATAATATAAGCTTAATTAAAACTAAATAAAAGGAGGTAGATAATAATGAAAGTTATTATTGCAGAAAAGCCATCTGTAGCAAAAAATATAGCTGATGCACTTAATATAAAAGTTCGAAAAGATGGCTATTTTGAAGGAAGTGACTATATTGTTACTTGGGCATTTGGTCACCTACTTCAATTATACGATGCTAAGGACTACGATGAAAAAATGTCTTCTTGGAAAATGGAAAACTTTCCTTTTATTCCTCAAAAATTTAAATATAAAGTAAAAACAAGCCCTACAGATAGAAATAAAACTGATACTGGAGCTCTAAAACAGGTAAATATTATAAAATCACTTATAGAAAGACCTACTGTAGACGGTGTTATATCTGCATGTGACCAAGATAGAGAGGGGCAGGTTATTTCAGACCTACTACTTATATATCTAAAAGTAAAAAAGCCTGTTTATAGGCTTTTATTAAACGAGTGGACTCCTGTAGAAGTTTTAAATGGTTTAAAAAATATTATACCTAATACCGATATGATTCCTCTTAGAGATGCAGGTATTAGTAGACAATGGGCAGATTGGGTTATCGGTATAAATTTAACTTCTGTAGCTACATTAAAGTATCAACAAGGTAGCGGACAACCTCTAAATATAGGTAGAGTCTTATTACCTACTCTAAAAATAATTTATGATAGGTGTAAGGAGATAGAAAACTTTAAGTCTACCGACTATTTTAAACTTTCTGCTAAGTTTAAAACTAAATTAGATTTAGAATACACAGGAATATACACTGTAGAAGATTCTGAGACTAAAGATAAGTTCAATAATAAATCTGATGCAGAAGATGTATATAATAAAATAAAGGACAAGGATGCAACTATTATAAAAAAAGATGTTGAATTAAAGAAAGAATATCCACCTCTTTTATTTAATCTTTCAAATCTACAAGGTTATGTAACTAGTAAATATAACGGTTGGTCTTCTGATAAAGTTCTTAAGGTTGCTCAAAGCCTTTATGAAAAGAAATATATAACGTATCCTCGTACAGCAAGTATGGTGCTCGAAGAAAGTTTAGTTGATAAAACAAAAAAAGTTTTAGATATTGTCAAATCTGGTTTACCATATGAATTAGATATTAAGTTTACTAAAACAAAAAGAGTATTCGATAATTCAAAAGTAGATAGCCATAGTGCTATAATGCCAACATACATTCTGCCTAAAGGTTTAACTCCAGATGAACAAATAGTATATGATGCAATTAAAAATAGATTTATTATGCAGTTTATGCCTGTAAGTGAATATGAAGAAACTAAGATTACAACTAAAATAAACGATGTAGATTTAGATGGTGTTTTTGTATCTAAGGGCAAGATTCAACTTGTAGAAGGTTGGAAAAAGGTTGAAAAATCAAATGCTAAGGATACTCTTTTACCTAATGTTTCTAAAAATGATATTGTAAGTGTTAAAGACTGCGAAGTAACTACGCATTCTACAACTCCACCAAAATTACATACTGAAAAGACATTACTTAGAGTTATGGAAACTTGCGGAAAAAAAGTTGATGATGAAGATACAATTTTAAATGGATTTAGTATAGGAACTCCAGCCACAAGAGCTGAAACTATAAGTAAGCTAAAATCCGTTGGCTATATAAAATCAAAAGGAAAATCTTTAGTATCAACAGATTTAGGTAATAAGTTAGTTGAAACCTTCCCAACAAAAGAATTATTCGACCTTGAGTATACTGGTAAACTAGAAAAAAATCTATATGATATTGAAAAATCTTTATCAGATAAAGAAAGTTTTTTAAATCTTATTTATGACTTTACAAAGGATTCTGTAAATACAATAAAAAATGAACCTAGTGTTATAATAAATATTCATCCTAGCAAAAATAATAATAAATCTAGCGAATCTCTTGGTAATTGTCCACTTTGCAATAGCCCTGTTATTGAAGGAACTAAAGGATTCGGTTGTAGTAATTGGAGAAATGGATGCAAGTTTGTTGTATGGAAAGAAGATAATTATTTAAAAGCATTTGGTAAAAAAGCTACCAAGACAATGGTAAAAAAGTTATTAAAAGATGGCGTAGCTGAGGTTAAAGGATTAAAAAGTAAGAATGGAAATAAGTTTGATGCATTCTTGAGATATGAAAAAAATCCAAACAATAATTATTTTAGTTGGAAACTAGAATTTTCAAATACTAAAGCTCCAAATACACAATCTACTCAATCAAATGATGATAAACAAATAACTTAACAATAAAACCAGTATAATATATACTGGTTTTATTGATTTTAATACCACTCTATATTACCATTATTATTTACAATATGTAACCAATCTCCATCCTTTAAATCTACCCTCAAATAATTTATCTTACTCTCTTCTACTCTAGATACTTTAACTGGAGCAACCTTATGAGGAAACTCCCATATCCCATAAAATTTACTACAAAATTTTTGAAATATAATAGAATCACTATCATTTAAATTGTAATATCCCTCTACATTTTTATAATTGTACATATAGACCTCCTTATATATTTGCTTATACTAATATTATGTATTATGAAACTTATATGTATTTATATTATTACATATATTTTTAAGAAATACCTTATATATTTTTCTATCTTAATAATAAATGGTATATTTTTCAAAAAATATTTTATTGTACTAATGGTTATATTATTAATATATAAAGAACATACGTTTACACAAATTAAGGAGGTTAAATTATGGTTAATACTCTTAATCCATATCCTGAACTTACATGGTCTACCTCAAGGTTAAATTTGCTTAATAAATGTGAAAGAGAATATTATTATAATTACTATGGCTCTCACAATGGTTTCTCTGAGCTTGTTAGCAATGAAACCCGTGAGATATACAAACTAAAGAAACTTACTAATAAAAATAGCTTAGCAGGTACTATAATACATAACAAAGCAAAAGATTTTATAAATTTAATAACTACTAATTCAAACTACACTATTAGCCCTAGCTATTTAGAAAGACATATTAATGTTGCTATTTATAATTTTAAAAATGATTGTATAAAAAGTAATTCTTATAATTCTAACTGGACACCCAAAATAAAAGGTTTTAATATGCTTCAAGAATACTATTATGGATATAAAATAAATAAATTTGAAGGCGAAGAAATAAAAGGCATTTTAAATAAATGTATTTGCAATATAGTTTTATCATACACATTTGAAGACATAAGCTTAAATAAATTAAATGTTATTATTAATGGAAATGATGACTTTACAAGCTTTGATTTTAAAGGTGTAAAAGTATTTGCTCTATTAGATTTATTATATATAAATTCAGATGGTAAGTATGTGATAGTTGATTGGAAAACTGGAAATGAAGATGAAAAACATAAATATCAAATGTTAGTATATGCTAAGTATGTTTATGATACATATGGTATAGATGCAAGGAATATAATATGTAGATTAGAATATCTTTCATCTGGTTCATTTACAGAGTACTATTTTTCAAACTCAGATTTAAATGGATTAAATTCCATTATCTCCTCTGATATAGATATATTTAAAAACTACTTAGATGACCCTACACTTAATAAAGCTAAAGATATAGGCTTTTTTAAAACTACGGAAAACACTAAATTTTGTCCTTTATGCAAATATAAAGGTATCTGTGAATAACTATTTAAATATTATAATAAAAAATCCTGTATAGAATTTTATATACAGGATTTTACTTTAGTTGATGATTTTAATTATGCTAGTTTTAATACTTTAATAATTATTAATAACTCATTTATATATTTATTAAAATAATTTAAACTATATAGCTCTCTGCATGCATTCAATATTATTTCCCTATAGTATTCATCTTCTATATCCATAACCCTGATAAACTCCTCAAACCATTGAATATTATACCCTTTTTCTTTATAGCCCTGTATAATATTTTTAAATCCATCTTTATCTAAAATATATTTTATATTATTCGATAGCATAAGTTTCACTGTATCATAATATTCACCCAAATCTACTTTAGATAAAATATTTAAAAAATAATATATATTAATATAATTAATATGCTTTATCTGTTCATTACTATTTATTAGTTTTTGAGTAAATAAGTCATCTAATATAATTGTAGCATCTAAGTCTACTGCTAAATATATACTATCAATATCTATATCTGATATAAAATTTCTACTTATATTAATAAGATTATCTCTTATTTCATAATTTACTTCTTTAACATTAATATGCTGAAGTATTGCAAATATATTTTTTAGCTTTTTCAATACCCCTGAGTAGTCTATTTCATCCTTGTACAAATTACCAACTTCTAAACTATATCCAATTTTTAATTGTTTAATATTTCTTTTGGTATCAATAATACTATTCGATATTGCATTTTTTAAACTTTTTGAAACATAATATTTTTGAGGCTCCACTTTTAATAGTTCTAGCATATTATAATGTTCTAATAGTAATAATGTTTGATAGCTTAATACAAATTTCTCTGATGTATTACTAGTTTTTGGTGCTCCTATATAAAAAGAATATTTTTTATTTAGTAATATAATATTTAATAGCTCTATTGATAACTTTAAATCATTACTATAAAATACTTTACTAAAAGGTAGACCCATTTTATTATGTTTAAAATCATACATTTCAAATTTTGTTTCATATGACTTTTCACTACTCTCGCTAATATTTTTCATAACTTCTGGTAGCTCATCTATAGTTAACGCTTTTATAGGTAAATCATCTGATATAGTATCTAATTTACTAAAACAGTATTGACTTATAATTACATTTTTATCATTAATTGATTCAATAATAAACTCTTCTCCATTATAATCAATAATATCACCTACACGTTGTTCTATTAGCTCTATCCATAGTGGGTTGTTCCTATCTATATGTAAACATCTAAAAATTTCTTTATTTATCTGATATTTCTCTTCTGCATTTAAACATATATTTATTGTTTTACTCTCATTTTTTAATACTACAACAGTTTCTTCTTTTACTTTATCTATTGATTTCTGCTCTTCTTTTTTTAAACATGCTAAGCTAAGACGCATTCTTACATAGCAACCGTATATTCTTTTGTCAACAATTCCATTTGTCATAAATATAGCTTCATAACTATAGGAATTGCACTTTTCTAAATCTCCTAATATAGCATATCCACATGCCACCCTCATATAGTCCATAGGGTTACTAGACGGAATTAGCTTATTTAATAATTTTTCTATTCCCAATGAATCATTCAGCTCTAGTTTCAAATCTATTAGTCTACAAAGAGATTGTTGGCTCAATTCAGCTTCATATATGTATTGTGCTACTCTCTTTGCCTCTTCTTTTTCATTTAAAAAATATAACATCTCTATTTTATATTTCATCAATGAAATGTCATTATGCTTATCAACTTCTTTTATTAAGTCCATATAGTACTCTTTCTTATTTGAAGATACTACCTTTCTAATTACAGTAGCTAGTACATCTTTATACTTTAATAATGGCTTTATAACCCTCATTGCATCATCAAATTTACTAATCTTCCAAAAAGAATTTGCTAATTCATCTATATCAAATTCATTTGAGACATGAATCATATTTTCTATTTTTATTAATTGTGTATATTTATCAGGTTCATTATCACAATTATTCACCATAAACATGTTAAATCTTACATTATCACTATATTTATCTTTTATCTTTTGTATTTCATCTATCATTTTATCAGTATTATAAATGTTTTTTATACTTTTTAAATAAAATTCATGCAATATAAACTCATCGTCTAATATTTTATCTCTATACTTTTCAAATAAATTAATATATAGATTATAATCTGATGTTATACTCATACATGCCATCGTATTAATCAGTACTTCTTCTGAAAATTGTATTTCTAGTATGTCTAAATATATTTTTGTTGCTTTCTCATAGTCTCCACAAATCTCTTCTATTCTAGCTTTTGCCAATTTACCTTCTAACGAATTAATTATTAACTCATCTTTTTCATCAAAAAACTGCTTAGCTTTCTCAATATCTATAATTAAATATATATTAATTATTACTAAGTTTATTTCTATGTAAAGTTCGTTAGGTACTTTTTCTACAATTGAAATTAGCTCTTTAGCTTTAAAATCAAGAATGTTTTTTTCATTTTCAGAAATAGTTACAGCTATACCTCTTCTTTGTAGTATAGGATTTACATCTGATAAAATATATACATACTTACCTATTTCCCCTATTCCTTCATCAATGGATTTTTGAGCAAACTTTTTAGCATTTAAATAATCTCTTAAATTCAGATATGATACAGCTATATAATAATAAATATTCTTATCTTTTATTTCGTTACTATTTATATAATCTAATAATTCTAATGTTTTTTTTAAATTACTATTACAAGTATAAAACATCACTTTTTTTGTAACAATATTAACAACACTTTCTTTTTTTTCTTCTAATGATTTAATATATTCTTCCATTAAATTTTCATTGTTAGTATACAAAGAATACTTATATTTAAGCTCTAATGAGTATTCACTTCCAAGTTCTTTTTCTCCTAGTGATTCTATAATAGATTCAACAGCATAATAATTCTCTAATTCTAATTCTATACTACCTTTTAAAAATTTAAGTCTTAATTCGAGTTCCTCTGGTAGAACTTCTTTTTTACATAATATAATATCTATTTGAGTTCTTGCATCATCTAAATTGCCTTTAGCAATTATTTCTTCTATTTTTTTGAATTCTTCTCCTAACAGATGATTTATTAGTTCTTTATTTTCATAACTATTCACATACTGCTTAATTTCATTCTTTATCCCTATAAGAGAAGCAAACTTTTGCATAACTTCCATTATCTATTGTCCTCTTTACTTTTATTAGTATATTGGCTAATATCATTACCAAAGAAAAATAATCCTTTAATATTTTGATTTACACTATTATTATTAGTATCCTTATCTTTTTTGAATACTTGAATTACTGTAGCAATTACTCCTATCGTAGCTATTACTCCAAACACAATGCTAGATATTCCACTAATAGCTCCCCAGTCTAAATTTTCCATATAAACCCTCCCTTATTAGTATCTATTTTATAACTACTTATTATAACATCATTTTACCATATGCTACATGTATGTTTTAATATTTATTTAATAAAAAAGAAGCCTATATAAGACTCCTTAATTAACAAAATTCAATTCAATTTATACTATAATCTATCTATTCTAAACTCTTCCATACGTATCAATTCACTATCCCCAAATTCTCCTAACGCACTTTTTATTTCTTTATAATCTGAAATACAATTAGATTTTATATATTCAATCTCAGATACCATATCTTCATACTCATTTCTATTTTTCAAATCACTACAAGCCCTTAGTTGTTGTTTGATTTCTATTTCCAATGTTTCTAAGTCATCATATAGATTGCTATAACCCCACATAGCATCCCATAATATTACACTATCACCTATTAAATATCCTTCTTGATGGAAGCTATTTGTTCTTAAATCATCATAATTTTTAGTTGCTTCAGTGTATTTTTTTCTTAATACTTTAAAACTAGCTAGATTAACTCCTGCCATAAATAAACACCTCTTTTATATGTATTGTATTATATTAATAAAATATTATTATAAGTTTAATTAATCTTGACAAAACATTCTCATTTCTCTTGTTTTAGTTTCTTCAGCATATTCTCTAAACATCTTAATTAATGCATCTATATCTTCTTCTCTCATACCAAAACGTTTATAGTTATCTCCATCAATCGCTTTAACTATTGCTACCCCAAACTCATATAAATTTGACTTTATACCTTCAATATCTTCTTGAGTAAGTCGTCCTCCCTTATCAAAAATTTCATCCGCAATTTTAATTTTATATCTTACTGGATAATCTTTAGAATTTATATCTTCCTTACTGTTAATTTCATTAAATAATACTTTAGGATTTCCATCGAAGCTTCTTTTATATAATTCAACCTCATCCGAAAATTCTGTCCAATCTCTTACTATAATACTCATCTTCTACCTCCCATATATTATTCAGTATATTATACCATAATTTTACAAACCAATATAATCTTACTATTTTATTTATGCGTAAAAAAATAAGAGCATATGCTCCTATTTTAGCTTCTAAACCCTTCTATATCGTACATACTAGCACCTATTACATTTTGAATTTGAGTATCTGTCCATCCAGAAGATATAGCTAGTTGAGTAGCTACATTTCTTAGGTCAAAAACCTCCCCTTGTAGTTCATTTAGTCTTTTATTTATTTTTTCATAAAGTTCATATGAATTAGAATCTAGTTCATCTTTAAACATCTTATTTATCTCCTTTATATATACTCGTATTTAACTATAATATATATTAACCACTTTAGTATATTTTATCCTTTGATGAAATAAGATTCTAATATAAATTATATACTATCCCTCAATAATATTATTATGTTGATAAACTAAATTCGAAGTTGAGTAAATAAAAAAACATCGGATGAATATATAGAAATATTTGCTATATTAACTTTAACCTATTCCTACTTGTAAATAATTTTACAAATATCATCTCCATCTGCAATAAGCTCTAGTTTAATTATATCTTTATTATCAAGTACTTCTAGCTTTTCTAGTACTCGCTCTTTATCCTTCATTTTAACATTGTAAAATTCTCTATAAGCTTCTGTAAAATTTATACTTTGGTTAAATAAATTAATACTCTTATCATTTAAATCAACTCTTAACATAGACTTTTCCATATTTTTAATCATATCATACTGATTACTATCCTTATTTACTTCAAGTGTAAGCGTAACACTACCATAGTTTATATCGTAAGATTTATTTTCCATTGCACATAATAGTATAGCTATATTTTCTAAATCTTCTTCTAATATATTATCTTTAGGTAAAGTAAATTCTATATCATAATGTTTCTCTAATCTATGCAAATCTTTCAATAATTTGCTTCTTTTTTCTAAGTCAACTTTATTATCTTCTATATTAGGATTATTAAAACTAATAATCACCTTTCCTTCTTTAAGATAAATAATTTTCATATCTAAATTTTGGTTACATTTTTCTAAAAATTCACTAACTAACAAATTGGCTTCTACATTTAATTCATATCCTTTATTTGTATCTATAAAAAATCTACATTCATCATTTTTTTCTAAGTCTATAATAAATTTTATAACTACTCTAGAAGATTCTTCTTTTTCATTACTTAGTGTTATTTTGCTACCATTAATTTCAGTTATTCCTATTTCTAAATAATCAATAGAAAATATATTGTCTCCAAATTCTATTTTTACAGGAATAGCTGGAGGGAACTCTCTATTAAGTATTTCTAAGGTACACTTACTATGTTCATCACTTTTCATAGTTTCTACCAAGTGCTCCCCTATCCATAGTTTTAACTCTTCTACATCTAATGTTATCGGCATTTGCTTTTCATATCCATAATTGACCAAATCACTCATATTTTTTGCCCACTTATATTCCTCTGGTAATTTAAATCTCACATTCCCTCTCGGCGGATATTTTTCAAATGCTTCTTTAGATGTTGGGATATGACCTATTTTGATTCCTTCATTTCGATTAAGTGATATATCATATTTCCAATATGGTGCACATGGATGCTGATTTTCAACTGAACGGGTTAATATATCTAATTCATTTATAACTTCTCCAACTTGACCTTTTCTAGCTAAGTTTAGTACATGTCTGTGACTTAAATCTATATTTATTTCTGAGTTTTGTATATTAGTATTGATTTTTCCTTTTTGTTTATTCTTTGCTTTTTTACTACTTAATGCATTTTTTATAAAACCCATATTTACTTTTTATCCCCTATATTAGAATTTTGTATATTTATATTATTTCTTCCTTTTTGCTTGTTTCGTACTATACTTTTTGTAACTCCTATACCAATTCCTGAAACTATAATAGCAACTACTACACCAGCTATTATAGCTTCTAATATATTCGATATATCCATATTTTCATCCCCTTAATTTCTAATTCATACCTAATATTATACCATATTTTTCAATACTAAAAAAAGCATAGGAACTAACCTATGCTTTAAAACTATTTTTTAATATGCACTCCATTAATTTTTCACTATATTTCTTACTTTTTTCTATTCTTAACTCCAGTTCATCACAAACTTTCATTAATTTTTCAACTCTATCAATAATTCTTTCTTGTTCATTTATTGATGGCAATGGCATAACCAATTCGCTTAAAGAAACTGCATTTACATTTGGTTGACCTGTTCCTTGAGATTTACTAATTAATTGTCTCCAATATAAAGGAGTTTCTAAGAATAACTTTAGGTATCTAGGGTTTATAGATTTTAAAGGTATTACTCTTATTAAGTATGATGCAAAAACTGCACTATACTCAACATTCTCAACAATAAATGACTTTCCTATTGTTCCCCCTGTTCTAGCTATAAGTATATCATTATTTTCTAGCTTACAAGATTCTAACTTTTTTTCATCTATATCACAATATGGAACAGTTCCCCAATTAACCATATTATTTTGTATATCAGTTATTCTAACAAATTTAACACCTGTATTGTCAATTTTAGCAGATGCAGTATAGCCATAATGAATATTCTGTGCTAGTTCTCTCATTCTTATCCATTCCCAATCTTTAGGCAACTCATAAGGAATTTCATCTTCACTAATCTCTGGAAGTGGCTTTTCCTTCTTAATCTTCTTATCCTTAACAAGCCTATCTTTCTCTTCTCTAATCCTCTCAAGTAACGCACTTGCAGGCTCATCACTCTCATCTTGTGGCACTAGCTTTCCCTTAACAGCCAAGCTTAAAATAGCATTCTTAAGCTCACCAACAGCACCATCAGCCAAAGTTAAATCCTTAAAATTATCTATAATAAATCTTAAAGCTTCCTCTAACTCCTCATAAAAACTACAATTGCTTACACCATTTAAAACAGATTTAGCACTTAAAGAGCCATACTTGACCTTTTCTTCTAACTGAGCTTCTAAGTTATCACAAAACGCCATTAAATAGTCTACTTTTTCCACTATTCTCTTTTGCTCATTTAATGATGGCAACGGAAATAGCACGTTACTTTTAAGATAATCTATAGATACTAAATTCTTCATTGCTGAACCTTTTGCAGATTCATTTATTTCTCTTTGAGTTAATGACTTAAACATATTTATAAAATATGTATTATCTATAACTTCTTCATTTAATCGAATCTTAAGCAATGCTTGATTTATAATACCTTTTTCAATACCTTTAGGTAATATATATGTTTCTCCTATAGTTCCTGCACAACTTATTATTATATCGCCTTCTACAACCTCAAATCTTTTCAACTCTTCATACTTCTCATTACTAATATAGTATTCTCCAAGTTTCCAGTCTTTTTTTATAGCATTCTTTTGTTCATAAATCTTACAAGTATTCTCTCCTTTTGGAACAAACATATCTTTTTTTATAGCACTTCCAAATGGTCCTCTTCTTACTGAGTTATCATTTAGTGCTACTATGTCCATTAATCTTACCCACTCCCAACCTTTTGGCAACTCATAAGGAAGTTCACACTCACTAATCTCTGGAAGTGGTTTTTCCTTCTTTATTTTCTTTTCCTTAACTAATCTATTCTTCTCTTCTCTAACCTTTTCAAGTAACACACTTACAGGCTCATCATTTTCATCTTGCTGTAAAATCTTACCTCTAACAGCTAAACTTAAAATATATTCTCTAAGCTTTTTAACCTTCTCTGGTCTGTCAAATATCACACTAAACTCATTAAGTAACATATTACACCTCTAATATCTTTCTTAATTCTTCTATTAAAGCATCTTGTAATTTCTCTACTTCAATCTTAGCTTCATGATACTTCTCCAGCAACATTTTAGGGTCTCCTAAATCTTCTTCTTCCTTATTAGGATTCTTAAAATCTAAGTTATAATTTCTATTTTTTATCTCCTCTACACTAATCTTCCAAGCATATTCATTTTCTTCTCTATTATTCCACCACTTCTTTTCTAAATCAAATTCCTCTAGTTTAATAGGCTTAGTCTTAGTGTAGTTCTTATATCCCTGTGGTAATGGATGTTCAAAGAACCAAACTTCTTTTGTAGGTTCTCCTTTTTCAAAGAATAATAAGTTAGTATTTATACCAGTATAAGGAGCAAATACACCATTCGGCATTCTAACTATTGTATGAAGGTTAAATTCACTAAGTAGCTTTTCTTTTATTTTAGTTTTAACACCTTCCCCAAACAAGAATCCATCAGGAAGTACTACACCTGCTCTACCTTTGTCACTTAATCTATACATCATAAGTGTCATAAATAAGTCTGCTGTTTCTTTAGTTTGGAAGTTATTTGGGAAGTTAATAAGTACACTATCTTCCTCTACGCCTCCAAATGGTGGATTCATAGCTATAACATCTACATAATCACTTTCTTTTAAATCTCTAATATCTTTCGTAAGTGAATTATCATGAGCTATATTAGGTACATCTATATCATGAAGTATAAGATTAGTTGTTGCTAATAAGTGTGGCAGTGGCTTTTTCTCAACACCTATTATTGTTTCTCCTAATACTTTTATATCATCAACATTTTTTTGTTGCTTCTTTAGGTGCTCTATAGCACAAGTCAAGAATCCTCCTGTACCACAAGCAAAGTCCGCCACTTTTTCTCCAAGTTTTGGTTCTAAAATATCTATAATGAATTGAGTTACAGGTCTTGGAGTATAGAATTCTCCAGAGTTTCCAGCACTTTGAAGGTCTTTTAATATATTTTCATATATATCATTGAATAAATGTCTATCTTCACTTGCTGTAAAATCTATCTCATTTAATTTGTTTACAACCTGTCTTATTAATGCTCCTGATTTCATATAGTTATATGAATCTTCAAATACAGCCTTAACTAAGAAAGCTTTAGCGTCTGAATCTGCTCCAAGTTCCATTTCTTTTAATTCTTTAAATAACTTATTATTTATAAAATCTAATAGCTCATCACCTGTTATTCCTTCATCATCACTTGCCCAGTTTCTCCATTTTAATTCTTCAGGAATTACTGCTTTATAATCATCTTCTAATTCCCATTCTTCTTCTTTTGCATCAAATACTTTTAAGAATATCATCCACACAAGTTGCGATATCCTTTGTGCATCTCCATCAACACCTGCATCTTGTCTCATTATATCTTGTACAGACTTTATTACGTTACTTACTGACATTGTCTATTTCTCCTTCTAGCTTATTGTATATAGTTCATGTACCAATTCTTTTATTGCCATTTCATAGTTTTTCTTACCACCAAATCCTTTTTTAACTATTTCAAGTTGTGAGCCAAACTCTTTAAACTCTGGCAATTTTAATATTTTTACATCATCAATATTATTAATACCTTCATTTTCATATTTTTCAAGAAGTTTATTTATTACTCCTTGTGCTACTTCTGAATATTTACCAAAGTAATTTCTCTTTTTAACGTTATTTGCTCTTTCTTTTCTTGTTAATGGTGGCATATCAAATGCTATATGGCATATTAAATCAAATACATCCATATCTCTTCCAATTTCATCTTCTAATTCTTCTAAGAATATACCTTTTTCAAGTAAATGAGCTTCTATTTCTTCTCTTTTAGTTTCTTCTGTCCACTTACTTAAAAACTCATCTAAGTTTGTGAATTCTTTTTTCATATTCTTTTTAGTATAATCTTTTAATGATTCTGTTATTAGCTTACCATCTGGACCATAATATTGAACCCTTGAGTTTAATACTTTCACTTCTACATCTGGTAGATAATATTTTTTAACTTTATTTTCATCTGTTCCATTAAATATATCATCGTTAAAATTAGAGTTTGTATTATATGCTTCATTTTCATTTACACAATCTGCATTTAAATCTTCTTCTGTAATATCTAAACCTTCTATATCTATTTCTTCATCGCTCTCTAAAGGTATATCTTCCATTGAGTTTACATCTTTAATTTTAACTGGGTCTCCGTCAAATTCTTTATCTGCAAATAATCTTGATACATCTCTAAAATCTATTAATGTGAAGTATAGTTTATTATAATCTTCTCTTATTCTAGTTCCACGACCTAGTATTTGCTTAAATTCTATCATTGATGATATTTCGCTGTCTATTACTATAAATTCACAAGTCTTACAGTCTACTCCTGTTGTAAGTAGTTTTGATGTTGTAACAAGTGTAGGGTATTTTTCTTTAGGAGTTGTAAAGTTGTATAGCTCTGATTTTCCTAATTCATTATCTCCTGTTATTTGTATTACATATTTATTATTTTCTGTATATAAATCACTATTTTCATTTCTAAGAGCTTCTGCCATTCTTTCTGCGTGGTCTATATCTGTGCAGAAGAATATTGTTTTAGCCATTCTTTTATCATTAGCTTTAAGATAGTCTGATACATATTTTGCTACCAATTTAGTTCTTTGTTCGAGTACTAAGTTTCTATCATAGTCTTTTTTATTGTATACTCTATCTTCTAGTTCATTTCCATATTTATCTCTTTTGTATTTTTCAGGTCTGTATCCCTCTAAATCTCTATCTATTCCTACTCTCACTACTTTGTATGGAGCTAAGAATCCGTCTTCTATTCCTTGTTTTAAAGAATAAGTAAATATTGCTTCTCCAAAGTAATCCATATTAGATACATCTTTAGTTTCTTTTGGTGTTGCTGTTAGACCTATTTGTGTCGCAGAACTAAAGTAATCTAGTATTTCTCTCCAAGCTGAATCATCTTTTGCACTTCCTCTATGACACTCATCTACTATTATTAAGTCAAAATAGTCTGGGCTATACTCTTTATAAACCTTTTTCTCTTCTGTGTCTCCTGTTAGACTTTGGTATAATGCAAATTGAATTTCTCTTGATTTGTCTACTTTTCTATTTCTAATCCAATGTATGTTATCACTATTTTTTAGAGGTTTAAAGTCCCCTCCTATAGTTTGTTCAACTAAGATATTTCTATCTGCTAGGTATAGTACTCTTTTCTTAGCTTTTGATTTAAATAATCTATACACTATTTGAAATGCTGTGTAAGTCTTTCCTGTTCCTGTAGCCATTACAAGTAATATCCTATCTTGTCCTTTAGCAACAGCTTCTACTGTTCTATTTATTGCTATTCTTTGATAGTATCTAGGCGAAAAACTATTTTTATCGTAATGATAAGAATGTGTTATTACCTTTTCCTCTTCTTCAGTTATTCCTTTGTATTCTTTATATCTATTCCAAAGTTCTTCTTGTGTTGGAAATTCCCCTAAAGTTAATTCTCTTTCTATTATTCCATCTTTTTTAGTTCTATCATGCTCTATAAATCCATCTCCATTTGATGAATAAACAAATGGCACATCTAGTATATTTCCATAATCTATTGCTTGTTGCATCCCTGCCCTTACAGAGTGTTTATTATCTTTTGCTTCTATTATTGCAAGTGGTATATTTGTTGAATTTGATTTATATGAAAGTATTATATCTGCCCTTTTTTTACTTCCTCTACTTACTAGCTTTTTTCTTACTATTATTTTTCCATCTGTAAAAGTTACTTCTTCTGATATTTGTTTTTTATCCCAACCTGATTTTTCAATTGCAGGTATTATGTACTGAGTTATTATACTTCTTTCACTCATTTTTTTCTTATCCAAGTAATTTTCCCCTCCTAAATTACAATTTTTAGCTATTATTTATTATAACATTCTTACTTATATATTGAGAAGTAATGTTATTTTTTAATAACTACGTGTGCAAAAAATAGTTGAGTATTATTATAGGTTGACTACTTTGTTATTAATGTTGTATCTTTTTTATATAATAGCTTTGTGCAATTTATATTATTTTATAAACTATATATGTATCCTAGGTTTTTCAAGTAATTGCCTCTCTTTTATAATATTGCACACATGTATAAGTAAGTATACGAGAAGGAGAACTTATATCATTTTTAATATTTTTATTGGCAAAAAATAAAAAACCTGTAAAAAGAATACTTGTAAATGAATGGACTCCCGAAGATATAACTCGAGGACTTAATAATTTAAAAGATAATTCTGATATGTTAAATTTACAAGCAGCTGGATATACTAGACTTCTCACTGACTGGTTAATAGGAATTAATTTTACTTCTGTTGCTACATTAAAATATGGAAATGGTAAATTACTTAATATAGGTCGTGTAATACTTCCTACTGTTAAATTAGTTTATGATAGAGATATGGAGATTTCAAACTTTATTCCTAAAAATTATTTTGAAATTGAAGGAAATTTTAAAAGTTCAAATGGGGAGTATAAAGGAAAATATATAAAAGGCAAAGAAAGTAAATTTGATACTATTGATGATGCTAATAAAATTATAAATACTATTACTTCTAGTAATGGACAAATAACTAATAAGAAAGTAACAACTTCTAAAGAATATGCTCCAAAACTATTTAGTTTAACTTCTTTACAAGGTTTTATAACTTCAAAGTATTCAAATTTTACTTCAGACAAGGTTTTAAGCGTATGTCAGTCTCTTTATGAGGGAAAAGGTAAAGGTGGATATATAACTTATCCTAGAACTGATTCTATTTATTTAGAAGAAAGTTTAGTCCCTAAAGTTTCTCAGACACTAGATAAATTAAAAGTCGGTCTTCCTTATGAAAATAAAATATCTTTTACAAAAAGTAAAAGAATATTTGACTCTTCAAAGGTTGATAGCCATAGTGCTATAATTCCTACTTATATAATACCTACAAACCTTACACCTGATGAAAAAATTGTCTATGATGCTATAAAAGATAGATTCATAGCAAACTTTATGCCCCCTGCTGAATATGAAAATACAGAAATAAAAACTGAAGTTGATAAACATGTATTCTTAACCAAAGGAAAAGTCTTAAAAGTTAAGGGATACTTAGAAGTATATAATAAAGAAGAAAAAGATGACTTACTTCCTATGGTTAATAAATCTGAAATTGTTGATGTATTAGATATAAAAACCTTAACTAAACAAACTACTCCACCTAAACCGTATACTGAAGATACTTTACTTAAAGCTATGAAAAACTGCGGTAAAAATGTATCAGATGATGATACGACAGTTTTATCAGGGTACTCAATAGGAACTTCTGCAACACGTGCAGATGTTTTGAAAAAAATAGGTCAAGTTGGTTATGTGAAAAAGAAAGGTAAGTCATACTCTATAACTGATTTAGGTAAAAATCTAGTTGAAATTTTTCCTGTAACAGATCTATTTGATGTAGACTATACTGGTAAATTAGAGAAAAGTTTAAGTGATATTCAAAAAGGACAATTTACTAGAAAAGAATATCTAACTAATATTATGAACTTTATTTATCAAAATGTTAATTTAATAAAAAGAGATAGCAATAAAAGTATAAATACTGAAAATTATACTTACAACCCTAAGACAAAAAAATATATTAAAGAGTCTTCTGCTACAATAAAAAACTCTACGAAATCAAAATCCACTACTAAAACTGTAAAGTCTGAAAAAAATGACTCTTTAGGAAAATGTCCAATATGTCAAAATGATGTGGTTGAATTTGAAAAAGGATATTTATGCACTAACTATAGTAACTGTAAATTCGGAATTTGGAAAAATGACAAATATTTAGAATACTATAATAAAAAACCAAATAAATCTATGGTTAAAAGCATATTAAAAAATGGTCAAGCTAAAGTTAAATCTTTAACATCAAAAAAGGTACTAAATTTGATGCATTGCTAAAATATACAAAAAAAGAAAATGGTTATTGGGGATGGACTATGGAAGTAGATAATTCTTCTAAATAAATAAGGTTAGCTGGTGATTACACCAACTAACCTTATTTATCATCATAAAATACTTCATCTATTTTATTTCTTGCTAATCTCATCAGTTCATTTAATTTATACCCTCTTAACTTACATCCACATTTAGGGCAATATTCTAATTTTTTAGAAACTAAAGCTCTGCAATTAGGCTCTGGACATCTTATTTTTTCATTAACTTCCGAAACTTTTAATCCACATCTAGGGCAAATTGTACCAGGTCTTGATGAAACTTCTTTCCCACATCTTGGACACTTGACCATATTATATCCCTCCATAAAATTAACTTAAAAATACTCCTTTATTATTTATATGCAAAGTATACTTAATAAGTTTCTTTTACATAATTATAAAGGAGCATTGTAATAACTAATTTATGTTAAGTTTAATTTATACAACTAGACATATTTTTTTAATTTTAAGGTGAAATTAATTATTTATCTTTAATTTTAAATGTGTTTATTCCATTTTCTTTCATTAAGTCTATAATTATGCCTGCAGTTTCTTCTATTGCTTTATTAGAAACATCTATAACAGGACATCCTAGCTTTTTCATTACAGTATCTGAGTAATCTAGTTCTTGCAATATTCTTTCAAGGTTTGCATAATTTGCATTACTTGATAAACCTAATGCTTTTAATCTTTCTTGTCTTATTTTATTTAATTTTTCAGGTGTATTCGTAAGCCCTATTATTTTCTTAGGATTTATGTCATTTAACTCTTTAGGTAATGGTATTTCAGGTACTAATGGAACATTAGCAACCTTTATATTCTTATTGGCTAAATACATACTAAGAGGTGTTTTTGATGTTCTTGATATACCAACTAAAACTATATCTGATTTTAAAACTCCTCTTGGATCTTTCCCATCATCATACTTAACTGCAAATTCTATAGCTTCTACTCTTTTAAAGTAACTTTCATCTAGCTTTCTTATGATACCAGGCTCTCTCTTTGGCTTTCTTTCAGTTTTCTTTGCTATTTCACTTAGTATTGGAGACATTAAGTCTATATTGCTTAATCCCTCTTCCATACAATATTCTCTAGTTAAATTAGATAAGTTCTCATCTACTAAAGTATATATGATTATAGCTTCTTCATTTTTTCCGCTATTTAGTATTTCCATAAGAAATTTTTTATCTGCTACATAAGGAAATCTTCTAATCTCATAATTGTCATTTATTGAAAATTGAGATAAGGCAGCTTTTGCAACTTGTTGAGCTGTTTCTCCCACAGAATCTGATATCACATATATGATCAAATTTTCCATATACTCCCCTCCTTAATTGTCTATCATCTCTAAAAATAGCTTTGTTATATTCGTTTTCGATATTCTTCCAACTATTTTTACCTTCAACCCATCCTCACTTGTTTCTACAACTGGTAAAGAATCTACCTCATGTTCTATAATCTTTCTAACTATTAGTAAAATTTCTTCATCTCTACTAGTAGTTATTACATTGGGAGTTCTAGTCATAATCATACCTATAGGAATTCTGTTTATATCAGACCCTCCTATAGTAGCTTTTAATAAATCCTTTCTAGAAACTACACCACATAGGTTTTCATTATCATCTGTTATGAATATACTTCCTACATCAGATAAAAACATATTAACTATTACTTCATATATACTTATATCTTGTTTTACTATTACTGGCATACTCATTATATCTTCTGCCTTTTTATCTTTTATGCTATTACCAACTAGATTTAAATCACTAACTCCAGAATAAAAGTATCCTACCTTAGGTCTTGCATCTAAAATTCCTGTCATAGTTAATATTGCTAAGTCTGATCTTAGTGTGGCACGTGTCACATTTAAGCTAGCAGCTATGCTTTCACTAGTTATTGGTTCATTAGCTTTGACAATGTCGATTATTTTTAGCTGTCTTTGATTAAGTTGAATAATAATCACCTTCCTCTTTAATGTGATACACTTTTTAATCAGAAATCCATTATATAGTATAATATTATATATCTATATATGACATTCTGTAAATGTTTTTTATTATCTTATAGTATATTATTAATTTTAATACGTCTATTTTTTAACATATTCATATAAAAAATTTATTAAAATACTATAAACTTTATTTATTGTTCAATTTATTTTAACATTATAATATATATTTTTTAAATACAAAATTTAAGTTTATTTAAATTTAATTTCTTTTTAATTAAATTCAAATAAGGGATAAAATCTATTAATATATATATAAAGCTATGCTTTATCATATACACCTTGATTTCACCCCTTATTTTAGTATCTATTATCTACGTGTATTTATTCTTATTATTTATAAACTATCTTAGATAAATCACATATGCTAAGCATTGTGTCACAAATTTGCTTTAATAAAGCTAATCTATTATTTTTTATATCTTCATCCTTATCCATTACCATAACATTATCAAACATATTATCAACTAATGGTCTTAATGACGCAAACGCATCTAAAGCTTCACTATATTTTTTATCTTTTAATAATTCATTAACTTTTACTTTGATTTCTTTAAATCTATTGTATAACTTAATTTCAGCATCTTCTTTAAGTAAACTTTCATTTAATTCTGATGAAGTAGCTTTCTGAGCTAAAGTAGAAACTCTATTAAATGCAGTTAACATTTCAACTAACCCTTCAGTAGACAACCAATTATTAAGTTCTACAGCTCTTGTATGCATATCTGATATATCATTTATTTCTGAACTTAATACTGCTTCTATTACATCGTATCTTATTCCTAAATCTCTAAATAAATTTTTAATTCTCTCTTTGAAGAATTCCATTATTTGAGCACAAACTTCATCTTTATCAAATTCTAAACTACTATAGTTATTTAATGCATGGCTAATTAAATCTTTTAAATTTATATCTAGTTTCTTATCCATTAATATGCTTAATACACCTAATGCTTGACGTCTTAATGCATATGGATCTTGAGACCCTGTTGGCTGAATTCCTATAGCAAAAAATCCTGCAATTGAATCTAATTTATCAGCTATAGCTAATGCCATACCTGCTTTAGTTGATGGAAGTATATCTCCTGCAAATCTTGGTAAATAATGTTCGAATATAGCTTCGCTAACAACTTCATTTTCTCCACCAACTTTAGCATATTCTCTACCCATTATACCTTGTAGTTCAGTGAATTCAAATACCATATTCGTAACTAAATCTGCTTTACATAACTTAGCAGCTCTTGATGTATCTTCTTTTATATCACCTAAATTTAATGAATCTAATATATCTAAACTTAACTTTTCTATTCTTAATGTTTTATCGTATACTGTTCCTAGTTTAGCTTGGAACACAACAGTTTTTAATTTTTCTATATAACTCTCTAAGTTCTTCTTAATATCTTCATTATAGAAGAATAAAGCATCTTCAAGTCTAGCAACTAAAACTTTTTCATTTCCAGCTTTTACAACATCTATTTTATAATCATTACCATTTCTAACTGCTATAAAGTTAGGTAGTAATTTACCATCTTTAATTACAGGGAAGTATCTTTGATGCTCTTTCATAGGAGTTGTAACAACTTCTTTAGGAAGATTTGCATAAGCTTTATCAAATTCTCCATAGAATGCTGTTGGATATTCTACTAAATAAGTTATTTCATCTAATAAATCTTCATCAAACTCAACTTCTCCCCCTAATGAGTTTGCAACTTCTATACATTGTTGTTTTATTAAGTCTTTTCTTTTATTTTGATCTAAAATTACATAATTAGATTCTAATTTAGCAAGGTAGTCTTCTAATGAATTAACTTCAAACTCCTTTTCACCTAGGAATCTATGCCCTTTTGTAACATTTGATGATACTATACCTTCTAAATTTATTTCTAGTACTTCATCATTTAATAAAGTAACCATCCATCTTATAGGTCTAGCAAATCTCATATTTTTTCCACCCCAACGCATAGCTTTAGGGAAAGTAACCGCTTTAACTGCTTCTGGTAATACAGTTTTTAAAACTTCACTAGTCTCTATACCTTCTTGTTTTATAGTACCAAATATGTACTCATCTTTTCCAACTTGCTTAAAGTATATATCTTCTTCTTTTAAACCTTTACTTTTTATAAATCCTAAAGCTGGTTTAGTAAAGTTTCCATCTGCATCTACTGCTATTTTCTTAGAAGGTCCTTTAACTTCTTCTTCTAAATTACTTTGTCTATCACTTATACCTTTTACAACAAAAGTTAATCTTCTTGGTGTTCCATAAGTTTCTATATTGTCAAATACTATTCTATTTTCATTAAATAATTTTGTTAAATTGTTTTTTATTTGTTCTAAAGTACTACTAACAAATCTTGATGGTAATTCTTCCACACCTACTTCAAATAAAAGATAATTATTCATTATTTGTCACCTTCCTTTAAAAGAGGATATCCCATTTCTTCTCTTTGCTTAACATATAAGGAAGAAACTGCTCTAGCCATATTTCTAACTCTTCCTATAAATGATGCTCTTTGGCTAACTCCTATAGCTCCTCTTGCATCTAGTGTATTAAATGTATGAGAGCATTTTAATACATAATCATATGAAGGTATTACTAGTCCTCTTTCTATAAGCTTTAAAGCTTCTTTTTCATATGTATCAAATAAATTAAATAACATATCTGCATCACATTCTTCAAATGCATACACAGAGTTTTCATATTCAGATTGCTTAAATACATCTCCGTATGTTATTTTATCATTCCATTTTAAGTCATATACGCTATCAACTTCTTGTATGTACATAGCAAGTCTCTCTAAACCATATGTAATTTCTCCAGTCTCAAGCTCACATTCTATACCTCCAACTTGTTGGAAATATGTAAACTGAGTTATTTCCATACCGTCTAGCCATACTTCCCATCCAAGTCCCCAAGCACCGACCGTAGTTGATTCCCAGTTATCTTCAACGAATCTTATATCGTGTTCTAAAGGATTTATTCCTATAGCTTCTAAGCTTCCTAAATATAATTCTTGTATATTATCTGGAGATGGTTTTAATATAACTTGGAATTGATGATGTTGATATAATCTATTTGGATTTTCTCCATATCTACCATCTGCAGGTCTTCTAGATGGTTCCACATAACATACGCTCCAAGGTTCTGGTCCTAATGATCTTAAAAGAGTATTTGGATTCATAGTACCTGCACCCTTCTCAACATCATAAGGTTGCATCATGATACATCCTTGTTTTGACCAGTAATTTTGTAAAGCCAGTATCATCTCTTGAAAATTCATAAGAATACCTCCTGTTAATTTAAATTTCTATTTAATAAACATTGACGTTTAATAATAACAACAAAGCCTTTCGTCTACACGAAAGGCCCTTTTAGAGTTCTTTTATAACTTTTAGAATATCAAATCATTCAAATTTTGTCAATATAGATAGGTAATATCTACTATTCTTCTTTATTTTCATTTTTTTGATTTTCAGTTTCTTTTATAAGTTCATCTGTTATGTCTTTATTATCTTTATTTTTTTCAGAAACTACATCCTTCATTTCTTTAGCTGCATTCGTTATCATATCTTTTAACATATTTAATTTTTCTTCAGTTAGTTCACCTAAATCTATAGTTGTACCATCATCTTCATTTTGAACTTTTATATTATATTTTCCTATTACAGCAGCTGAAAGACCTATCATTGCAGGTATTGTTGCAAATGCTAAACCAACTACGCCTACTGTTAAAGGTATATTAATTATAGTTTTGCCATCTTTATCTATTATAACTCTTATTACACTACTTTTTCTAAGAAGTTCTTTTAATTGATATTTTATTTGTTCTCCATCTTTTCCTAACACTTCTTCTACAGTTTTCTTAACTTTTTTTGTAGAGTTTGATCCTTTTTTAGATTCTAATAAGATAATAGCTTCCACTACATCTCCATCACAAACTTGTAGAGCTTCTTTAGCTTGTGCATAAGTTACATTTGGAATTCTTTGATATACAGCATCTATACTTTCTATAGTTATTTTATTACTCACCCTTATCCACTCCCTTTTCGTTTTCTAATTCATGTAATAAGTGTAGCGATTTAAAATTAACATTGTCAATATAAATCATTAAGTATTGCTTTAAAATTCTTTGTAGTTCATAAGTTATATATTTAGATACTTTTGCTTTACTACATCTTAATATATCATTACTTAATATATATTCCATAAGCCTTATAGTTGTTATATCTATTTTCATGTTTTCTGTAAAATTTGTACTACATTCCTTGCATAATATACCACCTTCATATACATTAAATACATATTCATCAGAGTTTCGTTCTCCACAATTACTACATCTGCTTACAACAGGTCTAAGCCCAATATAATCTAAGAATTTTAACTCAAATGCTCTTGTAATAAACTTTTTATCTATATTTTCTTGAGTATATAAATATAAGGTCTGAGCAAGTAATACAAACAATCTATTATTTGTTTGATTTTCCAGTGTTGAAGATTCTACTAATTTTGTTATATATGTAGCATATGAAAATGCTTCTAAATCATAGGATAAGTCATAAAAGCTCTTAATTATATCACTTTGACTTATTCTATACATATTTCCTTGTTTTTTTAAAGTGTAATTAGCATAAGAAAATAGTTGAGCTGAGGAAAGCAAGGTACTTTTATTTTTCTTTGCTCCCTTAGCCATTGCAACTATCTTCCCTAATTTCCTGGTAAATATAGTTAATATTACGTCATTTTCTTTATACCTCACGGCTTTAAGAACTATCCCTTGGGTATTCAAGATTATCATAGTTGCTATCTATCTCCCTCGTTTGATTATTTTCTTCGTCTATTTTCTTTAAATCATTTAAGTATAAAAAGGCTTCTATACTTCCAGTCTTTTCAAAAATATTCCAATACAAATTGTCCATTTTTAAAAACCCCCTTCTTACGACTATATCTATATTTTTAGTAAGAAAGGGGTAAATAATACATTAAAATTATTAAAAGTTATTATGCAATTTTTGACAATACAAGCGAAGTTATTACAAAATACACAGTAACACCTGTAATATCAAGTATTGTAGATATTAAAGGTGCTGATATTATTGATGGATCTACATCTAATCTCTTCAATAAAGCAGGCATAAATGCACCTATCATTGATCCAACTGTCATATTTATAAATAATGATAGTGATACAGCTAAAACTATACTAATATCCTTTATAAATATAAACGATGCTCCTCCTATTATGACACTACATAGTATACCTGTAATAAGTCCTACAGCACCTTCTTTTAATACATTTGTATAATCTAAGTTTTTATTAGATAACGTCATTACAGTTAGTGCAGACGATTGTGTTCCTATGTTTCCACCCATACCAATTACTACTGGTATAAAAAATATTAACGGTGTATACTTTGGATTTGTTATAAAATCTAAATTAGAAATTATAGCTGTAGAAATTAGGCCTCCTATTAGAGTTATAATAAGCCATGTTATTCTAGATCTAACAGAAGAAAGTATTTGTTCCTTAGGCGTAGTGTTTACCTTTTCAATAAGGTCAACTTCATGCTCAGAAGATCCTGCAAATTTATACATATCCTCAGTAGCCTCTTCTTCCATTACATCAATTATATCATCGACAGTTATTATACCTTTTAATCGTTTTTGTCTATCTATAACAGGAATCGCAACTAAGTTATACTTAGAAACTAACCTAACCGCTTCCTCTCTATCTTCATCAACATAAACAGATATAATATTTTCGCTCATTAGTTCTTCTACTATATTAGAATTTCTAGCAGTTATTAATTCTCTTAATGATATTACTCCAACTAATCTCTCTTCGTTATCAACTACATATATATAATATATAGTTTCGGCATCTAAAGCATTCTTCCTTAAATGTTCTATAGCATCTTTAGCTGTCATATCTTTATTCACTTCTATATATCCTGTGGTCATAATCCCGCCAGCAGATTCTTCTTCATAAATTAATAACTCTTTTACATCATCGGCATCTTCTTGACTTAATAGCTCCATAACGCCTTCTCTTTCTTCTTCTTCTAGTTGGCTTAAAATATCTGCCATATCATCAAGAGACATTAATTCTAATATATTCTTACGATGATCTATATCTATTTTAGATAATATAGTTTTAAAAAATTCTACATCACATTCTTCTAATATTGAAGCGGACATATCTATTGGAAGGACTTCAAATAACTTAACCTTCATATTTTCATCTAAGTACTCCATAATATCGAATATATCTATTATATGGTACTCTTCAAGCAATTCCCTTAACTCCAATATTTTATTGTTATCAATTAAAGATTTAACTTCATTTAACAAATCTTTGGAAATATCCTGTTTCCTATCCATGTAATCCACCCTTATTTATCAGTATACCCAAAATTACTTACATAATTTTGTAAATTTCTCCAATTCTCTTTAACTTTAACCCATAGTTGAAGATTTATTTGAGATCCTAAAAGTAGCTCGATATCTTCTCTTGCAGCCTTACCTATTCCCTTTAATTTTCTACCATTTTTACCTATAATTATACCTTTATGAGAATCTCTTTCGCAGTATATTACAGCTGAAATATCTACAATTGCTTTATCATTTCTTGACTTCATTTTTTCTATCTCTACTGCAACACCGTGAGGTATTTCATCATGAACATAGTGAAGAACTTTTTCTCTTATTAATTCTGATACTAAAACTCTTTCTGGTTGATCTGTTATCATATAATCAGGGAAATACTTTGGTCCCTCTTGTAAATATTTTTGTACGACCTTAAGTAATTCTTTTGTATTTCTTCCTTTTAAAGCTGAAATAGGAACTATTTCTTTAAATACACCTTCCGCATGGTACATTTTCATTAAATCAAATAATTCACTCTCTTCCATTTGGTCCATTTTATTTAAAACTAAGATAACAGGAGCTTTAACACCTCTTAAATCTTCTATTATCATTCTATCTCCAGGACCTATTTTTTTAGATTCATCCACTACATATAATACTACATCTACATTTTTAAATGCATCTGTAGCTGATTTAACCATATATTCACCTAGTTTAGTTTTAGGCTTATGTATACCTGGTGTATCTAAAAATACCATTTGGCATTCTTCATCTGTATAAACTGCTTGAATTGTATTTCTTGTAGTTTGAGGTTTGTCACTCATTATCGCTATCTTTTCTCCAACTACATTGTTCATAAGTGTAGATTTCCCAACATTTGGTCTACCTACTATACTAACAAATCCTGATTTGAACATTTATGTGTCTCCTACCTTTTGTCTAAAATTATTTTATTATTCTTATATCCGTTCTAAATTTTATAATTAAATATATCAGTATTTTTCTGGATACTTATGCTAATTACATATATTTTTTATTATTAGCATTTTCTTTAGTATCTTACATTATAACATAAAAAAGAAGTCTTGCAGACTTCTTTTTTATGTTAGCCTACTTGATAATTTTTAAATATATTCAAGTATTTTTTAATAAAAATTAATTATCTTAATTTGGAAAACTAACATTCCAATTAGAATACCTAATAGTGCACCAGCAATAGTTTCCCAAAAAGTATGTATTTTTCCTTCTATCCTACTTTGTGCAACAAGTATAGCCATTATATATGCAAGAGTTGCAGCAACTGGTCTTTCCGTCATCATAGTTATGGATGTAGCCATTGCAAATGCTAAAGCTGCATGCCCACTAGGCATCCCTCCTTTTAAAGGAGTTCCTGTTGATGTTAATGCCTTAACTACAACTACTGATATAAGTACTAAAACTATACATATTAAAGTTACATGAGGATCAGATTTTCGTATTGTAAATATAAGCGATTTAGACATATCTGTTATTTGATTATAAAATAACATATATCCAACTACAACTGAGTTAAGAGCTGCAATTACAACTGCTCCAGCAGCAACATCCTTTGCTATTTTAGCAAGAGGATGATATTCATCAGTTACCATATCTATAGCATTTTCTATTGCTGTATTAAACATTTCAGTTATAATTACTAAACTTATAGAAAATAGTAATATCAATGTTTCTACTTTTGTTAAATCAAAGAATAAACTTCCTATTAGCACTATTGCAGCTAAACAATAATGTATTTTCATATTACGTTCACATTTAAATGTATATATTATACCTTCTATGGCTGCATTAAAAGCTTTTATTATTCCTTGTCGAGTTTTTTTTACTTTCATAAAACTACTCCCTTGTTATGCTTAGCTTGTTTAATATATAATCTTCTTTTTCTCTCATTTCTTTAGTATTTTCTTCAGTATCATGATCATAACCTAAAAGATGGAACATACTATGGCAAACTAAAAAGCATACTTCCCTTTCAAAACTATGATTATAATCTATACTTTGTTCAAAAGCTCTTTCTAGTGAAATAACTATATCACCTAAGGATTTTTCTTCTAATTCAATATCAAAATCAAATTCTTCATCTATCATTGGAAATGATAAAACATCTGTAGGTCTATCTATACCTCTAAATGTCTTATTTAGTTCATGTATTTCTTTATTATCTACAAAAGATAAACTTATATCATAATCATCGTCATATCCTTCATAATCTAAACATTCTAGTATTATATCCTTTATTTTTTCTAATAACTCTTCATTCACTTGAAGTTTATTTTGTCTGTCATCTATTATAAGTTCCATTGTCACACCTATCTCTTTCTTAAAAGTCTATTTATTCTTAGAAGAAATTCTCTCTTGTATTTTATTTCTTCTAACTTCTTCTTCTTTGTCAAATTTATTATAAGCTCTTATTATTCTTTGAACTAATTCATGTCTTACAACATCTTTATCACTTAACTCTATGCTTCCTATGCCTGGAACATCTTTTAATATCTTTGTAGCCTGAATTAATCCACTTTTATTTTTATTAGGTAGGTCAGTTTGAGTTAAATCTCCTGTTACTACAGCCTTTGAACCAAATCCAAGCCTAGTTAAGAACATTTTCATTTGTTCTGGAGTTGTATTTTGAGCTTCATCTAGTATAATAAAAGCATTATCTAATGTTCTACCTCTCATAAAAGCTAATGGTGCTACTTCTATAGTACCTCTTTCTAAATATTTATTAAACTTATCAGGTCCTATCATATCAAATAGAGCATCATATAATGGTCTTAAATATGGATCTACTTTGTCTTTTAAATCTCCAGGTAAAAATCCTAAACTTTCTCCAGCTTCTACTGCCGGTCTAGTAAGAATTATCCTACTAACTTCATCCTTTTTAAAAGCTTTAACTGCCATAGCTACAGCTAGGTATGTTTTTCCAGTACCTGCAGGTCCAACACCAAAAGTAATATCATTATTTTGAATTAACTTTACATAGTCTTTTTGACCTAATGTTTTTGGCTGAACAGATTTCCCCTTTTGAGTAATTACTATTGTATCTTCTAATTCCTTTATTCTACTCTCACTACCTTCTAATAATAGTGATAATGAATATGATATATTTTGTTTATCTAAAGTTTTTCCATTTGATACAGCTTGATGAAGTTCATTCATAAGTTTTAATGCTGAGTCTACATTCTTTTCTTCTCCCATTAAAACTATATTTCCTTCCCTTAATATAACATCTATACTTAATGCTTCCTCAATTAATTTAACATTTTCATCAAAGTTTCCAAATAACTCTCTCTCAAATCTTTCTTCAGATACTAAAAATTTCTTTTGTATTATCAATTGGTTTATTCCTCCTTGAGTATTTTAATTTCAGTTATTAGAATTTTCATTCTCATCACTTTCATCATTACCTTCTTGAATTTCATTCCTTATGTCATTTATCAAACGTCTGCTTGGATCTGATGGAACAACTTCTCCTGATTCTTCTTTACTTTTGTTCTCATCAATTATTAATTGTTCTGCTTCAGATTTACTAAGTGGATAAACTTTTGCTATGTTTTCACTAGTATATACTGTTACTATGTATTCTAACACATTTTTATTAATTTTATATTTATCTTTTACATCTGTATACTTAGCAGAAGCTGGTATTATGTAATCTAATTCTTTTAAAGCTTGCTCTTTTAATTCTTTTTTCAATTCATTTTCATCTTTTTCTATTTTTGTAATTTCTACTTCATAAAAAGTACTTACTTTTATTTTTATAGGAAAAGTGTAATTACCTATTTTTAATTTTAGTTCTTTATTTTCTATTATATAATCCTTATACTTTATGTTTTTCCTTATATTAAAAATTTTATCATAGAAACTTATGGTATATACATTTTTACTTTTACCTGTTTTTTCCTTTTTATTTTCTATATAGCTTGCACTTTTTTTAACTTCGTAAAAAGTAGTTGCCCAAACTTCTGGTAAGGATTTAGTATTTGATCCACTTACAAGTAGGTCTCCACTTTGTACTATATCTCCTTCTGCAACTACTGAATTTCCACTTCTAGGTATTACTTTTTCTATTATACCATTTTTTTCTGCAATTATATTACAATAATTTGATTCCTCTTTTGATGACAGTGTTTCTGCTTTTTTTGTTATAGTTACAAAAACATTTGTACCTTTTACATTTAAAGATATGTATGCTACATCTTCAAATGTTACCATAATACTATCTCTAATTTTTTTTCTATCTATATTTTTTTTATATATACCTGGTTTTAATCCTAATTTATAAAGCTCAGTTCTAACCTCTTCTTGTTTTATTCCCTCTGGACAGTCTATATATATATCTGTTACAAATTGAGATGTGGTCATTAAAATTGTTAAGGATATTATAGCGCAAATCCACATACCTTTATACTTATATATTCTCTTTAAAACAAAAGGTATCCCAGTCTTTTGTTTTACTTTAATTTGAAAGTTACTTCCTCTATATGCCTTTTTAAAATCACTTATATCTTTTCTATCTACGCAAAACTGTATCTTGGTATTACTTATTCGATTTACATTATATACATTGATATTATTTCTTATAAGATAATTTAAAAACCGTTCCGTACCAACACCTTCTACAGTTACAACATAGTACCCCCTTATATAACTTATCACTTGTATCTCCTCCTAATCTATATATTCCACATTGTATATCAATCCTTTTATTCCAATTTCCCCATCAGTTATATATTTTAATAGAAGTTTTTCACCAGATATTTTTATCGTTTTAACTTTTGTCTTTATTTTTATTAAATCAGTATCATAGGTTACTATTGATAAATAATTTTCTATACTTACAAATGTATTACCAACAATAGTTATTGTTGGTTGAGTTACTTGTAGATCAGTTGATATATCAATCATTAGCATACCTCCTTAATATATTCTATGTTCATAATTTAGTTAAATTACTTGTATTTACTTTGTAAACTTATATTTATATTAAGAATAAGGTATTTATATATAACTTTATTCTTAATAAGAAAGGAGAAATTATATGAAAAAAGACTTAGCCGACATAGTTCAAAAATGCGTTTATTGTAATTTCATTATAAGTGATCTTATAAAATATAATGATTCATCAACAAAAACTCTATTTATAACTATTAAAAATGAAAATCTAATAAATATTAAAACTCTGTGTTATTTATATGAATATTTATACCAAGATGTGCTAATACTACAAAACGTAAACGATGTTGATTTAAATAAAGATTTTAATAAAAACATTAAATATTTATTTAAGCTTTTCTTCGAAATAATTTCTGATTTAAAAACTTTATTTTCTCGGATAAAAGACCGATACTGTAAACAATATATAAATAGGTTAATATTTAGTTATTTTGCATTTACATCTTATATTAATTCTTATCTTCCTATTATTCAAAATAAGTATAATGAAATAGAAAATTTTAGTCTATCATGTATAAGAGATTCTGATTATTTAGATTCTAACCCATCTGAAAACAAAATAAGAGAAATATGTATTAAATCTGTAGAACTATTTTTTGACTACTATTTTAAGGATAGTGTTTTAAAAGATGAAACTTGTGAGATTTTTTTTGATAATGATCCTAATAATAAATTTTATCAATATTTTTTTGATTGTTATGACCGCTCTATAAAAATAAGAATTTCATATAAAAACACTTCTGTTTTTTATATGTATCAAGTGTTAAAAAATCCTTTAGAAACATCTCCAATAATGACTAATGAAGAAGCAAGAACTTATTCAGAATCCTTCCTTAAAGAAAAACTCAAAGATGATTTTAATATGCTAGTATTTGACAGAGATTATTTAAATATTTATTCTTATATGAATATTCCAGAGTCATATAAATTTAAGTATAATTTCAAAGATAGTTCCGGTAAAGTTAATTTAAATAAAGGATTATATATTACGATAGATGCTTGTTCTATATATGTTCAAGAGTTATATTTATTCTAAAAAAGCTTTTAACTATCTTCATAATATAAAAGGGCATGTCTCAAAACATTACATATTCTGAGACATTCCCTTTTTATATTCCATAATATTATTTATTGATTATCCATATAAAATAACTTAAAAATAAAGCATATATTAGCCATAATATATATGGAATATTTATGTAAGCTGCAACTTTATTTATTTTATAAAACTTAAAGATCATAATTAAAACTATTACTAATAAAATAATTATTACTATCAATGATGTAAACCTTAAATCAAGTCCAAAAAATAATATACTCCACATAAAGTTTAAAATTAACTGCAACCAATAAAAAAACATAGCATCCTTTACTTTATATAAATCGTACCCTTTTTTCATAACTATATATGATGATATTCCCATTAATGTATATAGTATAGTCCAAACTATGGGAAATATATAACCTGGGGGTGCAAAACCAGGTTTTATAAGTTGAGAATAGTATGTACTTACATCCAAACCTGATAATAAATTAGCGATCACAGAGCTGCAATAGCCTACTAATAGTGGTATTAATATACTTATTAGAAAATTCCTTATTTCTTTTATTGATATAATCAAATTATCCACCTCATTTTATTAACTTATTTATTTTATAAATATGTACAAGGTATAGGCATTATGATTAAATTTATTATTTCATACAATAAAAAAGCCTAGAGATAATCTCTAGGCTTTTAATCTATTGTAAGTTATTTTTAACTAACTCATTTATAAGTTTTCCATCAGCTCTACCTTTTGTTTTAGGTTTAATAGCTGCCATAATTTTTCCCATATCCTTCATAGAAGTTGCTCCTACTTCAGATATAGTAGATTTTACTATTTCGTTTAATTCTTCTTCGCTTAACTGTTGAGGTAGGTACTCTTTTAAAACTTCGATTTCAGCTTCTGTTTCACTTACTAAATCATCTCTATTAGCCTTTTGGAATTCAACTAAAGAATCTCTACGTTGCTTTAATTGCTTTGCAATTAAGTCGATGATTGCATCATCTTCAAGTTCAACCCTATTGTCTACTTCGTATTGCTTAATAGAAGCTCTTATTAAAGTTACTACAGACTTTTTTACTGTATCCTTGTTCTTCATGGAAGACTTCAAATCTTCTTGTAACTTTTCTTTAAGGGACATTCCCTTCACCTCTTTATTCTTTTTTACTATCTCTTAGCGTTTTTTCTTCTTGCAGCTTCAGCTTTTTTCTTACGTCTAACGCTTGGCTTATCATAGTGCTCTCTTTTTCTAACTTCAGACATGATGCCAGACATAGCACATTGGCGTTTAAATCTTCTTAAAGCACTGTCTAATGTTTCATTTTCTCTTACTCTTACTTCTGACATTTCTTTTTCCCTCCCTCCGATAGCGCGAATTATGCTGGGACTGTAACTACGATTATAATCTGCATAATATGCATTACAACCTCACACTTTGTTTATTATAAACTAAAAATATACTTTTATCAAGTATTTTTCGTAAAGAAGAATACATTTTTGATTACATTATTTGTTCTGTGCTTCATATAAAGGTAATTTCTTGCCAGCTAGTACATGATAATGAAGGTGTTT
This sequence comes from Romboutsia sp. 1001713B170207_170306_H8, assembly GCF_015550495.1. Taxonomy (NCBI): domain Bacteria; kingdom Bacillati; phylum Bacillota; class Clostridia; order Peptostreptococcales; family Peptostreptococcaceae; genus Romboutsia; species Romboutsia sp. 1001713B170207_170306_H8. The sequence goes on from NZ_JADNAX010000005.1 coordinate 86,691, forward strand.
TACTTCTTGTCCACCATCTTCTCCACAGTTATTAATTATTCTAAATCCAGATTTATCAAAACCTTTCTCACTAGCTATTTTATTTATCACATTATGAATATGTGCAACAATCTCCATTTCATTTTCACTTATATCAATTATGCTTTCATAGTGTTTTTTTGGAACAACTAATATGTGATAAGGTGCTACTGGATTTATATCATTAAATGCGATGACTTTTTCATCTTCGTAAACTTTTTGTGATGGTATTTCACCATCTATAATTTTACAAAATATACAACTCATTTTCTTTATAACACCTCCTATCTATACAATAAGTAATAATTCTACATCTTATACTAAAATACCTTCAACATATTCATCTTTTATGTCAGTTAATTTAACTTTTAGTATTTTACCATGTATATCTTCATTACTTTCAACAACTACTCTTATATAGTTAGGAGTTAGTCCTTCGTATTTATTGTCCACTACATTAGTTTCAAATAAAACTTCCATGTCACTTCCTATAAACTTTTCTGCAAACTTATTAAAGTTTGTTTTACTTAAGGCTATAAGCTGATCACTTCTAAATTGTTTTATTTGAGGATCAATTTGATTTTCCATAGTAGATGCTGGAGTACCTTTTCTTGGTGAATACTTAAACACATGCATTTGTGAAAGCTCTATGTCCCTTAAAAAATCATATGTTTTGTTGAACTCATCATTAGTTTCTCCAGGGAAACCTACTATTACATCTGTAGTTATTGCTACATTAGGTATTTTTTCTCTTAATATATTAACTATGGCTTTATACTCTTCTGTAGTATACCTTCTATTCATTCTTTTTAACGTTTCATCACACCCACTTTGTAATGATAAGTGATAGTGAGGGCATACTTTTTTCATTTTAGCAACTTCACTTACAAATTCATCTGTAAATAAAATTGGCTCAACTGAACTTGTCCTTATTCTTTCAATTCCATCTATTTCATTAATTCTTTTTATTACATCTAAAAGTTTTAAATTACTTTCTCTTAAATCTTTACCATAAGAAGCAACATGTATACCTGTTAATACAACCTCTTTATATCCATTTTCAGCTAAAGTCTTTGCTTCATTAACTATACTTTCAATATCTCTACTTCTTACTTTTCCACCTCTTGCATAAGGTATTATACAGTAAGTACAGAATCTATCACATCCATCTTGAATTTTCATGAATGCTCTCGTTCTTCCATTTGATTGGCTTATTTCAATTTCTTCAAAAGCTCTTACCTTCATTATATCATCAACAGTACTAGCTTTTTTCTCGCCTTTAGATTCCTCTAATTTTTTTATTTCTTCTACTATTGTTCTTCTTTCATTAGTTCCCATTACAAGGTTTACTTCTTCTATTTCAAGTATTTCTTCTGGAGAAACTTGTGAGTAACATCCAACTACTGCAATTATTGCATTTGGATTTTTCTTTTTCATTCTTCTTATATATTGACGTGATTTTCTATCACTCATATGAGTTACTGTACATGTATTTATAACATATACATCTGCATATTCTTCACTTCCAACTTGTTCATATCCATCTTTTTTGAACATCTCAAGCATGGCTTCTGTTTCATATTGATTTACTTTACATCCTAGTGTGTAAAAAGCTACTTTTTTCACTTTATTCATCTCCTCCTAAGTCACTTAGTTCATATAAAACTATAGACGATGCAACAACTGATGCTGTCTCTGTTCTTAATATTCTAGGACCTAATGAAACTACATGTGAACCGATTTTTTGAACATTTTCAATTTCATCTTCTGTAATTCCACCTTCTGGTCCTACGAATATTCCTATACTACTTATTTCTGCATTTTTTATAGCCTTTTTTATTGATACTGTCCTTTCATTTTCATAAGGACATATATTCATGTCATTATTTTTCATGTCTTCTAAAGCTTCTTTAAAGCTTAAAACACCTCTTAGCTTTGGTATTATACCTCTTTTACTTTGCTTAGCAGCTTCATAAATAATTCTTTCCCAACGCTCTATTTTTTTATCTTCTTTTTTATCATCAACTTTAGCTACACTTCTTTTAGTTTGAACTAATATTATTTCATCTACACCAACTTCAGTAAGTTTTTGTAATATCATTTCCATTTTAGGTCCTTTAGGAAGCCCTTGATATAGTCTTACTCTTACATCAGCTTCTCTTTTTATCTCAACCTTATTAAGTATATTTAGCTCCACCAAATCCTTGCTTATATCTGTAATTTCACAAATATACTCCGTGTTATCCTTATCGCATACTTCTATTTTTTCTCCGATTTTACATCTTAACACCTTTGAAATATGTTTTACATCTTCACCTTCGATAATACAAGTATTTTCTTCTAAATTAATATTTTTCTTTTCTATAAAAAATCTATCCATAAACTACACCTACTTAAGTTTAGCAACTATTGCATTCCATTCGCCTAATGTTTTTACTTCAACTATTTCAAATCCATTTTCTATTAAACTTTCCTTAACTTCATCTACTTTAGCATGTATTATACCTGATGATATAAATACTGCATCCTCTTTCATACAACTATGAACATCTTTTGCTAATATTTTTATTATATCAGCTATTATATTAGCTACAACTACATCAGCCTTATCATCTACCACATCTATTAAGTTTCCATGAAGAACCTTAACAGAATTCTCTACATTATTATGAGCAACATTTTCTGCTGCTACCTTTACAGCTACTTCATCTAAATCAACAGCTATTACATCTTTAGCCCCAAGTTTTGCAGCAGCTATAGCAAGTATTCCACTTCCGCATCCTATATCAAATACTTTAGAATCTTCTCTTACGTACTTTTCTAGTTCTCTCATACACATTGTAGTAGTTTCATGAGTTCCTGTTCCAAATGCCATACCTGGATCTAATTCTATTACTAAATCTCCCTCTTGGACTTCATAGTTTTCCCAAGTTGGTTTTACAACTAATTTTTCTCCTATTTTAGTAGGCTTGTAGTATTTTTTCCACTCATTAGCCCAATCTTCTTCATTAACTTGTCCTAAAGATACACTTCCTTCACCTATATCTATACCAAATCCAGTTAAAGATGAAACTTTTTGTTTTATAGTTTCCACTAATTCCATAACATTTCTTTCTTCTGATATGTATGTTTTTATTAATACACCTTCGCTGTTTCTCTTATTAAAAACTTCTTCCTCAACATAGTCCCAATCTAGTTCATTTTTCTTTTGGAAGAAGAAATCCTTAGGGTCTTCTATCATAACTCCACCCGTTCTTAAGTCATCTAATATGTTAGTTATAGCTTCAACAGCTTCCGTAGTAGTTTTTATAGTCACTTCAATCCATTTCATATTTATGTCCATCCTTTACTATTAAATTTCCTATTTTTCCGTAAATTTTATTATATCATATTTATTATTATCTTTTATAACATTCTTTTATACAATTTTAAATTATTATTTAAATTATATAGAAATCATGAATGAGTAATATTTTATACTTCTACTATTTTAATAAAAAAACTGTATTAGTTAGGTATTTTAACTATAATAGTTCAAAGTAAACAATTATCTAAACTCTGAACTATTATAATTAAATTTTATCCTAATTAATACAGCTTTTATTTTTTCTTAAACATATCTTCTATTTTTTGTCCGAATGTCCTCTTTTTTTCATGAACCTCATCACCAGACTCTTTAGCAAGTTCTCTTAAAAGTTCTTTTTGCTTATCTGTTAAGTGCTTTGGAGTTTCAACCACTACTTTAACATATTGGTCACCTCTAGAGCTTCCTCTAAGTTTTTGTATACCTTTTTCTCTTAGTCTAAACACTGTTCCAGTTTGAGTTCCAGCCGGTACATTATATGATACCTTTCCATCTAATGTAGGCACTTCTATTTCTCCACCTAAAGCAACTTGTGAAAATGATACTGGCATTTCTAAGTATACATCATATCCTTCTCTTGTAAATAATAAATGTTTCTTAATATTTACAACTATATAAAGGTCTCCTCTTGGACCACCTTTCGATCCAATTTCACCTTGACCAGAAAGCTTAATCATTTGACCATCATCTATACCAGCAGGTATATCTACTTCGATAGTTTTAACTTTTCTAGTACTTCCTGTTCCATGACATTTATTACATGGTGATTCTATAATTTCTCCCTCTCCATGGCATTCGCTACATGTTCTAGAGCTTGCTATGTTACCAAAAGGAGTTCTTTGAACAGTTCTAACTTCTCCACTACCATTACATGTTGGACAAGTTTTCTTAGATGTACCTGGTTTTGCACCAGATCCATGACATTCATTACACTCTTCACTTCTATTTATCTTTATTGAAACTTTCTTACCAAAAGCAGCTTCTTCAAAATCTATAGTTACATTTTGTCTTATATCAGCTCCACGTTCAGGACCTCTTCTTCTTTGACGGCTTGAGCCACCAAATCCACCTCCGAACATATCTCCAAATATATCCCCGAATATGTCTTCGAATCCTCCAGCTCCCCCTGAGAAGCCTCCAAATCCTTGACCACCAAATCCGCCTTGTCCATTTACACCTTCATGGCCAAATTGATCGTAAGTTCTTCTTTTATTTTCATCTGATAATACTTCATAAGCTTCATTTATTTCTTTAAACTTTTCTTCTGCCTCTTTATTATCAGGGTTTCTATCTGGATGATATTGCATTGCTAGTTTTCTATAAGCTTTTTTTATCTCTTTCTCATCAGCACTCTTACCTACACCCAGTACCTCATAGTAGTCTCTTTTAGTACTCAAGTTTGTCACCACCTTTATCTTACAAAATAATAGCTTGTAGAATATTAAAACTACAAGCTATTATTCTTTATATTTAACAGATTTAACATTCTATTTTATTATATAAAATTACTCTGTTTTTGTAACCTATTTTTCGTCATTTACTTCTGTAAAGTCAGCATCTACAACATTATCATCTTGTGGCCCTTCTTGAGAAGCTCCTTGTGCTTGTTGTTCTTGAGCTGCAGCTTGATACATTTGTTCAGATATTTTTTGGAATCTGTTCATTACTTCATCCATAGCTTTTCTTATTTCTTCAGCTGTAGCATCTTCTCTATCTTTTACAGCTTTTAAATCAGCTATTGCAGCTTCAACATTAGCTTTGTCATCTGCATTTATTTTATCAGCAACTTCATTTAAAGTCTTTTCTGTTTGATATATAGTAGATTCAGCTTGATTTAATGCTTCTATTTTATCTTTCTTTTGCTTATCAGCTTCAGCGTTCATTTCAGCTTCTTTTACTTTTCTTTCTATTTCTTCTTCACTTAAATTAGTTCCTGAAGTTATAGTTACTTTTTGTTCTTTTCCAGTTCCTAAGTCTTTAGCAGTAACATGAACTATACCATTAGCATCTATATCAAAAGTAACTTCTATTTGAGGTATTCCTCTTTGTGCTGGTGGTATATCAGTTAATTGGAATCTACCTAAAGTAGTATTGTCGTAAGCCATACTTCTTTCACCTTGAAGAACATGTATATCAACAGCAGTTTGGTTATCTTGAGCAGTTGAGAATACTTGAGACTTCTTAGTTGGTATAGTTGTATTTCTTTCTATTATTTTAGTAAATACATTACCTAAAGTTTCTATACCTAATGATAATGGAGTTACGTCTAATAATAATAAGTCGTTAACTTCACCAGTTAAAACACCAGCTTGTATAGCAGCACCTGCAGCAACACACTCATCTGGGTTTATACCTTTATGAGGATCTTTTCCTATAAACTTCTTAACAGCTTCTTGAACAGCTGGTATTCTTGTAGATCCACCTACTAATAATACATCATCTATATCAGATGTAGATAATCCTGCATCTTGTAATGCTCTTTTTGTTGGTTCCATAGTTTTTTCAACTAAATGAGAAGTTAATTCATCAAATTTAGCTCTACTTAAATCTATATTTAAATGCTTTGGACCTTCTGCAGTAGCTGTTATAAATGGTAAGTTTATGTTTGAGCTCATTGTTGAAGATAATTCTTTTTTAGCTTTTTCAGCAGCTTCTTTTAATCTTTGAAGAGCCATTTTATCATTTCTTAAATCTACACCTTCAGCTTTTTTGAATTCATCAGCTAAATAATCTATTATAACTTGGTCAAAGTCATCTCCACCTAATCTATTATTACCAGCAGTAGCTAAAACTTCGAAAGTACCATCACCTATTTCAAGTATAGATACGTCAAAAGTACCTCCACCTAAGTCAAATACTAATATTTTCTTTTCTTGATCTAATTTATCCATACCATATGCTAAAGCTGCAGCAGTTGGTTCATTTATTATTCTCTTAACATCAAGACCTGCTATTCTACCAGCATCTTTAGTTGCTTGTCTTTGAGCATCTGTAAAGTAAGCTGGTACTGTTATAACAGCTTCAGTTACAGGTTGACCTAAATAACTTTCAGCATCAGCTTTTAATTTTTGTAATATTATAGCTGATATTTCTTGTGGAGTATATCCTTTACCATCTATGTTAACTTTGTAATCTGTTCCCATATGAGTTTTTATTGATATTACAGTTTTATCTGCATTTGTAACCGCTTGTCTTTTAGCAGGTTCTCCTACTATTCTTTCTCCATCTTTAGTGAAAGCTACTACTGATGGAGTAGTTCTCATACCTTCTGTATTTGCTATTATTTGTGGTTCTCCACCTTCAAGTACTGCAACGCAAGAGTTAGTTGTTCCTAAATCTATTCCTATTACTTTTCCCATAATTTATATCCTCCTTAAGTGATTTATTATAATTTAAATTTTTATAAATTTACTTACATTTTACTTAGCAAGAAACTTTAACCATTGTAGGTCTTATTACTTTAGTTCCTAACTTATAACCTTTTTGAAGTACCATTATTACTTTGTTAGCATCTATGCCATCTACACTTTCTTGCATAACTGCTAAATGTAGATTTGGATCAAAGTCAGCATTTTCTGCTTCTATTTCCTCCACACCAAATTTAGCTAATGTATCCTTAAGTTGCTTATGAACTAAGTTTATACCTTCAAATAAATTATCTTCTTTATTATCACAAGCTTCAACAGCTCTTTCCATACTATCTATAACTGGTATAAGTTCAGTTATTATTTTTTCATTAGCGAATAAACCAATTGTTTCTTTCTCTTGATTTGTTCTTCTTATATAATTTGAGTATTCTGCTTGCAACCTTTGATATTTTTCTTTTTCTTTAGTTAATTCTTCTTTCATTTTTTCTTCATCTAACCTCGTATTTATGTCTATTACATTATCATCTTGGCTAGACTCAGTTGATTCTTCAGCACTAACGTCTTGTGTATTAACCTCTTGATTTTCCACTTCTTCGTTTACTAAAGTATCTTTTTCATCTTGTTGAATATTTTTTTCCAAGATACTGCACCCCTCAATTTTTATTTTTTATTATTAATCAGTAAGTTGATATAACTTATTATAGAGTAAATCCTAGAATAATCCATTCTAGTAGGCCCTATAAAGCTTATTCTTCCTACTGAGTTTTCATCAACTTTGTATGTGGTTGTGACAACACTATATTCTTGAGCTTCTGCAACTTCATTATCACTACCAATAATTATATTTGTATTATCTTTTAATATACCTTTAGATTTTGTCATCTTAGTTATATTATCTTTTTCCTCTAGCATATTGAAAAAAGATCTTGCCTTTAATACATCATTAAACTCTGGATAGCTTAATATATTTGTAGCTCCACTTAAAGTCATATAAAGCTCTTCACTTGATAAATTTGAATTCAACGCATTTATAAGTTGATCAATTAAATTAGAGTACTCTCCAATTTCATGTTTTATAAATGCTACAAATCTATCGTCTAAATGAGTTATTGTTTTTCCACCTAGCTTTTTAGTTAAATTATCAGAAATTATATTCAATTTTGTTTGTTCTAAATAAACTTTAGTGGATATAGTTTCTTTCTTTATATCACCTTTGTCTGTTACTACAATTAATAAAATATTATTTTCATTCATACTAACTAATTGTATATGTTTAATAGTGCTATAATTAACTAAGTTTTTTGCAAATCCTATAGTTGTATAGTTTGTAAGCTCAGATAATAACTTTGAAGTTTCATGAATAAGATCTTGTATGTGATTTATATTATCACGAACACATTTTTCAATCATCTTTTTATCTGTGTCACTTAATTCACTAGTTGCCATAAGTGTATCTACATATAATTTATAACCTTTTTCCGTTGGTACTCTACCAGCAGATGTATGAGGTTGGATTAAATATCCTAATTCTTCTAGATCTGCCATTTCATTTCTTATCGTAGCTGCACTTACACCTAAGTTATACTTTTTAGATATAGTTCTTGATCCTACAGCTTCGGCAGTATCTATGTAGTCTTTTATTATTGCTTTAAGGATATTTAACTTTCTTTCATTTAATTCCATCCTTGCACCTCCCTGCTGTTAGCACTCACTAAATCCGAGTGCTAAAAAGATTATATTTAATTTATATCACTATAAAGTTATTTTGTCAACACTTTTACTATTAATTCATAAATTCAATAAATATACTATTAGATATTTCTCGTCCTCTTTGAGTTAATTTCATACTTTCCTCAGTTATAGATATTAATCCTTTTTCACTTAAATCTCTTAATTGACTTTTATAAACTTCTAGAAAATCAATATTAAATTTATTTTTAAAATCATTAAATTTTATTCCGTCATTCATTCTAAGACCCATAAATATTTTCTCTTCTATACTATCTTGTTTACTAAGTATCTCTTTACTTTCTATAGGTTTTTCATTTTTTTCAATCATTTTATGATATTCATTTAAATCACATACGTTTCCATATCTAATATTTTTAATATATCCAGAAGCACCTGGTCCTAATCCTATATAATGTTCACACTTCCAGTAAAGTATATTATGCTCACATTCAAATCCTTCTTTAGCATAATTTGATATTTCGTACTGTTTATATCCTTTTGAATTTAGATAATTTATTGTATATTCATACATATCAATATCAGTATCTTCATCCATAAGTTTAAATTCTTTTCTTTGATGCATGTTGTATAGTTCTGTACCTTCTTCTAATATTAAAGAATATGCAGATATATGAGTCGGATTTAAATGCGTTATCTTTTCTAAACTTTCTTTCCACTCCTCAAATGTCTGATTAGGAAGACAATACATTAAGTCTACATTTATATTTTTAAATCCCTCTTTTAAAGCTTCTTTATAATTTTTCTCAAACTCGTCATAACTATGTATCCTTCCAATATATTTTAAATGATTATTTTGAGTCGCTTGTAAGCCTATACTAAGCCTATTTATCCCACACTCTCTCATTGCTCTAAGTTTATCTACAGTTAACGTTCCAGGATTACACTCTATAGTTATCTCTGCATTATCACTTACCTTAAAATTTTCTTTTATAGATTTAAATATATATTTAATTTCACCTCCATTTAGTATACTTGGAGTTCCTCCGCCTAAAAATATACTTGTTATTTCTTCGCTTACTTCATTTTTATATAATTCCATTTCTTTCCTTAAATCTTCTAAATATGTACTTTTTAGATTCTTATCTAATTTAAATGAGTTAAAATCACAATAGTTACATTTTTTTACACAAAATGGAATATGTATGTACAATCCAAACATTCAAATACCTACCTTAATATCTATTTTTGTAATTTATATTTTACTCTAAGTCATCTTATTTTTACCATATTATAGTTATATAAATTTCTATATAATAAAAAAAGATTAAAATATAAGCCTAAAAACACTTTATATAGAACTTATATTTTAATCTATTTTATTTTACCCATTTTTTTCAATTTAAATATTATTTTCTATTAAAATTTTAATGTTCATTTTTTTTAGACATATAACTATATACTGGAATACCTATTAAAGTTATAATTATTCCTCCTAATGCTATAATCGTAGCAGTAATTAATTGATTAACTATAACGAATAACCCTCCAACTATAGCTATTATTGGTATTAGAGGATATAAAGGAACCTTATATGGTCTATCTAAGTCTGGATTATCTTTTCTTAACTTTATAACACCTATAAAAGTAAGTACATAAAATACCCATACTATAAATACAGTTAAATCTGTTAATAAGTTAAACTGTCCAGATAAAGCATATATACAAGCTAATATAGCAACTAGCCAAGTTGAGTTTGTAGGAGAGCCTCCTTTATTTACTTTTGATAATGCTTTACTACCTGGAATTATATTTTGTCTAGCTAAAGTATATGGTATTCTAGGTCCTGTAAGAAGATAACCATTTAGTGTTCCAAATACAGATATTAATATACCTATTGTTATTATCTTTCCTCCAATATCACCAAATAATCTTGTAGCTACCAATGTTGCTGGTGATGTAACTAATGCTAATTCTGATGCATCTGCAACTCTCAAATAGGCTAAATTTATAATTATATATACCGCCATAACCGCAGATAAACCTCCAACTATTGCAGTCGGTAAGTCCTTACCTGGATTTTTCATTTCACCCGCTATAGCCCCTACATTTATCCATCCATCATATGCAAATAAAGTTGCAATAAGTACTTGTCCCATTGCAGTACTTGCATTTACTCCAGGCCCAACTAATGGTGAAAATACACTATTACCTCCATTACCTTTTATAAATCCAAATATTATTATTAATATTAATGGCAATAATTTACCTATTGTTGCTATATTTTGTATAGCACCACCAAAAGAAGATCCTATATTATTTAGAAGAGCTAATAGTATTATTATACCCAAAGCAATAGGAAGAACTATAGACATATTCGTTGCTGAATATCCAAATAACTCTGCACATTGTTGAGCAAATATTACAGCTATAGCTGCTATTGTACCAGGAAAAAATAATACAGTTTGCATCCATCCTGTTAAAAAGCCCCACTTTTTTCCATATATTTCTTCTATATATACCATCATGCCTCCAGTTCTAGGAATAGCTGCTGATACTTCCGCTGCCGTAAGACCAGCCATAATAGTTATAATACCACCTACTATCCAAGATATTATACCAAGACCTGGAGCACCATTTGTTGTAGTATATATTGCTTGAGGTTTAAAAAACACACCAGAACCTATTACTAGCCCTATTACGGTAGATAATGCGGTTCCCAATCCTAAGGTCTTCTTTAATCCATTACTCATAAGCTGCCTCCTTACCAAATATAATAAAAAATATATTTTTTTACATATTTAGTATTACCAGCTTCTCTTTAATTATTAAATTTAATATATTGGTTACATATCTTAATATCTTATTAAATAAAAAAACAGACACATATTTTTATGTATCTGTTTTTTTATTTTATTTAAATTTAATATTAATCATCTAATTTCAGTACAGACATAAATGCTTTTTGTGGAACTTCTACAGATCCTATTTGTCTCATACGTTTCTTACCTTCTTTTTGTTTTTCAAGAAGCTTTTTCTTACGAGAAATATCTCCTCCATAACACTTAGCAAGAACGTCTTTTCTAAGTGCACTTATAGTCTCTCTTGCAACAACTTTATTTCCAACCGCTGCTTGTATTGGAACAGCAAATTGATGTCTTGGTATTTCATTCTTTAACTTCTCACACATAGCCTTACCTCTTGGATAAGCTCTACTTTCATGAACTATAAAACTTAAAGCATCTACTTGCTCTTTATTTATTAATATATCAAGTTTTACAAGATCTGAAGGAACATATCCTTTTATCTCATAATCTAGAGAGCCATATCCTCTTGTTCTTGATTTTAATGCATCAAAGAAATCATATATAACTTCATTTAACGGAAGATCATAGTGAAGCATAACTCTTTTTTCATCTATATATTCCATATTTAACATTGTTCCACGTCTTTCTTGACATAGCTCCATAACTACACCTACATAATCCTTAGGAACAATGATATCACCTTTTGCAATTGGCTCTTCTATCATTTTTATCTCAGATACTTCTGGTAAGTTTGCTGGATTTTGAACCATTACTATTTCTCCATCAGTCTTAGTAACTCTATATATAACAGAAGGAGCAGTTGTAACTAAGTTCAGATCAAACTCTCTTTCTAATCTTTCTTGTATTATTTCTAAATGTAAAAGACCTAAGAATCCACATCTAAAACCAAATCCTAATGCAGCCGATGTTTCTGACTCAAACTCAAGAGCAGCATCATTAACTTGCATCTTTTCTAATGCATCCCTCACATTTTCATACTTTTCACCTTCACCTGGATATATACCACAATAAACCATTGGAGTAGCTTTCTTATAACCTGGTAATGAATTTTCAGTAGGATTATTTGCATCAGTAATTGTGTCTCCCACATGACAGCTTCTTATATCCTTTATGCTGGCAGCTATATAACCAACATCACCTGCAGCTAATTCATCAAGTTCTCTTTGTCCAGGAGCCATAACACCAACTTCAGTTACCTCGAAAGTTTTATTAGTGTTCATCATCTTAATAGTCATACCTTTTTTAACAGTACCTTCATAAACTCTAACATAAGCTATAACACCTTTATATGCATCATAGTATGAGTCAAATATCAAAGCTTTTAATGGCGCTTCTTTATCTCCTTGAGGAGCTGGTATATTTTTTACTATAGCTTCTAAAACATCTTCTATGTTTAATCCACTTTTTGCAGATATAAGTGGAGCTTCACTAGCATCAAGACCTATTATATCTTCTATCTCTGCCTTTATTTCATCTGGTCTAGCACTTGGTAAATCTATCTTATTTATAACTGGTAATATTTCTAAATCTTGATCTAATGCTAAATAAACATTAGCTAAAGTTTGAGCTTCTACACCTTGTGCTGCATCCACTACTAATAATGCACCTTCACAAGCTGCTAAACTTCTAGATACCTCATAGTTAAAGTCTACGTGACCTGGAGTATCTATAAGATTTAAGAAGTATTCATTTCCATCCTTAGCTTTATAAACTAATCTTATATTTTGTAACTTTATAGTGATTCCTCTTTCTCTTTCAAGATCCATATTATCTAATAACTGATCTTTCATTTCTCTATCACTAACAAGACCTGTTTTCTGTATTAATCTATCAGCTAAGGTAGACTTCCCGTGATCTATATGCGCTATTATACTAAAATTTCTAGTTCTACTTTGTTTATTGTCCACCTTTATTCCTCCTTATTATTAATATCATAGCTTTTATTTTATAATATATCCGCATTTATGTAAATAAAAGAAATAAAATAAGACTTAAGTATCAACTTAAGTCCTATTTTATTTCTTTTATTTACAAATTTTAAAAGTAATATCATTTAAAGCTACTAATTTGATTTTTTATATATATACCTAAACTTTCTAATATCTCTGTACTAGCATCTATAAATGTAGAATTACCTAACATAGTATTAGCATTATCATATACTATAACTAAACATATACTAGTTAAAGCTGTCATTGTTGCGATAAATACTAACTTTAGTATAAATCTTTTTCTTTGCTTTTTATATCTTCTCTCTATATGTTTTTCTAAACGACTCATTATAAGCTCCTAAATTTAAAACTTATTTAAAATAGGAATCTAATACATCTGCTATATATTTAACGCTAGCACTCGCTTCTTCTATACTAGTTGCATTACTTCCAACTTCAATTAAGATGCCTTTATCAGCTACATATTGATTAAATCTACCATATGGTTTCTCTACTACAGCTTTAGCTATACCTGGATACTTTTCATTTGCTAAATTAGTAAGATCTGTTGCTGTTTTCATTACTTCATCTATGTTTTCATTTTTCATACCTACTACAAAACAAAACTGAGCTACTTTTTCTCCATTTATAGTAGTTGTGTAATTTTTATTAGACTCTTCATTTACCTCAGCAGATGCATCTCTATGTAGATCTATAGCTATATCCACAGTATTATATTGTGAAAGTAATGTTTTTATTGTACTTAAGCTACTTGAGTACGAGTTGTTGTATGATGGATAGTCATGGTATTTTGTTGTATGAACTACACCCCACCCCTTATTACTCAATTCAGTAGTTAACAAACTACCTACTTGCATTACAGAATTCTCTATATCTTGTGAATGATAATTTCCATCAGGTGAGTTTGAGTAAGTTTCAGCACTATGAGTATGGTATATTAATATTCTAGGGTTTGAACTTGTAACTCTTATATTATCTTTATATTGAGTCGAAAGAGCTATTGCGCTCTCTTTTTTAGTTTCTTCACTACCAGCATTTAGAGTTGGTATATTTTCTTCACCTATGTGAACTTTTATATAATCTTCGCTTTCTTCACTTTCTTCTTCATTTTTAATTGCTGAGTCTTTTTCTTGATTTGTATCAGTTTCTGGATAAGAAGAATCTATTAAATATCTAAAAAAATCATCTTTATCCATAGCGAATGTAGTTGTTGGTAAGATACAAATTAACACACAGGCCAATAATTTTGCCTTAATGCGTTTTTTTTCCATTATTATTCCTCCTTATTTACTTATCCTTCCTGGGTGTAATGATCTATTTAAACCTTCACTTATTATTATTGATAAGTTTTCTATAGTTTCATCGATATCTTTAGGTGTTACAATTAAGTTTTTATCATATGGTTCTAATGAATCTTTTATTAATTGATATTTTTCTTCTTCTTTTAATTTCTTTAACATATTATAAAATCCTTCTGACTCTCTAGATTCATTCATTAGATTATCAATAGCCATATCTAAAACATCATTCGTTAATGTAGCTGCATCTACTACAGTTGGTACCCCTATAGCTATAACATCTACTCCTAAATACTCCTTATTTAGAGCTTTCCTCTTATTTCCCACTCCTCCTCCTGGAGATATACCTGCTGTTGATATTTGTATAGTAGCATTTACTCTCTCCATTTTTCTTGAAGCTAATGCATCTATTGCCACTACTCTATCTGGTTTAATTGTATCTACAATTGCTTTTACAGTTTCACTCGTCTCTATTCCTGTGATTCCCATAACTCCTGGACTAAGTGCAGCAACTTCAGTAAAGTCATCATCATAATCTTTATTGTAATTTTTAAATATATGCCTAGTAACTAAAGTTTTAGATACACTTTTAGGTCCCAATGCATCAGAAGTTATATTCCAATTTCCCAAACCAATTATTAAAGTTTTTTTAGTTTTGTCGTCTCCAAATATACCTATTAATTCATCTTTCAAGTAATTTATAATTTCTTCTCTTGAATCATCATCATCATATTTCATTAAATTACTTTCTAAAGTTATATAAGTTCCTATACCTTTATTCATTATCATAGAACCTTGTTCATCTATAACGTCAACCTTAGTGACTGTACAATTCTCTAATTCCTTAGTTTCAACATTTACTCCAGGGAGCTCATTTGTTTCTTGTTCTTGTGCGTATACTTCTTTTGCTTCTAATGCTAAGTCCGTTCTTATTTTAAACATGTTAACCTCCAGTATTTATTGAATGATATTTATAAGTGTTAACAAATTTTAGTATTTTATAACAAAAATTATATTTTTGTAAAAGTGAGTATAATTAAATTATATGTTGTAAATTATTTTTATATAGGTTATAATCTTAAAAGTCAAAAGCAACAAGATATTATAAAAATAAGATTATGAATAAATTATCCTTGATTTTTAGATTTATTTCTGTTAAAATCTAATATGTTGACGACGAATATAATAAAAAATGTATGAGGGGGTGAACTCACATGGCAAACATAAAATCAGCTAAGAAAAGAATAAAAGTTATCGAGAAGAAAACTGCTTTAAACAGAGCTAGAAAATCTCAATTAAAAACTGCTATAAGAAGATTCGAAGAAGCTGTAATGGCAGGAAATAAAGAAGAAGCTACTCAAAGATTCCAATATGCTCAAAAGAGAATATCTCAAGTTGCATCTAAAGGAACTATACACAAGAACGCTGCTGCTAGAAAAATAGCTAAGTTAGCTCAAAAGTTAAACGGAATGAACGCTTAATTCTCTGTTTATAACTTTATAGATTTAACCCTTGATAAATATCAGGGGTTTTTTATTCGATTTAATTCAATTCGCTTAATAAAATTCTTTTTACTAAAAAACCTTAAAGTAATATTACTTTAAGGTTTTTTTATTATATATATTAGCTTATTTTTCTTTGACAATACTTACTTATAAGTATCTCAATAGCTAATGTATCTTTAATCAGTCCATTTTTTATTTTATAATCACTTTCTAGTATATAATTTAACATATCTATTATCATATCGTCAGAGAAGTTTAAAGCTTGCTTTAGTGCTTTTCCGACTACAAATTGATGTAACTTTAACTTTTCAGATATAACTTTACTTGTATATCCTTCTGTTTGAAGCTGCCTAACTTGCATAACCACCCTAAACTGTTTAGCAATCATAGCAAATATACCAAGTACAGATTCACCTTCTTGTATCATATCATTCAATATTCTTATAGATTGTGTAGAATTCTTTTCACCTATATAATCAATTAATTTAAAAATATCATTTTCTACTTTCTTCCGAGATAATTTATCTATAATTTCATTCGTAACTACATTACTCTTACCTACAAAGGAGCTTATCTTATTTATTTCATTATTTAAATCAGATAAAGTTTTTTCACTACTTTTATCTCTATAACCTTCTGAATCGATAAAGTACATAATCTGAGCATTATCTATTATAACCTCTTGTGATTCAAACTTCTTTTTTACCCACTTAAACAAGTCCATATCCGATAACTTGTCGCAATTACATACAATCCCATTCTTACTTATTTTTTTTACTATGTTTTTTCTCTTATCTATGTCTCCATATACAGCAAAAACTAAAATAGTACTTTCAGGTATATTATCTAAGTGGTCTATCAAGTATTTTTCATCGCTATCGGTAAAATTTTTTTTCTTTCCTTTTAATAATTCAAAATCCTTTATTATAACAATTTTCCTATCATCCATAAAAGGAAGAGTTTCAATAGAACTTATAACTTGATCTAATATGATTTCTTTACCATCTATAACATCTAGGTTAAAATCTATCATACTTTCATTTAAAGTATTTTTAAATACATTTAACGAGTTCTCTATAAGATAAAATTCTCTACCGTAAAAAAGATATATATTTTTAAATTCTCTATTGTTAACACTTTTTATAATATCCTTGTAATTCATTTTCTTGCTCCTTCATAATCTTTAGTTCCTTATAAGTCATATACAAAGTTATCATTATATAATATATAATTACATATTGAATCTTTGGATTATTTATTTCAATATAAGCAAAATTTACATTACTTATCTTATATAACAAATAATATATACATTCTATAATTATTCTGTTAAAATAGGCTACAAATTTAGATGCCCACAAATTTATTTTAAATATAATTATACTTATAATACTTAAATACATTATAACTCCTATGAAGGGCATAATTATTATATTACTTACTAAAGAAAAAACTGGTATCCCTCTGAAATTATAATATATTATAGGTAATGTTAATATATTTGCAGATATAGTTATAGATAATATACTACTCTTAAATATATCTTTAATATAACCATAGAAGTATATTATAGACAATGTGGCAAGAAAACTCAATTGGAAACTTATATTATATATAATAAATGGATTGTTTACTATTAAAAATACACCTATTAATGATAAAGTTGATATACCATCTCTTTTCTTATTTAAAAACACCAATAAATATAATATTATCATAGATAGTACCGATCTTATTATAGATGGCGATGATCCTACCATTATAAAATAAAAAAAACATAAATATTGATAGAATAATAAGTTTATACGGTCTATTTATTCCATTTATAATAAATGCTATTATACTACACAAAATTCCTGTGTGCAGTCCTGATATGGCTATAAGATGACTAGTTCCAGTTCTTGAGAATAAATCTTTTTCATCATTACTTAGATAATCCTTCTTACCTATAACTATAGAGTTCAAAAAATCAGATTTTTCCTTGTACAAATATCTAAATACATCTTTTATATAACTTTTAAGATTTCCAATGTATAAATATATAATATTATTATCTATTATGTCATAACTCTTAATATATATTATACCTTTATATCCTATGCTTTTTACATATAATCCATAGTCGTAATTTTCAAATTTCATATCATCTAAATTTTTATATGTTCCTTTTATACTTACATTATTGCCCATCTTCAATTTTTTTCTTTTAGTATAATCTTTAATTAAAAATTTTCCTACTATGTATTCATTATATTTGTCCTTCTCAATTTTATCTTTAACAGTCCCCTTTATAATAACTTCTTTATCATTATCATATCCATTATATGCTCTTGTGTTGGTATAAATATATGTCATTAATAACAAAACACTAAATATAACTAGTAAAGGTCTTCTCATCTATTCTCCTAAACTTTTATTTTTTATTATCATCACATTTAGTTCTTTTAAAACATAAAAAAGTACCTTGCGGTACTTTTTATATATATTCGTTTATATAATTGTTATTCTTTGTAAATAATGCTCTTAAAATTTGTTTACTTTTATCATTAGGCTCAATATTATTTAATAAAAATGCTTCTTCTATATCTATGTATGAAAAAACTAACTGAGTAATTGTGTTTATATCAAATTTAATATCATAATCAAAATTACCTTTTTCTACACACAAAATTTTATTTTTAAGTGTAAGTTTAAATATGCCGTTATTTTCATCTATATAATCATCTTTGATAAAAATATTTATACTCCCCTCTACATCACTATCAATAGATAAGTTTTCTAAATATTTTTTTACATTTATAACTCTTCCCATCATAAATGGTTTTATTTTTATGGTAGAAGTTCTAGGATTATCTAATATATATCTTATTTTATCATTTACAGGTGCAGATATAGTAACTGTTTTACACTGAGTATTATGATTATATACAAACTTTAACATAGATTTTAAAGACTCTATATTTTTATAAAATAGTTCTCGTACAAACATATTGTCATCATTTATAAAATATATAATATATCCTTCACACTCTTCTTCCTTATATATATATATGTATCCATCTTCACTTTCAACTTCTTCAAATAACTTTTCAAAGTATTCTTTAGTTCTCTTTACATTTCCATTTACATCTTTCAAGAAAAAATCATATATTTCTTTAAGGTCATTTATATCATATAATGTAGCTTTTTTCATAGATCCACTATTTTTAAAAGACTTTAGAGATTCTATATCTATATTATATTCAATTTGATCATAACAATGTTCATATCCGTACTTTCTATATAATCTATAATCTATTGGCATTAAAATCGATACCATTTGATTTTTTTTATATAGCTCTTTTAATGTAAAGTCCATAATATTTTTCATATATCCTTTCCCCCTTACTTGAGGAAAAGTCGATACCCCAACTATATAAGATGTATCATAAAACTTATCATTAAGTTTAATCTTGTATTGATTTAATTGTAATGATGAAACAATTTCTCCATCCTCATCTACTACAACAGTATTATTTTTATTATATTTATTTTTAAAATAAAAATCAGTAAATTTAGGACCATCATTAAAGCAATAGTCCCAAATTTCCCTTATATTATTTTTTTCATTCTCCTTAGCAAATCTAATATCCATAGATTATGCCTCCTTGACTGTATACTTTTCAACAAATCTAACTGGATGATATGAAAGTTTAGCTTTTCTTAATCCTGGTATCCCTAAATCTTCTTCCCTATTTACAAATTCAACATCACTAAATTCATTAACTAAGAATCGTTGATTTATAAATGGATATAATCCCCTTATATCTGGGTTAGCTTTTTCTATATGAATTAATGCCATATTTGGGTTTATAAGCTCACCTATAGTAAATGCCTCTAAATTTCCGTCTATATAAATCCCTCCAATCTTTACATTTGATTTTAATATTTCATAATCATTAAAGATTTTTTTAATTCCTAAAAGTTCATCATCCATACCTTCATCATATTCATTATTTTCTTCTTTATTATCTGCCCATTTTTTTACTAATTCTAAACAAGCATCAAAATCCTCTTTATCAAGTAGTTTATATTCAAATCTACCTTCATACTCTTTTAAAAAATAATTTATATGATTTCTCTTTTTTTGATTCTTTCTACCAGCTAATGTTCTCATACTTTCAGCATCGTATACATAATCAAATAAGTCACGCTCTTCTATATATTCAAACTGACCGGGATAATATTCTTTTAGATCATCTACTATTTCTTTAGTTATTCCTCTGAAATATAATTTTTTTTCTATTTTTTTAAAATAATCAAGTACAAAATCTATAACTTCTGGAAGTTTCTCTTTAGGAGCAAGAGGTAATATTGAGAATGTATCACCTTCATATTCTCCTACTAACACAGCAAATCCATTCCCTATATAATATCCCGTTTTATAAAGGTGTTGCCACATATATAAAGTTGCAAAGCAGTACTCACATGCTTCATAGTCAACCATATCAAAATATGGCTGTAATTTCTCCTTAGCATCTATATCAATATCTTTAAATATTATGAGCTCTTCTTCCTTTAAGCACATATCTATATTTCTTAAAATCATAAAATCCTCCTAATTTTTATATAATGCATTTATCAAATTATATATAAATAACCTATATTCTTCAATTTTTGTATTAACTAATACTTATTAGTTAAAAATAAATAGTAATATATCTTTTACATGTTTATATTACCCATCTTATATTTTTATAAACATGTAATGAATGAGGTGGTTTTATATATAGTTCTTGCAAAATTTTACTAATAATTATTATAATAACACTTTTATCTAGCTGTGACAAAAAAGATATGCTTGAAATTCACATTATAGATGTAGGTCAAGGTGATAGTATTCTAATACAAACACCATCAAATAAAAAAATTTTAATTGATGCTGGAGATGAAAATAGTGAACATATAATAAAAAGCTATCTAAAGAAGGAAAAAATAACTTCACTAGATATTGCAATAGCTACTCATCCAGATTCAGATCATATAGGAAGCTTAGACTATGTTATTGAAAAATACAATGTTTCAAATATTTATATGCCAAATCAAAGTACTGACACTGCTTGCTATAAAAACCTTATAAACAGTTGCTCAAATAAAGACATAATTCCAAATTTCTTATATAAAAATGATTCCATAACACTCGATGAAGATACTGAAATATTAGTTCTTAGCCCATCTTATATACAAGAAGATAATAACTTAAACTCTATTGTATTAAGTTTAAATTATAAAAATAAATCATTTTTATTTACAGGTGACTGTGAAAAAAGTAATGAGGATGATATGATAAATTCCTTTAACTTAGAAAACATTGACTTTTTAAAAGTAGCTCACCATGGAAGTAGCTCATCATCTTCACCAGAATTTATAAGTGAGGTAAGTCCTGATGTAGCTGTAATTTCTTGTGGCTATAAAAATCAGTATGGTCACCCACACAAATCAACATTAGATACTTTAAATAATAAAAACATTATTACATATCGAACTGATATAAATGGAGATATGATTTTTTATAGCGATGGAAATACTATTTTCACAAAACATAAATATAAAAATTAAAATAGGCTATCTCAAAATAGAGAGTAGCCTTTTATTTTATTACTTAATTAAATCATTAACCACTACAGATGCTATAATTAGTCCCCCTACTGAAGGAACAAAAGATATACTTCCTGGAGTTATTTTTTTCCCATTCATTATTTTAGTTTTTAATTCTATAGGCTGCTCTGTAGAATATACTACCTTAAGTTTCTTAATTTTTCTATCTCTTAATTCTTTTCTAATAACTTTTGCTAATGGACATGTATGCGTTTTATGTATATCTGTAACTTCTATTTTAGTTGGATCTAATTTATTACCCATTCCCATAGAACTAATTATATTAAGTCCTTTTTCTTTACATGTTTCTATTAGCTTTATTTTAGATGTAACCATATCTATTGCATCTACTACATAGTCATACTCTTCACAAAGAATTTCGTCACTTGTTTCAGCATTATATAAATTTTTTACAGCCTTTAAATTTATATCTGGATTTATGTCTAAAATTCTATCTCTCATAACTTCTACCTTACTCTTTCCTACTGTAGAGTGAAGTGCTGGTAATTGTCTATTTATATTAGTTATATCAACTTCATCGAAATCTACAATTGTTAAATTACCAACTCCAGCTCTAGCTATAGCTTCAGCAGCAAAACTACCTACTCCTCCAACTCCAAACACTATAACGTTTGATTTTTTTAATTTTTCTATACCTTCTTCACCTATAATAAGTGAAGTTCTTGTTGTAAAGTTTTTTTCCATAATTAATATTACTCCTCTAACTATTTATTTTATTTTTAATGTAGAATATATTTTTCAATTAAATCCAAAACTATATAAAAGGAGGGTTAAATTGAAAAATTTTATAATTGTACTATTATTGTCACTTTTTATTGCTTTAAGTGTAAAAATACCCACTATATATGCTTTTAATAATATAAGTACTTTAAATTCTAACAATATTTTTAAATACAATAATGATAATTATACTTTAATAGTTAAAATTTTAAAAGATACTAATAAAGATAATCTTATACCTTATGCGGATTTAATAAATATTGAAGTCATTGATAATATACCTAATAGTACTACTAATAATATGGCATATATATTATCTTTACCTCAACAAAGTTCTTTTATTGTTCTGTATACCCCTACAAGCAATAACAATTATGTAATTGACGGTATTATAGATAACGTATCTACCGTAATAAATTTATATTATTATAAAGATTTTATTGCAGTAGAGCAGACTGACTCGTCTTCATCAACGAACTTTACTAAAAGAGAGTTTTTAGAGATATTTTTTAAGAAAAATAAAAGTTATATATCTGTATTTAAAAAGAATATTTATATGGAAAAAATAATAAAAAATTCTAATTGTGATAATAATGATATATTAAAAGAAGTAGAAACATCATCTATTGATTATCTAGAAGGTGACTTTCCTAGAATACTTTGTGTAAATACATTAACTTTATATAATGGTATATTTCTAAATTTAACGAATTCTTATGAATTTATAGAGAATAAGAAAGATACAAAAAAAGAAATTTTTGAATGGTGCCCTGAAATAGAATGTTTTTCAATAAAAAAAGAACTCTAAATTAGAGTTCTTTTTTTATTGGCGGGAATGCGTGGGAATCGAACCCACCTAAGAAGCTATTAACTCCTCATACTAGTTTTGAAGACTAGAGGGAACACCAGAACCCATCCACCCCCAAATTATATTGATAAATTTATAATATCATACTACTAAATATTTATCAATATATCAACTTTTCTTGTTTTATTATCTCTTTAATTTACAATATATATATCGATAGTTTTTCTTCCCCAATTATATACAGAATCCTCATTATTCATATATATATCTATCTTATTTCCTTTTATAGCTCCTCCACAGTCTTCAGCTATAAATGTCTTATTAAATTGAGGTATATAAACTTTAGTTCCATAAGGTATTATACTTGGATCTACAGCTATAGTCCCCCATTTAGGCGTTGTACCCGTAGCAGTAATTCCATGACCTGTATATGCTGTAGCTACAACTGACATATACTTTCCATTAGAGCTTTGATTGCTCGATGTTGAACTTACAGTATTTGTATGTTTTGTATTTTGTCTTGTACTCTCTCCTCTTGATGAAGCTACTTGAATTTCTTCTACCTTAGTACCCTTCTTTATTACTTTATTTGTAGGCTCAGAAGAAACAACTTCTTCTAAAAATGTTTTTTCAACTTGTTTACCATTATGATAAACTATTTTATAAACTAATTCATTTTCTCCAGTTTTACCTTCTTCCTCAACCTTAGTTTCCCCCTTTAATAAATTATTATCCTCTATAACAGTAATTTCATATGGTACAGATTTACTTTCTTTTACTACTTCTTCTATAACATCAATCACTTCTACTTTCATGCCATCATTTAACTTTGTATCAAGCTTTTGACTTATTATATCATTCTTATCATATTTTATATTTTCCGCATCTAAAAGTTCTTCTACATTTGATTTGAATGTAGATATTTTTCTTTCTTCTCCATTCACAACTAAAGTTATTTCTTTGTTTAATACTGAATATCCTCCTAATATCGTTACCGATATAATACCGGTCAGAAATGCAGTTTTTATTATTTTATTATTTTTTAAATTCATAATTTTTCCTCCTAGATTATCTTTATTAAAAATTATTTATTATATTTTGACTGAATTTTTATTATTTTCGTATCTTATTCATGTCATCGATAAATAAATTGTAACTATTTTGATACTTTTTGTCAACTTGACAAAAAAAGCGAAATATGCTTTTGTAGTTTTTTCAACTATTAAAGCATATTTCGCTTAAGTTACTTTTTTGTTACTTTTTCTATTAAATTTATATATTTGGTATTTGCCAATCTATAGGTTTTTTTCCTATATTAATTAATAACTCATTTATTTTTGAAAAATGTTTACATCCAAAAAAGCCTCTACTTGCTGATAGCGGACTAGGATGAGGAGCTTCTAATATATAATGTCTTTTTTCATCAATAAAATTTTTTTTCTTTCTAGCATTTGCACCCCATAGTACAAATATAACTGGATCTTCTCTTTTATTCAAAATTTTAATTATTTCATCTGTAAAAATTTCCCACCCCTTATTTTTATGAGAATTAGCTTCATGAGCTCTAACAGTCAATGCTGTATTTAATAACAATACACCTTGATCTGCCCAAGGCATCAAGTATCCATTATTAGGTATATAACAACCTAAATCATCTCTTAATTCCTTGTACATATTTAATAATGATGGAGGTATTTTTACTGATGGTTGTACAGAAAAAGCTAACCCATGGGCTTGACCTTCTCCATGATAAGGATCTTGGCCTAATATTAAAACTTTAGTATCTTTATATGAAGTATGCTTTAAAGCTTCAAATATATTCTCTATATTAGGAAAAATTAAATTATTTTTATACTCATCTGTAAGAAACTTCCTTAATTTAAGATAATAATCCTTGTTAAACTCATCTTTTAATAGTTTTTCCCAATCATTATTTAAGTTTACCATAATTGCACCTACTTATCTAAATTTATTATTTAGAGATAATATCTTCTTTATTATTTTTATCTCTACTAGTTTTTATTTTAATCACAACTTTATTTGGCATACATACAATTCTTTCACTTGGCTTATTTATAAATCCACTATGTACACATACTTTATCTTTACATGATGCTTCTACTATCTCTACTCCTCCATCATGCACTTTTATGTGATTATAATTATCTCCCACCCTTACATCCAAATCTTCCTCACTATTAATAGATATAGTTTTATATATTTCATTATTAACATATATTTCTATGGCATCTAATTTCGCTTTGTTTATAATATTATTTACTATAAATAAAGCAATAATCATAAATACAGCACTAATAACTAAAAAAATATCTTTCCTTTTCATTTTTCCCCTCCTGGAAGATTATGTTATAATTAAATATAACATACTTTTTCGGGGGAATCATATATGAATAGAAAAAATTTTACCTTAATATCTATTACATTTTTTTTTATAATCTCAATTTATTTTCTTAATACTTATACATCTGAAAATCAATACACTAGAACATACTATTATTTAGGAACAGTAAATGAAATAACCATATTTGGCTTAGGAAAATATAAAAGCGAAAAACTGCTTGATAGTTGTGATGCTATTTTAAAAGATATAGAAAATAAAATGAGTGATACAATACCTGGAAGTGATGTTTCTAAAATTAATAAAAATGCAGGTAATAACTATGTAAAGGTTTCTGATGACACATTTTTTGTAATAGAAGAAGCTATTAATTATTCTAAAATTTCAGATGGAGTATTTGATGCTACTATAGGTCCTTTATCTGATTTATGGGGAATTGGAACTGATAATGCAAGAGTTCCATCACTAAATGAGATAAATGAAACTTTAAATCTTATTAATTATAAAAATATAATTTTAGATAAATCCACTAACTCTGTAAAGCTTAATAAAAACAATATGAAAATCGATTTAGGTGCTATTGCAAAAGGATATGCTGCTGATATTATTGTTAACTTTTTAAAAGAAAATAATATTAAAAGCGCTATTATAAATCTAGGAGGTAATATATATACTCTAGGATATAAAGATAATAAAGATTCTTTCACAATTGGAATACAAGATCCAACTACATCTAGAGGCAACTCTATTGGAACTATTAAAGTTTCAAATAAATCCATAGTTACATCTGGTATTTACGAAAGATATATTGAAGATGATGGGAAAATATATCATCATATTTTGGATCCATCCTCTGGATACCCTTTTGATAATGAGATTAGTAGTGTAACTATAATCTCTGATAAATCTATTATTTGCGATGCTTTGTCTACCTCTACATTTGGATTAGGACTTTCAAAAGGATTAAATTTTATTGAAAGCATAGATAACGTTGATGCCATTTTTATAACTAAAAACAAGGAAATATATTTAACTTCAAATATAGCTAATAATTTTAATCTTACTGATACAAGCTTTAAAATTATAAAATAAAAAAAGATAAAGATTAAATAAATCTTTATCTTTTTTTATTTTATTTATAAACATCAGTCATTCCTATTGTTAATCTTTCAACATTAGATATATCATTAAATTCTCCTTTAACGTAATCTTTATCTAACTCTAAAGCATTTATATTCAATGTTATAGTGAATTTGGTTCCAATATTAATTTCACTTTCAACTTCTATATCTCCACCAAGTAAGTTAACCATCGATTTAACCATCGATAGTCCAATTCCACTTCCATATACATTACCGATGTATCCTTTATTAATCTCATTAAATCTCTCAAATATATAGCTTAATTTATCTTTAGGTATTCCTATCCCAGTATCTTCTATTATTATTCTTACTATTGAATCTTCATGAGTAATATTAACATATATATCTCCACCAGGATTGGTAAATTTAATAGCATTAGATAATATATTAAGAACTATTCTTTCAATAGCATTTACATCTACTGGCATAACTAAATCTTCTACGTCTGTATCAAAAACTATATTCAATCCATTATTACTTGCGTAATTTACAACTGACATAGTTATATCTTCTACTAATGTAACAATGTTTTTATTCTCAACTCTTAACTTATAAAATCCTGACTCCATTTTAGTAAAATCAATTAAGTCATTTATTATCTTTATTAATCTATAACTATTTTGTATAGTTAAGTCAATATGTTTCCTTACATTGCCATTAAAGTCATATATTTTATTTTTGTTATATAAGTTTTCCATAAGCTGAGCACTTGTAAATATAAGATTTAAAGGTGTTTTTAATTAATGAGACATATTTATAAAAAATTTCATTTTTATACTATCTCTTTGTTCACTTTCAATTATTCTCTTCCTCAAAGATTCTAATTTTCTTATATCATTCATATCCTTAATTATAGTAAGTTTGAATGTTTTCTTATCAATATTAAAAGGTATACTAGCAACTTGTGTATCTATTATATTATTATTCTTATCTAAATATTTAATATTAACATAATCACTACCTTTACCTTTTCTAACTTGGTCAATATTTTCTTTAACTACTTTATCATAATCAGTATGAACACTCATAAGAGTCTCTCTACAAATACCTAAGTCCTCATCAATTAAATCATCTTTATCTATACTAAACATTTCTTTAAACTTTTTATTTATATATACATATTTGTTAGTTTCTATATCTTCTAAATATATTGCTTCTGGTATTCCATCTAATAACGCTTGATATATATTTTTACTTTGATTTATTATTTCTCTTGATTTTACATAATATGTAATATCACTATAACTAACAACTCTATATTTTTTATTACGTTCATAATATATAGTTGTACTACATTCTAGCCATATTATATTACCATCTAAATCAATACTTCTATATCTAAATACTCCATTATTATATAATTCATCA
Source organism: Romboutsia sp. 1001713B170207_170306_H8 (assembly GCF_015550495.1). Lineage (NCBI taxonomy): Bacteria > Bacillati > Bacillota > Clostridia > Peptostreptococcales > Peptostreptococcaceae > Romboutsia > Romboutsia sp. 1001713B170207_170306_H8. The sequence goes on from NZ_JADNAX010000005.1 coordinate 114,768, forward strand.
TTATTACTAGCGTTATAATTTATATTTATAACCTTATTAAAATACTCAATATCTTCATCATATACTTTATATTTAAGTATAATATCTTCATATGACTTACTATAATTAACATATTTATTATTTTCATCTAATATGACAATTGGACTTTTTATGTTTCTTATTAATTCCTCATACTCTAATTTTAGTTCAATCAAGTTATTTAACATATTTTTTTCACTTGATATATTTACTAATATACAAACTATTTCATTTGATTCTTTATACTTAGAATATATACATCTATAATAATCTTTTGTCGTTGATTGAATTTCAATTTCTACAGATTCGTTATAATTATCTTCACTAATATCATACATAGCTTTTATGAATTTATCATAATCTTTTATAAAACATTTCAAAGCCTTATTTATATCTTTATATTTTTCATATGAGCACATATTTTTTAGTGATTCATTAAAATACATTATTTCTTTATTCTCATTAAATACTACCCATCCATTTGGAGTTGAAGAAAATAATTTATAAAATAAATCATTCTTATAATTTATTTCTGTTTTTATTTCATTTTGATCATTTAATATATCATTTAATTTTTTAGCAATAAGCTGTTGATTTCGATTCTTTTCTTGAAGATCTTCATTAATCTCAATTTTCATTATATATGGATTAATTAGATTTGAATCTACTGTTATTTTATAAACTAAATATGTTTCTAAAATATTAATACCTTCTATTAAGACATATATATTATTAGTATTTATACTAGTTTTTGATAAAATAAATACACCTACAAAATAAACTATTTTTAGACATATAATATTTCCTATGAGCTTTAATTTTCTAGTGTCTGAGAAATCATTGTTATTTTTTATATGTAAAAAAACCTTTTTAATACTTATAAATAGTAAAATCAAATTAATTAATATAGTTGTACTAAATATATCTAATTTAATATCATAAAACTCAACTAAACTATCACTGTAATTAATCATAAAATACATAATTACTGATAAAAATAAATATAATAAAAAAGTTTCTACTGATTTTTTTTTACTCATTGTCGGTTTCTTATAAATGTTACTAATAACAATAAAAATAGTAACCGACTCTAAAACATTACTTATTATAACTGATTCTGATAAATATCTTGAATTTCCAAATGCTAACAAACTGAATATATATATAGCATTAGAAATAATATAGGTTATACCTATAAAGTTAGTATATGTTAATTTAAAAGAATCAAATCCTATAATAAATGTTACTATAAGTATCGTTAATGTTAACCTTGATATAATAACAGATATTCCATATAATTGTTTATTCGTATAACTTATATAGATAAGTAAAGCAAGAACTATTATACTAAACATCTCTAAAAACACAGATGTTTGCTTCTCCCGATTATATATTCTCTCCATCTATACTCTCCATGTCCTTTATTAATAATATATATCTGAAAACTCTATATTTATTTTTTCATCTATATTATATATAGCTTTATTTTCCTTAATTTCTTTATCATTAAACTCATATTTATTTAATACAATAGTAAACTCAGTAAACTCATTTTCTTCACTATCTACAGTTATAGACCCATTATGTAACTCTATTATTTTTTTTACAATAGATAATCCTATTCCACTGCCTTCAGTGTTTCTAGAAAGAGTTTCATCAACTTGAGAAAATTCATCAAATATTATTTTTAATTTATCTTTAGGTATTCCTACACCACTATTTCTTATACTTATGGCAATAGAACTATCAAACTCATAAATATTCATACTTATTGTTTCATTTTCAGGAGTAAACTTAATACAGTTAGATAATAAATTAAGCATAACTCTTTCTATTTCACTTTCATCTATAATCATATTTATTTCCTCTGATTCTGTGTCAAAAACTAAATTTATATTTTTTATTTGTGCGAATCGTTCTATTTTCATGAATAAATCTTCTACTAAGTTAATTATATTAGTTTTAGATAAATTTAACTTATAAAATCCTGACTCGAGCTTAGTCAAATCAATTATGTTATTTATTAACCTTTGTAATCTATATGAATTTTTTTTAACTAATTCTATATGATTATTTATATTTTCATTATAGTCATTCACTTTTCCACTTTTATAAACAGATTCTAGTAATTGATTTGAACTAAAGATAACATTTAATGGTGTTTTTAATTCATGAGACATATTAGTAAAAAATTCAGTCTTTACCTTATCAATCTCAATCTTTTCATATAATTCTTTTTCAACTAACTCGCCTATTCTTTTATCTGTTAAATCCTTTATTATTAACATAACATATCTACTATTACCATCTATTGAGAATGGTAATGCATTTATTTCAACCTCTATATTTCCTAAAGTTTTCGATAAAATTTGTTTATTTAAAAATAACATTGACTTATTATTTTGTATTACAGATTTCAATTTTTTAAAAAATATATTTTCTTCATCTGATGTAAGCTTTATTATTTCTTTTATACCATAGTTATCAAATCCACTTTTCTTATTCATATCTATCATTTTTAACATAGGTTTATTTAAGTAAATAGTCTGGAGATTCTCATCTAATAAGCAAATACCATCTGGGAGTGTATCTATTAAAAGCGAGTATGATTCTTTTCTTCTTTTTAATCTTTCTTCTGCCATTTTTCTCTTAGTAATATCTCTAATAACTATGCTAGTTTTATCTTTATTGTATGTGGAGTAAAGCATTTCAATATAAACTTCTTTTCCATCTATAATATATTTTTCTTCTCTTATATTCTTTTCTCTATTTATAGAAAAATCGATTATATATAATTTATCTTTTAAAATATTATTACATGCTCTATTTGAATAAAGTATATTATTTCCTTTTAGAATAATAATTCCTTCACTAATACTTTCTAAGAAATTCTCATATCCTAAGTTTGTATATATTATTTCTTTCTCAAATTCAATTTCTTTTGTACTATTAATAAATATACATAAACAACCTTCACTTTTTTCATTAATCAAAAAAGGAGTAAATATAACTTTATAATATTCATTATCATTACTTTTCATTATACATCTAGTTTCTTTCTTGTTTGATAAAACATAATCTATGCATTTTATAAAATAATTATATTCATCAAATTTATTTTTTATATTGACCTCTAAGCTACAATTCTTCGTAAATTTAAACTCAGAAAATACATATTCATTAGCATACATTACTTCTTTAGAATTTGTAAAAATAATAGTTGGATTCATCGCCTTATTTAATGTATCTCTTAATTTTTTATCTTTTAACTTTAAGTTATTTTTCAACTTTTGTGTTTTCTTCATTTCTGATATTAATCTTTTGTTTTTATAGTTTAATAATTCAGTTTTATTATTTAACTCTTTATTAATATTATTTAGCTCTATATATGGTGTTTTTATATTTACATGAAAAATATACCTATATAAATAGTAAATAGATATATTTGAGATAAATCTAATTATATAGTAACTATTAACTTTACCTATAAATATAAATAATGTAACCATAATAAGTCTAGATACCATAAATAATGATATAATTCTTTTTAAAAACTTTTTCTCTATTTTATCTTGTTTATCGTAATTTAACTTAGTATTTATATTCGAGTAAATTATTAAAATTAATATATTTATACTATACTCAATAATCATTATTAGACTTATATCTTCAATTCCTTGATTAAATATAATATTTATTATAGTTGACAGAATTAATGAACATATCAACATTTTCGCAGATATTTTTAGTATATTTTTTATTTTGAAATTATTGAAACTATACAAGACAGTAAAATATACTAGTAAGATTTGTAATACTTCTATAATCATACAAAAAATAATATCATAATTTGAAAAACTTAGTATATTATCATTTAAATTAGTTAGTATAAATACTATTTCTAAAATCCCTGAAATAGTAAATATTGATCCTAAAAATATAGTAACTCCATTTGGATTAAACTTTATAGTTTTACTTATAACTATTCCTATTGCTATTAAAAATGCCGCATACAAACAATTTATAAACCTCATATATTGTACCGTATCTTTTACAATAAAAAATAAAGACATAATTATCAATAAAATAGATATGTTAATTTTATCAATATTTTTATTACCAATACTTATTTGCATTCTTTTTATGACTCCCCTCAAAATAAATCTAAGTTAATTATACTATAATTCGTCTAATAAATAGTGTTTTTTACAATAAAAAATGTCAAATTTTACATTTATAATGTACAATTTGACATTTTAATAAATTAAAATAATACCCTTTTATCTTTAACCCTTCTAGTTAATCTATTTCTATCAAAGTGTTCTAGTATTATTAAACAATTTTTTCTACTAGAGTCTATCAAACTTCTATATTCCCCTAGAGTTATACTTTTATTTTTTTTTAAAAAATTAATTAATAAGTTTTTAGCTATATTATAATTATCCATACTTATAATATAATTATCATCTAAAACTATAGCATCTTTACCTATCATATACTCTAACACTTCTTTATAATATATATCCTTAGAAAATTCTTCTATGGTTAATAACGATTTTAAGCCTGCATTATTTAACTTATCTTTTATATAAGCTTTAATTTCTTTTTGTTTATCATTTAATGTAATCTTAAACTCATATAGTGATATTAAATTTTTTACATTCTTAATCTGTTTATCATCACATAAATTATTTATAATACTATCTATATCTTTACTTTTTAAATTAGGATCAATTTTACTCCTAATTTCTTCTTTTGATATACCGTTCCTTAATCTAAAGTTTTTATGATAATCTGTTAGTATATTTAGTATATTTTTTTCTATATTTTTATATTGATTAATGTGTAGGTAATAATTATTAATTAAAACTACTTTTTTTTCAAATACAAGTTTATCTATGTTATTATTTATACTTTCTTTATTAAAACCAGTATATGACATTAAATCTGTAATAGATGTATACTTATCCTTATTGTTTTTCAAATATTCTTCTATAATGTCTTTGCTATTACCATTTTCTTTTATTCTCAATTCTCGAATAACATTTTCATCAAACCTTTTATGCTTCCTAACACAAGTATCTATTACTATACCTCCACCTATAGTTTCCATAGGTGAGTATGTTCTAATAATAAATCTATCTCCTTTTTTTACTACTATATTTTCCTCTAACCTTAGTTGAACATATGCATCTTCATTATGCTTTATATTCTCTTTATCTAAGGGAACTATTCTACATAAAGTTTCTTTTGCACCATGATAAATTTTAACTCTATCCCAATATTTTAACTCTTTATTTGTATGATCCACTAGCGAAATTCTAACATCTATCATATTAGATTCTTTTAAAGCATTCGGTAATGCAAGTGTATCTCCGCGCTCTATATCTTCTATTTTTAAATTAGAAATATTTATAGCCGTTCTTTGACCTGCATACGCCGTTTCTACATTTTTTCCATGAACTTGAATTCCTCTTATTTTTGCTTTTAAGTTTTTAGGGTATATTTCTAACTCATCATTAATATTAATTTTTCCTTCAATCAAGGTTCCTGTTACTATTGTTCCAAAACCTTTTAAGGAAAAAACTCTATCTATGTTTAGTCTAGGTGGAAAGTCTTCATTTTTATTTTCAGTTTTATCACTTAGTAATTCTATTTTTTGTTTTAGTTTATCAATTCCATATTTAGATATAGAATCTACTTCTACTATATCAGTATTTTCAAGAAAACTACCTTTTAATTTTTCTTTTATATCCGACTTTACTAATTCTTTAAATTCATTATCTACATTTTCACATTTAGTTAACACTACTATTCCTTTTTTTACATTTAGGAAGTTTAATATATCTAGATGCTCTACTGTTTGTGGCATGACACCTTCTTCACAAGAAATAACTAATAAAACAATATCAATTCCAGCTACTCCAGCTAACATATTTTTAATAAATTTTTCATGACCTGGTACATCGACTATACCAACTCTTTTATTACCCGGTAAATCAAAATATGTAAAACCTAAATTTATTGAGATCCCTCTTCGCTTCTCTTCATCTAATGTGTCTGTATCTCTTCCTGTAAGAGCTTTTATAAGGGTAGTCTTTCCATGATCTATATGTCCTGCAGTTCCTATTATAATATTTTTCATATAAACCCCCTATCAAAATTTTATCTAAAAACCATACTTAGTTCTTTTGCTATATCTTCAAATTCATCATCAAATATAGTTCTAATATCTAACAAATATTTATTTTCATAAATCCTACCTATTATATGAGAATCACTTAGTCTTAATTTTCTTTCAAGTGACGATACACTCATATTTTTTGGTATTATACTTATTAAATATGTATCTAAATTTTCAGTAGGCATAGATCCACCTCCAACTTGAGAAAAACCATTTTCTATATTTATATCAATATCTAAGTTTAAATCAAGTAAAATTTCATATAATTTTTTTGATTTTTCACTTAGTTCATCTAACGTATATGTTAACATCCTTAATGTTGGTATTTCTTTAATAGCTTTATCTTCATCTAGATACAATCTTAAAGTAGCCTCTAGTGCTCCTATTGTCATTTTATCTACTCTTAAGGCTCTAGTTAATTGATTTTTTTTCATCTTTTCTATATATACTTTTTTTCCAACTATAATTCCAGCTTGTGGCCCACCTAACATTTTATCTCCGCTAAACGTAACAATATCCGCACCTTGATTTATAGAATCCAAAATGGTCGGCTCATATGATAATCCATACTTGGATAAATCTATAAAAACACCACTACCTAGGTCCTCAATAAGTGGTATATTATACTTTTTACTTATCTTAGATAATTCTTTTATTTCAACAGATTCTGTAAATCCTAGTATCTTATAATTACTAGTATGAACCTTCATTAATACTTTTGTATTTTCGTTTATAGCATCTTCATAATCATCAATATGTGTTTTATTCGTAGATCCAACTTCTACTAATTCCGCTCCACTTAAAGACATTATACTTGGTATTCTAAATGCACCGCCAACCTCTACTAGTTCACCTCTAGATACTATAGCTTCACCATCTTTAGCTAAAGTATTTAAAACAAGAAGTACAGCTGCTGCATTATTATTAACAACTAAAACATCTTCAGATTTAGTAAGCTTTTTTATCATTTGAACTAAATGTGTATATCTAGACCCTCTTTTTCCACTATCAATGTTATACTCTAGATTTGAATACCTAGATGCAATTTGCCAAACATCTTCTTTTATACTTTCACTAAGCAAAGATCTACCTAAGTTAGTATGTAATATTACTCCCGTCCCATTTATAACTTTTTCTAAAGATAGAGAGTAATTTAGTACAACTCTTTCAGTAGATTCTTTAATTATACTTTTTAAATTTATATCAATGATTTCATTTTTTTCATCTAAGGATATTATTAATTGTCTTTTTTCATCTATAATTTCTCTTATAGAATCTAAAACTAAAGCTCTAGGATAATTCTCTATTATATTTTTTATTTTTTCATTTCCCAATACTTCATCAACTGAGGGCAACATAGCAAACAGCTTCTTTTTATCCAAAACACTCACTCTTTCTTATATTATAAATTAGTTATTTTATCTAACAGTAATATATTTTTCCTCTTTTGATGTTACATATCCTATTATCTTTGCTTCTATTGAACCATTATTTTTCATATCAATTATAAGTTGTTCTGCATATTCTCTTTGAACTGATACCAATAATCCTCCTGAAGTTTGAGGATCATATAAAATATCTCTTATAGCTTCATCTACATCTATAATATCTACATCACATTCTATATATTGCTTATTTCTATACATTCCAGCAGGTATAATTCCCATAGTAGCCATATCTATTGATTCATCTAATATAGGAACTTCTTTTGAATCTATATGTATACTTACATTAGATGCTTTTGCCATTTCAAGCGCATGGCCTAGTAATCCGAATCCTGTTATATCTGTAACTGAGTTTACATTTATGTTCTCAAAGCTCTTAGCTGCATATTTATTAAGATGCGTCATTACTTCGATAACTTTTTTCTCTGTCTCTTCACTTATTAAATTAGCTTTCATGGCTGTATTTAATATTCCTACACCTAATGGTTTTGTAAGTATAAGTACATCTCCTGGTTTTGATGTAGCATTTGATAGTACTTTATTTGGATGTACTATTCCTGAAACTGACAATCCATACTTGGGCTCTTTGTCATCAACAGTATGGCCTCCTACTAAAAGCGCTCCACTTTCTTTTACTTTATCAAATCCACCCTTCATGATTTCAGTTAATACATCCATATCATGGCATGATGGGAAGCAAACAATATTCATTGCAACAGTAGGAGTCCCTCCCATAGCATAAACATCCGATAATGAGTTAGCTGCTGCTATTTGACCAAAAATGTAAGGATCATCTATCATTGGTGTAAAAAAGTCTAATGTTTGTATTAATGCCATTTCTTCATTTAATTTATATACTGCAGCATCATCTGCTGTGTCTAAACCTACCAATAAATTATTGATTCTATCATTATCATTCTTAGGAAGTTGACTTAAAACTGAAGCCAGAACCTCTGGCCCTATTTTGGCTGCTCAGCCTCCTGATGTTGTCATTTCTGTGAGTCTTTTATATTTTTCCATAAAAAGACCTCCTTTCCTTCTTGTCTTTACATATAATAACATATTTTAAACAACAGGCGAAGTAGTTGAAAATATTCAAATTTTAAATTTATATTTTGTCTACATATTACTATTGTATCAATTTATACTTATTAAATCCCTTAAACCTTCATATTTTTTATCTCCAATTCCATTTACATTTTTTATTTCTTCTATGTTTTTAAAGACTCCATTTTCCTCTCTATATTTAAAAATTTTATTTGCCGTAGCTTCTCCTACCCCTGGCAACGATTGTAATTCATCTATATTTGCTATGTTAATATTAACTTTGTCATTTTCATTCTTAGCCTTTTCCGTGCTATTTAAGTCTATACTTTGAGTTTCAACTTCTTCTCCTAGTTTAGGAATTATATAGTGACCTTCATCTTCAATCTTTAAAGCCATATTTACTTTATTTAGGTCTGCCTCTTCTGTAACTCCACCTAAAATTTCTATTGCATCAACTAATCTTCTATCATTTTCTAAAGTTACTATACCAGGATTTTTGACTTGTCCACTTATATATATTGTTACTAACTGCTCTACATCACTATTATAATTTATATTATTTTGTGAAGTCATTTCTTCAGTAGTTTTATTGTCTAATAATATACTTTCTTTTGTTCTTTCTTCACTTTGACTGATTACATACACATCTTCTGTTAAATTTAATTTGTTTTTTATAATAAATCCTAAAATACATGTAAATATAATCACTAAAAACACTATACTTTTTTTATTTTTTTTCACTTAATTCACCCCTTCGTTTAAATTATTAACTAAAATGTGATATACTAAAATATAAGTTTAAAATTTGGAGGTTAAAGATGAAAAAATTTCTATCTTTATTAGTAACATTCATTATAGCTTGCTCTACATTTTTAAACTCAGCAAACACATCATTTGCCGATAATGAGGAACTTTCTATACCTGCTGAAGCAGGTGTTCTTATGGACTATGAAACTGGACGTGTTTTATATAGTAAAAACGCTGATAATAAAATATATCCAGCATCAACAACAAAAGCTTGGACGGCTTACTTAGTATTAAAATATAAGCCTAATCTTAGTGAAAAGGTAACAATAGAAAAGGATCCTAATGTTGATGGTTCTAGTATGTACTTAAAGATTGGAGAAACTTTCACTGTAAGAGAATTGCTAGAAGGTTTATTAATCCATTCTTCTAATGATGTAGCTGTAGTTTTAGCCGAGTATGTAAGCGGTTCTATTGAAGAATTCGCCAAACTAATGAATGAAGAAGCAAATTCTATCGGAGCTAAAAATACCCATTTCAATAATCCCCATGGATTACCAGATGAAAATCACTATACTACAGCTTACGATATGGCTCTAATGGCCAGAGAAGCTATGAGTAATAGTATTTTTAGAGAAATTGTAAAAATGAAATCAGTATCTTTCCCTGCTACTGAAGCTTACCCATTTGAAAGATATTTTGTTAATACAAATAAATTTCTAACTTCAGATGAGAAAATAACTTATAATGGTAAGGAAATTCCTATAAAATACGATATTGTAGATGGTATAAAAACTGGATATACTGATGATGCAGGTCGATGCCTTTTATCTAGTGGTGTAAAAAATGGCATGCGTTTAATATCAGCTGTATTTAAATCTACTGGTGATGATATGTATGTTGCATCTAGAACTCTACTTGACTATGGATTCGACAATTATACTAATAGGACGATAATTACTAAAGATAAATATACTGGTAGTGAAAGAATTTTATTCTCTAAGCAAAAAGAACTTATATACGAGCCTGAATATAATTATAAAGTTCTATTGAAAAAAGGAACTAGTACTAGTTCTTATACAACAAAGGTTAAACTAAATAAAATTAGTCTTCCTATAAAAAAAGGCGATAAAGTAGGAACATTAGAAGTATACAATTCTAAAAAACTTGAAACTACTATTAATTTAGTTGCTACAAGTAATGTTAATAGTGTATTTGGTTCACTTGTTGAAAACAAAGTGATATTTACTAGTATTTTAGTTGTAATATCTATAATTATAATTATTTTTATAGGGTTAATTATTAAAAGAAAGAAAAGAAAAAAATATTATAAAAAAAGAATATTTAAAAATAGACGAAGATAAAAGGGTTGGATATTCCAATCCTTTTTAAGTTTAAAATATTTTGTTATACTTGTACCATATGTTACTGAATAATAAAATAATTTAATGTATAATGTTAATTACAAATATTTTTTGGAGGAATTTATATATGAGCTGTGGATGCGGAAATATCAATAAAAACGATGGAAAGAATGTAGTTGACTTAGTAAGAAGTAAGGGAAAAGACAACTTCCCATTAAGAATTACTCATAACCTAGAATGTGTAAATTGTAATGAAATCTTTACTATGAAAACACACGTAGATAAATGCCCTACTTGCAATATGGTTTATGGAGTTACTCCTTGTAGTTCTCATGATAAAAATAATATAAAGTCTGCAGATATTAATTATTAAAAAAATACCTATGAAAATTCATAGGTATTTTTTATATATTTTAATATTATCCAAATATTTTGTTACTTAAAGAACATCCTGTACAAGTAGCTGCAACTCCACCTAAAGCAGTTTCTCTTAATTCAGGTGGTAATCCTTTACCAACTTTGTACATAGCTTCTACTGTTTCATCAAATGGTATTATGTTTAGTATTCCTGCTAAGCATAATTCAGCAGATATTAAAGCATTTGCAACTCCTATAGCGTTTCTTCCTTGACATGGAGCTTCAACAAGTCCTGCAATTGGGTCACATACAAGTCCCATTACATTTTGTAAGCAATGAGATGCAGCATGTAAAGCTTGTTTAGGGCTTCCACCCATCATTTCAACTACACCAGCAGCAGCCATTGCCGCAGCAGCACCAGTTTCAGCTTGACATCCACCTTCAGCACCTGCAACTGTTGCATTTCTAGTTATTATAGCTCCTATTGCAGAAGCTGTAAATAATGCATCTAGCATTTGATCATCAGTCATATCATACTCTTTACCTATAGTAACTACAGCACCAGGAAGTATACCACAAGATCCTGCTGTTGGTGCAGCAACTATAAGCCCCATAGAAGCATTAACTTCCATAGTTCCCATTGCAGCAACTAATGCTTTATTCATTAATGGTCCACAAACCGATTTAGAATTATTTCTAAATATAGTTAATTTTTTAGCTTCTCCACCTATAAGACCACCAACTGATTTTATATCTTCTTCAACAGCCTTTTCAGTAGCTGCCTTCATTATATTTAAACTATGTTGCATTTTTGCTCTTATATCTTCTTTAGATAATCCTGAAAGTTCAACTTCTCTTTCTAAGCATAGTTCATGTATATTCATATTGTACTTTTCGCACATTTCTAATAATTCTTGTCCACTTGTGAAATTATATTTCATTGTCTATCTCTCCTTACTGTCTAGAATTTGTCTAAAACTACAGCTTTAGCTACAACTTCAAATTTACTTATTTGATCTAATATATCTCTTTCTAACGGCTCATCTGTCTCTATAGTCACAAATGTATACTCAGAACCTGCTATTCTACTAGTAGACATTGTAGCTATATTTTTATTATTGTGAGCAAGTAATCCAGTTACAAAAGATACTGCTCCTGTTATATCTTTTATTTCTAATATTACAGCTGGTTTAGCACCATTGAAATCTAAAGCTAGTCCATCCATTTCAGTAAGTTTTATGTTACCTCCACCAATAGAAGCACCTTTAACTTCACATTTACTTCCATCTTCTAATACCATTTCCATTCTTACACTATTAGGATGCTCATTTTCACCTAAATCAGTTTTTATAAATTCAAATTTAACACCCATTTCATTTGCTATGTCAAAAGAGTCTCTTATTCTAGCATCTTCTGGATCAAATCCTAATATTCCTCCAACTAATGCTTTATCTGTCCCATGACCTTTATATGTTTCTGCAAAAGAACCATGTAAATAGAATTTTACTTCTTTTACAGGTTTACCTGCTATTTTAGAAGCAGTCTTTCCAAGTCTTGCAGCTCCTGCAGTATGGGAACTAGATGGACCTATCATATTTGGTCCTACAACGTCAAATACACTATAATCTTTAGCCATTGCTTTACCTCTTCTTTCTTAAATGTCTCATTAAATTAATTTCTGAAATCATTTTCACAAAACTTAAATAAAATTAATTTAATACCAATAATCTAAAAGCATCTAATTTTGTTAAATATAAATTTAATAGCATTAGTTATGCAGCTATTATATATACTTATTATTAATTAAATAAAAGCATCTATACTTTAATTTATTTTTTGTTATCTGCTAATTAATATTATATATAAAAAATCATTTTTATGGAATATTTTTTTTCATATTTTTTTATTTTCCAATTATTAGTTTACGTACTATTTTGAGATTTAATAGAATATAAAATGACCAGCATCTACTGGCCATTTTTTATATTTTAATTAAAGCTTATTATTCTACTACAGCTATAACTTCTATCTCAACTTTAACATCTTTTGGTAATCTAGCAACTTCTACACAAGCTCTAGCTGGCTTGTTTTCACCAAAGAACTCTGCATAAACTTCATTTATTAAAGCAAATTCATTCATATCTTTTATGAATACTGTTGATTTAACTACATTTGAAAAATCAGCTCCTGCTTCTTTTAATATAGCCGCTACATTTTCTAATGATTGCTTTGTTTGAGCCTTAACATCTCCTTCAACTATTTCCATAGTCTCTGGTACAAAAGGAACTTGTCCAGATACAAATAATAAATTTCCAGCTTTTATAGCTTGAGAATATGGTCCTATTGCTTTTGGTGCATTATCAGTATGTATTACTTGTTGTTTCATTTTTAATTCCTCCTAAAATCTATATAATCTTTAATACTTTACTTTATATTATACTACCCTATAATAAAAATTGTATATATTATTTTATAAATCTTTTATCTCAAATCCAGCAGATTCTATATCTTTTTTTATTTTTCCTATATGATCATGGTCAAATGTTTCTAATACAAATTCTGCAAGTTGTTTTCCTATATATGCTCCAGATGATAATCTAGACTGATTTGCATTTAATATGTTAGCTTTATTCTCACTTATTATTTTTGTTAATTGAGAGAATCCACCTGGTTGATCCACCATTGTTACACCAAATGAGTATCTTCTACCTTCTTTAGCTAGTCCTGTACCTATTATTCTATATAAATTATTAACATCTACATTTCCACCAGATATTATACAAACAATATTTTCATCTGATTTAGGAACATATTTTTTACTTAACAATGCAGCAGTTGTTACTGCACCAGATCCTTCTGCTACAACTTTTAAGTTTTCCATTAAGTACACTATACCTTGAGCTATTTCATCTTCTTCTACAAGAACTATTTCATCAACTAACTCATTTATTATTTCAAATGTCATATCTCCAGGAGTTTTAACAGCTATACCATCAGCTATTGTAGTAGCATTAAACGCAGTTGTAACTACTCCATGTTTTACAGATTCATGCATAGAAGGTATATTAGCAGTCTGTACTCCTATTATTTTAACGTTTGGATTTAATGCTTTTGCTGCAACTGCAACACCTGCTATTAATCCTCCTCCGCCTATTGGACATAAAATTGTATCAACTTTATTATCTAATTGTTCAAATATTTCAATCCCTATTGTTCCTTGACCTGCTATTACATATTTATCATTAAACGGATGTAAAAATGTTGCACCAGTTTCTTTTTGTATTTCAACTGCTTTTGCATAAGCATCATCGTATACTAATCCATTTAAAACAACTTCTGCTCCATAACCTTTTGTTGCAGAAATTTTTAATAATGGTGCGGTAGCAGGCATTACTATTGTAGATTTAATCCCGCTCATTTTAGCCCCTAATGCAACCCCTTGAGCATGATTGCCTGCACTTGATGCAATTACTCCATTTGCTTTTTCTTCATCTGTTAAATTTGCTATTTTATTACAAGCTCCTCTTACTTTGAAAGACCCTGTTCTTTGTAGGTTTTCGCATTTATAAAAAACGTTTGCATCGACCTTATTACTTAAGCCTGCACATTCTAATAAATCAGTTTTCTTAACTATATCTTTTATAGTTTCCTTTGCTTGCTTTATGTCTTGTAATGTAACTTGTAACATAATCGTCCCCCTAAAATTCATATTGATTTAGATAGTCATTTTTTTAACATTTAAGTGTGTTATTTTTTCCACAAACTAATTATATTATTAATAACTAGCTTTAGTCAATAATTATTAAATAAATTAATTATTTTTTTGACAAAAAAAGACTATTTGCCACTGAACAAATAGTCTTTTTATATTTTTAAAATTAAATTTATAAATTATTTTTTCTTCATGTACTTTCTTGTATCAAGTGCAACTGCCGCTATTATTATTACCCCCTTTATAATAAACTGTAAGTATGTACTTACACCAATAAATGATAATCCATAATTTAAAACTTGGAATATTAATACTCCAGTTATTATTCCACCTATACTACCAATACCACCAGAGAAAGATACT
The DNA here is from genome assembly GCF_015550495.1 of Romboutsia sp. 1001713B170207_170306_H8. NCBI lineage: Bacteria > Bacillati > Bacillota > Clostridia > Peptostreptococcales > Peptostreptococcaceae > Romboutsia > Romboutsia sp. 1001713B170207_170306_H8. Next base: position 130,002 of record NZ_JADNAX010000005.1, read on the forward strand.
CCTCCTACAACACAAGCTGCAATAGCATCCATTTCATACATTAGTCCTGTATTGTTAGTAGCACTACCTACCCTAGCTGCTTCTAAAGATCCTGCAAGTCCATACAAAAGACCTGCCATAACGTATATTATTATTAGATTTCTAACAACATTAACACCAGATACTTCTGCTGCTTCTGGATTACCTCCTATAGCAAACATGTTTTTACCAAGCTTAGTTTTATTCCATATAAGCCACATTATTATACAAGCTATTACTGCATAAATTATAAGATATGGTAATCTAAACTCTCCTAATTGAAAACCTCCAACTGCTAACTGTTTAAATCCTTTATCAAGACCTGCTATAGGTTGTGCTCCGTATGGAGGTCTATCAAAGTATAAACTTGTTATACCATAGGCCAAAAGCATAGTCCCCATAGTAGCTATAAAAGGTGGTGTTTTTAATTTTGCAACTGCAAATCCATTTATTCCACCCATTATCCCACATATTATCATTACAAATAATATTACTGCAACCACCGGCAATTTTTGTAAATTAGGATACATTCTATATGCATAGTCTGTTGCTTGTAGCAATGATGCTGATACTACAGCAGCCAAACCAATTATACGACCAGCAGAAAGATCTGTACCTTGAGTTACTATTATTCCACCTATACCTAGTGCTATAATCATACGTGTAGAACATTGTGCTAGTATATTAGTTAAGTTTTTTATAGAAAGAAAGCTTGGTTCTATTATAATTATACCTATAAGTATAATAAACAGAACTATTGGTATTACATTATTTCCAGCCCACTCTATAATATTAAAAGATTGCTTTTCATTAGTTAGTGACTTTGTCTTCATGGCTATCCCCCTCTATAAACTTCGCTGATAATTTCATTATCTCTTCTTGCGTAGTATTTTTTGAATCTACAATTCCTGCAACTCTACCATTACTCATTACTAATATTCTATCTGTTACACCTATAAGTTCTGGCATTTCCGAGGAAATCATTATAATCCCTTTTTCTTTACTTGCTAAGTCATTTATAAGTTGATATATTTCATATTTTGCTCCTACATCTATTCCCCTTGTAGGTTCATCTAGCATAAGTATTTCAGGATTAGTTAGTAACCATCTTCCTATTATTACTTTTTGTTGGTTACCGCCTGATAAGCTTCCTATACTAGTTTTTTGCGATGGGGTTTTTACATTCATAGAATCTATAACCCACTTTGTATCTTTTCCCATTTTCTTATCAGATAAAAACAATACATTAGATTTATAAGAATCCATATTCGATATAACAGAGTTAAAATTTATACTAAGTTGAGGAAATATTCCCGTAGTTCTTCTTTCTTCTGTAACTAAAGCAAAACCATTTTCCATAGATTTTCTAGGATTTTTGTTTTCAATCAACTTTCCATGTAGCTTAATTGTTCCTTTATCTATATTTCTCATTCCAAACAATGCTTCTACAACTTCAGTTCTTTTCGATCCAACTAACCCAGCTATGCCAAGTATTTCACCTTTTCTTAGTTTAAAACTAACATCTTTTAACCCAAACTTTGTATTTTCACTTAACCCATCAACTTCTAATATAACTTCGCCAGGATGATTTTCTTTTGGTGGGAATCTATTTGACATATCCCTACCAACCATCATACTTATAATCTTATCTGTTGTTAACTCTGATGCATCCTTAGTCTCTATTAATTGTCCATCCCTCATTACAGTTACTTCATCTGATATTTTTAATATCTCTTCCATCTTATGTGATATATATATTATTGCTACATTTTTATTTTTTAACTTTGTTATAATTCTAAATAAATGTTCTACTTCCTTTTCTGTAAGAGATGACGTAGGTTCATCCATAACTATAACTTTTGAATTATAAGAAACTGCTTTTGCTATTTCTATCATTTGCATTTGAGATACTGATAGATTTCCAACTTTCTCTCTAGGATCTACATCGATATCTAAATCCTTGAAAATTTCTAAAGTATCTTTATACATCTTATTTTCATCTATAAATAATCCTTTTTTAGGATATCTTCCAAGCCAAATATTATCTAATATATTTCTTTGTCTAACTTGATTTAGTTCTTGATGAACCATTGATACACCATTATCAAGTGCTTGTCTAGTATTTTGAAATTCTATTTCTTTTCCTTCTAAGTATATTTCCCCTGAGTCTTTCTTATAAATTCCAAATAAGCATTTCATTAAAGTTGACTTTCCAGCACCATTTTCTCCCATAAGGGCATGTACTGTTCCTGGTCTAACATTTAAATTTACATTATCTAAAGCTTTTACACCTGGAAACTCTTTAGTTATATTTATCATCTGTAAGATGAATTTATTATCTATCTTATCCAATAGTTGATACCCCCTTTAGACGTTACCTATATATTTTAATTTAATACCTAAGAACTTATTTTATATTTATAAAAGCTCTTAGGTATTGAGTAATCTTTATAATATTATATTACTTAGCTTCATCTAAATTATCTTTAGTAATTCCTATATATGGTACACGAACAGCTTTAGTATCATCTAACTTCCATTCTGTTCCTTCTACTGGATCTTTACCGTTAGCTAAATTTACACATAAATCAATAACTGCTTTAGCTTGGTTTGGAGCATCATTTAGTACTGTCCCTACAACCTTATCATTCTCTATAAGAGTTACTATTTCAGGTATAGCATCAACACCTACAACTGGCATAAATTTATCCCCTGTAAAATATCCTTCTTTTTCAAGAGAAGCAACAGCACCTGAAGCCATACCATCATTATTACAAATTACAAATTCTATTTTATCTCCAAACTTAGCTAACCATGCATCCATTTTTTCAGTTGCTTTAGCTGCATCCCACATACCTGTATCTATTGCTAATTCTTCAGTTTCTATACCTTTCTCATTTACTGTTTTTATAACCCATTCAGTTCTAGCTTCTGCATCTGGATGTCCTGGTTCTCCTTTTATTAACACATATTGTATTTTTCCATCTCCATTTTTATCCCATTTTTCTTTGTTAGCTTCCCATTCTTTAGCCACAACTTCTCCTTGAATAACTCCTGATTCCTTAGATACAGTTCCTACATAATATGCCTTGTCGTAACTTGCTAAAGCATCTGCATCTGGCTCTTTATTAAAGAATACTACTGGTAAATCTGAAGCTTGAGCCTTTTCTATCACTGAACTTGCGGCTTTTGGATCAACTAAGTTTATTGCTAATACATTAGCACCCTTAGCTATCATAGTATCAATTTGATCTAATTGTTTTGCTTGGTCATTTTGGGAGTCATCTACTGTTATTTCTGCTACATCTTTAGCATTTTCCTTTAACTCTCTACTAACTGCAGATATAAAGTTATCATCTGCTTTATAAACTGTTGCACCTATTTTAGGCTGATCTGATGAGTTAGTTCCATCTCCTGAATCACTTGATGAACAACCTACCATTGAAAATAACATTGTAGCTGATAATCCTAATGCTAAAATCCCCCTCTTATTCATATAAATCCCCCTCTAATCTTTAGTTTTAACACTACGAAAGTGTTTTCCCTATAATTGTAGATGATTTTATTATAATTTTCAATAAATTATTTTATAATTAAATATTTTATAATAACGTTACTAATTATATGTGTTTTTAACACTATTTTAATTATGTATATAAAAAGTAGGACTATTATGTTTTAAATAAAACAAAATAGTCCTACTTTTATATACTTTATATGTTATTTAACAACTATATTAACTAATTTCTTAGGAACTGCAATAACTTTAATTACAGTTTTACCATCAACTAAAGCCTTTATTTTTTCATCTGCCATAGCTAAACTTTCCATTTCTTCTCTAGATACATTAGCTCCAACTGTTAACTTTCCTCTTACTTTACCATTAACTTGAACTACAACTTCAACTTCATCTTTAACTAATGCAGTTTCATCATATTTTGGCCAGCTTATATCAAATACACTGCCTTCTTTACCTATCATAGTCCATAATTCTTCTCCCATATGAGGAGTAAATGGAGCAAGTATAGTTACTATAGTTTCTATACCTTCTTTTATAACTGCATTATTTCTATTATCTAACTCTTTGTACTTATACATTTCATTTATTAATTCCATTAAAGCAGATATAGCTGTGTTAAATCCAAACTTTTCACTTAAATCTTCTGTAACTTTTTTAAGTGTTGCATGAATTGTATATCTCATAGCCTTATCTTCTTTAGTTAATTCACCTATAGTACAGTCATCCTTAGCAATATCAGCTAATTCATCAACTAATCTGTAAACTCTATTTAAGAATCTATAACATCCTTCAACACCTTGTTCAGACCAATCTAAATCTCTTTCTGGCGGTGCTGCAAATAGTACAAATAATCTCGCTGTATCAGCCCCGAATTCTTCTATTATTTCAAGAGGAGAAACTACATTACCTTTTGACTTACTCATCTTAGTACCTTCTTTAAGAACCATACCTTGAGTTAATAAGTTTTTAAATGGCTCTTTGAAGTCAACAAGTCCCATATCATTAAATGCTTTTACAAAGAATCTTGAGTACAGTAAATGCATTATAGCATGCTCTACACCACCTATATATTGGTCAACCGGCATCCACTTATTAACTACTTCTGAGTCAAATATATTTTCAGTATTCTTAGGATCTATGTATCTTAAGAAGTACCAAGAAGAATCCACAAATGTATCCATTGTATCAACTTCTCTTCTAGCTGGTTTACCACAACAAGGACAAGCTGTAGTCATAAATTCTTTTGAAGTTGTAAGTGGAGATTCACCTTTACCTGTAAACTCAACATCTGTTGGTAATAATACTGGTAAATTTTCTTTTTTCTCTGGAACTACACCACAATCATCACAGTAAACAACTGGAATTGGACATCCCCAGTATCTTTGTCTAGAAAGTAACCAGTCTCTTAATCTATAGTTAACTGTTTTCTTTCCTATTTTCATTTCTTCTATTTTTTCTATTATCTTATTGAAAGCTTCAGATGCATCCATTCCATTAAATTCACCTGAGTTTATCATTTTATTTTCTTCATCTATTACTGGTAATATCTCTAAGTTGTATTTTTCAGCAAATTCTCTATCTCTTTCATCATGAGCAGGAACTGCCATTATAGCACCTGTACCATAATCTGCTAATACATAGTTTGCTATCCATATTGGAGCTTTTTCTCCTGTTAAAGGATTAACTACATATTTGCCTATAAACATACCTTCTTTTTCTACATCTGTAGAAGTTCTTTCTATTTCTGTCATTGTGTGCATTTTTGCAACAAACTTTTCTACATCTGCTTCATATTCTGTTCCAGCAACTAGATCCTTAACTAAATCATGCTCTGGAGCAAGTACCATATATGTAACACCATGAACAGTATCTGGTCTAGTTGTAAATACTGTCATAGACCTATCAGTTCCATCTATATCGAATACTATTTCAGCACCTGTACTTTTTCCTATCCAGTTCTTTTGCATTAATTTAACTTTATCTGGCCATCCATCTAAAGTATTTAAATCTTGAAGTAATTCTTCAGCATAGTGAGTAGTTTTAAAGTACCATTGTTCTAAATCTTTCTTTATAACTACAGAATCACATCTTTCACATTGTCCTTGAACAACTTGCTCATTTGCAAGAACTGTTTCACAAGATGGGCACCAGTTAACAAAAGATTTCTTCTTATATGCTAATCCATGTTCTAAGAATTTTAAAAATATTTCTTGAGTAAATTTGTAATATTCTGGAGTAGAAGTTGCAACTTCTCTATCCCAGTCATAGCTAAGACCCAATAATTTTAATTGGCCTTTCATATCTTCTATATTTTCCATAGTCCATTTATGTGGATGTATACCATGCTTTATAGCTGCATTTTCTGCTGGAAGACCAAATGAATCCCATCCCATTGGATGAAGTACATTATATCCTTCCATTTTTTTAAATCTAGCAACAACATCACCTATAGAGTAGTTTCTAACATGACCCATATGTATTTTCCCTGATGGATATGGGAACATTTCTAAAGTATAATAGTTTGGCTTAGAATTATCTAGTGTATTAGTTTTATACTGATCATTTTCAGACCAAGTTTTTTGCCATTTAGCTTCTACATTTTTATGATTGTAAACGCTCATTAAAATTTCCTCCTTTGATATTTTGATTAAAATAGTCTATAAAAGTTATTTTATCCATGTTTAGATAAATTTAACTTATATGATAAAAAAATCCTCAGTCTCTAAACAATATTGTTTAGGGACGAGGATTATATCTTCGCGGTACCACCCTAATTAGTCTAAAATTAGACTCTCTTAGATAGTTTTTATGCCAACTACGGCCAAATAGATTATTTCTAGCAAGTTCAAAGTTCTAATTTACTAGTTCACAGCAACCACTAGCTCTCTGATAAAATTTTTGCTTTTACTACTCTAGTCTACTTGATATATTTATTATTTATAATTAATTATATTATCATTATTATGCTAAAGTGTCAATATCTACGTATGGAGCGTCTTTCCATAATTTTTCTAGGTTATAGAATCCTCTTTGTTCTTCATTAAATATATGAACTATAACATCGCCATAATCAAGAAGTACCCAAGTTTGACTTTCATATCCTTCTTTTCCTCTTGGCTCTATTCCAAGCTTTGTTAATTCATCTTCTACATTATCAGCTATAGCTTTTACTTGTCTTTGAGAACCAGCTGTAGCTATTACAAAGTAATCACATAAGCTAGATACTGCTCCTATATTTATTATAGATATATCTTGACCAATTTTATCGTCTATTGCATCATATATTACTTTCGTCATTTCATTTACTGTCATTTTAATTCCTCACTTTCCTAATTTTAAACACGTTTTATTATTATACCATAAATAGTGTATAGTAAGCATCTTATTTTTAAACTGCATCTATCTATTATATACTATTATTTCATAATAATAATTTTTTAGTTATTTTTTCATTATATAATTACGTGCACTTACAGTTCTTGGGTGTATCAACTGATTATTATCTATTACAAATTTTATCGTGTTATTAAATGATATGAGTAATGCCTCATCTAATTTACCACTATAAGTTAATTCTCTTAATAAATCTACATTTGGAAAATTCCTATCTTTTTCTATTAAATCTGCCATATAAATTATTTTTTCTAATAATGACATATTTTCTTTTCCTGTTGTATGATATCTTATAGCATCTAGTATTTCTATGTCATTTATTTCAAATTCATATCTAGCTATGTATGAACCTATAATACTGTGAGATAAAGCTAAACTTTCCATTTCTAATTCATCTAATTTTATATTATATTTTCTAACATAGTAATCGACTTCTTCTAAGGTTAAATATTTAGCACAATCATGTACTATACCTGCTATGTATGCTTTTTCATTATCACAATTATATATTTCACATAACTTTACTGCACATTCTGCTACATTTAAAGAATGATTTAATCTTCTTTTAGGTAACATATCTTTTAATTTTTCATTTATATCCGTTAAATTCATTTACTTTACTCCTATTTTATATAAATTTTTCTCACGCATATATTTTTCTACATTTTCTGGTAATAAATATTTCACTGACTTTCCAGACTTTAGTTGCTGCCTTATGTAAGTAGATGATATATCTAAAGATGGAACATATACGCTTATAATTTTAGCATTATATTTTTCTTCTAAATTTTCAATTTTCTCTTGTGCTTCAAGTAAACTTATTCCCGGTCTTGTTGCTGCTATAAAAGTAGCTAGTTTAAAATTTTCCTCTACTTCTTTCCAAGTTTCAATATCACAAATTGCATCTGCACCTGTTATAAAGAATATTTCACAATTGTTATATTCTTTTTTTAGATGTCTAAGTGTATCTACAGTATAAGTTTTATTTTCATTTTCTATTTCAAAATCCAATACTATAAAGTTCTCATTGTTTCTTGTAGATATTAAAACCATATTATATCTATCATATTTATTAGTTACATTTTCTAACTTATGAGGAGGATTTCCTGTAGGTATGAATATAATCTTATCTAACTTATACTTATCTCTAATAAACTCTGCTGTTGCTAAATGTGCATAGTGAATTGGATCAAAAGTTCCCCCCATAATTCCAATCCTTAATTTAGAGTCACTATTTTTAAATTGTTCTAACTTATGAGTATTTATATCTTTTGCTCTTTTAAGTAGATCTTCAATGCTCATATTTAATCTCCTTTTTTACAAATATATTTTCATTGTATCATTATTTTTATTTTATTTAGGTAATAATTTGTATTTTTTAGTATATAATCATATTTATACATATCTTTACTTTAAAAATTAAATTTTTAACATTGATTCAACTAATTATTTAGTCAACTATCTGATATTTTACATTATTTTATATAAAATTCAAGATGTAAATATACAGATTAATATAAATAGCATTATTAAGGAGTTTACATATGGCTATAATTACGAAAATAGAACAACAAAAGAAAAACCAAGATAGAGTTAATATTTATGTTAATGGTGAATACTTCACTGCTATATTTAAAGAATTAGTTTTCACATTTAACTTGAAAAAAGGTGATGAAATTGATGAAGATTCATTAAGATCACTATTAAATGATGAAATGTATATAAAGGCTAAAAATAAAGCTCTTAATATATTATCTAAGGCTGATCAATCAGAAAGAAAAATAAGAGAAAAATTATCTAATGATTTTGAAGAAGATACAATCAATAAAGTAATTGAATTTTTAAAAAGAAATAATTTTATCAATGATAATTTACTTGCACAAAAAATAGTTAACACTAATCTTAATTTAAATAAGTGTGGTAAAAATAGAATAAAACAAAACCTTTATAATAAAGGCTTAGATTCAAATGCTATAAGTGAAGCTATTTCTGAAATTGATAGTGATGCAGAATTTGAAAATGCAATGTATCTTGCAAAAAAAAGATATGACCGAATAAAAAATGAAGATAAAAGAAAGATTTATCAAAAACTATCTCAACATTTAACATATAAAGGATTCAATTATGATATTATTAAAAGAGTATTAAATAAATTACTAAGTGTTGATGAATATGATTTATAATTTATATTTCCATTTGGAGGTTATATTATGACAAAATACATTATAGGAATTTTTAGCTTTTTATTAGGATTATATAACTTAAAGCAATTATATAAATTAGATAGCTAAAAATAAAAGTGGGTCGTACTATTATTCAGTACAGACCCTTGTATTTTATCTAATATATTTTTTTAGTAACTTAGCTACAGGTATTCCTATTAACATACCTATTAGTATTTGAGTTATATTACCTGGTATTGATAAAATTGCCTTAGTATGACTTCCATATAAAATAATTTCAGTTATATAATATCCAAATATCATCCAAATACCTGATATAATTATTCCAAGCATATTTGTAATTATATCATTACCTTTTTTATTCCTGGACCAAGATATACTTCCTATTATGTAACCCATTACGCCTCTTACTACAAATGTAAATGGTGCCCATATTGCCCATTCTGATAATAAATCAAATAGCCCCATACCAAAAGCACCTGCTATAGCACCTTTTTTCTTACCAAAAACTATCGCAGATATAAATAGCATAGTATTACCTAAATGTACTAATCCTCCAGTTGATTCAAGTGGTAACCTTATATTTATAAACCTAGTAGCTATAAATACTAATGCTATTAATAATCCATTTTCAGCCAAATCCCTAGAATTAATTTTTCTATTATTACTTTCTACAATTTGTGATATATCTAAGTCATCTTTTATTAACTTATTTTCCCCCATCATATCCACTCCCTAAAACTTACTTTATAACTAATTTTACTTCATCATAATACTTATTAAATAATTCTACTAATCTACCATTTCCCTCAAATCCAAGATATCTCAAAGATTCATCTATAAAGTTTAATACAGGTATTAGTTTTTCTACTCTAGCATTTTCTCCCATATGACCTATTCTTATTACTTTATCTGAGTAATTACCTAAAGATGTTGCTAAAATTAAATTGTATTTTTTTAATAAATTATCTGTTAATTTTTTTGCACCTATATTAGATGGTATTTCAACAACTGTGACAGTGTTAGAATAGCCTTCTTCTAAATATAAATTTAACCCATATTCTTTTATAGATTTCCTAACTGCATTAGCTATTTTTTTATGTCTTATTAGCACATTTCCTATACCTTCCTCAAGTATATTATCTATAGCTTTATCTAATCCCATTATGTCACTTATAGGCATCGTATATGGAAACCATTTATTTCTATAATAATTTTCCCATATTCCTAAATTACAATAGAAACCTATGATTGGAGTTTTTCTATTTCTTATAACACATTTAGCCTCATCACTTATACTAACTATAGTAAGACCTGCTGGTGCTGATATAGCTTTTTGTGATCCTCCTAGGGCTATATCAACTTTCCAATCATCAACATTAAGTTCTTCTCCAATCATACCCGCCACAGAATCTACTACTGTCAAAATACCATATTTTTTAAGTAAACGGCAAATCTCACTTAAGTTATTTAATACGCCTGTTGGAGTATCACAATGAACTAATGTTGCATATTTAAAGTTACTATCTTTTTTTAAAAATTCTTCCAATTCCTTTGTCTTAATATCTTTAGTGTATTCTCTTGAAAAGTAAGCTACTTCTCCTCCATACATTTTTACAAATTCATCAAATCCCTTACCAAATATTCCATTATCAATTACAAGAACTCTATCGCCCTCTTCAGTAAGTGATGCGCAAGCTGCTTCTAAACCTAGTATCCCTTCTCCACTTAATATGTAAACATCATTTTTTGTATTTATTATCTTACCAATCTTATCACAAGTATTTTTATAAAACTCAAAAAAATCTATATCCAGGTCTGGATTTGTTGTAGCTATAGATCTTGCTAACCTCACATTTTCTCTAACTTCTGTAGGACCTGGAGTATATACTAATTTGTTATTCATTTAAATTGCCCCCTTTTTTATTTATATAAGTCATTATATATCAATTATAATTGTATTGTATTATTCTAAAAACATTTTATAATTGTATCAGTACATTTATAGTTTTATATTTTAATAAATAATTTACTTTTATATTCTCCAAAACAATAAAATAGAGCACTTCTAAGCTTACCTAGAAGTGCTCTATTTTAGTTTAATATAAATATTGAGTATAATGCTATGTGATATAAACATATACCTACATAAATTATATTAGAAAAAAATATAACTAATTTAGTTATATTAGATAATTCGTTATTTATTTTATTTAATAAAAGTATAACTAAAATTGTAGGTAAAATTACTTTAATTAATAAAAATAATAATGGATTAATTTCATACATTATTCTTAAAAAGCTATTTAACTCTTTATAAAACTCATATTTTAAACCGATAAATGTTGCTATTCCGTCAAATATATTTAACAACATAATAGATATTAATCCGTACTGTGTTTTACTTTTTCTTAATGTATCTTCCATAAATTACTCCTATAAAATTAATATAGTTATTATTAATTTTATAGCTTTTAAGTTATATACTACATTAATCTAATTAGTAATTTTTATTCATAAATTATATAAGTTAGCTCCTAATAACTGCTATTATTTAAAAACTTACTTCCTATAATATTATATCTTATTGAAAATTTTTACGATTTTATTTCCTAAATTTTTCGCATAATATATATTATAGATACTATTAAAATCATTATCTATAAAAGGAGAAATTTATGATAGATTTAATTTTACTTGGATGTGGAGGAAATATGCCTATGCCTAATAGGTCTTTATCTTCTCTTTTTATAAATTATCAAGGAAGAAAGATATTAATCGACTGCGGTGAAGGCACACAAGTTTCTATGAGAATGAAAAACTGCGGATTTAAAAATATAGATCTAATATGCATAACCCATTTACATGGAGACCATATTATTGGTATTATTGGTCTTTTATCTACTATAGGAAATAGCTCTAGAACAGAAGATTTAACAATTGTAGGTCCTGTAGGAATAGTAGAAACCATAAATGCTATTAGAATTTTAGTCGAATATTTACCTTATAATATTAATGTTATAGAATATCCTAATGGTAGTTTCTCTCTAATAAATGAGTATTTAAAAGATTTAGAAATATCAACTCTGGATCTAGATCATTCTACTGAGTGCTTAGGATATAGTTTTTATTTCAAAAGAAAAGCTAAGTTTGATGTGAAAAAAGCAACAAATAACAATGTACCTAAAATTTTATGGCAAAAACTTCAAGAAGGAAAAGATATAAAATTTAAAGATAAACTTTATACTCCAGATATGGTGTTGGGAGATGATAGAAAAGGAATCAAAATAAGTTTTATTACAGATACTAGACCACTATTATCTATACCTGAATTTATAAAAGATAGCGACTTATTTGTATGTGAAGCAATGTATGGTGATGATTTAGATATCTCTAAAGCTGTAAAAAATAAACATATGACATTTAGAGAATCTGCTAATTTAGCTCGCTTAGGCAAAGTAAGACAGCTTTTATTAACTCATTTTAGCCCATCTCTAGAAAACCCTCATATTTATAAAGAAAATGCAACTTCTATTTTTGAAAATACTATTATAGGTGAGGATAGACTTGAGCTACACCTTAACTTTTATGATGAAAAATAAAAAAATGCCGCATAACTTGTTTCTAAGTAATGCGGTATTTCCAATTCTATTTATTGTTTCTAATTTCTTTTTGAATTTTTTTCAGAGCGTTCTTAGAAACTCTAACTATGTCTTTTTCTAACTTTCTATCTTCATAACTAATAAACAAAGTATTTAAATCATATCCATCTGGATATAAATCCTTTGCCTTTATGTGTAACTTTATTTTTCTTATATTAACATATATAAAATATTCTTTATATAAAACTTTTACATTATTAAATTTATCAATTGTTTTATACACTATTACATAATCATTATAATCCAATAACATAACTTTATCTCCTACTTCTAAATTAGGAGTATAAATTGAATTAGGATTTATATTAAATCATCCTTCTAGTGGTATATGATTACTATTTTCTAATATTTTTCTTGCTTCTTTATTTTCATTTAATCGTCTTTTTACTATATTAAAATTATCACTTGTAATTAACTTATCTATAAGCTCTTTTCCTAATGAACTTACACAATATACCTTTATTAATTCTTTTACTATATCTAGTTGTAATTTTTCAAATGTATCTATATTTATTTATCTTCTTATTAATTTTTTAATATGACTTCTTGATAAATAAGGGTTCGTTAGCCTTCATACTCCTTATTTATTAAGAAGTCTTACTACGGCCTCATTATATTTAAATTTTTTTAAAAATTTTCTCCTTCCAGTTAAATATAATTTATTAAAAAATAGGTAGAGTCTATATTTAGAATACTATGAGCTCTACCTATTTATGTAAATTTTATTTATATATTTATATTATAAAGTATATAATTAATGGAACACAAAGTATATATATACCCCAGTTTAACTCTTTATGCTTTCCTGCTAATACTTTAGTAAGCATATATGATATAATTCCTATACTTATACCATTAGGTATACTTGATGTAAATGTTGTAAATATTATTGTAGCAAAAGCTGGGAATGATTCTGTAAAATCATCTAATTCTAAATCTTTTATACTCGATATCATAAGAAGTCCTATCATTATTAAAGCTGGTGCTGTTGCTTGATTTGGAATCATCGTTGCTATAGGTGTTATAAATATTGTTAAAGCAAAACATATACCAGCAGTTAGTGCTGTTAAACCAGTTCTTCCACCTTCTTCAACTCCTGCTGCTGATTCAATAAATGTGGTAATAGTTGTTGAACCAAATAATGCACCTATTGTTGTTGCTAATGCATCTACAAAGAATGGTTTATTTATTTCAGGTAAGTCTCCATTTTCATCTAATAAATCTGCTTTTGCTGATACTCCTATTAAAGTTCCTAATGTTGAGAAGAAATCTCCAACAAAGAATGTAAACATTAATGGGAAGAAACTCCATTTAAAAGCTGATATTATATCTAACTTAAATGCTATAGGTTCTATTGAAGGTGGCATTGTTATTAAACTTTGTGGAATAGATGTTATTCCCATTGGTATACCTATTATAGTAGTTATTATTATACCTATTAGTACTGATCCTTTTACATTTCTTAAATTTAAAAATATTAATATTACTAACCCTATAATAGTTAAAATAACCGCTGGATTAGTCATATCTCCCATTGATATAGATGATCCATCTATAACCATTAATCCTCCATTAGAAAATCCTAATGATACTATATAAAATCCTACAGCTATTCCTATTGCATGTTTAACATTTTTAGGAATTAATGCTACTATAATTTCTCTTAATCCTAGTAATGTTAATAATAAGAACATTACTCCTGAAATAAATACCATACCAAGAGCAGTTTGCCATGATACAACTCCACCTGCTACCAAAGTATATGCAAAAAATGCATTACTTCCCATTGCTGGAGCTAATACAAATGGTAAATTTGTATATAATCCCATAAATATAGAAAATATTGCTGCTAATAAAGCTGTAACTACAGTCACTGCTCCTATATCCATACCGGCAGCTGACATAAATGTTGGCTGAACTATTAATATATATGCCATAGTCATAAACGTAGTAATACCTGCTGCTACCTCAGTTTTTACATCTGTTTTATGCTCTTTTAATTTAAATAATCTTTCTAACATAATTCCTCCGTATAACTTGTCTTATATTATTTATATCGTGTTATCGTTTTACGAACTAGATTTTAAATTTTATATTAAATGTTCACATTTGTCAATATTATTCGTCATTTTTCTACATTTTCTATTAGATTTTATGTATGTATATGAATTTTTAAGCCAAAAAATAGAATAGTAAACAATAATATAAATTATTCACTATTCTAATCTAATATTTTATTTAATTATTTGCTAACATTACCTGCAACATTTAATACATCCCAAGTTCTTGCAAATGGTGGTGCATAGCATAAATCTAACATACCTAATTGATTTGTAGTCATCTTACCAAATATCGCTGTCGCTAATACATTTGCTCTTTGAACTGAATCCTTAAATCCTGCAACTTGTCCACCTAAAATCACCTTAGTATCTGCATTATAAACAAGCTTTACATATATTTTATCTCTACCTGGATAGTAGTTAGTCTGATTAAAATCACTTATAAATTTAGCTTTATAATTTAATCCTAAACTTTTAGCTTTTTCTTCTGTTAATCCAGTTGATGCTGCTTCCATATTCATAACTTTTATACAACTTGATGCCAATGAACCTTGGAAAGCATTATTAGCTCCAGCTAAATTTTCTCCAACTATTCTACCTAACTTATTTGCTCCTGTTGCTAGAGGAACAAACATATCTTCATTTGTAACTATATTTTTTATAGTTGCACAGTCTCCTGCTGAGTAAACATCTTCTACAGAAGTTTTACCATACTCATCAACTATTATAGCTCCATTTCCTAACATTTCTATTTTAGTATCTTTTAAGAATGTAGTATTTGGTCTAACACCTGTAGCTATTATAACTAAATCAGCATCTATTCCACCTTTATTAGTTATAACTTTTTCTACTTTAGTTTCTCCTATAAATTCAGAAGCTAATTCTTCTAAGCGTAAATTAACTCCATGAGACTTAATTTCATCTTCTAACACATCTGTTATTTCTTTATCAAATACTGCATTTAAAACTCTATCAGCAGCTTGTATAACAGTTACATTTTTACCTAATTTCTTAGCAGCTTCAACGGCCTCCAATCCTATAAATCCTGCACCTATTATAACTACATTTTTAACATCTTCTTTATTTAGTATTTCTTTAACTTTTATACCATCTTCCATAGTTTTTAATGTTGAAACATTCTCAAGATTAACATTTTTTATAGGAGGTATTATACTACTCGCTCCTGTTGCTATCATTAATTTATCATAAGAATCTTCAAAAGTTTCACCAGTCTTAACATCTAAAACCTTTAATTTCTTATTATCAGTATCAACTGCTGTAACTTCTTTAAATATATTTAAATCTATTCCAGATTCTCTAAACTTTTCTGGGCTTCTAGCTATCATATTATTAGCATCATCAAAGAATCCTCCAACAAAATACGGTAATCCACAAGCTCCAAATGATACTACATCAGTTTTTTCATATACAACAACCTCATAATCAGGTTTCATTCTCTTTAATTTAGCTGCTGCAGACATACCAGCTGCAACCGCACCAATTATAACAACTCTCATATTATGTCCTCCTCAAATATTATATTTTGCCTTATACTGTAAATAAATTAACCTCTTAGATATTATATTAACATTTTAAAGTATAAAAATCTATTTTTATATTTATTTTTAATTCTATATATCAATATACCCAAATAGTAGTATCTTAATATAAAAAAATTCTAGTCATTTACAATAAAATTCATTGAATGACTAGAATTTTTTAATACTTATTATAATTAGTAAAAGTAACTTTATAACTATCTTCTTGCAGCTCTTTTAGTTATTTTTCCTTTTTTAGTTACTGTATTATCTTTAACTTTTGCCTTGGCTTGCTCTTGTCCTGGGAAAAGTATCTTTGGTTCTTCATTGTTTCTTCTATATATAGTAAATTTAAAACCTATAGCTTGTACGAACTCTGCTCTTAATGCATTACATATTGCATTAGCAGTTTCTTTAGCATCAAGACCTGCAGTTTCAAGTATAGTAACTTTTACTATTTCTCTACTATCTAACATAGCATCTAATTGATCTAAGAAACTTTCTGTTACACCTTCTTTACCTATTTGAGTTATAGGCTTTAAAGTATTAGCTATTGATCTTAAATAAGCTCTTTGCTTTCCTTTTAACATAATGTCACCTCTTTATTTATCCTAGTTGTAGAATTCAAATTCAATTTCATAAATCTTAACTGTATCTCCATCTTCAATACCCATCTCTCTAAGCTTATCAAAGACACCTTCTGACTCCATAGCTTTTTGGAAATATTGAATTGATTCCATATCTTCAAAGTTAACAGAATACATTATTCTTCTTAAAGATTTACCTTTAACAACATATATTCCATCTTCTATTTCAACAGTTAATCCTTCATCTTCATTAGATTGATCTAATTCTGGTCTATACATTTCTTCTTCTGTTACTAACTCTACATCTTCAACTTCTTTTAATAATTGAGATACATAAGCTATAACATCATCTATTCCTTGACGAGTAGCTGCAGACATTTTAAATACTTTATATCCTCTACCCTCAAGTTCTTCTTTAAATTCTTCATATACACTTTCATCTTCTAAAATATCCATTTTATTAGCAACAACTACTTGTGGTCTATGAGAAAGTTTTTCATTATATAGTGATAATTCTTCATTTATCTTATCAAAATCTTCTAATGCATTTCTACCTTCGTGTCCAGTTATGTCAACGATATGTATCAATACCTTAGTTCTTTCTACGTGTCTTAAGAAATCATGTCCAAGACCAACACCTTCTGCAGCACCTTCTATAAGCCCTGGTATATCAGCCAATACAAAGCTATCACCAAATTTAGTTTGAACCACACCTAAGTTTGGAGTTAACGTTGTAAAATGATAGTTAGCTATCTTTGGTTTTGCTTTAGTCACAACTGATAAGAATGTAGATTTACCAACATTAGGGAATCCTAGTAATCCTACATCTGCTATCATTTTAAGCTCTAGAATTACCCATCTTTCTTCTCCATCTGTACCAGATTTTGCAAAAGCTGGAGCTTGTCTTACTGCATTGGCAAAGTGTTGATTTCCTTTTCCACCTCTACCACCTTTTGCAACTACAGCTCTATCGCCTTCTTCTTTTAAATCTGCTATTATAAGTCCTGTAGCTTCATCTCTTATTATTGTACCAGGTGGAACTTTAAGAATTAAATCTTCTCCATTTTTACCTGCTTTTTTCTTTTTACTTCCATCTCCACCAGATTCAGCAAGGTACTTTCTTTGATATTTGAAATCCATCAAAGTTCTAAGACCTAAATCTACCTCAAATACTATACTAGCACCTCTTCCTCCGTCTCCTCCATCTGGTCCACCAGCTGGAACATATTTTTCTTTTCTAAATGCAACCGATCCATTTCCACCGTTACCAGCTTTAACAAAAATTCTTGCTTTATCTATAAACAAATTAATCACCTACTTGATTAAGACTTTTTTTTATTTTCTCCAAACTATAAATATTATATATATATATATATAATTTGAGGAAATCATCTATTTACAACAAAAAGGAGTGTAAGAACACTCCTTTTCTCATATATATTATTCAGCAATAGATACTGGATATACGCTTACTTTTTTTCTTTTCTTGTCTTTTCTTTCGAACTTAACAGTACCGTCTATTAATGCGAATAAAGTGTCATCTCCACCTTTACCTACATTAGTACCTGGATGTATCTTAGTTCCTCTTTGTCTTACTATTATACTACCAGCAGTAACTACTTGTCCGTCATATCTCTTAACACCTAATCTTTTAGATATAGAATCTCTACCGTTTTTAGAAGACCCTACCCCTTTCTTAGATGCAAGTAATTGTAAGTTCATGTTTAACATATTGGAGTCACCCCCTACTTTTTTAAGATTTTTATATTTTTTGGGTATTCCCTTTTAATTTCTTGAATAGCCAATTGAAAATGATTTAATAATAGCTGAGATTTCCCTAAAGAATTATCTTTAACAATACATTCTATATGTCCTTCTTTAGCTTCTATTTTTTCAAATTCAACTTTTTGTAATTTGTCTAAAGAGTTTATAACTGCAACTGCATTAGATGTAACTGCAGAACAAACTATATCATAACCTATTTCAGCATAATCAGCATGTCCCTTTAAACAAAAACCTTGAAGTAAGAAATCATCATTATAATAATAATTAACTTTTATCATTATTCAACCTAAATACTAAGCGTTTATTTTTTCTATAACTATCTTAGTGTATGGTTGACGATGTCCTTGTTTTCTTCTGTAGTCTTTCTTAGCTTTATACTTGAAAACTACAACCTTCTTAGCTTTACCTTGTTCAACAACTTTTGCTTGAACAGAAGCACCTTCAACAACTGGAGAACCAACAACTAACTCTCCGTTCTTAGTGCAAGCTAAAACTTCGTTTAAAGTTACAACATCACCAGCATTAGCTTCTAACTTTTCAACGAATAATACATCACCTTCAGCAACTTTATATTGCTTTCCACCTGTTTTTACTATAGCGTACATTAAATACACCTCCTCGGTCCAAAACTCGCCATAAAGGTAATTTCTAAAAGAAATTTTAAGACCTTTTTTGTGCGGCATTACATTTATTAATAATACTATGTTTTTTTACATTTGTCAACTAAGTATTAAAAATAATATTTATTTTTTCGTAACTTATACTGTCACGTCCTGTCGACTTAATAATAATATCATATTTTTTACTAATTGTGTTTAAAATATTTTTCCATTTTTGATTTATTTCTTTATATACTTCATTATTTAATTCTATGGATATACTTTTATATGATGTATGTTCAGATATTCTCATAACTTCTTTTTCTATATCATCAATTATTGAATTTATAGATTTTAAGTATGAATGCTCTTTACAAGTAGGGCAATCACCTAAAAAGTATGTATCTATAGAGCTCTTTTCTCTTCTTCTTGCAACCTCTACAAGACCTAGCCTAGTTAATCCCAACACTTCAGACTTTCTTTTATCTTTTTTAAGCTCATCACTTAATATTTTTAGCAATTCTTTTTTATATTCCTTTTTATGCATGTCAATAAAATCTATAATTATTATTCCACCTATGTCTCTAAGTTTAAGCTGTCTTGCAATCTCTTTTGCTGCTTCTAAGTTAGTTTTATATACAGTTTCTTCTAACTTTATACTTCCTGTATATTTTCCCGTGTTTACATCTATAACTGTCATTGCTTCAGTTTTATCTATTATTAAGTATCCACCACTTTTTAACCAAACTTTTTTATTTATAGATTTTTCAATTTGTCCTTGAACTTTATATAAGTCAAATACATCTTTATTCTTTTCTAATATTAACTTATTTACGTATTCTTTATTTATTTCTTTTAAAATATTTTTTAATTCACTATACTTTTCTTCATTGTTAACAACAATTTGATTTGTATACTCATTTACATTATCTTTTACATACTTTGATGCGAAATCTAAATCTTTATATAAAAGTTTAGGACCCATACCTAATTTAAATTCTTTACAAATTACTTCATACTTTGCCTTAAGATACTCTAAATCACACTTTAATTCCTCTAGTGTACATCCTTGAGCTTCAGTTCTAACTATTATTCCTAACCCCTCTTTATTTATTGCATTTATGATTTTTTTTAATCTAAATCGTTCTTTTTCATCTGTAATTTTATTAGACATAGTAGACCTATCATTAGATGGTATATAAACTAAGTATCTTCCTGCTATACTTATTTCTAAATTAAGTTTTGCCCCCTTACTTCCTATTCCTTCTTTATTAACTTGTACCATTATATCTTGACCTGATTTAATATCTTTATTTTTACCTAAAGGTAAATAAGCTAATTTATCAAGTCCTATATCCACAAATCCCGCCTCAATTCCTGGCTTTACATTTTTTACTACACCTCTATATATATTAGATACAATTTTTTCATTTGTATTATCTTCTATAAGCAATTCAACTAGCTTATCATCTTCAAGTATTGCAGTTTTTTGTGATAAAACTAACGATTCTATAACTATATTTTTCATTTAAAATTCCTTTCATGTTTTACTTCAGCATCAATCTTATTATAGTATAAACTAATTTATAGTTTTATAGATAAGTTAATAAGCATTTTTATTTTTACAAAAATTTTCATCATAAAATTTGTAAAAATAAAAATGAGCGCACTATAAAAGTACACTCATCTTATTATGAATTACATAGGAGAAACTAATTGTCCATCTTCTACTACATATAAATCTCTTCTTAATATATCTACATCTAATGGGTCCATCTCTATGTCTAACATTTCTAATACTTTTGGTATAAATATATTAGTATTTAGATTAGCTTTAGAACCTGTAGCTATAGTTCCTATTAAAGTTAAATTATTATCTTCTAAACTTAAAATATCAAAGAATTTTATCATAGGTCTTATATTTGACTCTACTATTTTACCTTTTTTATTTTTCTTACTTATCATTATTTCTTCTTTATTCATAAAATCAGTTATTCTAGATTTTACGAATTCCTTGCTTATAGAATTTTCTAATTCTATATTGAATAAGTACTCTCCATATTCAATTGTTGATGCTAATGAAGGAGTCTTAGGATCAATTTCTTCTGCTTTAACAAATTCTATACCTTGTGGTAATTCTTCATTTATTCTAGTTAAGAATTCTTCAACACCTATTTCCTCTTCTATTTCTATATCTACATATTCACCATAACTTTCAGTTCCTAAAGCTAATGCATTTCCATAACTCATCTTTGGATGAGGATTATATCCTTGAGAATAAGATAATTCTATATCCGCTCTTCTAAAAGCTCTTTGTAAAAGTTTTTGTAAATCAAGATGTGATATGTATATCATATCTCCTTCTTTTTTAAATTTTACTCTTATTATTTTGCTCATAATTAACATAACCCCCTTGTAATGTCATTTGCATTTATTCCACATCCATGACATTGATGTCTACAGTCTGGAGATACTTTATCTTCTCTTGCTTTTTCATTTTCTCTTATTAAGAATTTCTTAGTAACACCTACATCTATATGATCCCATGGGAATACTTCTTCATATTGTCTTTCTCTATTAGCATAGAATGCTATATCAAGATTATTCTTTTCCATAGCTTCTTTCCATGTATCTAAATTAAAGTATTCTGACCATCCATCAAACTTAGCTCCAGCTCTAAATGCATCTAATATTACTTTACCTATTCTTCTATCTCCTCTAGCTACAACAGCTTCCATTAAACTTGTTTTAGAATCATGATAATTGTATTTTATATCTTTATTCTTTAATTTTTTAACTAAGTGTCTTTGTTTCTCTACAACTTCTTCAGTATAATCTTGTCCATGCCATTGGAATGGAGTAAATGGTTTTGGTACAAATGTTGATGTACTTACTGTTACTGAGAAACTTCTTCTTAATTTTCCTCCATTAACATCTCTGTAAGTATCTATAACATCGTATGCTAAATCTGCTATACCATCTAAGTCATCATAAGTTTCAGTTGGAAGACCTATCATGAAGTATAATTTAACACTGTTCCATCCCATTTCAAATGCTTTTCTAGTAGCATTCTTTAAATCTGCTTCACTTACACCTTTGTTTATAACATCTCTTAATCTTTGAGTTCCTGCTTCTGGTGCAAATGTAAGCCCCGATTTTCTTACTTGTTGTATTTTTTCTGCTATTTCCATAGAAAAATTATCTAGTCTTAATGATGGAAGTGATATACCTACATTTTGTGGAGTATACTCATCAACTAAGAAATCCGTTAACTCTCTTAACTGACTATAATCACTTGTACTTAATGAAGATAATGATATTTCATCATATCCTGTATTTTTCACTAAATTTGCAACTATTTCTTTTAATCTATCAACACTTTTCTCTCTTATAGGTCTGTATATCATACCCGCTTGACAGAATCTACATCCTCTTGTACATCCTCTGAATAATTCTAAAACTACTCTGTTATGAACGGTATCTATATAAGGAACTATAAGTTTATCTGGATAGTCTACAGTTTCTACATCTCTTATTATTCTTTTTTTAACTTTACTTGGAACACCATCTTTATTAGGTACTACTTCTTTAACTGTTCCATCTTCATTGTATGTAACATCATAGAGGCTTGGTATATATACACCTTCTATTTGAGCTATTTTTAATAAGAAGTCTTCTCTAGTTGTTTTATTTTTCTTCCATTCCTTATAAGCATTTATAACTTCTAAGTTAACTTCTTCACCTTCACCTAAAATTGCTATATCAACAAAATCAGCTAATGGTTCAACATTATATGCACAAGGTCCACCTACTAGTATAAATGGATCGTCTAATTTTCTTTCTTCTCTAAGTAACGGTATATTTGCTAAATCTAATATATTTAAAATATTTGTATATGAAAGCTCATATTGAAGCGTAAATGTTACAAAGTCAAAATTAGTTATAGGCTCTCTTGATTCTAGAGCAAACATTGGTATATTTTTTTCCCTCATTATATTTTCCATATCTACAGCTGGAGAGTATACTCTTTCACAAAATACATCTTCATCTTTATTTATTACATGGTAAAGAATATGACTTCCTAAGTGACTCATCCCAACTTCGTACAAATCAGGGAAACAATGAGCATATCTTATTAAGTTTGGATTAGTTGTATCTTTATGTATAGAATTAACTTCATTTCCAAGATATCTAGCAGGTTTTTCAACCTTTTTTAAAATTCTTCTTAAGTCTACTTTATTCATTTATTATTGAAACCTCCAATAAATTTATTACTTTCAAAAAGCATAATTTTTATTATACACCATAAAATATAGATAATGCATTAAAATTTGATATTTCCAAAATTAAACTATTGAAAATTAGGTGATTTATTTTATTATATTAATATAAAAACTTAGTTTTTGTCGAATGATTTATGTATATTGATTATGATAAAAAATAATGCTATTTTAGTATATATAGTATTTTTTCCCAAAAACTTTAATTTATATATTTTGTTTAAACTAAATATTAGTGGGTATACAATATACATATATGTATATAATTAGTTAATTTACTAGGAGGTTGTGTAATGAGTAAAGTATTTGAAGTAAAAGAAGATATCTACTTTACAGGAGTTGTAGACAAAGATTTAGAGGTTTTCGATATAATAATGGAAACTGAATTTGGTACAAGTTATAATTCTTATATAATAAAAGATGAAAAAACAGTTCTATTTGATACTGTAAAACCAAATTTTAAAGATGAATTTATAAGTAATATATCAGAAATAACTGATGTTAAAGATATAGACTATGTGGTAATTCACCATACTGAACCAGACCATGCTGGTAGTTTAAAATATATCTTAGATTTAAATCCAAACATAGAAGTATACTGTACAAAAGCAGCAAAATTATACTTAGATGAACAAATAAATAAACCATTTAAATGTCACGTTATAAAAGATGGCGAAACTTTAAATATAGGTAAAAGAACATTAAGATTCATAGTTGCTCCATTCTTACACTGGGCTGATACTATGTTTACTTACGTAGAAGAATCAAAAACATTATTCACTTGTGATGCATTTGGATGTCACTTTGCAAATGTAGATGCAGACTGTGTTGAAAGTGAAGATTATTTAAAATCAGCTAAACACTACTTTGACTGTATAGTTAAACCATTCTCTAAGCATGTTTTAAATGCAGTTAATAAAGTTGTTGATTTAGGAATAGAATTTGATACAATACTTACTTCTCATGGACCTATGTTAACTAAGGATCCAATGGCAGCTGTTAAAAGATATGTTGAATGGTCTACTGAAACTGTAGAGTTTACTAATCAAAATCAAGTTGCAGTGTTCTACTTATCTGCATATACAAATACTTTAACTATGGCTAAGAAAATAGAAGAAGGACTACTTTCAGAAGGAGCTCAAGTTAAGTTATACGACTTAGAACAATTAACTTTAAAAGAAATGCACGATGCAGTAGTAATGTCTAAAGTAATACTTTTAGGATCTCCAACTATAAACAAAACTATGGTTAAACCTATGTGGGATTTATTCTCTGTAATAGACCCTATGGCTAACCAAGGTAAAATTGCTGGAGTATTCGGTTCATACGGATGGAGTGGAGAAGGTATATCAATGGCAGAAAATACACTTAAAGCGATGTCATTTAAAGTACCTGTTCCAGCACTTAAAAAGAAATTCTTCCCAAGTGAAGATACTTTATGTGAATGTATAGAGTTTGGTAAAGAATTTGCGAAATTAGTAAAGTAATATAAAAAAATAAGATATCAACAGATATCTTATTTTTTTATTCTTTAATCTATTTACACTCTTTGGCTAGTAGTTTTTCTAACTTCTCTCCATGATAATTCGCCTCTATCAAGAGCTTTTATAAATATCTCTGCAGAAGCTAAATTTGTAGCCACAGGAACATTATAAACATCACATAATCTAACTAATGCTTGTATATCCGGTTCATGAGCTTGAGAAGTAAGAGGATCTCTTAAAAAGATTACTAAGTCTATATCTTGAGTAACAATTAAAGATCCAATTTGTTGATCTCCACCTAATGGACCCGAAGCAAGTCTTGTTATAGTTAATTCTGTTTCATCCATTATTTTTTTCCCAGTTGTTCCAGTTGCATATAGTCCATATTTTTTTAAGATATTTTCATATGCTATACAAAACCCTATCATAGTATTTTTCATTTCATCATGAGCTACTAATGCTATATTCATCATTTTCCCCTACTCCTTTATGCTAAAAGTTTATCTTCTTCTTTCTCATACATACATTTAATACTAAACCTAAGTTTGCAAGGGATGTAAGTAAAGAACTTCCCCCATAACTTATAAATGGTAATGTTACTCCCGTTACAGGAATTAACGCTACTGTCATGCCTATATTTTGTATTATCTGGTATGCAAACATGCTCATTACACCTATAACTATCAATGTACCATAGAAGTCTTTTGCCTGCCTAGCTATTACTAACATTCTTAGCAAGAAAATAGTGTACATAACTATAACTAAAGACATTCCCCATACACCCAATTCTTCTCCTATAACTGCAAATATAAAGTCACTATCTTGAACTGGTAGGAAATCATTTTGACTTTGACTACCTTGGTATAATCCTTTCCCAGTAAATCCACCTGACCCTATAGCTATTAATGATTGTATAACTTGATAATTACCCTTATAACTTGGATCATCTGGATGAAGAAATGCTTCTATTCTATCCTTTTGATGACTAGCCATCATCATATACATAATCGGTAATGATACTAAACCTATTATTATAGTTCTTTTTATTAATTTTATATTTAGCCCAGCCGTAAAAAGCATACCAGCAATTATACAACAAAATACGATTGCTGTACCTAAGTCTGGTTGAGCAAATAAAAGACCTATAAAAGGAAATGCATAGATAATTAATGGAATTATCTCTTTTAATGTGTTTAATTTACCCTTCTTAGATTCAACTATTTTCGCATAACTAAGTATGAATGTAAGCTTTACAAGTTCCGATGTTTGAAAATCTAGAGGACCCAACTTAAGCCACGATACAGCTCCACCTCTTTCTTGACCCAAACCTGGTACTAGTACCACTACTAATAGTAATAAGCTAATTAAATAAAGACCTTTATAGTATTTACCCAATAAATTATAATCAAATAGTAATATCCCAACTATCATTATGCATCCTAGTACAAAGGCTAGGCCTTGTTTATATAGTTGACTATAATTACCTGTTTCATTTACATGGGTTGCACTACTAAGTATAATTATACCAAAAGTAAATATAGCTAAAACAGTAAAAATTAACTTCCAGTCCAATTCTTTTATTAATTTAAGTGTATTTTTATATGTGCCCAATCTATCACCGTCTTTCTAAACTTTTACATATAAGTAAATAAGGGGTATGTATCAGTACAATACCCCCCTTATATTATATTATCTTAGATTACATCCTTCTATCTTTTATATTTTTTAATGGTATATTAGCCACTAATGCAGATACCGGTATATCATCATTTTCCCCTCTTGATTTAGACATTTTTATTTCTAGACCATTTTCTTCTATATCTGCATAGTTTGCTATAACTTTTAAAATATCATCTTTTATCATATCTAAAAGTTGAGGAGAACAATCCACTCTATCATGTACCAAAACTAATTTTAGTCTTTCTTTGGCAACCGATTTGCTCGATTTAGATTCATTCGAAAAAACTTTAAATATATCTAACACGGATTATCCCTACCTTTCTATTTAGCCATACCAAACATTCTCTTTATTTTATTGAAAAACTTATTATCATTCTCTATTTCTAGTAAGGGAACATCTTCTCCTAATATCCTTCTAGTTATATTCTTATATGCTTGACCAGCAAGAGATTTTTGATCAAGTATAGCTGGTTCACCCTTATTAGTTGAAACAATTATACTTTCGTCATCAGGAACTAATCCTAATAAATCTATAGCAAGTATTTCTAATATATCTTGCTTATCCATCATATCTCCACGTCTAACCATATCATGTCTTATTCTATTTATAATTAATCTTATATCTTTTATCTCATTAGACTCTAATAGACCTATGATTCTATCTGCATCTCTTACTGCTGACACTTCTGGATTTGTAACTACTATAGCTCTTGTAGCTCCCGCTACAGCATTTTTAAATCCTTGTTCAATACCTGCTGGACAATCTATTAAAATAAAGTCAAATGATTCTTTTAACTTTTCACATAACTCTGACATCTGTTCAACAGATACAGCATTTTTATCTCTAGTTTGAGCTGCTGGTAAAAGATAAAGATTATCAAATCTTTTATCTTTTATTAATGCTTGCTTTAATCTACAAGTCCCTTCAACAACATCAACTATATCATATACTATTCTATTTTCAAGACCCATAACTACATCTAAATTTCTAAGTCCAATATCTGCATCAACTACAACAGTCTTTTTATTTTCTAAACTTAGAGCAGTTCCTAAGTTTGCGGCAGTAGTAGTTTTTCCAACTCCACCTTTACCAGATGTTATAACTATAACTTCGCTCATAATATTACCCCCTATGGATTTCATCATTATTTTAATGTTTTGGATAAATAATCTTCAATTATTATCCTACCTTTACTTACAAAGGCAATTTCCGGGCTAATTTTTTTCTTTTTTTCATAAACTTCATCATCCGGCGCCTCTGCCATATTATTAGCAATTTGAAGTACTTTAGGATTCAAATGATTTGCCACCACATAAGCATTTTCATTTCCAAATGCTCCTGCATGTACAAATCCAGTAACACTTCCCATCACAATAACATTGCCGCCAGAAACAACCCTAGCTCCAGAACTTATGTCCCCCATGACAACCGTATTTCCTTTTGAATTAATTTGTGAGCCTGGCTTCATATCTCTCATTACAACTACATCGCCATCAAAATCAACATTTTCACCAGATCTTAAGTTATTTACATATTTAGTCTCGAAACTGTTGTTTTTAACTTCATCAGCTTCTTCTATAAATTCAATATCAAATCTAGAAACAATATCATGCTTGAGCTCTAGTATTTGAATATCACTTAAGTAATCACAATTAATGGCACAAATTTTTGCTCCATTAAAAAAACCTACTGAGGTTTCAAGCCTATCTATTATACCATTTCTTAATTCATCAAAAGAAACTACTTTCTTAATATTTAAAATTATCCCTCTTTTATTTCCTTTGAATTCAACTAATTCTTTCGGAGTAAATTTTCTCAAAGACATAACAACCTCCAGAGTGATATCATCTTTATCTATATTCTTCACAAACTCCATTAAATCCTTTTAATTTTTGATTTGTGATCCAAAATTTATATCTTCTTCGCCATTAACAACACTATTATCTTCAGTATTACTTGTTTTTTCACCAGCAGTTGTATTCTTTTTGTTATTTAATCCCATATAAGCACCTATTACCTCTCTTACAGGTAATAATGCATATGAACTTTCATTACCTTGAGGTATCATAGATACTACAGCTATTTCAGGATTATCAGCAGGAGCAAATGCTACAGTCCATGCAAAAGCACCATAATCTGATTTAAATTGATCTATAGTATCATCACTTATTTTAGGATTTAGTTCTTTTATAGCTTTTCTTAAGTAAGCCGATTTTACTTTATCTGAATCTTCTAACTTCTCATTTACACCTTCAGCTAGTTCATCTTCTAGTGATTTTCTTTCATCTTCATCTAACTCTTTATCTTTTAACTGCTCATTTATTTCTTCTATTCTCTCTGCTGTAAGCTCTGCTTCTCTTTCTTCCATTAGTTTATTAGCAAGAGCTACCGCTTCTGTTTCTGAAACACCATAAGATCCCATATGACTTAATAAATATTCATATTCATTAGCAGTTGGAATTTTACCACTTTTTTCAGCTGTACCAGTTTTAGCCGCTACTTCTACATCTAAACCTGCAAATGTAGTTCTTGCACTACTCAAAGTTGTCATTTGCTTCATACCTTGAACTAAATCTTTTAGATTATCACTGTTTTTGAAATTTATTTTTGTTGATTCATTTGTGTCTTCAACTACATCTTTATAATCACTAGATATTGTCTTTTTAACTACAGATAATTCTAATAAATTTCCTCCGTTTGCTATAGCTGCTACATATCTAGCCATTTGAGCTGGAGTATATGCATTCTCACCTTGACCTATCGCAAGGTTAAATGTGTCCGCTGTTGTCCATTTAGCTTGATTTAGATAATCAAAAACTATGTGGTCAGCTAAGTCCTCTGCTCTATCTTCTTTTACTTTTAATTCTAATAATCTATTTATAGCTTCAACTCTTCCAGGAGTCTTTTCTTCATCTGCCCAACTTACAATTTCATCAATTCTACTTTCAAATTCATCTGGATTTTTTTCCTTTGTTATATCAGTAAAATCATTAGCCATATTTTTATTTAAATAAGATTTTAATAATGTCTTAGTAGATTCAAGCTTTTGTTCAGTTGTAGGAACTGTACCGTTTCTTTCTTCTATTTCATCTATTAATCCTGTCTTTTCACTTAGTCCAAATAAGTTAGCATATTCTAATATTTTTTCTGGTCCCATATCTACATTTGGGTCAGACCCACCACTCCAGTTTTTACCACTACCTATTGTATAGAAGTAAATATTACATGATTCTTGTATCGCCTTATATAAATTTGTAGCCCCATGATTACTTTTAGATTTATGCCATACATAGTCAGCAAAATATCTATTTCCAAGCTTTATATACCCAGGGTCATTTATAGTATAATTAGGATTTAAACCATTTTCAAGTGCTGCCATACCAGTTATCATTTTAAATGTGGATCCAGGTTGGAATACCCCTTGTGTAACTAAGTTTAATAGTTTACTAGGAGCTAAAGAGTCATTGCTATTTTCAGGTAGTAACGTTTGATATTCATCATAAGATACACTACCCTTAGTAAACATATTTGGATCATATGATGGATAACTAACTGACGCTAATACATCTCCAGTCTTAACATCTATAGCAATAACAGCTCCAGATTGTGCATTAGGTGCTGTTCCACCACCCGATTTATTTCCATATATACTCTCAAATGTACCTCCCTTTCTAGCAAACTCTAATGTTCTAGTTAAGGAATCTTGAGCAACTTCTTGTAAATCTTTATCTATACTTAAATAAACAGTATCTCCTGATTCAGGTTCTGATACCTCTATTTCCTTAGTTATCTTACCTAAAGCATCAACTTGAACTTTTTTATATCCATCAGTTCCTCTTAATTGATCTTCATAACTTTTTTCTATGCCTGAAAGCCCTACTAAATCACTTTTTGAGTATCCATTTTCTAAATATGTAGACTCACTCGTAGACGGTATTTTCCCTATATAACCCAGTATATGAGATGCAAGGGTTCCACTTGGGTAGTATCTTACAGGCTGACTATTTACAGATACTCCAGGCATTTCCATAAGCTTCTCCTCAATTTGAGATATAGTCGATTCACTTACACCTTGTGCTATAGTAACTGGATTATATCTAGAATATCCTTGTGATTTTAATAAATTTCTAACAACAAGAACTTTTCTAGCATCTTCATCACTCATATTTTTATTTAAAGGTAGAGTTGTATCATCACTATAATAATCTTTAATTTTATTAAAAGCTTCTTTTGCACTTATATTTGAATCAGTTATCTTAAATGATGCTAACCAGTCATTTTTATTTTTCTCTGCTGTAAACATCCATTTACTTACTAAAATTGGTGGATACTCTCCATTTTTGTTTAATTTAGCTTGTAATTTTGACGCTTCTAGCCTTTTATCTTCATTAGATAAAACACCCTCATCTATTAATTTATCTACTAAATAATAAAAACTCTCTTTTGCATTTAAATCTTGAGGAATTCCTTTAGAATCTTTATATTCTCTTATTTCTTTATCATATGTATAATAATATTTACCATTTTCTATATATATAGGGAAATCGTCTGTATAACTTTCTCCATTTGATTCTAATAAGTTTATTAACTTTAAGGATATCTCATTAGATTTACTATTCTTTTTTGAATCTGTTTTACTTATTCCATCTGCAGAAACTTGAACTGTAAATTGATTTTTCGTTGTAGCTAAAACCCTACCATACCTATCTTTTATATCACCTCTAGCAGCTTTTATAGGAATTTCTTTATACGTCTTATTCTCAGCTTGCTCAATATAATAATCATATTTAAATACAGCCATATATACTAATTTTATCAGTATAACTGCAAAAACTACTAATATTAGATTTCTAATAATAACAAACCTATCATTTACTTTTTTATCGTCCATTCAATCACCAACTACTCTTCTTTAAGCTTTAATATACTTTTTTTAAAAATACTATAAATTATAAAGCTTAATATACTATTTATTAGTGGTATAATTACTATACCTTTCAGTACCATAGTTAATATTCCATAACTATTATGTACCAAGGTAGTAGCAGTAATGTTTACCATAGAGTCAAATATACTCGTGACAATTACTAAAGTCGCTATTGTAACAAAACTTTCTTTATAAATTTTATTTCTTAAAGTGCTAATTCCATAACATACTGTAAATAGAATTAAAGCATTAACACCAAAAATACTACCTATAGATATGTCTTTTATAAGACCTATTATAGTTCCTATTATACCAGCTTCAAGATCATTTAAATATAAAGAAATTATCGTACAATATATTAATACAAGGTTAATACCAACACCACATAGGTCTATATAATTTGTAACACTTCCCTCAATTATTACAAGGAGTATACCTATAAGACAAAGTAAAAATCTCTTCATAATTTATTATCCCCTTTATCCTATATCCGTTTTATCTCTTGGTTCTATAATTATAACATCATCAATATTTTTAAAATCTACGTATGGCTTTACAACTACATACTTTAAGGATTGATTCTTATCATCTATTACCTTATCTACCTTACCAATTATTATACCTTCTGGATACAGACCTAACCCTGACGTAACTAAAGTATCCCCAGGTAAAACATCATATGATGAGTCAAACATATACCCTTGAAGATATCCATTTTCTTTGTAACGTTCTCCATCACTAATATTTGCTCCCTGAGTTAAAATACCTTTAAAGTCAGAATTCTTTAATAATTTAAAACTTACTGATGATTTAGTATCTAAAAGTGAAATTGCCTTACTATAATTCTCTGAAACCTCATACACAACTCCAACTAATCCACTTCCATTGACAACTAAACTATCTTTTTTTACACCATCCTTACTTCCTGCCCCAATCACAAAACTAGTATACCAATTACCATCGTTTTTACTTACAACACTAGCCGATATCATATTTGCTTTATAATTTTCAGGAATAAAATTTAAAGCCTTTTTAAGACTTTCTAATGATTGACCTTTACTTAGCGTATTATTTAATTCTACTATTTCTTGTTTTAATTTTTCATTTTCAACTTCTATCTCTTCTAGCTTTTTAGCATTTTTCTTATAGTTAATAAGTTCACTAAAGTTATTTGTTATAAATGTAAAGCCCTTATTTAGGCTACTTTCTATAGATGATGTTGCATCCAAAACTGCACCAAATTTAAAAGGATTATTCCCAGAATACTTTCCAATAGATATTCCTACAATTCCAATTAAAGTGATAGCAACTGTAGTCGTTGCTATCACTTTTACATTAACCCTTTTTTTGTCCTTTTTATCATTATTAAATTTCAAGACAATCACCAACTTTATTATCTTCTAGTATTCATCATTAATACTTTCTCGAATATTTCTTGATCTTCTACTGATTTACCAGTTCCTAATGCAACACAGTCAAGTGGTTCCTCTGCTATTGTTACTGGCATTCCTGTTTCTTGCTTTATTAACTTATCTAATCCTCTAAGTAATGCTCCCCCTCCAGTTAACATTATTCCATTTTCCATTATGTCTGATGCTAATTCTGGTGGAGTTTTTTCTAAAGTTGATTTTATTGCATCAACTATAGCACTTATTGGCTCTTTTAATGCTTCTCTAACTTCTGTAGACGATATTTCTACAGTCTTTGGTAATCCAGATATTAAATCTCTACCTCTTATTTGCATATTGCTTTCTTGATCTTCTTTAAAAGTAGATCCTATACTGATTTTTATATCTTCTGCAGTTCTTTCACCGATCATTAAGTTGTATTCTTTCTTAACATATCCAACTATAGCATCATCAAATTTATTACCACCGATTCTAACTGATTCAGCTGAAACTATACCTCCTAAAGATATCACTGCTATCTCAGAAGTACCTCCTCCGATATCTACTACCATATTACCTTCTGGCTCTTCTACACTAAGACCCGCACCTATTGCAGCTGCCATTGGCTCTTCTATAAGATATGCATCTTTAGCTCCAGCTTGTCTTGCTGCTTCTTCTATCGCTCTTTTTTCAACATCTGTAACACCAAATGGTACGCATATTGCTATTCTAGGACTTACAACACCTTTTTTAGCTGCTGCTTTTTGAATGAAATAACTTAACATTGATTGAGTCACATCAAAATCAGCTATAACTCCATCCTTCATTGGTCTTATAGCTACTATATTTCCAGGTGTTCTACCTATCATTCTTTTAGCTTCTTCGCCTACAGCTAAAACTTCTTTGCTATCATCTCTTATTGCAACAACTGAAGGCTCTCTTACTACTATACCTTGACCTTTTATATAAACTAGCGTATTTGCAGTACCTAAGTCGATACCCATATCCTTTGTCATTTTTCCAAATCCGAATAAAGATCCAAATCCTTTTTTCTCTTTCTTTTCTTTCTTCTCTTTAGCCATATTAATGCTCCTTCCAACTATCTTAAATCAAATTATCATGTTTTCCTTAAAACTATAATATAAACCATCACCAATTATTATATGATCAATAATTTCTATACCTATTATATCTCAACATCTAATAAGTCTATCAGTAATACTTTTATCCTCTTTTGAAGGTTCAATATTTCCTGATGGATGATTATGGATTAAAATCATTTTGTTACTACTTCTCTTAATTGCTTCTTTAAAAACTTCCCTTGGATGAACCAATGATGAATTTAAAGTTCCAACAGACACATCTACGTCTGTTATAATTTCATTTTTTGTATTTAAAAGAACTACCTTAAAAATTTCTTTTTGTTCATACCTTAAGCTTTCCATATAATACTTATATATGTCCCAAGGATTTTTTACTTTATACTTACTGGGCCTAGCACTTGAAACCCTCAGTCCAAGTTCTAAAGCAGCTTTAATCTGTGTAGCTTTAGATAATCCGATCCCATCAATTTCACATAATTCTTCTATACTTATATCTTGTAAATGTCTTATTCCTTGTAAGTCTTTATTTATTATATAGTTAGCTAGTTCAATAGCATTCCTATTTTTTGTCCCTGTTCTAAGCAATATTGCTAATAATTCAGCATTAGATAAATATTTTACACCTTTTAAAATCATTTTTTCTCTCGGTCTCTCTTCTAATACCATATCTTTTAGTTTTCTAGAACAACCCAAAGATTCCTTCAGATAAATCATCCTCCATAAAAGTTTCATTTACTTGAAAAGATTTACGTCAAAATGCTCTTTTAGTAGATTGCTTATTTTAGAAATTGGTAAGCCTACTATATTAAAGTAATCTCCATTTATACTTTCAACTAATAAACTACCATATCCTTGTATTCCATAAGCTCCTGCTTTATCTAAAGATTCATTAGTGCTTATGTAATCTCTTATTAACTCATCAGATAAATCTTTAAAAGTAACTTCACTAACTACATAATCTATCACTTTTTTATCTGAACTTAAGTTTATTAAACTAATACCCGTTATTACTTGATGTTTTTTATTAGATAAAGATTTTATCATATTGTATGCATCCTCTTGATTTTTAGGTTTCCCTAAAATCTTATTCTGCAAAACTACAATAGTGTCTGCACCAATAACTAAATCATCTTTATTTTTAATTGCAACATCCATACATTTTTCAAAAGCCAATCTCATAACAAGATCTTTTGGAGGTTCATTTTCTAATATAACCTCTTCTATATCACTTGCAATTACTGTAAATTTTAAATTTACATTCTCTAAGATTTCTTTTCTTCTTGGAGATGCTGATGCTAAGATTATATTCATATTTTCACCTCGTTCTTGTACTTAGAATTTGTACTTATACAGTTTATCACTATATTGTAAAAAATTCAACGTTATTGTCGAACCTTTTAGTTACATAATTGTTATATTTTGTTGTCATTGCGTATAAATTTACATAGTACTAAAAAGCAAATTTTAACATAAATTTAGTAAATCTTTTTTTGTACTTTATATATCTATTCAATAAAAATAAAGGTATGATAACTTCACACCTTTATTCTATCCATATTATATAGTTTTAATAGCACCTTTAGGACATTTTTGCATACACAAGTGACATCCTACACATTTTGATTCATCAACTTTATGAGCTGATTTTTTTTCACCAGATATTGCATCAAATTTACACTGTTTTTTACAAATAGTACATCCTATACATTCCTTCTCATTAATTCTAACTTTAGATCTATTACTAATATCACCTTTTATTACTTTAGTAGGGCATTTTTCTACACACACCTTACATTGAATACACTTATCAAAATTAATCTTAGCTATCTTGTTTTCAAACACTATTGCATCTACTGGACAAACCTTAGCACAAATCCCGCACCCCATACAACCTACACTACATTTTTCTTTCACAGACTTTCCAAACTCTTGACTATTACATTCAACCACAACTTCTTGCTTAGCTGGCTTTTTTATTATTATAGATTTCGGACAAACCTCAATACATTTACCACACATTACACATTTATTCTCATCAATGATTGCAATTCCATCTTTTATTGTTATAGCACCAAACTTACAAACATCTTTACAGGTACCTAGACCTAAGCATCCAAATTTACATGACTTAGCTCCTGAATTTAACGACATTGCTGCCCTACAATCTGATATCCCCTCATAATCATATTTATCTTTTGCACTTTCACAACTACCTTTACAAATAATCTTTGCAACTTCTTTCTCTCCTTGTGAAGCTTTAATGCCCATTATTTCTCCAACTTTTGATCCTACAGCTGCTCCTCCTACTGGACACCCATTTACAGGAGCACTCCCCTTAACTATTGCATTTGCAAGACCTCCACATCCTGGAAATCCACATCCACCACAGTTAGCTCCAGGTAGAACTTCAAGTATCTTTTCTACTCTTTCATCAACTTCTACTGCAAATTTTTTAGAAGCATATGCAAGAATTACCCCAAACAGCAATCCCATAGCACCTAAAAGTATTATTGCCTTTAATATATCCATTATTTTCCCCCCATTTTATAACTTTATAAGACCTGTAAATCCTAAGAAAGCTATTGACATTAGCCCTGCTGCAATTAAAGTTATAGGAAACCCCTTAAATGACTTTGGTATGTCAGCAAGTTCTAGTCTTTCTCTTATTCCCGCAAATAAAATAATAGCCAAAGTGAATCCTATTCCTGC
This sequence comes from Romboutsia sp. 1001713B170207_170306_H8, assembly GCF_015550495.1. Classification (NCBI taxonomy): domain Bacteria; kingdom Bacillati; phylum Bacillota; class Clostridia; order Peptostreptococcales; family Peptostreptococcaceae; genus Romboutsia; species Romboutsia sp. 1001713B170207_170306_H8. The sequence continues at coordinate 166,919 of NZ_JADNAX010000005.1, forward strand.
TCCAAACCCATTTACAATTGTTTCTATTAAATTATATCCATTTTGAACATTAACTATAGCTATACCAAGAACTGCGCAGTTTGTTGTTATAAGGGGCAAAAATACTCCTAAAGCTTGGTATAAGGATGGACTCATTTTTTGTATTACCATCTCTACGAATTGAACAATGGATGCGATTATTAATATAAACGCTATAGTTTGTAAATATTCAAGTCCTATTTTGACTAAAAGCATTTGTATAAAATATGTAATTATTGATGCTAAAGTCAAAACAAAAGTTACTGCTGCTCCCATACCTACAGCTGTATCAACTTTTTTAGAAACACCTAAAAATGGACATATACCAAGGAACTGAGATGTTATAACATTATTAACAAGTACTATACTTAAAAATAAAAGAATTAAATTCATATATTTCTCCCTCCTACCTATGCCTTTTTACTTCTAATCTTATTAAATCCAGCCATTAAAAAACCTAAAGTTAAAAATGCTCCAGGAGGTAATATGAACAATAATGCAGGTTGATATGAATCACCAAATAAGTTGAATCCAAACAAACTTCCTGCTCCAAATAATTCTCTTACAGCACCCAATATTGTAAGCGCTAGAGTAAACCCAAGTCCCATACCTATTCCATCAATAGCTGATAAAAGTGCACCATTCTTAGATGCAAAACTTTCTGCACGAGCTAATATTATACAGTTAACAACAATTAATGGTATATATAATCCAAGAGCTTGATCAAGCGTTGGAACATATGCTTTTAATAATAAACCAACAATTGTTACAAATGTTGCAATTACAACTATAAATGATGGTATTCTTATTTTATCTGGAATAAATTTTCTCATTAAAGAAATAACAATATTTGAACATATCAAAACTACTGCTGTTGATAATCCCATACCTAAACCATTTATTGCTGAACTCGTAACTGCAAGAGTTGGGCACATACCTATAACTTGTACAAAGGTCGGATTTTCGTCAATAAGTCCATTTTTTAAAACTTTTCCTGAATCCATAATCTTTATTCTCCCCCTTACTTACTTAAAGAATTGTTAAATAATTCTATAGCAACGTTTACACCATCCGTTACAGCTGTAGATGTAATAGTTGCACCTGATATTGCGGATACTTCATCATCTGAAGATACACTCCCTTTTACCAATGTTAAATCTGATGCAGGTTTACCTGTAAATTGCCCTTGAAAATCTGACTCTTTTGCCTTAGCTCCAAGGCCTGGTGTTTCTGACATATTTCCTATATTTATTCCTGTAATATTACCATCTGAAGATATACCCACTATAAGCTCAATTTCTCCTCCATATCCTTTAGGAAGAACCTTTACGGTATAACCAACAATATCAGATTCATTCTTACCTTCATAAACTTCTGATACCATTCCATCTATATTTTCATAATTACTACTATCAACTTCTGAAAACTCTTGTGCATCTGGTAATACCATCTGTCTAGATTGATTATTGGCTTCTATATTTCTTTGATTTATAACTGGAGATGTAATACTATTAGTCGCACCCAAAAGTAAAGCAGCAACAGCGCATATTGCAAATAAGTTAAGTCCTAGTTTAATAATATTGTTCATTATTTAGACACCTCCCCAAATACTCTATTAGATATATATTTATCTATAAGAGGTGTTGCTACGTTAGCTAATAATATTGAATATGATACGCCTTCTGGATATCCTCCAAATAATCTTATTACAGTTGTAATCGTTCCTGCAAGAATTGCATATATAATCTGACCTTTTCTTGTCATTGGTGATGTTGTATAATCAGTCAACATAAAAAATCCTCCAAGCATAAGACCACCAGCAAATAATTCATATATAGCAAAATTAAAGCTAAATCCACCTACAAAACAAGATAATAATAAAGTTAATATAAATACTGTAACTATATAAAATACAGGTATTATGTAATCTATTATTCCTTTATATATTAAGTAGACTCCTCCTAATAAGATTAAAATTGCACAAGTTTCACCAATACATCCACCTATATTACCAATCATCATATCTGTTAAGCTAATTTTATTTGATGCTAAATCTGCAATCCCCGATACTCCACTTTTTAAGAAATTCAAAGGTGTTGCAGTTGATACTGCATCTATATTTGATGAATTTATCCATTCTATAGCTCCTGGTTTGGTCCATGATGTCATAGCAACTGGGAAAGATGCCAGTAAAAATGCTCTTGCTGCTAATGCTGGATTTAAAAAGTTATTTCCTATACCACCAAATACCATTTTTACAACTACTATTGCAAATACTCCACCTGCTAAACACATCCACCATGGAAGTGAAGCAGGAATATTAAATGCTAATAGTAATCCTGTTACTACTGCGGAGAAATCTCCTATAGTACTTTCTTGTTTTGTAATTCTTTGATATATATATTCTGATCCAACTGATCCTAATATACAAAAAAACATAGCACTTAATGCATTTAATCTAAAAAAATATAATCCAGCTACCGCTGCTGGTATAAGTGCTATTAGGACTTGTTTCATTATATAAGAAGTGTCTTCATTACTTCTCACATGAGGAGAAGATGATACTATTAATTTCTTTTCCACAATATTTCCCCCTATCTATTTATTAACAGATTGTTTTTTCTTCATTGCTATAATTTCTTTTTTAGCATTTCTTATAGACTGAAGTAATGGTCTTCTTGCTGGACATATAAATGAACATGAACCACATTCTATACAATCTAAAGCTCTATTATTAGCAGCTTTTTCAAAATCATTATTTAATGAATACGCACTTATATATAGTGGTTGTAAAAATGCAGGACATACATTGGTACATCTTCCACATCTTAAACAATTTTGAGGTCTAGGTAATCTAGATTCTTCCTCACTTAAACAAAGTATTCCTGAAGATCCTTTATTTGTTGCAATATCATCAGTATATTGAGCTATTCCCATCATAGGTCCACCCATTATAAGTTTACCTAGCTTCTTGTCTTTTTTATATCCTCCACATTGCTTAATTATTTCAGATACTAAAGTTCCTGTTTTTATTATTAAGTTTTTAGGTTCTTCTATGCAACTACCTGTAACAGTGCATATTCTTTCAACTAAAGGCATTCCGGTTTTTATAGTTTTAGCTATTTGAGCTGCTGTTGCAACATTATCAACTACAGCCCCTGCTGCTGCTGGAAGACCTCCAGATGGCACTTCTCTTCCTGTACAGGCATATATAAGTTGTTTTTCCGCGCCTTGAGGATACTTAACCTCTAAACCTACAACTTCTATATCATTGTATTTTGTTGATGCATTTGTTATAGTTTCTATTGCATCAGGTTTATTTACTTCTATTCCAATATATCCTTTTTTAACATTTAAAGCTTTCATTAATACTCGTAGTCCGTAAACTACATCCTCTGGATTTTCAACCATCAATCTATGGTCTGCTGTAAGATAGGGTTCACACTCTGCTCCATTTAATATAACAGTATCTATTGTCGCATCTGGTGGTGGTGATATTTTGACGTGATTTGGAAATGTTGCTCCCCCCATACCAACTATTCCTGCTTCTTTTATAAATTCTATTATTTGTTCTTTTGTTAAATCTTCTAAATTTCCCTTTGGTATAATACTTTCATGTAGTTCTTCTTTAAAATTATTTTCTATTATTATGCATAGTGCACTTCCTCCTGGGACATCATGTTCTTTTATTGCTAAAACTTTCCCTGAGACAGATGAGTGAACATTACAGGAAACGTATCCTTGTTGTTCTCCTATTTTTTGCCCAAGCTTAACTTCATCTCCTACTTCAACAATAGCCTTTGCTGGAGCCCCAATATGTTGTTGAAGAGGTATGTATACAACTTTAGGATCGTCTGCCTTTTGAAGTTCTTTAGATTTAGTATACTCTTTATTATATTCTGGATGTATTCCACCTTTAAATGTTAAGAGCTTCATATATTATCCCCCTTAAAATAAATTATTTCTCTTGATATTATAAGTATAATATATCCTAAAAAGAAACTTAACAATTGTTAAAATCTTATCTGAATTTTCAAAATCATTTTTCGACAAAATAATAAGGTTGTTTAAAACAACCTTTAACTAACTTTTATGGAATTTATAAATGAATAGTATTCTTGAATTGATGATAAAAGTAGACCCTGACTTAAATACCCATTATTTTCTTTAGCATCTTTAGATGCTTGAGTTGTGTTACTATTCACATTTTTAACATATTTTATAAGATTTTCTTTAAATGTATCCATTTGAGAATAATCTATTTTTTCTGCATTCTCTTGTATTTTTTCTAATACATCTAATCTTTTTGTTAAAATATTATTATAAGCCTCTAAATCTATACTCTCTGTTGATTTTTCCCAAAATTCAGCTTCATCTTTGAAGCTTACAATTAAATTATTTAATTCTGTAGATATATCTTCTATATAAGAATATTTATCTGTATATTCTAATGATAGTACAGGCACTTCTAGCTCTGATATAAATGCATCACTATATACTTTCCTAGCACTTTCTAAGTTAGATCTAGTTACACTTTCATCAAATGATGAATAAGTTTGTACTTTTTCTACACCATCAATTTCTACTACAGAATATGGTATTTTATTATTTTTAAGTTTGTCTTCTACAGATTCTAAATCTTGATTTTCACCTATAGATGCCACTTGTACTGTATAAATCTTAACTGCATCTATAGTTGCAACTTGTACTTTTGAATTTTCATTTTCTGAAGAAGTTTCTTCCACTTTATCATCATTATTAATGCTATTTAGTTCATCAGAGACATCATCGTATACATATTTTTCATTTTCTTTGCTTTTACCTATCTTAAAAATATTTGATATGGATATATTTTTTATTTTTTCACTTATAGATTTAGATAAATTAAAATCATCATTGAATAACTTGCTGTCTTTTAATTCTATATATCCATAACCACCAACTAATGACAAACATAAAATCAAAGTAAATACTCTTATACTTGCAGTCTTGCCTCTTTTATTGAAGCCTTTGTAACGTCTTCTCTTATTCATTTGTTTTTCCCCCTTAATAATATTATTAATAATATATATTGAAGGTCGTCCTAATTTATACCTAAAATTACCTAAAGAAAAAACTAGCATATTTACACTTAAAAAATTTCATTTTTAAATGATATAAAATAATAATGCTAGTTTATTCTTATGTTATTTTAATTTTTAATTAATGATTTGATGGTAATATTTCTATCCAATAATTGTCTGGATCTGCTATAAAATATATCCCCATTGCTTTATTCTCAAAACAAATACATCCCATTTCTTTGTGTAACTTGTATGCTGAATCAAAATCATCTACCCTTAAAGCTAAGTGGAATTCATTATCACCTAAGTTATATGCTCTATCCCAATCTCTTAACCATGTTAATTCCAATGTATGACTAGTTGATCCATCACCTAGGTAAACTAATATAAAACTGCCATCTTCAGCTTCTTTTCTTCTAACTTCTTTTAATCCTAATGCTTTTTCATAAAACTCTAAACTTTTTTCTAGGTTAAGTACATTAAAATTATTGTGACAAAAAGTAAATTTCATATATATCCTCCTCTAATTTTTCTATTATTTCCCTTAATTTTATATGTATTAAGTATTTTTTGCAATATTATTTATATTTTCAGTTTGGATATTATTGGATAATGATCTGACATATTCTTTATTAATACATTATAATCTAATACTTTTATATTTTCGGACACTAGAATATAATCAATTCTATATAATCCTGATGCAAATGTTAAAATATTAGAATTTCCTGTCTCCTCTGCTGCATCCTTTAAATTAGTTCCATCTAAATTAAGGTCTCCCTCATTAAAATCACCTACTATTATATATGGTTCTGGATTTAGTGATTCTACAAAGGATAGCACCTCCTTAATTTGAATTTCTCTTTCTTCTTTTTTTACTCCTAAGTGAACATTTATTATATTTAATTTTTTACCTTCTACATTAACCACTGTATGTAATAAACCTCTTTGCTCTCTATCACTACTTAAGTATATATGCTTTTCCGATTCTATAGGATATTTAGAGTAGGTTACTAATCCGTAGTTAGATCCTAAATTAACTACATTAGCTCCAAAATGAGAGTACATCTTAAGTTCTTCTTTTAAACTACTAACTTGAAATCCTACTTTTGCCGACTCATTAACTTCTTGAAGGCATATAATATCTGCATCAGACATTCTAAGGAAATCTATTATATCAAATAATGTTGGGAACATGTCCTTATTAAGTCCACTATGTATATTATAGCTTATTATTGTTATTTCCTTTGATTTTTGTAAATATTTCATTTCTGATATAGATGTTATAGCTATGAAACCAAGTATAATAAATGTTATGATTAGCTTCTTAAATTTCAATTTCTATCATCTCCTCATTTATTATCTTTTATAGTATATGCGAATATAAAAATTAAAGACGCATACTTTGCGCCTTTAACTCTTCTTATCCCCTTTTTTACCTAACTTTTCTTTAATAATATAGTTTATAACTTTTTTTCTTATATCTTCTGCTCCCTCATCATCCTTAACATTTAAATCTAATAATCTAGCTATTGACTTCATATCATCTCTAGTCTTAGATCTATAACTTTCAAATAGTTCATTTTTTATTTTTTCAGGTTCTAATATATATTCCTGATTTCCCCTTCTATATAAAACATACTTCTTAGAATATAGATTTCTATTTGAATATATATGTCTAGAAACTTTCTTTAATATCTGTCCATAAGATTGTTTCATATTTAAGTTTAGTCCTAAGTATCTTGCGAATTTTAGTAGTTCATTTTTAGATTTAAATATTTCCTCTTTTTTTATAACCTTTGCTACTGATACAACATTATCTTGATATGTTCCCTGCTTTATAACTTTAGTATAAATTGAATTAGAACTTCTTTCCTTCCCCATTTTCTGTATATTATTATTTATAACTTTATCAACATTTCCCTCAAAGTATTTTTGAGCTCCTTTTGTAGATGCATGTTCCTCAAGTTCTTTTTGGGCCATATCAAGTATCAATTTTCTTAAATTATCTTTGCAATCTCTAGATTCCATGATACTCCCCCCTTAATTACTTTTATTATATTCATTATTTTTTCAAAATGTGAGTTCCCTTAGTACGAATTTTTCATAATATATTTATATACATTAAAATTTTAGTGTATATAAATATTGAGTATGGACATAATATAAATGTAAAATCAAACATACTCAATCTCCCCCATTTTAGACTTCTATTATTTTCCCCCAATAGAAGTCTTTTTTATTGTTTTTAATAACTTTTTGATATAATATAATTTTTATATTCTATATTAGGAGGTTATTATAATGGAAGAACGAACTATATCTATGAATGAAATGATTGAATTTATTTACAAGGGATGTGGAGAGTCTATTTCTAAATATACTATAGAATTAATATTAGAACTTCAAGAAGAGTTTTTAACTTCTAAGGGAATAATACAAATAGAGGAAGATGAGATTTACTAGATCTCATCTTCCTCTATTTGTATTACTCTATTCCTTTTAGTTCAAAGTCTAAGTCTTCTATTACTGATTTCAAATCAGAATCAGTTACACTTTCATTAACATCAACTAGTGCATATTTGCCATCTAAGTTAACTTCTAAGACTTCTACACCTTGAATATCCTCAGTAAGAGCTGTTTTAACATGATTTACACAATGTCCACAGCTCATACCTTCTATTAATAGCTTTTTTTTCATTTATTTCACCTCCATATATACCCTGCAGGGGTATATCATCATATTTCACTTTATAATAAAATATATTTTTGTAAAACAATTGAAATTATTTACCTTTTATAGTCAAGTTCGCTATACCTTCATAAGCATCAAAGTCATTTGGTTGGGTCTTACCTTCTAGCCTTTCATTAGTAACTAAATACTCATTTCGTATTACTAAACTTATAAAGGCAACCTTATCCCTAATATGTTTTTGAATTGCTGAGTAAATTTCTGATATTTTAGAATCTGATGTTGCAATTGCTAAAGATTCCATATACGCTGTTAGCTTTTCATCTGAATATCCACTAGCTTCAATAATTGATCTTGCATCAGGAATGCTAGATAATTCCCATCCTATAAAAGCTAAATCATAATCTTTATTATTTAAAGCTGTAGTCATTTCTTCACTTGTCAGTGCTTCAATAGTTGTTTTTATTCCTATATCAGATAAGTTATCACTAACTATACTTGCAGCTTTTGTTCTTTCTTCATTATCTTTATTTACTATTATTTTTAAATTAATATCAGATAATAAAGATTTTAATTCTTGTGATGTTAAATTTGTTTTTTCTATTTTGTTCTCAGATGTATTATTTTCTGTTGTAGCTTGTTCTACATTATTTGAATCTTTTTCAGTTGTTTTTTCACTAATATTAGGATTTATTTTCTTTAAATACTCTTCAGCTTTAGTTTTATTATATGCTAAAGCTTTTAACTCACTATCATAGTATTTAGACATAGTGTTTAGTGGGAAGTTTACTAATTTTGCATTATCTATATATCCTTCCTCTAAAATTAAATTTCTATCTATAGCATATGCTATTGCTTTTCTGAAATTATTATCATTTAGATATTTATTGTCATAATTAAATATAATAGATTCATAGTCTCTACCTTCATAGTTAGTTATATTAAATTCATCTTCATAAAACTGACTTAAATCTCCTAATGATATATTTGCCATATCACTTTCTAATGCCATAACCATTGATACTTGTTCTTCTTCTGTAGGTACAATACTAACGTGTATATCCTTCATTGTATCTGAAAGTTCATCATAGTAGTCTTGATTTACCACTAATGTCATGCCTTCTCTATCTTCCATCTTTTCTATTTTATATGGACCATTACCAATTAAGTTATTATCATTTTCAAGTATCTCACTATCTGATTTGTTACTTAATGAATCCTTATATACTATTGGAAATATTAATGTATCCTTAGAAAATGCATATGATTCTTTAAAGTTTATAGTAAATTCTTTGCTATTAGTTATATTCACAGAATCTATATTTTCAGTAAATGCATTATATGGACTTGTAGTATTTTTTTGAATTAATCCTATAGTATACATTACATCACTAGATGTAACATCATTTCCACTATGCCATTTGGCATCTTTTAATTTTATATTCATGCTTTTACCATCTGCTGATAATGAGTACTCTTTTGCTAATTGAGGCACTACATTGTAATCTTGATCGATTGTAAATAAGCCATCATAAATTAAATTCATTACATACCCTACAGATTTATCCGTATTTAAAACCGGATTTATAGTAGTAGGTTTTACCATTGTAAGATTTATGTACTTTGAGTTAAATCCACTTGTATTTTCTTTACTGTCACTAGAAGTGGTCTCTTCATTGTTGGAGCTACATCCAACTAATATCATAGACGCAGCTAAAAATATAGCTAGCAGTTTCTTCACATTCATTAGTCTTTCCCTTCCTCATCATATAACATATTGTACTTTTCATAGTTTTTTTCAACTTTAAGTACATAATTTGAAGTTTCTTGAAATGGTATATTATATAGCTTTCCATCTTTACTATATTCATCATTTCCAAGCCACTCTCTTACATTACCTGAACCACCATTATAAGCTGCTATAACTAAGTCAAGTGTCCCAAACTGTTTATAAAGTTTACTTAAATACCAACATCCAATTCTTATATTAGTTTCCGGATCAAAAATATCTATATCACCTAGTTGCAACTCTTCAATTGCCCAATCTCTTGTAATGTCACTAATTTGCATTAATCCCTTTGCTCCCTTTCGAGATACTGCATCTTTATCAAATTTACTTTCTACTTTTATAACACTATATACTAAGTTTTCATCTATATTATATTCTTTAGAGTATTTTTCTACATAGTTAGAGTATTTTTTTGGATATATTAATTTTTTAAATCCATCACTTTCTATCATTATAGATGCAACTATGGTTATGATGATAGCCATAAAAATTAATATTTTTTTACTCACACCATTTCTCCTTTACATAATTTATAAACTTATGTGCTTTTACTCTCAAATCTTCATATGTTCCAGAATTATCAATTTTATAATCTGAGTAACGTATTTTCTCTTCTTGACTAAGTTGAGATCGTATTCTATTAAGAGCATCTTGTTTACTACATGAGTCTCTATTTATAATTCTTTGTATTTGAATATCTTCTCTACAGTATACCACTAGAAGTTTATCTAGTAATTCTAGGTATCCACATTCTACTAGTAATGCTGCATCAATAATAACTATTTTTTTACCTTGTTCTCTTATTGATTTTATATTATCTAATATCTTTTCTCTTATTCTAGGATGGGTAATTTCATTTAACCTTATCAGCTTTTCATCATCATTAAAAACTATACTTCCTAAAACTTTTCTATTTAATGTATTATCTTTATTTTTTATCGATTCTCCAAATGCTTCGAAAACTTTATTAAGCAATAATTTATCTTCAAATATATTTCTAGATATAACATCTGCGTCTATTATATCTATATTAAAATCTTCTCTAAAAATATTAGATAGGCTGCTTTTACCACAGCCTATATTACCAGTTAACCCTAATACTAACATACATTCACCTACTTAGTTTCATACCATGAGCAACCTACATTAAGGTCTACATCTAAATTAACATCCATACTAAATGCGTTTTCCATTTCATCTTTTACTATTTGCTTAACTATTTCTAATTCATCATTTGCAGTTTCTACTATAAGTTCATCGTGCACTTGAAGTATAAGTTTAGATTTAAGATTTTTTTCTTCTAATTTTTTATACACATTTACCATTGCTATTTTTATAATATCTGCGGCACTCCCTTGAATAGGTGCATTCATTGCAGCTCTTTTTCCAGCATTTCTTAACATAAAGTTACTTGATTTTAGCTCTGGTATATATCTTCTTCTATTCAATAGCGTCGTTATGTATCCATCACGAGTTGCATCTTCTATTGTTTTATCCATAAATTCTTTTATTTTGCTGTATTTTTCAAAATAACTATTTATATACTCTTTAGCTTGCTTTACTGGTATATTTAAATCTTCTGATAAACCAAAATCACTTTTTCCATAAACTATACCAAAGTTTATAGCTTTAGCTTCACTTCTTTGTCTAGATGTTACTTCATTTATATCTACATCAAATATTTGTGATGCAGTTTTTGAATGTATGTCTTCCCCATGTTTGAAAGCATCTATCATATTTTCGTCTCCACTCATGTTGGCTAAAACTCTTAATTCTACTTGAGAATAATCTGCATCTACTAACTCATAATTTTCTCCAGCTATAAATACTTTTCTTATATTTCTTCCCATCTCCATTTTAACTGGTATATTTTGAAGATTTGGTTCTGTAGAAGAAATTCTTCCTGTTGTAGTAATAGTTTGATTAAATGATGAATGTATTCTATTACTTATTGGATTTATTATTCCAAGTAAACCTTCAACATAAGTAGAATTCAATTTAACTATTTGTCTATACTCTGTGATTTTATTTATTATTTCATGTTTGTCTCTTAATTTATCTAAAACTTCTGCATTAGTTGAATACCCAGTTTTAGTTTTTTTAATTACTGGTAATCCTAGCTTTTCAAATAATATAACGCCTAATTGTTTTGGTGAGTTTATATTAAATGAATCTCCTGCCATTTCATATATCTCAGATTCTAACTTACTTATAATTTCTTTAAATTGAGTACCAAGCTCATTAAGTATATCTCTATCTACATTTATTCCTATAAATTCCATTTCTCCTAAAACTTCAACTAGAGGCATCTCAACTTCATGGAATAGGCTGTCCATATCACTTTCATTTAAATACTTTTCCATTTTTTCTGAAGAAAGTTTTACTACATTTATAATTTGACCTATATAGTCTTTTATTTCTTCTATATCTAAATCTTCAAATTTCTTAGCTTTAGCACCTTTACCTAGTAAGTCTTCTTTAGATTTTACTTTTCTAGTTAGATACTTCATTGCTATTGCACTACATTCATAAGATGTAGATGAAGCTGAATCTATTAAGTATTCTGCTATTGTTATATCAAAATACATATTTTCAAGCTTTATATCATAAGGTCTTAATGCTATATAATCATCTTTTAGATTATAACCAAACTTCTTAATTTCATTACTAGATAGAATTTCTTTAAAATCAGATATTTGTCCTTCATTTAGATAATATATGTTATTACCATCTATACTTATGAATATATACATTATATTTTTTTCAAGTATATTCCCAACTTTCGTTACAGTTTTAATCATAACTTCTTTCTTATCGTTTATATCTTTTATTAATGATGATATATCATCAACAGGACCTATTTTTAATTCTAAAGGTGACTCTTTCGCTACTTCACTACCACCATCTAAATCTAAAAGCCTTGATACAAGACTTGTAAATCCAAGCTTTTTAAATTCTTCTATTACAGATTCTGTATCATAATCTCCGTACTCTAATTCTTCTAATTTTACGTTTATTGGAACATCTCTTATTATTGTAGCCAGTCTTTTACTCATTATAGCTAATTCTTTATTCTCTTCAATTTTTTTCTTCACACTACCTTTTAAATCGTCTATATGTTCAACTAAGTTTTCTATACTAGAAAACTCTTTTATTAACTTTATTCCAGTCTTTTCACCTATACCTGGAACTCCTGGTATATTATCTGATTTGTCACCCATAAGGCCCTTTAGATCTATAAACTGAGTTGGAGTCATTTCATACTTCTCCATAACAGAGTTAAAGTCATACTCCTCAACCTCACCAACACCTTTTTTAGTAATTAAAGTTGTTGTTTTATTTGATGCAAGCTGTATTGCATCTTTATCCCCTGTAACTATATACACCTTATAATCGTGTTCTTCTCCTAATTTAGAAACTGTACCTATTATATCATCTGCTTCGTATCCATCTAATTCTAATCTATGTATATTAAACTTATCTAAAAGTTCTTTTAATGGTTCAAACTGCTCTCTAAGTTCGTCTGGCATTTTCTTTCTTCCAGCTTTATATTCATTATATTCTAAATGTCTAAATGTAGGTGCTTTTCTATCAAATGCTACACTTATATGAGTAGGTTTATATGTATCTATTATTTTAAATAACATTGTAGTAAAACCATAAATTGCATTAGTTTTCAATCCTTCCTTATTCGACATTTCTGGCAATGCATAAAAAGCTCTGTTTATTATTGAGTTTCCATCTATAATAATTAATCTTTTGTCCAAAATCCTCACTCCTAAATTTCTATGTATTTTAGCGCTTTTACTATTGTTATTATATACAATTATGCTATTATTTAATAATAACATAATATTAAATGTATATTAAGATAAAATATGTTGCAAACGTTATAATTTATTGCTATAATCTTTAATATAATATTTAAATTTTCAGAAAATGCCGGATTGGTGGAATGGCAGACGCGACGGACTCAAAATCCGTTGGTAGTAATACCGTATGGGTTCAAGTCCCATATCCGGCACCAATATTAATATTATTAAATATAAAAACCGTATCATATATGTGATGCGGTTTTTATATTTAATCTATAAACTTATATTTTTTATATGCTCTTTTTTTATTTCTTTAAGCAATTTCTTATCTAAGTATATTTCTAGAGCTGAAGTAACCATTGCTTTAACTGACTTATGAAGCTTATCATACGCCTCTAATGAGTTAGCATAATTTAAAAACTCCTTCTCATGTACTCTTACTATTGGACATATATCTAAAGCTAGTTCTGTATACATAGTTGGACAAACTTGGCTTACATTTCCTATATCAGTTGAACCAGTTGGTCCATCTTGTGATTCTAATAATTCACTTATACCTACATTAGCTAGATTTTTTCTCATTATATCTTGTAATATACTATTATTTATAATATTATCAAAAGAATTTTCAAAATATCTATATGTTAATTGTGAACCAGTCATTAGTTCTGCTCCCTTAGCGCAGTTTATTACTTTTTCTTTTACAACTTCTAAATTTTTTCTATCTTCTGCCCTAACATAAAATTTACAGCTAGCTCTATCTGGAACTATATTAGGAGCTTCTCCACCATTACTTACTATTCCATGTATTCTTACATCTGATGTAACATGTTGCCTTAATGCATTTATTCCTGCAAATGTAAGTTGCACTGCATCTAAAGCATTAACTCCCATGTGTGGGTGACTTGCTGCATGAGCTGCAACTCCCTTGAAAGAAAACTCTATAGAATCCATAGCTAATGCCTTACAGTTTATATTATTAAAAGCTTCTATATGCATTTGAAAAACTATATCTATGTCATTAAAAACTCCTGCTTTAACTAAGTCACACTTATATCCTATAGTTTCTTCTGCTGGTGTTCCTATTAACACAATTTTCCCCTTAAAATATTTTTTTAATTTACTTAAAACTAAGCACGCTCCTAAGGTTCCTGCAGCTATCCAATTATGACCACAAGCATGTCCTAATCCATTCGGTCCATCATAACCTGGTAAAGCATCATATTCAGCTAAAAAAGCTATACTAGTCTCCTCATTATCTCCAATCTCAGCTCTAAAAGCAGTGTCTATATTACAATAAGGATATTCAACATTAAATCCATATTGAGATATTTTATCTACTAAATATTTAGATGATATATATTCTTGCCCTCCTAGTTCTGGATTATTAAATATAAAGTCACTTACCTCTTCTATTTCTTTTCTTAATTCATCTTCTATCTTATATGATAAATTTTTCAATTCTCTTAATTCCATATTTACTCAACCTTTCTACTTAACCCCTACTAGTCTTTATATTATATATTAAATAAAAACCCCAGTAATAGATAAAAGTATCTACACTGAGGTTATAAATTCAATTACATCAATACATATATTAATATAGTACTCTATCAAAATTTAACTCTATTCTTATATGATATAACTCCTTTTTTACATATTTTATCATATATTTTTATAAAATCAATATGTACCCCCCCCGAAATTTTCTTAATATTCTTGAAAATATCTCATATATTTGTTTAATCCTCTACAATCCCTTTGGTTGCAGGACTTCCCATTAATTTACCTTTATAATCAAATCTTGATCCATGACACGGACAATCCCATGTTAATTCATCTGCATTCCAACTAAGCTGACAGCCTAAATGAGGGCATTTTGTTGATACAATAAATTCTTTCCCTTCCTTATTTTTATAAACTCCAACTTTTTCTCCATTATATTCAACAATTCCAGCATGTCCATTTTTAATGTGCTCTATATCACTACTTGGAATATATATTTTTTGTGCAATATAATTTTTAGCTGTTTTTACCATATCTCTACCTATATTACTTATAGATAAAGATAAATCAAATCTTCTTGGAGAAAATATTTCTGAAAAATCATTTTCTTTTTCTAGTATCATATCGGATATTATCATAGCTGACACCATAGAACTTGTCATTCCCCATTTATTAAATCCTGTCGCAACATATATATTAGGAGTTTCCTTAGAATATTTACCTATATACGGTATTTTATCTATAGTCATACAATCTTGAGCAGACCATGTATACTTTTCCTTAGACTCAGGGTATAACTCCTTTGCAATTTTCCTTAACTTATCATAGTTACCGCCATTTTCATTTTCTCCCGTTCTGTGACTTATAGCTCCTAATAATAATAAGTTATTATAATTTCTAAATGAATATCCATCGCTATTAACATCTACATACATTCCATCAACATAAGTTGCATTTTCTAATGCTATAACATAACTTCTTTCTTGATGCATTTTCATAAAGTAATATCCTGGTATATTCATTATTGGATAATGTGTAGCTACCACAATATTGTTTGCTGTTATATTTCCTCTATTTGTAATTACTAAATTTTCTTTAATTTCTAATGCTCTTGTGTTTTCATATATAATTAAATCTTGTGAAATATTTTTTAAAAACTTAAGTGGATTAAACTGTGCTTGATCATTAAATTTAATAGCTCCTTTAATTTCAAAAGGTAAGTTAACTTTTTCTACAAATTCAGCATTTATACCAAGCCTATTAGCAGCTTTTACCTCATTTTTAATTATCTCTATATCATTTAATGAATATGTATATGCTGATTTACTTTCAAAATCACAATCTATTTTTCTTTCATCGATAATTTCTTTATATCTTTTTATAGCAAGTTCATTTGCTTTAGCATATTGTCCAGCTTTTTCTTCTCCAAACTCAGATATTAATTTATTATAAATTAAATTATGTTGAGATGTTATCTTTGCAGTAGTATTTTTAGTATTTCCACTTGCAATTTCATCTGCATCAATTAAAATTACATCTTCACCATTTTTCTTTAACATATACCCTATTAATACTCCTGCCATCCCTGCTCCAATAATTAAATTATCAACATTTATATCTTTATCTAAAGTATATCTTTTAGTTAAATTACAACTTTTAGTCCATACTGACTTCATCTAATCACCTCATTTCTAGTATTCCATTTTTTAAGACATATACACAGATTATTCCTAACTTTTTATATAGTAACTATCTTAACCAAATATTAATAAAAAGCTAAAATAAAAAAACTCTATTCTTTTTTAAGATTGGAGTTCTTTTATATAAAATTTCTATTCATTATTAACTTGTGTATTGTCTAATTTGCTGCCAATATAATTAGGAACCTCATCCTTCTCAATACCTAAAACTACAGAAAATTCTTCATTAATTAAATTCTCAGCTATACTCATAAACTTTTCATCTATTTGACTCGGTTTCTTCTTATTATTTATAGTATCAGCTTTTTTTTCATATAACATTTTAATCAATGTTAATAATTCTGAACAATCATGAGTTTCTAAAAATTCTTTATAATAATCTTCCACTACTCTTGCATTTTTGTCATATATTAAATCTTTTTGCATTGTTGGTATAATATCTATTAATTCTTGTACTTCTTTATATGACATAATAGGCCTCATAAAAATATTTGTATCTACCGGTGTAAATATCTTTCCATCCTGGTATACAGGTTTTAATGTGTAATAATCTTTATTATTGTTTATTCCAGTTATATTAGGTACTCCTATATCTTCTACTTTACATACTCCACTACTACCATAAATAATTAAATCCCCTACTTTATACATATAAAAATACCACCTTTCATTTAAAGTATAACAACCCTACAATATAAGATTATCATATTTTTTTCTTTAAATGTAAGCAGTAATTTTATAAAATTTATTTTATATATTAACCGTAATACGAACTATTATTCCAAAGTATACTCCCATTAGATAAAAAAATCTCTTAGTATTAAATACTAAGAGATTTTTTATTTACCTTATTTTATTCTTCATTAATTTTTATTTGTTTAGCTTTACTATATTGATATAATGTTAATTAAAATAATATAGTTTTTATCTATATAAAAACATTTTTAAATTATAAAATCTTCATCTTCTAATTCTTCATATATAC
This sequence comes from Romboutsia sp. 1001713B170207_170306_H8, assembly GCF_015550495.1. Lineage (NCBI taxonomy): Bacteria > Bacillati > Bacillota > Clostridia > Peptostreptococcales > Peptostreptococcaceae > Romboutsia > Romboutsia sp. 1001713B170207_170306_H8. The sequence goes on from NZ_JADNAX010000005.1 coordinate 184,487, forward strand.
CCTTTTGATATCCATTACCTTTTGTAGAGAAGAAGTCATGTGTTTTAGTTTCTGTACTTAATCCATTTAAAACTATCGGATTTATATCACTAACTTCGTATAAATCTTCAAACCCTAAATTTTCTAATGCTCTATTAGCATTGTATTGTAAGAAATTTATAACTTCTTTTTCAAGTTTACTTTCCTTATATATTTTGTTAGTATACTCAATTTCATTTTTCATAAGATTATTAAGTATAACATACATTCTTTCTTTAAGTGCTAATTTTTCACTATCATCAAACGTATCGTATATTTCCTGGGCAAGTAATCCTATATATTTACCATGTAAAGACTCATCTCTTAGTATTAAAGAAATTATCTCTCCACTTGCAACCATCTTACCTTGTCCAGCTAAGTATAGTGGATAGAAGAATCCCGAATAAAATAAGAAACTCTCTAAGAATACACTTGTAACCATAGATAAGTATAAACTTTTTTGATCATTAGTATTTTCATATTGCTCTAATATTAACTCAGCTTTTTTTTGTAAGGTTTCTTCTGTTTCTATCCAGTCAAATAATTCATCTATTTCATTACTAGAAAGAAGTGTTGTAAAAATAGATGAATAACTTTTTGCATGTATTTCTTCCATAGTTCCCATAAATGATAATACTGCTTTTCTTTGAAGATTCTCAGTTAAACTCATCATTGATGGTATTCCATTATTACCTTGCTTTGTATCTAATAAAGTTAGTCCTCCTAGAACTTTTTTATATAATTCTCTTTCTTTATCATTTAAATCATTCCATACCTTCAGGTCTTTAGATACAGATATTTCTTCTGGTAACCAAAATTGTTTTACATTTTGTTCCCAAAAAGCTTGTGTAAATCCATCATCTTCTTTATTCCAGTTTACAGCTTTGTGTATTTTTCCTAATCTAAAAGTCATAATCTATCTCCTTATACTGAACACATTAAACATTCATTATCATCTCTAGTCATTTTCGTTCTTGTGTAATACAGACTCTTTAATCCTTTTTTATATGCATATATATATAATTTGGCTATATCTCTTGTAGTCTTATCGTCTGTTACAAATAATGTAGTTGATATGCCTTGGTCTACATGTTGTTGGACAGTAGATACAATATCTATAACTTTTCTCATATCCATTCTATATGCTGATTGGTAGTAAAGCATATTCTCATTAGTTAAAAATGGCATAGGATAAATGGTAGTAGAATCTCCATAAGTTCTTACTTCAACAGGCTCTGTTATAGGCATTATACTTGATGTTGCGTTTTGTACATAACTAATACTTTGTGTAGGTGCTATTGCAGTTAAATATGCATTATAGATTCCATTTATTTTTACATCATCTAATAACTTTGCCCAATCTTCCTTTGTTGGTATATATATACCTTCAAATAACTTAATAACCTTTTTAGCTTTCGGTAAGTATGAGTTTATATAATATTTTGAAAGAACACTACTTTCTCTACCTTTTGCATACTCAGATTTTTCAAAGCCTTCAAAAGTTTGTCCTTTTTCAATTGCAATTTCCATAGATGCTTTTATAGCATAATATCTAACCATTGCAAAAAATACGTCTGAAAATTCTCTAGCTTCATCAGAAGTATATAGCATATTTTCTCTAACTAAATATCCATGTAAATTCATGGCCCCTAAACCAATTGAATGAGACTTATCATTTCCATTTTTAACGGTAGGAACAGCTTTTATATTTGTATTATCCGATACAAAAGATAATGCTCTAATGGCTGTATTAACAGTTCCTTCTATATCTTTATTATCCATTACATTGGCAATATTTAATGATCCTAAGTTACAACTTATATCTTGTCCCCAATTATTCATTTCTCCATAACCCTTTATATCAGAAGATGTTTGATATTGGAAAATTTCACAACATAAGTTTGACATTTTTATTATTCCAACATCTTTTAAAATATGTTCTTTATTAGCTGTATCTATGAATACTACATATGGATATCCACTTTCTTGTTGCATTTGAGCTATTTTTGTTAGCATCTGTCTTGGGTTTATTTCTTTCTTTCTTATATCATCATCATTAGCTAATTTATCATACCATTCATCCATTTTCATCTCATCAATATGAACTCCATATTTTTTATAAACTGAATGAGGATAAAATGCATAAGCTTTCTCATTTTTTTCTGCTAATTCCATAAATTTATTGTGTATAACGGCTCCTAAAGATAACGTTGCTAATCTTATCTTTTCATCTGCATTTATTTTTTTAGTGTCCATAAGCATCTCAAAATCTGGATGGAATACACTTAGATAAACAGCTCCTGCTCCCTGTCTAGCTCCCATTTGATTAAAATAACTAAAAGATTGTTCTAACATCTTAGCTACTCCAACTGCGCCACCAGCAGCACCTTGTATTCCTTTTATATCTTCTCCACTAGCTCTAAGTCTTGATAAGTTTAAAGCTACTCCTCCACCTATTTTTGATAGATGATTTGATGAAGATATGGCATAAGATATTCCTTCTGTACTATCTTCTACTGATAGTAAAAAGCATGATACCATTTCTCCTGCTCTTTTTCTTCCTGCATTTAAAAATGTTGGGGTTGCTGGTTGGAATTCTTGTTTTGATAACTTTTCAGCTAATTTTAAAGCTAACTTTTCATCTCCATCGCCTAATGCTAATGAAGTTATTAACACTTTATCATTGTAAGTTTCTAGAATTTCCTTACCATCATCGCTCTTTAGAGCATAATTTCCATAAAATTTATTTCCACTCATATATGATTGGAATTTAAAATCATATTTTTTTATTTTTTCTTCTAATTTTTTTATAAACTCCAGACTATATTTATTTATAATTTCTTCTGAGTAATAATTATTTTTTATTAAATATTCTAATCTTTCCTCTATACCATTAAATGCTCTTAATCTTGGAGTTACATATTCTTTTATGTAACTGTCTAAGGCTTCTTTATCTTTTTCAAGTTGATATTTGCCATCTTCATCTTTTATTATTACTTGGTTGTTAAGCTTTATCCAGTTCATTTCTCCCATCCTTCTAACTTTTTGTTTTGTATTTTACATTTACAATTTATATTTTATATATCACTATATATAGTTGTATATAATAATACCAAACGCAATATATAGTATATACACTTATTTATGTCTTTTTAAACTTTTTTATTATATTTATTTTTAATTTTAAATGTATAAAAGTTAAAGCACTACTTTTCAATCTAAAGTAATGCCTCATTTCTACTTATTCATATGATTTTATAAAATTTATATTATATTTTTCTATATCACTAAATGTATTCATATCAACTTTTCCAATTGGAGTGTACCATTGTTGACTACTAAAGTAGTTTTTATATTTCGCTTTATCAAAAGTATATCCATGACGTGCAAATATTTCATTTCTAGCTAGTGCTAGTTCTTCTTTACTTAAATAACGTATATCATCATAAGTGAGATACTGGCTACTACTGTAGGAAATTATATAATAATTATTTGGCGCATTATTTTCACTATTTTCTTTTATTACTTGATTATTTTGAACTGTATTATCATTCCTTATCTTTTCATTGTTTGTAGTGGTTTCATCCTTAATAACTATATTATTATTATTAACTACAGGCTCAGATGAGCATCCTATTTGAACTAAACATATTGAAGATATTAATAAACTTATACCCAAATTATGCTTCATAGTTTCACCAACTTTACAATTTTATTACTAAAATATGCATTTAATAGTCTATATGTTAAACTTATTATTTTTACATATTAATAATAATGTATAGTGAAATAATATTTTTTCTATTTACATTTTTAATTATTGATGATACAATAATAATCCCTCAATAAGGGTAATATAAATAATTATATAGAAAGTTTTATAGTATTAAATATAAAGGATTAGGTGAGAATTTATGATCGATGTAAAAGAACTAATTGACAAAGCATTTGAAGCTCAGAAATTATCTTATTCTCCATATTCAGGATTTAGCGTAGGAGCTGCACTACTTTGCGATAACGGAAAAATATATAAAGGGTGTAATATTGAAAATGCTGCATTCACACCTACTAACTGTGCTGAAAGAACAGCTATATTTAAAGCTATTTCAGAAGGAGATAATAACTTCACTGCAATAGCTATTGTAGGAAATAAACATGGCATAAGTCAAGGTGAAGGAGATTTCTGTGCTCCTTGTGCTGTATGTAGACAGGTTATGGCAGAATTTTGTAATCTTGAAACTTTTAAAATTTATATCGCTAAAAGTAGAGATGAATATCTGGAATATACTTTAGGTGAACTTTTACCTTTAGCATTTACAGGTAAGAATTTAGACTAAATTGTAGATTTACATTACATAAGATCTTATGGTATTTAGATTTGATTTTATAAGTATATAAATAAAGTCATTGAGTTTATCCAATGACTTTTTACTTTTTATTTAATTAAATTTATATAATCTCATATAGCTTTATATTGAATTTATATAACATTATAAATAAAAATACCGGTATATTCTTATGTTACCGGTACTTTTATTTTGTATTTTAATAATAAAAACAAAAATCTGCTTCTACACAAAATTCATTTCTACTTAGAAGACCACCATATGAAATAGTTATATAATTCATTTGTGAGTCTAATGCTTTATTTATAATTATTTTATATCCATCTACATCATATAAATTGTCATTTTCATTAGGGGTATCTAATTCTAAATCTATTTTTGCATTAGATGTCATTGTTATACATCTAGTTAGTATTCTTATACATTTTTTATCGCTATTCTCTAACAGCTTATCTAACTCCCTTTTGGCTTCTGATGTTATAAGTATATTCATATCTTCCATAGTTGTCTCTCCTTAAATTATAAATTTATACTCTATATTTTACCCTATAAATATTATCAGTAACAATATTAAATACTAATTATATTTCTTTATAAGACTCACATATATTTATTCAATATTCTATCAGAATTTAATCTTTATTTAAATAATCCTTTCATCCATTTTAAAATACCGCCTTTTTCATTTTGGTGACTAGTATTATCTTCTTTTTTAGTCTTATCATCGCTATTCTCATCAGCGCTACTTTCTACTTTCATTACAAACTTCACATTACTTTGCATATCTTCAGATTTTCCACCATAATTATCGTACTCTTTAGATATATTTATTATTTCATCCTTAGCTTGCAATACTCCATCTATTTTACTTAATTTTTCATCACCTAACTCATATAATTTATCTAATCCATCTGTTTTAAGCTTATTAGTTCCATTATATAAGTTACTTGCACCACTACTTAATTGTTCAGTTGCACTTAATATTTTACTTGAATTTTCACTAAGTTCTGCTGTTCCATTTTTTAAAGTCTTTGAGCCTAGGTTTAATTGATTTACACCTAGGTTCAATTTAATAGTTCCATCATATAAGTCACCGCTACCACTATATATAGTTCCTGTCGCTGTATTTAACTTAGAAGCATTCAAAGCTAGTTCTGATGTTCCTAATTTTAGTGCACTACTTCCCTCCTTCAATTGCTCTCCTCCTAAAGCTAATTGATTTATCCCTGATAGTAACTGACTACTTCCGTTTGTTAATTCATTTCCTTTAGATGAAATGTATTTTAAATTTGTGTTAAATGTATCTGATCCAGACTTAAGATTTTTAAGTCCAGATTGTAATTCTTTTGCTCCATCATAGGCTTCATTTAATCCAGTTTTTAAAGCATTAAATTGGTCTATTACACCGTTATTTACCAACATTTGTGCCACTTTTTGTACATTTGGATCACTACTATTTTGTAGTATTGATATAGCCCAACTTATATCACTACTACTCAGCTGATTTAACTTACCTACTCCATTACCTAATCCATTTACTAATGATGATGCTCCTTCATACGCACTACTTATTCCATCATCTATACCTTTATATGATCCTGCTAATTTACTTACTCCACCTACATATTCATTAACCCCTGAATTTAAACTATTTGCTCCATTTGTTAATTGTGGTGATGCTGATACCAAGCTAGATATTCCACTATCTAATTGAGCTGCTCCACTATCAAGTACATTAACACCTTGTGTGAATAGTCCTTGTGCTGTCTTTAATTCATATAAACCACTATGTAATGTTCCTGCCCCTTGACTTAATGCAGGTGTAGAGCTACTTAGCTCACCTACACCTTTATTTAAGTCACTTATCCCACTATCTAATGTTTTAACTCCATTATTAAATAGTGCATACTTTTCATTTAGTTCATTTGCACCTTTAGATAATTGTTTAGCCCCATCTAATAAAGACTCTCCTCCTTTTTGTAAATCACCTAATGATGATCTTAAATCACTTATAGTACTATTTTCATCTAAATTTTCTAACTCATTCATATCTAAAGCATTAGGAGAAACTACAGCCATTATGCTAGGCATTGTAAAATTTGTAGCATTCGCTTCTATAACTAGTTCATCTTCTAATCCTATTACTGTACTTAGATCTTGATCTAAATCTAATGATTCTTTTAAACCTGGTACAGATATGAAAGTTATAGAACAATTTTTTCCTTCATCTAAAACGGTACCACTGCTTACATCTATGTCTTTAAAATTATCTCTAGGCATAATTACTTCAACAGCTGATAAAAATGGTATATATACTGTTCTATTTTCACCATTAATATCTATACTTCTAGGCTCTCTATTTTTTAATGATATAGTAATTTTTACTTTACCTGATTTATTAATAATTTCACTTGGTTCTACTTTTTTACCATTCAATTCATACTTTATCCCTATATTAATCGGTATTGATTTTGTACTATTACCACTATAATATAAATCATCTCCATCTATATTCCATGTAACATCATTACCATTTATAGTTGGCTCTTCATCACCTTTTAAATTTTTTATATTTGTAAGATCACTTATATCTTTTATTTCCCCTAACTTAGAATTACTTTTTATCCATGTTGATACTATATTTTCTTTTATATTTCCATTTTCATCTAATATGGAATATACTGTTTCATCTTTTTTTATATCACTATTATTGGCAAATACTAAAGTTCCATTACTTGCAACTATTGCTGCAGTTATTAAAGTTGCTGACTTTACTTTCATAGTTTTATTTTTTCTATTCATATCTTATCCCCCCGAAAATTTATAAAAGTTTAATCTTGAACTGTAGATAATTCTTGTTTCTTCTTATCTTCTAAGAATCCTTTGCTAGTCTTTAGTATAATTTTTTCAAATATTATAAGTATTGCTGGTAAAAAGAATATAATTACAAACATACTTATAATAGCACCTCTTGCCATTAATGCACATAATGAGCCTATAAGCTCTAATTTAGATATAATGCCAACACCAATTGTAGCTCCAAAGAAAGATAATGCACTTGTAACTATTGATCTTCCACAGCTTTGTATTGAGTTTTTCATAGCTGTGAATTTATCATATCCGTTAATTAGCTCTTCTTGGAATCTAGATGTAAGCAATATTGCATAGTCAACAGTAGCCCCAAGCTGTATTGTCCCAAGAACTATTGATGCTATAAAGGGTTCTACTGTACCTGTATAATACGGTATTCCTAAGTTTGCAAAAATAGCTGTCTCTATTGCTAATACTAGTATTACTGGTAATGATATTGACTTAAATATAATAGCTATAATTAAAAATATTGCTATTATAGATACTGCACTTACTTTTTTAAAGTCTGTATCTGCTATTTGTATTAAATCTTCAGTCAGTGGAGCTTCTCCACCAATTAAAGCATTTTTATCATATTTATGAACAATCTTATTCATTTCTTTTAACTGTTCTGAGCATTCTGGAGATGCAGCTTTGTATTCTGAGTTAACTATAATCTCCTCGTATCCATTAGAAATTAATTGATCTAAAATCTCACTTGGTAGTATATCTTCATATACCCCCGGTCCTAAGTATTTTTCTAATGCTAATACTAAATTTACTCCATCTAAATCTTCAATTTCTTTTACCATATTTGACTTTTCATAAGAACTCATCGACTTATCTATTAGGATTATATCTGTACTATTCATATTGTAATCTGTTCTCAATTTATTAGTTGCTACTATTGAGTCTAAGTTATCTGGTAAACTTTCATCTAAATTATAATAAACTTCTGCTTTTTGATTCCCTATAAAGGCAGGTATAAATACAATTACTAATAAAATAGCAAGTTTTTTATAATTTTTAACTATAAAATTTGATGTTTTTTCAAATGTAGGTAATAAACTTTTATGTTTATATTTATGAATTAATTTATCGAATGTAAGTATAAATGCAGGTAATATGGTTATTGTACATATAACGCCTATAATAACACCTTTTGCCATTACTAATCCTATATCCTTACCTAGAGTTAAATCCATTGCACATAGAGCTAAAAAACCTGCTACGGTAGTTATTGAACTACCAAATACTGATTTAGCTGTATTTACAATTGCTTTTGACATTGCATCGATTCTATCGTCTGTTAATTCTAATTCCTCATCGTATCTATGTAAAAGAAATATAGAATAATCCATAGTTACTCCAAGCTGTAGTATTGCAGTTAATGCTTTTGTTATGTATGAAATTTCTCCAAATATTATATTTGTACCAAAATTATATATTATTGCTAAAGCAATACTTCCAATGAATATAAATGGTGTTATATAAGACTCTAATGCAAAACATAATATTATTGTAGTTACTATTCCTGCTAATATAACATACATCGGCATCTCTTGTTCTGATATATCTTTAGTATCCTTAACTATTCCTGCCATACCGCTTAAAAATGTCTGTTTACCTGCTATACGTCTTATATCATCTATAGCATTCATAGTTTTTGTACTGGCTGAACCATCTTCAAAATTAATAACCATCATAGTAGACTTATCACCATTGTATAAAAAATTAACCATATCTTTGGGTATAATTTCCTTAGGTACTGATAAGTCCATAAAATCATCTATCCATAATACACTATTTACACCATCAACTTTTGAAACTTTTTCTTTTAATTTTGCAACGTCTTTATCTTCCATACCTTCTACAATAAGCATAGATAGTGACCCTGATCCAAAATCTTCTTTTAATATTTTTTCAGCTTTTATAGTTGAACTACTATCTGGCAAGTAACTTAATATATCATAGTTTATATTTGTTTTTATATATCCAAATAATGATGGAATTAATAAAATTAAAGCTATGAATATTATAAGTTTTCTATGACTAGCTATCTGTTTTGCTAACCTGTACATATTTCTCCCTCCTATTTTAGGCATGCCTAAGTAATTTATAAATACATTGTATTTCACCCCTAACTTAATGTCATTATACAAATTTAATAAAATGTATTCTATAATAAAGTAAAGCGATGAATTCTATCTTAATTCATCGCTTTACTATTCTATATATACTCACCATTATATCCTTTTATTATCAATTTCTATTTTCAAATTTTATTATTTAATTTTATTATTTAATAAAATTTTTATTCTTTACTCTTAAGTATTATTTTGACTAACTCTGGTCTACAGTTTACTCTAACTAACACTTTTGAACCTCCTAGTCCTTTAGTTAATACCATTTCTGAATTATTATACTCATATTTCCCTAAGTCATACTTAGGAAAAAATTCTCTATTTGGAGATAGCAATCCACCTAAAAAAGGCAACCTTATTATTCCTCCATGGACATGCCCAGCTAGAATTAAATCTGCACCCCATTTTGCGTATTCATTAAAATAAAAAGGAGTATGAGCTAATAATATATTATACTTACCTTTATTTATAGGTCCTAGTAATTTTTCAACATATTTTTTATCTATATTAATATTATCTTTTTTCTCAAATAAGTATCTATAACAACTTAGTGGAACTACTAATCCATATAAATTTATGCTACTATTTCCACGATTTATCTCAATATGTTCATTATTTAAATTTATAATATTTTTCTTACCTAATTCACTAAAATACTCTTTATACTTATCTCTATACCTCTTTATTAAAGCCTTTTGTTCATGATTTCCTATTATATGATATACTTTATACTTCTTAGATAGATCATCTATTAAATTAAGAGCAACATTAAAATTTGATTTTTCTCCATCTACTAAATCTCCTGTTATTACTATGATATCTGGACACAATTCGTCTACATATTGTAACAGCTTACAATTATTCTCTCCAAATTTCATATTATGTAAATCACTAATTTGAACTATATTAAAGTTATCAAACTCCCTTGGAATTTTTTCATTTTCTATAAAATATTCCACTTTCTCTAATGATTTATTCTCAAATCTAAAAAAAGTGTATCCTCCTAATAGAAGGGAGCTTCCTATTAGTAATTCTTTAATCATACTTTTACCTCTCTTTTACTGTATATATTTAGACCAAAATGTTTTTATTTCACTTATACTTTTGATATTATCTAGGTCTAAATTATTGATTATTTTTATAGCTTCTTCTATTATATTATTAATTTTATTATAATCAATGTTAAGTAGTAATAATCTAGTCATTATTGTACTATTTACTATATCATCTAAAGTTAAACTACAATCTTTCTCATAATACCTATTTAGAAGTTCACTTTCTCCTGCACATCCAATAGTCATACTTAAGTATATATCTTCTTCATCAAATTCAAATTCTTTATTTAATCCTTTTTTATTAAATAAGTCTATCAATATACTCACATATTCTTTTCTTATTACGTCTACCTTAGATGCTTCTATATATATTCTAAATAATGAATGTGAACTTACTATTATATATGTATATAAATACTGACTAACTGCATATCTAACCATAGTATTACTGCCAATATCATTATTATTATTTATATACTCATATATTTTTTCTAAAAAATCTCTGTATATAAAAAGTAGTATATCTTCTTTCTTTTTAAAATAATAGTATAGATGTCCTCTTCCTATTCCACAATCATCTGCTATCTTTCTAACTGTAGTCTTATTATACCCTTGAGTTAAAAATAATTCAGATGATTTTTCTATTATTTTCTTTCTTAAATCTATTGTATTTTCTATATTATTTATATTCATTTAAATTTCTCCTTATTTAAAGTACTTGTTTAATTCCATTATAGTACTTCAATTATATAATAAAAATACTTTTATAAAAAAATAAGAAGTAGCTATATTGCCACTTCTTATTTAGGTTGATTAATCATCTTTTTTCACTTTGTGATATAGTTTTTCACTCTTAGTTTTATTAGTGCCGCAATTTCTTGCCCCTATTTTTTCGCCATCTTTTACTCCGATTTCAGAGCCATGCTCGAAATACATTTTTCTTAATTCTGCATTAGATTTTGGTCTGTCTTTCATTCTATTTTTATTATTGTCCATAAATGCCTCCTGAAACTTTGAATGATATTGACAAGTATAATTTATCCATTTTTACACTTTAATATTCTCACATTACTCTTTTAATAAAAATAGCTTAGATATACAACTATATATCTAAGCTATTTTCTAAAGTAAATTCAATATATCTTTTTTTAATTTTATATAATCATCACTGCCAAACTTATATTTATTTTTATTATTTAATATAAATTCAGCTTTAATACTTGCTGGCTTTTCAGAAATAACGTATATCCTATCCGATAAAGTGATTGCTTCTTCTATATCATGAGTTATAAGCATAATTGTTGAGTTAAACTTTTTTCTAACATTAAGTAGCCACTTTTGCATATTCGACTTAGTTATAGAATCAAGTGCTCCAAACGGTTCATCTAACAACATTAAATCTTTACTATTTATAAAAGTTCTTAAAAAGTTAGCCCTTTGCTTCATTCCACCAGATAATTCACTGGGAAACTTAAGCTCATACCCTTCTAAACCAAATTCTTTAAAATAAGGTTTCACTATATTTCTGGCCTGACTTTTTTTATTCTTATTAATAATTAAGGGAATAGATACATTGTCAATAATGTTCTTATATGGCAATAATAAATCCTTTTGTTGCATATAACTTATTTTACCATCTATGTGCATATCTCCACTATCCATTTTAGTAATACCTGTTATTATATTAAATATTGTACTTTTACCACTTCCACTTGGACCTAATAAAGTAATCAATTCCCCTTCTTTTATATCTATGCTTATATTTTTTAATATTAATAAATTATCATAACTCTTACTTACATTTTTTAATATTAGCTTTGCTTTGTTATTCTGGTAAGAATTCATTGGTATATGCATCACTTGCTTTCAAATCCTTTTCTATTAAATTGTACTCTCTTAAAAATTCTGTGTAATTATTCCATACACTATCCTTCATTTCTCCCCATCTACTTGCATCACTTATATATTCATTTGCTAAGAATTTTTGACTTTCTATAGCTAAGGTTTCATCTATTTCAGATGCATGCTTTACTAAGATTTTTGCTGATTCTTCTGGATTTTCTACAGCATAATTATATCCTTTTGATGTAGCATTTAAAAACTTTTTAGCTAGTTCTGGATTTTCACTTAATATAGTTTCATTAGATATTATAACTGGAGTATAATAATCTAATCTTTCATCTAAATCTCTTAATGATATATAATTTAAATCTATACCTTTTTGCTTAGCTTCTATTGCTGTCCAACCTTCAAATATCCACATCATATCTACACTGTTATTTACTGCTGTAAAGAAATCATCTTCTCCAACATCTAAAACTTTTAGTTTAGAAAAGTCTACATTTTCTTTTTTCATAACAGCATCAAGTATTGCATCTTCTGATGGAGATCCCCATCCTCCATAAGTTTTTCCTTCAAAGTCTTTTGGTGAAGTTATATTTTTACTCTTTAAAGATGCAAACCCTGATGTATTATGTTGTATAACTGTTGCTATTGCTTTTATTGGTAATGGATCTTTACTTGTCTTAGCATAAGTAACTTCTTCTTGATAACTAATCCCAAAATCCGCTTTTCCAGTTGCAACTAAAGTAGCTGATCCACCATCAGATGGTTGAACTATTTTTACATTTAATCCTTCGTCTTTAAAGTAACCTTTTTCCAACGCTACATATAATCCAGTATGATTAGTATTAGGTGTCCAGTCTAAGACCATCGTAACATCTTGTAATTCATTTTCACTTTTTGCTTCTTTATTTTTTGTACAACCTGAAAGTACTCCTAAACTTAATGTACTAATTAAAGCTAGTGACATCATTCTTTTTAATTTCATCTTATCTCCTCCTGATTATTTATGTCTTATTATTACTTTTCTTAATATATCTACTATTCCCACGAATATTAAACTAAGTATTACAACTATAATTGTTGATGCGAATACCTTATCAAGTGCATATGCACTTTTTGACCTTACCATGTATACCCCTAAACCTTCTGTTCCTCCAAGCCACTCTGCAACAGTTGCTGATACAACCATGTATGTTGCTGATATTTTCACTCCTGAAAATAATTTATCTAAAGACATTGGAAGTTTTAAATGAATAAAAGTTTTTAATTTTGTACTTTTCATAGTTTCAAATAGATTTAGATAATCTTTATCTATATTTTCTAATCCATCTACAAAGTTTATAAGTATTGGAAAGAAACAAGTTAAATTGACCATTAATATTTTAGGTAAAGTATCAAATCCAAACCAGATTATTAAAAGTGGTGCAATGGTTATAGTTGGAATAGTTTGGGAAACTAATAATATAGGGTATAAGCATTTTCTTATTATACTTACAAAGTCCATAATTACTCCTAAAAACATTGCACTAACTAAAGCCAAAATGAAACCACATATAGATTCATATAAAGTAACTTTTATATTAGCAAATAAAACTTGATAGTCATTAATAAATACGTTAATAATATCTATTGGCGTTGGCAGTATGTATTGAGGTATCTCTTTGTATTCAACAACTAATTGCCAAATAATTAATATTGTTATAAATGTTAATATTGGGTAGATATAATTTTTACTTTTGTCTATGATTTTTAAGCTTGTCTTCAATTGTTATTCCTCCTGCTTTCTCGTCTATCCTAACAGTAGTTATAACTCTTTCGCACCCAAGTTCAAAAGGTAACTTATGTACCTTTTGAATTATTTTAAAGATGTCTTCAAAATCTCCCTCTATAGTTGTACTATTTGCACCAACTTCATATTTTAATCCACTTTCTTCTATGCATTCTATACATGCATCTACAACCTTATACATTTCTTCTTCTCCTCTATAAGGTCTTAAAGGTACTACTGCTATATCTGCTATTACCATTTTATTTCCTCCTTTTAATTTTTAATAAAAAAAGTCCTATCATTAAGATAAGACTTTTTATAATAAAATATAATAATTTATATTATTAATCACTATAATTAACATCCTACCTACGTTGGCATTACCCAAATCAGGTTAAGGGTCGAGATTTTAATCTCCTCTCAGCAAATTAGCTCCCCTGTATGTATTTTTTATTTTCTATATTAATTGTATCATTCTTTAATAACTTGCGCTACTTTTTGTTAAAATTTGTTATTTCTTTTAGTATTTTGCTACAGTGCTCTTTAAATTCTTCAACTTCAACATTTTTAATATCACTTATTTTTTTATATACTTTCTTTATTTCATCTGGCATTCCATAAATATTATTTACCCACTGTAATGCAGTTGGTCCATCAGTTTCTGCTAATAATTGGTTTATTGGAATTTTCTTTATTATCTCATTAGTTTTATCGCTGTACCCTAAATCAACACTTCCAGTAAACAAACACTTTATATCTATTAACTTTTCTAAAGTTTTTTCTTCTCCTGAGTACCAATGTATTATAGTTTGTTCTGACACATCATACTTTTTTATATAATCTAATACTAATTCCTCTGCCCCCTTAGTGTGTACATTTATATATTTATTATATTTTTTAGCAGTTTGTAAAAAATACTCAAATACCTCAATTTGATTTAAATAAGTTTCTTTTTCTTCTACCCAATAAAAATCAAGGCCTATTTCTCCGATCAAAGGGGCATATTTTATATAATTTTCTATTTTATCAAAATTAAATTTATTATTTTTAACTTTACTAGGATGTATACCAAATATAGGTATTATATAATCACTTTTATTTGAGTATCCAATATTTTCTATATAACTTTTTTCATCCATTGCACAAGCTATAGTTATTATTTTTTCTTTATTTATAATATTTATTACTTCATTGACTTTATCCTTACTATAAAAATCTATATGATTATGGAAATCTATATGATTATGGAAATCTATATACATCTAGCACCTCCTTTATTTTTATGATATATCTTTAGTCTAAATCAATATTCCTAAACTTTATATTATTTTTTAACAAAAGTCTATCCTAATTTAAATATATTTTTAAGTCTTTCAAATAATAAAGCTAGCAAATTTTGCTAGCTTTATTATAATTATCTATGAAGTTTACTATAAACTCCACCTTTATTTATTAATTCTTCATGAGTTCCTCTTTCTGCAATTCCATTATTAGTTAAAACAACAATTTCATCAGCATTTCTTACAGTAGATAATCTATGAGCTACTACTAAATTAGTTCTATCTTTACTTAACTCTTCTAAAGATGCTTGAATTTCTCTTTCAGTAACATTATCAAGAGCTGAAGTTGCTTCATCAAGTATAATTATTGGTGGATTCTTTAAGAATATCCTTGATATAGAAATTCTTTGCTTTTGCCCTCCAGATAATTTAACACCTCTTTCTCCTATATAAGTATCGTATCCTTCTGGTAGACTTTCAATAAACTCATGTATTCTAGCTTTTTTTGCAGCTTCTATAATCTCATCCTCATTGGCCTCTGGCTTAGCACAAATAATATTATCTTTTATAGTTCCCGTAAATAAAAATACATCTTGCTGAACTACTCCAATATTTTTTCTTAATGATTTTAAACTTACATCTTTAACACTTATTCCATCTATTTTTATATCACCTTGTTCAAATTCATAAAATCTTGGTATTAAACTACATAAAGTAGTTTTTCCTCCACCTGATGGTCCAACTAGTGCTACGGTTTTTCCCGCTTCTATATTTAAATTTAATCCTTTTAATACTTCTTTTTTATCTTCATAAGTAAAAGATATATTTTCAATGTTTATATCTCCTTTTACATCTTTTAACTCTATAGGATTTTCAGCTTCTTTTTCTGTTTCTTCATTAACAATTTCCATAAATCTTTCAAATCCTGTCATACCACTTTGATATTGTTCTGTAAAGTTAATAAGCTTTTTTATCGGTTCAATAAACATCTTTACATATAATAAATATGCTGTAAAATCTCCAAGAGTTATCTTTCCTATATAAGCGAAATATCCTCCTGCTATTAATGCTATAAGTTCAAGTATATCCATAAATAAGTTCATTCCTGAGAAATAATCTGCCATAACTTTATAAGCAGACTCTCTAGCAATCTTAAATATACTATTACTATTGTTGAATTTCTTTAATTCTTCTTTCTCATTACAAAAAGACTTAGTAACTTTCATCCCTGCTATACTATTTTCTAAAGTAGCATTAACATCCCCAGTCTTTACTCTTGTTTCCATAAATGCTTTATTCATTCTTTTTCTCTGTGCAATTGCGAACCACACTAATAGTGGTAGTATTGCAAATATAATAATAGTTAACCCTACATTTATATTTAAAAGTATAAAGAAAGAACCAATAAGCATAACTCCTGATATAAATAAATCTTCTGGTCCATGATGGGCTAGCTCTGATACTTCCATTAAGTCATTAATTATTCTAGACATAGTAACACCTGTCTTATTATTATCAAAATAAGAATTAGGTAACTTTTGTAAGTGAGTAAATACATAATTTCTCATATCCCCTTGCATTCTAACTCCAACCACATGCCCCCAGTATTGCATAAAATGATTTAATATTGCCTTGAAAATAAATATAACTGCAAGTATTATACCAAATATAATTAACATTCTTAAATCTTTATTGGGTACAACATCATTCATAATATCTCTAGTTATCATTGGATAAACTAAATTACATGCTGAAAATAAAAATGCAGCTAAAAGATCTAAGAAAAAAAGCTTCTTGTATGGTTCATAATATTTTATAAAATCTTTTATCATACTAACTCCTCCTATCTATGATTATATATTTTTGTTATAAAATTAGTATATCATATACTTATTACCCAACTAAAATAAATCTACACAATATAAAAGAGATGACTCCTAATAATCATCTCTTTTTAATTACATATTTATATGCTTAACATCATACATATCTACACTTACATTTATTATAAAGTCTGGCTTTTCACCTTTGTTTTTATGACCCTCTTTATGAGCATCGCTAAGTTTAAAGTTTTTATGATCTTCTTGACTTTCCCATCTAAACATAACTATTACTTCTTCATGTTCTTCTTTTCTTAACTTTTGCATTATTGTAACATCAATAAGTCCTTGAGGTTTTTTTCTTTCATTTGTATCATCTTCATTTCTGGGTCTTGAAAATTTATTAATTATGTTTTCTGCATAACCCTTTTTTACTGTAAATTTTTTAGTTTCTATAAACATACTATATCTCCCATTTTTATAAATAAAGTCAGTTTTAAGTTTAAACTTAAAACTGACTTTTTAAGTAATTTTATTATTTTATATTATTTGCTATATCATCTATCATTATATTTATAGAGTTAAGACCACCATCATTTATATACCAAGTATATGCATCTAAATATATTATTTTTCCGTTTTTATATGCATCAGTAGACTTAACTATGTCATTATCTAATACTGTTTCAGCTGTTGACTCTCCTCCTGTAGCAGCTCCTCTATCTAAAACTACTAAGTATTCTGGATTTTGCTCAGCTAAGTATTCAAATGTAACTGTTTGACCATGAGTTGAATCTTCTATCGTTTCATCTGCTGTTTTGAATCCAAGACCTTGATATAATAAAGCATATCTTGAGTTTTCACTATAAACACTTAAGTTTCCTTCATTCACCATAACAGTTAATGCTTCTTTACCATTAACTAATTCTTTAACTTCATTTAATCTTTCTTTTACTTTTGCTAATTCTTCTGAAGCTTTATCTTCCACCTCAAATAATTCAGCTATAGTATTTATATTTTCAGTCACACTTCCTACATAATCAGTATTTTCTTTTGATACTGATATTGTTGGTGCTATCTCACTTAATTGATCATAATAATCTGCTTGTCTTCCACCTATTATTATTAAATCTGGATCTGCTGATTTTATAGCTTCTAAATCTACTTCTTTAACTGTACCAACTTTTGCATATTCATCTGAGTCATATTTTGATAAGTTTTCTGGATACGTTGATGTTGGAACTCCAACAACATTGTCTATTCCTAAAACTTCCATTGTATCTAAAGTAGGTATATCGAATACTACTACTCTTTCAGGATTTTTTTCTACTGTTGTTTCTCCTAAGTCATGAGTTATTGTCATTGTACTTTCTGCTGCTACATTTGTATCTGGAGTAACATTATTTTTATTTTTAGTTAATGCAAATGCTCCTACTAGTCCTATTATTGCAACTCCTGCTATTATTGCTGCTTTTTTATTCATAATATCTCCCTCTCTTTATATAAATTTATTGTATATTGAGTTTACTTCTAATTCAGTATTTAAAATCATTCTCAATTATTTTTCTTTTTATAGGACAATCTTACTAAGATTGCCCTATATTATTAAAAGTAAACACATATTTTATTTCCATTTATCTCTTTTATATCAAAATTCATTTCATATATGTCTTCAAGTACTTCTTTTTGAACTATCTCTTCTGTTTTTCCAACTTTTTCAATCCTACCATTTTTAAGTGCAACTATATTATCAGAATAGCATGATGCAAAGTTTATGTCATGCATGACTAATACGATAGTTTTACCCAAATCATCACAAAGATTTCTAAGAACTTTCATCATTTGAACTGAATGAGACATATCTAAATTATTTAAAGGCTCATCAAGTAATATATACTCTGTGTTCTGAGCTATAACCATAGCTATATATGCCCTTTGTCTTTGTCCTCCACTTAATTCGTCTAAGTACTTATCTTGTATATCAGTTAATTTCATATATTCTATAGCTTCATCAATATATTTTTCATCTTCAGCATTTAAGTTTCCTTGACTATGTGGAAATCTTCCAAATCCAACTAATTCTCTTATTGTAAGTTTTAAGCTTATATTATTTGATTGTTTAAGTATAGCTATTTTTTTTGCTAATTCTTTAGTGTGATAATCACTTAAGTTTTTACCCTCAATAACTACCTCTCCACCATCGCCACTTATAAGTCTAGTAACTATTCCTAAAACTGTACTTTTACCAGCTCCATTTGGACCTATAAATGAAGTTATTTTACCTTTTTCTATATTGAAAGAAACATTATCTACAACATTTCTATCTTTATATTTTTTTAAAATATTTTTTATTTCTATCATCTATTTACTCTCCTTCAATAAAAGCTGTATAAAGTAAATACCACCTATAAAGTTTATTATTACACTTAAAGTTGTGTTAAAACTAAATATATGTTGTACAAAGAATTGACCTCCCACAAGAGTTATCATACTTATTAAAGTTGAACCTATAATTAAGTATTTGTGCTTGTAAGTCTTAAGACCTTCTCTTGCAACGTTAGCAACTATTAATCCTAAGAATGTCATTGGCCCTATAAGAGCTGTTGATATAGATACTAGTACTGAAATCACTATTATCATCTTTTTTACTAATGAATCATAATCAACGCCTAGATTTATTGCTTGTTCTCTTCCCAAAGATAATACATCTAAATACTTTATATCATCATATATAAATGGTACTATAGCAATAATCATTATCATCGATATCATAAGTACGTCTGTGTTAATATTATTTAAACTAGCTATCATACTACTTTGTAAAGCTAAAAATTCATTTGGATCTATTACCATTTGCATAAATGAAGAACCACTTTTAAATAAAGTTCCAAATATCATACCTACAAGCAATAAGAAAAATATATCATTTTTTCCTTTTTCAAATAATATTTTATATAAAAGTATTGATGCTCCCACCATTATAACCACATTTATCACAAAGTTATAACTTTTATTAACTATAAATATACTCGTTGATCCAAATGCAAATACAATTATTGTTTGTACTAATACATACAATGAGTCCAATCCTAGTACACTAGGTGTTAGTATTTGATTATTGGTTATAGTTTGAAAAACTACTGTTGTAAATGCAATACATCCACCACCTAAAACTATTGCTATAATTTTAGGTATTCTTTTTGATATTGCATAATCAAAATGATTCATGTCTATACCGTAGAATAAAAATAATGTTGCAAATACTATTACTAAAGCTCCCATTATATATAGAGTTTTATTTAAACTCGAATTTACTTTGTTAGTTTTTTTATTTATCTTCTTATTTACACTATTAAGCTGCACTTACATTCCTCCTTAATAAAAGGTAAAGGAATATTATACTTCCCATAACACCTACTGTTAATCCTATTGTTATTTCATACGGATATATAACTAATCTTCCAAATATATCACATGCTAGAACAAAAACTGCTCCAAATAATCCCGTATGCCATATATTTTCTTTTATATTGTCTCCTCTGTATAATGAAACTATATTCGGTACGATTAGACCAATATATGGTATACTTCCTGCTGTAACAACTACACATACTGTTACTAATGCAACTATTACTAACCCTAAATTTACTACCTTCTTATAATTAAGACCTAAATTAGTAGCAAAATCTTCACCCATACCTGCGATAGTAAATCTATTTGCATATGCATAGGCTATTATTATCATAGGTATCGTTATGTATAGTATTTCATAGTTCCCTTTTAATATCATGGAGAAGTCACCTTGCATCCATGCACCTACATTTTGTGTAAGATCATATTTATATGCTATAAAATCTGTTATAGATCCTATTATATTCCCAAACATTATACCTACTAATGGAACAAATATTACATTTTTAAATTGAATTTTTCCAAGTATTCTCATAAACATAAATGTTCCTATTAGTGAAAATATAAATGCTACTATTGTCTTAGAAAACATTGATGCCTTTGGCATAAATAACATACATATAACTATTCCAAGTTGTGCTGCATCTATTGTAGCTCCTGTTGTTGGAGATACAAACTTATTTTTACTTATCTGCTGCATTATAAGTCCTGCTATACTCATTCCCATTCCGGCAACTAGAATACTTATTAATCTTGGAATTCTACTTATCATAAATACCATAAGTTTATCCTGATCTTTTGTAAATATATCTATTAATGTTATGTCTTTCGCTCCTAAAAATAAGGATATATAAGATAAAACAATTAATGCTAAAATTAAATATCTCTTCTTCATTACTCCTCCTAATTTAAAGTGATTATCCAATCTACTTGAACACTATCTCCATGTTTTACTGATAATCATTTTCACTCTTTTTACATAGTATCAGTGTTAGATTTTATTGTCAATAATTTTTATCAACTTTTTTATTTTTTTATAATATTTAGTTTTTTTTAACTTTATTTTTATTTATTTGCATTTTTTTCGATTTATTTTATATCTACCCTGTATTTTTCATATTAAACATTATTAATTATATATTTCAATTGACAATAAAAAAAGATTATACATTTGCTATAATCTTTTTACTGGTTAAAATAATCTCTAGCTTGTTTTATTACGAAGCTATCTCCTACTATGTTTATCTTTTCAATTTTTCCATCATCTAAAAATACCATTAATGTTTTATTAGTATTTACGCTATTGTGTATTAACTTATATACTTCTATAGATTTACTCTTACTTACCATATCATAGGCATCAATATTTGGAGTTATATAGTTTAAATATTTATGTAGTTCATCTACAGGATTACCTTTAAACGTATTTAAATTTATACTTTCCATATCACTTAATTCTAATATTCCTTCATTGCTATATTTATCCATTACAATCAAACTACTATCTTCTAGTACTTCATCTTCTTCATATGTTCCGAAATCATATGTTTGAACTTCAACTACTTTATTATTATTTAACTCTATATATAAAGCACTTCCTTCTAATTCATTATCTGCTGTATATTTAGGATATACCAAACCAACTATTCCAGTTTCATTAAGTTCTTCAATAGTTTGAGTATTATTTATTTTATATTTATCTATCCAATAAGTTGTACTATAAGGAGCTCCCATATTATTTAAAACGTAATTATAGTCCTTATTCATTATCTCATTTACATCATTTTGAACTTTTGTCATTGTTTGCTGTTGTTTAGCTCTATTAGTTACTGTTTTTGTTGCACTATCATTTGTACACCCCGTCAAAAATAGACTTGAGATAATGAAACTTGCTACTAATCTCTTTAAATTCATCTTATAGACCTCCTTTTCTATTATTTATGTATAAATTATATAACATTTTTCTAAATTTAATAATATGTATTGTTAATCTGTAATATTTTTGTAATAAGATGCAGTTTTATATGTATTTTAAAAGGTTAATTGCTTTTTGCTTATGATATAATATATTTAATATTAAATCTCAGGAGGTATTTATATGGACTTTAAACAACTTGAGGTCTTTGTATCAGTTGTTAAACATGAAAGCTTTTCAAAAGCAGCCAGAGAATTGTTTCTTACTCAACCTACAGTAAGTTCTCATATTCAAAACTTAGAAAAAGAATTAAATACAGTATTATTAAATAGAAATAATAAAACAATTAAACTTACAGAGTCTGGAGAGATACTTTATAAACACGCTATATATATTCTTAATAATTGTAAGCAAGCTATTTGTGACATAAAAGAATACTCTGGTAAAATAGAAGGTTTAATTGATATAGCTTGTAGTTCTATTCCTGAAACTTATATACTGCCTGGATTTATGAAATCATTTATAAATGATTTTCCACATGTACAATTTAGTATAAATCATTATGATTCACAATATGCTATATCAGAAATTTTAAATGAAAGAATTAGCTTTGGATTTGTTGGAGTTAAACCGAGTAATACCCAAATTGAGTCAATAAAAATATTAAATGATGAACTAGTTTTAATAACTTCTAAAAATTTAAATGTAAAAAATGAAAATGGATACATTGGTATTAATGAGTTGTCTAACTTTAAATTTATTATGAGAAAAGATGGTTCTGCTACTAGAGGATTAATTTTAGATACATTAAAAGAAAATAACTTTTCATATAATAACTTAAATGTTATTGCTCATGTAGAATCAAATGAGTCAATTAAGGAGATGGTTAAACTTGGATTAGGTGTATCTTTTGTGTCGTATATGTCTGCTATAGACTATATAAATGATAATAAGCTTAATTTCTATAGATTAAAAAACATAAAATTTAATAGGAATTTCTATTTTATATATTCTAAACAAAAAGTTCTTACACCACTTGAAAATAGATTTATAAATGAACTATATAATTATTTTAATATAGATAAATAAAGAACTTTAAAATGAATATCAATTCATTTTAAAGTTCTTTATTTTATAATTTTATTTTTTCAAAAAATGCTTTGTATCCTTTGTAAGTTTCATATAAGTCGACTTTTGATATAACCTCATATGGTGCATGCATACTTAGAACTCCTACTCCACAATCTACTACTTCAGCTCCGTAGTTTGCTAACATATAAGCAATTGTTCCACCGCCACCTTGGTCAACTTTTCCAAGTTCACCCGTTTGCCAAATTACATTTGCATTATCAAATACAGTTCTGACATCTGCTAAAAACTCTGCATTTGCATCATTACATCCGCTTTTACCTCTAGCACCAGTATATTTTATTAAAACTACTCCATTACCTGCATAAGCAGAATTTCTTTTATCATATGCATTTGGAAAATTAGGATCATACGCAGCAGAAACATCTGCCGATAATACCTTAGACTTGGCTAAAGCTCTTTTTAATTTTAAGTCCGAATAGTTTTCTTCTAACTCTATAAGCTCTGCTATAATATTTTCAAAAAATCTAGATTGCATACCAGTATTACCGTTTGATCCTACTTCTTCCTTATCTGCACATAATGTTACTACAGTATAATCTACTTCTTCTATATCAAATATAGATGTTATAGCAGCGTATGTACATACTCTGTCATCATGACCATATGAAATGATCATAGATTTATCTAATCCTAAATCTCTAGCTTTTCCAGCAGGTACAATTTCAAATTCTGCTGTTAAAAAATCTTCTTCTATCATCCCATATTTTTCATTTAATATGTTTAATATATTATTAACTATACCTTCTTGTTCTTCAGTTGGTATACTTCCTATTAATAAATTTAAATCTTCACCCTTTATAGCTTCAGATATTTTCTTTTGATTTTGATCTGATGATAAATGTGGAAGAATATCTGTTATACAAAATACAGGATCATCTTCATCTTCGCCTATGCATATATCAACCTTCTTACCATCTTTAAGTATTACTACACCATGTAAAGATAATGGTAATGCTAACCATTGGTATTTTTTTATTCCTCCATAATAATGAGTTTTCAATAAACCTAAATTAGCTTCTTGATATAATGGATTTGCTTTTAAGTCAATTCTAGGTGCATCAATATGGCTTCCTATTATCCTCATTCCTCTTTCAAGAGGATTTTTTCCTATTATAAATAAACAAACACCTTTGTCTTTATTATTTGCATATATTTTATCTCCTGATTTTATACTACCTCTAGTAATAGCATCCTCTAACGATATATAACCATTTTCTTTAGCTTGCTTTATAATTTCTTTAGCACAACTTCTTTCAGTCTTAGACTTATTTAAAAAATCTATATATCCTTTACTATAATTCATAACCTCTTCTAAAGTGTTATTTTTTGTATGAATTTTCCATGCATTTTTAGCTTCATATTTTATCTCCATTTTACCCCTCCTATTTTTACCCTTTTAGCTATATTAATTTTTTTTAGCTTTCATATGCTCTTCATATTCTTCTGGTGATACTACCTTTACACTATCTAATCTTGATCTAAAATGTGCTCTGAAGTTAGCTAAGTACTCTTGTCTTAATATTTCTCTTTCTTTCTTTTCTTCTTCAGTTAAACCTTCATTTTTATTTTTTTTAGCTAATTCATTTATCCTATCTATTTTCTTTTGATCAAACATTTTTGCCTCCTAAATTTTATCTGTTAGTAAAATATTTTATTACTTCTTAACTCTATTTTGTTTTTAAATCTATCAAAAAATTCTTCTAAATTTTCACTTATTATAGATATTCCCTTTTCTAAATCTGCTATACTTGCATTTGCTATATTTATCCTAAAAAATCTATCATCTATTATATTGTCAAAAAAATAAGTCCCCGGAGTTACAGATACACCTTTTTCAAGCATAAATTCATAAAAATCTTGGGATAAATATCCCCTCGGTAACTCTATAAAAAAGTTTATACCTCCATTAGATTTTCTTAATTTTAATTTATCACTTAAATTATCTTCAATTAACTTTTTAGCAGCTTTATATTTTTCACTATATATTTTATCTATTGATTTTAAATAATTATCCCAATCAAAATATTCCATATAATAGTACATTGATTTTTGTATAAGTCCTGGTGTTGATATATCTGAAGAATATTTTGCCCAAAGTATTTCTCTTTGAATCTCATTAGGTATTTCAACTATACCAATTCTAAGACCTGGCATAAGTATTTTTGAAAAACTTTTTATATAAATAACTCTATTTTTATCATCATAACTTCTAATAGTCTTATTATCTTCTGATTCAAAATTAAAGTCACTTATAAAATCATCTTCTAATATATAAAAATCATGTTCTTCTGCTAATTCTATTAATTTTTTCTTTTTATAAGAAGAGTAAGATACCCCAGTTGGATTTTGAAAATTAGGCATTGCATAAATTAGTTTTGGTTTTATCTTTTCTAACTTTAGCTTAAGTATTCCAATATCAATTCCGTCATCAAGCATAGGAATAGATATTATCTTTGCACCTCTACTTTTAAAAACTTCTATAGCCCCATTATATGTTGGTTCTTCCACAAAAACTACATCTGAATAGTTTATAAGCCCCTTACAGACTATATCAATTCCCTGTTGTGCTCCAGATATTATCTGTATACTATCTTTATTTGTTTGTATTGACCTTTTATTTAAATATTCAGCTATTTTTTCTCTTAAGTCTTCACTTCCTAAACCCTCATCATACTCAAAAATTGATGAACCTTCATTGATTAATGCCATGTTTATAGCTTCTTTAAAGTCATCTATTGGAAATATATCTGTTGATGGATTTCCACTATCAAAATGTATTATATCCTTCTCTGTAGTTTTTTTCTTAAATTTCCTATTAGATGCGAAAGTTCCACTTCCAACTACTTTATATATGTATCCTTCATGTTCTAATAATTCATATACTTTTACAATAGTTGAATTATTCACGCCTATACTATTTGCTAATTTTCTTATTGGTGGTAACTTTTCATAATCCTTTATTTTTTTTTCTATTATTAGATTCTTTATATGATTATAAATTTGTAAGTATTTACTAGAGGTATTATTTATATCTAAAATATATTTTTCCATTATCATCACCATCTATCATACATTATATAGTATGTATATATAATACCAAAGTTTAGATGAAATGGAAAAATTAAATTTTACAAAGATTAATTATTTTTTAATTATCTTATGAATATATTTAAACATAAGGGGGGTGATTAATTGAGAATACCTAACCTCTTGTTATCAACGATTATATTATTCATATCAAATTTTATTGTAAGGATTCTCGGTTTTTTATATAAAATATTCTTATCCAACACTATGGGCGAAACCGGTTTAGGTATATATCACATGATATTTAATTTTTTAATGATTTGTTTAGCTCTTACTACAACAGGTATACCTACATCTCTTAGTTGTTTAGTCGCTAAAAGAAAGGCACTAAAAAACAATCATGAATTAAATACATTATTTATATCTACATTATACGTGGCATTTATAATTTCATTTGCAATTTCATTATTTATATCTTTCAGTAGTAAATTTATCTCTCTCAAATTGCTTAATGATAAAGATTTAAATTTATTTGTACTCTCAATCTGCCCTGCAGTTGTAATAATAACTATTTCAAATATAATAAGAGGATACTATTATGGAATAAAAAAAGTTACTATACCTGCATTAGGCCAAATTCTAGAACAAGTAAGTAAAATTTTATTCGTATGTTTATTATGTATGTATATAAAGGATAAAGCATTTAATTGTTACATTGCTTTATTAGGTATATCTATAGGTGAAGGTACTAATGTATTATTTATGACCATATGCTTATATAAAAATAATGATTTATCAAAAAATTATACAATAAATATAAATGATTTCATTAATTCTTCAATAGAAACTCTAAAGTTTTCTTTACCAATTACATGTAATCGTATGTCAAATGTATTGTTGCAATCTATAAGCTCAATGATGGTTCCATCTAGATTAGTATTAGCAGGTATTTCTTATTCAAGTGCTTTAAGCATGTATGGAATTATTAGTGGTATGGTTATACCATTTGTTTATCTTCCATTTACTGTTGGCTCTGCATTAGTTGTAAATTTAATCCCCAGTATCTCACAAGAAATAGCACTAAACAAATATAAAAATGTTTTTAAAAAAATAAAGTATTCATTACTACTTACAATTGCTGTTGGAATTTCATCTTCATTACTTTTTTATTTCTTTGGTGAAGAAATATGCTTAATTGTATTTAAAAATAAAATAGCTGGAGACTACTTAAAATCAATGTGCTTAGCTCCTTTATTTTTATCATTAAACCAAACTCTTTCAGGTATTTTACATTCTATAAGAAAAGAATTTGAATCTAGCGTAAATACGATTTTAGGAATGGTTATTCAATTAATAGCTCTCTACTTCTTGCTTCCAATACCTAATTTAAATATATACGCTTACATATATATAATGACTGCTGTTTCTATATTTACCTGTATATTACATAGTGTAGTTTTAATTAATGCTATAAAAAACCTTAAAATTAGGAGGATAAGATGAGTAAAACTAATTCTGACATAAAACCTTTTTATATTTATACTAGTAATGATAAACTTTATATAAAAAATATAAATGAACATACTGAAAAATTATCAAATAACATTTATACTTATTGTGCAAATATTGATTCTCAAAAAAGAATTCATATTTGTTCTATAGATACAACAGGAAGATTAATTCACTTTTTTAATAATAATAGAGGATATTGGAAGAAAACTGCTATCTGTAAAGCATTTAATAATACAAAAAATATTAAAGATATGAGACTTTATATAATAAATAATTACTTAAACTTATTTGTTGTTGAAGAAAGCTCTCTTGATGAAAATATTTATAAAGTATCACATTTTAATTTTTGCCCAGGAAATACTAAGATATCAAAGCATGATATCAACAATATTGTAAAAGATAAAGGACATATTTATAAATTAAACATAGATGATTTATCAAATATTGTCTTTGAGTATAAGGCTTTAAATATTTCTACTAGAGGTGAGTCTAATAATAATACTATTATATTTAATAGTCAATCTAGATTATGGCTAACCCCTAATACATTACTTAGAGATATTAACTATACTTCTAATAATCAAAGTAAATCAAATATTCGTGATGATATATTTGAGTATTGTTATAGTATAAAATATAAAAAATAATATTATATCAAAGATGGTGAACCTAAAATTAGGTTCACCATTTGATTTATACACTATCAAATTTATTTATAAGTTTTTTTACATGTGTTGCATCCATTTGTTGATGTTGTAGATTCACCTGATTGTGTAGATGTAACTGAATCTACACATTGTGTAAAGTCACATAATTTAGAGTAATTATCTACAACTCTAGGAGAAACTTGAGTTGGTGATGCTAATACAACAATTCTCTCGTTTACTAATATACTTACAACCTCTTGCAAGCAAAGTACCACATCTATACCATTAGGTATATCTAAATTATAATAACATTCACAATCAGAAACTTCTACTAAACATAAATATGCTTTTCCAACACAATCAACTGTTAAACTAACTTGATAATCTTGTCTTAATGTAACTGGTCTTCCACTAGCTGGTAAACAACATGATGCTGCAAACGTATTATATGGGAATTGAACTTCTGAGACTCTTTGTAAGCATCCACTTGGAGTTCTAACTGCTGGATATGCCAATGCTATTATTTCTGTACATCCACATTTACCTCTTAGTTCTAATACCAAATCTTTTACAGTTGCAACTAATCCTTTTTGTTTATATGCAACAGATTGACCTTTTTTCTTTTCACAGCAAGTTGTATTTGTATCTCCACATACCTTATATTCAAAAGTTGTATCACAAAGCCCTCTATCATCTGAACATGTTTTAACTACGTTAAAATCTTCTAATCTAGGATCTTCTGATTCTATATCTATTGAGCAGTAGTTCATACATACTTTTTCAATAGTTACACTTACTGGACCTGTTCTTGGAACTGGACCTCTAACTTCAGCAACTTCAATATCATACACCAATGGACCTTGTAAGCTCATTCCATCTGTAAGTGTTTGGAAAACTATACTATCAAATACTCTGTTAGTTTCAATAGCAACTGGTATACTATTACTAGTTGAAAATGTTGATGGAACTATTGGAGTACAACATTCCTCAGAACAAGGATTATTTACACAATTGTCAGATTCAACTTCACATGGTTCACAATCTTCATGATGATGGTGATGATGATGACATTCGCATTCACAGTCACATTCGTGTTCATGTTCATGTTCGCATTCTTTTGGACATGGATTACAATTATCGCTGTGTTTTGGTCTATAAACCCTCTCTAAATCGTCGCTCATTTCTTCTATTTCAGGGTTGTTGACTGCATTCATATGTTTATTAATCATTTTTCTTTTATTCTTTCTAAGATCTTGCATTTCTCATTGTCCTCCCCTTAAATGATTTCTCAATGCCTCGGCTTTACTAGCCTAATTAATATTATGCAGTTTAACTATCTTTTGTGACTTGCCTTAACCTAAAGATAACAATAAAGTAGAATAAAACTTTTTTTTGTAAATATATATATAGTGTGAATATTTTCTTATAAATTAAGTAGGAGGTATATATGAGTTTTATTAATAAATGCTCAACAATAATTAGACGTTCTTCTAAGGATATGTTTTTTATTACCTTTGATAAAGATATATCTTATAATTACTATGATAAAAATAACGAGTTTCTTTTTTCAAAGAAATTGATACGTAATAATTCTATTGATTCTGCAAATTGCTTTTTTAATTTAGATAAATTTGATAATGTATATGGTATTTATAATGATGGAGCTCTAAAAATTTTAACTTCACAAAGTGGATCTTCTAATTTTACGCAAAAAGAGCTCTTAAAATACAATTCTAAAAAGTTTGGTATTTGTTTCCCATATATAAATATTACCAGAAATGATACACATATTTTATACTATGTTTATAATCATAATTCTGCCAATACTTGTGCTCTATTTCATCATTTCAAACATAATGATGTATGGACTGAAAATAAGATAGATTTTATAAATCATATTATTTTAGATAATTTTATTGTTATTTGGAGCTATGATTCCCCTAGCGTATTTTATTTTAATTTAGTAAATGGAATTGAAGAAGTTTTTTTATCTAGATTTAATAAAAGCACACTGACATGGTCCTCACCTGTTCAAATAACTAACTCTAGAAAAAATAAAATTTACTTAAATGTATTGAAAGATAGCATGAATTTTTATCACTTAACATTCTGTGAGAATTTAGATAACGGATACTCTGTAAAATATTTAAACGGTTATTTAAATGATACTTCATTTGATACAGATATATCAACTTATATAACAGGTCCTTCTACATGTATGTATCCTTCTTTTTTAAAAAAAGATTCAACTTTATATTTAATGTGGGTCAATTTTGGAAAATTACATACAAGTTATTCTAAAGATTTAGGAAAAAGCTGGAGTGAACATGAAATTGATGAATATAGTGTTGAAAATGATTTTATGAGAGCTAACTTTTTTTCAAATTATAAAGATGATTTACCTTACAACGTTAATACAGTATTTACAAGTATAGATGATGTAGGAATTTTAGGATTTTAAATAAAAAAGTGTTGCTATAGAGCAACACTTTTTTTAATCCCAAAACACCGGTGGCCCTATAAATTCAGACCCGAGATACTCCCAGGTGGGTGACCTGCTAAATACTTTTAATTTCCCTATGTATGTTAGGGCATATTAGCTGGATTTAGACTCGATCTCCCGTTTAAACTTTGTCGGTTGAATTTAAGAAAGCCTTATCGAATGCTTCAGGATTTATATTATTATTATATAATAAATATAAAAATTTTAAAAGAGGTTTTATATAGTAATTTAAATAATATTGTGAATTAATTCCTACTTTTTCTTTCTTATCCATATTATGTAATTCATACGATTAGATTTAATTTTTTATAAATTAATCGTCTTCATCAGTATCTATATATTCATATTGTTCTTCATCTTCATATTCATCAAATTCTTCGTAACTATCTTCTTCGAAATCATAATCATCTTCTTCATCTTCATAAGATAATCCATCATCATCACCACGTAATAAATTACCTAATAATTTCAGATTACTTATACTTCCTAAGTTATTTATATCAGCCAATGAACTTAAGCTAAATCCACCCTCTCCAAAATCATCAGGTAAAAATAGTTCTGCAAATAAGTCAATCTTTTTCTTTATATCAATAGCTTTTTCTACAGACTCTTTTCTTTTTTCTGGGAAAACCTCTATAATTTCTCTTATCATCATATTTTTTTTATCTTCTTCATCCATTGTTCTAAAAAAATTACTTTCTTCTAAATCATCAGATATATCTATAGCACTTAATTTTTTAATTCCTTTTACTAAATCTAGTAAGCTTTCTATTTTTATAAGAATTTTTTTTTCATCTCGTGACATGTATTTTTTTGTTCTAGTTATGATTTCCATGCCTCTATCTAAATCCTCGTCACTTAATTCCATTAATTTTAACCCCTTACTTATATCATTCATATTAAACTTAAATATATCGTCATTATCACTTGTCGAATTATTATTTTGTTTTCTTCTTCTTTTTATTTTAGTATTAGAATTATGATTATTCTTATTTTTAACTTTAGGCGTCCTACTAGTGGAATTACTTTCTGATGATTTTTTAGATTTATTTTTATTATCAAATAATGATATGTTACCATTACTTAATGCTAGCATTCCAAGTATTAATAGTAGATTATTCAATACAAGTCACCCCTTAAACTATACTACTCCCTCATATATAAACTATGTTTTATTTGATCTTATTGTTACTTTTTTTTATTTAAATTGCATATATATTATCTATAATAAATTTTATTTATTATAGATTTTAAATTTATACTCACCACTTTAACAATATTTCTATATATAAATAATATGAATTATAGACTATAGATATTATAGAAAGGAGCATATTTATGAAAAAAGTAGATCCTAAAACTCTAGAGCAAATGGCTAAAGAAAAAAATATTGATAAAGATAAAATCGAAAAAATTGCAAATGACTATAAAGGAAAATCTGAAAATGAACTTATTGATGAATTGGTTAAAATAGGAAAAACATTAGAAGGGAAAGAGGAGGTTATTTCTAAATTTAAAACATTCCTAGATGAAAACCAAAGAAAAAAATTAGACACTATTATGAACAAAATTTCTGAAGCAGAAGTTCAAGATAAACTTGATCATAAAAAAACAAAACATAAAAAATCCAATAATTCACACTCTAAAGAATTGCAATCTGATGGAAGTGTTGCCCCTAAGACTAAAAAAACTAAGAAAGTAAAAAAAGTTGTTAAAAAAACTAAAAAATCACCTTCTAATTAAATAAAAAAGGCTAGGTTAAATTATTTTAACCTAGCTTTTTTATTATCTTCTTTCGATAACACTTTCTCTTTCTTCTATTCTATATGGTAATTCTATTTTCTTTTCATTTAATTCTTCTTTATTTATCATCTTTATAACCATTCTTATAGCAACTGCCCCCATATCATATAATGGCTGATGTACTGTTGTTAATTTAGGTCTATACATCTTAGCTATCTTTACATCATTAAATCCAGCTACAGATATATCTTCTGGAACTCTATATCCAGCATCACAAATAGCATTTATAGCTCCTATAGCAGCCTCATCCCCTGTTACAAATGCCGCATGAGGTATAATTCCCTCTTCTAGCATTTCTTTCATACTTTTATAACCACCTTCATAAGTAGTAGTTCCATGTTTTATTAATTTTTCATTTAAATTAATATTTCTTTCACTTAGTGCTTTTTCGTACCCAGTCAGTCTTTCTCTTTCTAGTATAGTATCATCTTGACTAGTCATAATAAATGCTATTTTTTCATGACCTTTATCTAAAAGGTATTTTGTCATATCATACGTAGCATCTATATTACTTGTACTTACAGTATATATATCATAATCTCTTGCAGTCTTACTTATGTAGCATGCTGGTATTCCACATCTTTGCATATAATCAACATGCTCTTCTTCTACTTTCCATGATATCATTACAATACCTTCAACTTGCTTGGCTCTTAATAGATTTATACTCTTTAGCTCCTGCTCTTTATCTGAATATGTATTAGCTAAAAGTATCTCATAATCATACATTTTTGCAATTTCTTCTACCCCATTTAGTATTTCATTTGCAAAGGAATCTGACACCTCTGGGATTATTACTCCTATTAATTGACTTTTTTTAGTTACTAAACTTCTAGCTAATGGATTTGGAATATATCCAGTTTCTTTTATTACATCTAGAACTTTTTGTTTTACCTCATCTGTTACCGGCTTTGAATCATTTATAACTCTTGATACAGTGGATATTGATACGCCCGCTTTTTTTGCTACATCTTTTATTGTTATATTACTTTTCATATAAAGCCTCCTATCTTAAATTTATTTAAATTAAATGCGAATATTCAAAATTAAATATTTACTAGTTAACTATTAATTCTACCACAAAGTTTTTTTTTTATAAATATGTTTTCATTCATATTTTCCCATATTATAAATTTATTTATGTAATATTCCCTCAGTATTATAAATAATATCTTATAAAAACAAAAGTGCTGGTATATTATACCAACACTCCTAGATTAATTAATTTCTATTTTAGCAGCCACATCCTCCATCATCGAAGAATCCACCGCAAGAGCAAGTTATTAATAATAAGATTAAGAATGGAATCCAAGCAATTATATCTATATCTTCCCAACAATCACCAAATGCTAAGAATAAGAAGAATAGAACTATAATCCACCATGCTCCTGAAAAACATCCACCATCTCCAAATAATCTACTGAACATAACAAAGTCCTCCCATTTAAAAAATTTTAATTAAACTATAAGCTTAATTAATGGCTAGGGTCATATGACTTTTATCTAACCACCTAATACTTTATTGTATGAAATTCTATCTAAAATGTTACTCTAGTCAAACATTCCACCACAGCTGCAAAGTATTAATAGAACTATTAAGAATGGTATCCAAGCCATTATATCTATATCTACCCAGCTATCACCAAATGCTAAGAATAAGAAGAATAATACTATTATCCACCATGCTCCTGCTCCAAAAAATCCACCGTCTCCAAAAAGTCTTTCTAACATCTTTATGTTACCTCCTGTTGATATATTGAGCTTTCGCTCTTAACATATAATATGCAGGTTGTATTATTTGTGATAATATTTAATGGTATTTTTTATTAAATACTTTTTTAGTAATTTAATATAAATTTTCTTATTCAAAATAAATTGTATATAAAAATTATGGAGCTATTTTCATAGCTCCATAATTTTTATATATTTAGCAGTTACAATCATAATTACTATTATCTAAACATCCAAAATCATCGCCACAACCTATCCCATTACATGAACAAACAATTAGTAATAGGATTAGGAATGGAATCCAGTCTGTTATACATATTTCAGCCCAACATTCTTGGAACGCTAAGAATAAGAAGAATAATATAATTATCCACCATCCTCCTCCACCGCATCCCATAGTTTCAAATAATCTACTTAATTTACTACTCATACAACCTCCCCCTTACTTATCGGTTATAATTATGTAAGTACTAAGTTGTCAAAGTAATAGCACTTCTTTTATATACTATGCAATAATCAAAAAAGTGTTATCATTTTTTAATATATAGTTTATTTATATACAATAAAAAGAGGTCATCACTTGACCCCTCCTTTTTTTAATTAGCAGCATCCACATCCGCCATCAAAATCAAGATTGCTTATGACTAATATTATTAATATTATCCATATTAAAGCATTATCTTCACAGAATATAAAATCTAATAAGTCATCTCCTAATAAAAGTATCACTAATAATATTATTAATATTATTCCTCCACCTCCAAATAATCCGTCTCCAAAGCAACCTCCAAATAAACGAGTTAATTTATCTTGACTAGACATCTTTATACCCCCTGTGTTAATTTTTATAGGTTTTTATTTACCTATTTAATGAATAATATGATTTATAATACTAAATTGTTACATTTTGTCTAATATTTTTATATTTATTTAAAGGCAATAAAAAAAGAAATCTAATCGATTTCTTTAAATAAATTATTAAATTAGCAACAATTATCATCAAAATTAAATAACAATAGAATTATTAAAATTATCCAAATCCATACACTATCATCATCAAAAAAGTCATCTAATAAATCTGTTCCAATCAATAAAAATACTATAACAATTATTAATAATACCCCTCCACTAAAAAGGCCATCATTGCCTCCCAAAAAGCGAGATAAAGTATCTTCTAGTTTCGCCATGACCTTTCCCTCCTTAATAAGTAAAAGGTTAAATTTTGCTTTAACTAAATATATGTTTTAGCTGACAAATAAGTTACTTCTATAAAAGTTTTATTTATTAGTTTATTTAACTCTTCCTCACTAAGTTTATTGTATTTGTCTACATCACTTAAATATTTTTCCTTTTCTTTAGAGTTTGAGATACTATATATTAAACTGTCTATTGATTTTATTCTATAGCTTTTATAGTCGCTAATTAAAAACGATGTCTTAGAGTTCTCTATTCCTTTCTTTAAGCTAATTAATCTTGATATGTATTCATCTTTATTATCTTGTACTACATCCTCTTTTTCAATTACATCTGATAATACCCTATTACTTTCAACTATGTAATTTTTCATCTTTTGCATATCTAATGTTATAGAGTTATAGTATAAATTTGCTAATACGATAATAAAAACACATATAGATGATAATACTAGTCCTATATACTTCATAACAATTCCTCCTATGTTATATTTGTATAATTTATATTCATATTTTAAAACTTTATTACTTTTTATTAATTGCATATTGAAAAAATTTTCATATTATATTAAACTACAATTAAAATTAAGAAACCGTTTAGGAGGTCTAATCATGTTTGAAAAAATAAGAGATATAATTGCCGATCAATTAGGTATAGATAATGTAGATGAACTAACATTAGAAACTTCTCTAAAAGAAGACTTAGATGCAGACTCTTTAGATGCCGTTGAAGTTATAATGGCCCTTGAAGACGAGTTTGGTATAGATATACCTGATGAAGAAGCTGAAAACATGAAAACTATAGGTGATATATGCCACTATATAGAAGAAAACAAGTAATTTACATAAAAAAACCTTTTAATTAATAATTTAATTAAAAGGTTTTTTTATATTTCAATAAAAATATAAGATTAAATATCTTTTTAATAACAGCAATCACAATCATCATCAGAATTATTATTTAATAAAAATAAAACAAACACTATTAATACAATCCATATCAAAACATTGTTTTGTTCGAAAAAATCACCACAATTATTACCTGAAAGTGCAAAAAATATTACTACACCAAATATTAAAAATAATATCATTGGGTTGTCATCAATAAAATCAAAACCTCTTACAAGGTCACTTATTTGGCTCATATTTTACCTCCTTAAGTATGTATATATAATTTCTCTAATATATATATGCTATCTACTGTATCTAAGTGCTTGTATTTCAACACGATAATTTCAATATTTTTCCATGTTGTTTTTTCATTATATTTACATAAATGTTTAATTAATGTTATATTTATATTGTAAATTACATTTTTAACCATTTATTTAGGTAATTTTATATGGGAGGATATTAAATGATAAAAAAGAATTTAATAATGTCTATGGCAGTTACGTCTGCAGTTTTAGCTATAAATTCAACTGAGGCTAATGCTTCTGACATGGGCATTATAAATACATCTGTTTTAAATGTTAGAAGTGGCGCTGGTACTAACTACTCTATAATAGGAAAATTATATAAGGGAAATAGTGTTGAAATTATAAGTAGTTCTAATGGGTGGTATAAAGTTAAGCTTTCTAATGGTTCTACTGGTTGGGTTAGTTCTCAATACGTTGATAAAAATAATAATTCTGTTGCGGGTAAAATAGGTACTGTTAATACTTCTTCTTTAAATGTTAGAAGTGGTGCTGGTACTAACTATTCTATTATTGGTAGTTTATCTCAAGGTAGTACAGTTGAAATTATAAGTAGTTCTAATGGGTGGTATAAAGTTAAGCTTTCTAATGGTTCTAATGGTTGGGTTAGCTCTCAATACATTGATCTTAATTCGTCATCTTCAAATAATTCAACTAACACTCCATCAGAAGATACTTCTGTTGCGGGTAAAATAGGTACTGTTAATACTTCTTCTTTAAATGTTAGAAGTGGTGCTGGTACTAACTATTCTATTATTGGTAGTTTATCTAAAGGTAGTACAGTTGAAATTATAAGTAGTTCTAGTGGGTGGTATAAAGTTAAGCTTTCTAATGGTTCTAATGGTTGGGTTAGCTCTCAATACATTGATCTTAATTCGTCATCTTCAAATAATTCAACTAACACTCCATCAGAAGATACTTCTGTTGCGGGTAAAATAGGTACTGTTAATACTTCTTCTTTAAATGTTAGAAGTGGTGCTGGTACTAACTATTCTATTATTGGTAGTTTATCTAAAGGTAGTACAGTTGAAATTATAAGTAGTTCTAATGGGTGGTATAAAGTTAAGCTTTCTAATGGTTCTAATGGTTGGGTTAGCTCTCAATACATTGATCTTAATTCGTCATCTTCAAATAATTCAACTAACACTCCATCAGAAGATACTTCTACATCAAATAAAATTGATGCAGTTATTAATTTAGCTAAACAACAAATAGGTAAACCTTATGTTTGGGGAGCTACTGGACCTAACTCATTTGATTGTTCTGGATTAACTAGCTATGTTTACAAAAATGCAGCAAATATATCTTTACCAAGAACATCTAGTGATCAATCTAAAGTTGGAACTACTATTAGCAAATCAAATTTACAACCTGGAGATTTAATATTTTCAAGTACTAATGGTACAGGTAATGTTAGCCATGTTGGAATTTATATAGGAAATAACGAAATGATACATGCTCCTAAACCAGGAGAAAATGTTCAAATAACTAAAATAAATAATACATATTGGAATAATGTTTACTTACATGCAAAAAGGGTCTTATAAAAAAATAATGGCATACATCAATATTTTGATATATGCCATTATTTTTTTATTTTTCTTCATAAAAGTTTACATTTTTTATTACTATATCTATAGTACCATTCTCATTTTGTCTTACACTATATTTCATAGGATCTTCAAAATCAGATAAATTTCCTTTTATATCAAATCCATTATCGGTTCTTATACTTCTCTTTTTAAGCTTCTTCTCTACCCATTTCTTATCTATATTAAAGCTTTCTTCTAAGCCTTTTTCATCCATGTGCTCTTTAAAACTTTCTTTTAATTCTTCATCTTTTATATTATTCTCAATAAAATCTTTAACATTAACTTCTTGCTTTTCTTTTAAAGTATAATTAAGTACGCTTCTTACATCTTCAGCTTTCTTTATATCATTGCTTAACGCATTTGTTATCCAATTTTCAGCTGTATTTTTAAATACTTTAGTTTTATACTTATCATCATCTATCTTCGAAGCACCTAAGAATTCAGATACAAACTTAGACTCACTACCTTCTTTTTCTGCATCCTTATCTAATACTCTTAATTGATATTCATCATTTATACCACTAGTTCCAACTATTGCAGCCTGCTTTTGTCTACCAGTTTCCGGTATTCCAATTTCATTACTTACCATTTGAATATTAAATTTATCATCTAGTAATTCTATTGAGTGAGTATAAAGTCTCTTATAATCTAATTTAACTATACCTACATATTTTTCATCTTTTACAGTATATAAACATATTGCTAAATCACAAGAATCTATCTCTGCATTAATTTTCATAACATCAAAAAGGTATGCTGCTATTTCTTTTGAATTTTGTAAAAATGTATTTTCATCATATATAATTTGCTCACAACAGTTTTTTATTAAATTATCATTATAGTTTTTGAATACAGCTTTTCTTAAATCATCATCTTTAGCAACTCTATTCATAACTTTTTGGAAAAATTTATCTACTTCTGGACTAACTCTTCCCTCATAGTCATTTAATATTGGAGCTTCATTATCTTTATCTAATACGTGTATTATAAACTTATGTATTATCATACTCTCTCACCTCTATTTTAATTTTTCTATTAATTTTTTCATATCATCTGGAATATCTGCTTTAAAGTTTAATATTTCCTTAGTTCTTGGTTGCATAAATTTTAAGCTATATGCATGTAGTGCTTGTCTATTTATTAAAGCTTCATCTACATATCCATATAACTCATCCCCTATTATTCCATGACCAATAAAATTCATATGAACTCTTATTTGATGAGTTCTACCAGTTTCTAATTTTACCTCTAAAACAGTAGCATCATTCAATCTTTCTAGTACTTTATAATGAGTTACAGAATCTTGTCCTCTTTCATCCACAACTCTTTTTATACTATCTTCAGTAGGTCTATATATAGGTTGGTTTATTGTTCCTTCATCAGATTCGACAATTCCCTTA
This sequence comes from Romboutsia sp. 1001713B170207_170306_H8, assembly GCF_015550495.1. Classification (NCBI taxonomy): domain Bacteria; kingdom Bacillati; phylum Bacillota; class Clostridia; order Peptostreptococcales; family Peptostreptococcaceae; genus Romboutsia; species Romboutsia sp. 1001713B170207_170306_H8. The sequence goes on from NZ_JADNAX010000005.1 coordinate 224,695, forward strand.
ACCACTGTTATGTACGTTTTTTCAACCTTATCATCACTCATATCTTTGGATAAAACATGATGTGCATATGCATTTTTAGCAACTATAACAAGTCCTGATGTATTCATATCCAATCTATTTACAAATCTTACCTTTGCCTTTTCTTTCTTTTTTATTATATAGTCAGTTACTCCGTTTGCAATAGTTTTATCAAAATGGCTTTTTGTGGGATGAACTACCATAAATGGTGGTTTATTTACCATTATTATATCAAAATCATCATATATGATGCTTAAATTTAAATCTTGTGGTTCAAAATTAGCCATATCCTCATCTATTTGAACTTCTATTAAATCACCTTTTAATACTTTTTCACTAGGCTTTTTAAATGTCCCATTTACTAAAACAGTTTTTTCTCTTTTCATCTTTGATAAAGACCTCACTGAAAAGTTTAGTTTATCTAATAATATTTCCTTTAAAGTTAAATCTTCATCACTAGTGTATGATATAAGATTATATTTTTGTGCTTCTTTTCTAAACAAATTTACACCTACTCTCAAGTTTTATAACATTATATATTTTACACTATTTTATGATATTAGATAATATGTTTTAAAATTTATTTACATAATAAATAAAGTATACTTAAAAATTTCTAAGTATACTTTATTTTAATATTAATCCTCTATGTTAAATTTGACTCTTAAACATATCATAAATGCAATTAGACAAGATAATCCACCCATTACAAATGGTAATTTATTACCATAATCAAATATAAACCCCGATATCAATGAACCTGTAACCATACCTAAAGCTTTAAATGAACCTTGAATTCCCATAACCTCTCCATGGTTATCCTTAGCCATCTTAGAAACCATGCTTTGCTGTATAGGTGTAACAAGTGCACTTGATGCTATAAATATAGATAAAAATACTAATACTATATACCCATTCATCAAGGTAAATAAAATTATAGATACTCCAGCTACAAATAAAGATGTTATAAGAATTTTTACATCTTTAAAATATTTACTTAAAAGTGGATTTATAAATATATTCATAATTAGTGCAATTATACCTGCGATTGCCATAACAATTCCATTAACTGTTGTCGGAACACTTGCAACATCTTCTAAAAAATAATTTATACTAGAACTATAAGATGTTGTTGTTATGGTGATTAAAGCCATAACTACCATCATAACTCCTATTGGTGATTTTAAGTCTATTAAGTTTTTATTTAATTTTAGATGACCTAGGTAAACCTTATAATTATAATTTTTTTCACATATAGTCTCTTTAATCCATAACCATATCAATAGTGATAATATTATAGATAGTAAAAATTGCACAAAAAATGCATTTTTATATCCATAAATGCCTATAAACCCTCCAACTAAAGCACCTAAAGAACCTCCTATAGAGCTTGCTGCTGCATTATATGAAAGATACTTTATTCTATCTTCTTTACTAGATACATCTGTTATATATGCTGTAGAAACTGTTATGTACCCTACTGATAATCCTCCTGCTAAAATTCTAAATACGAGTATTATCCATTCATTTGTAGAAAAACCAAATCCTAATTGGCTTATACCATATCCAATTAGTCCCATTATAAGTATTTTCTTTCTTCCTTTATTATCTGATATAGATCCCCAAATAGGTGCCATAACAAACTGAGCTATAGCCATAGTTGAATAAAATATGCCAAAGGTGTATGTTGGAAGACCTAATACATTTATAAGTGTAGGTGTAACCGGATGAGCAATATTAAATATACCCATAGCTAAAAAATTAAAAGTTAATATTTTTATAATTCCTTTGTTGTCCATGTCTTCTCCTTTACTTTTAATTAATTTATTTTTAATATACCCTAAAGGCTTATTATATACATTCCTTAAATATAAAAATAGTGTAGTCTATTAAAATTAAATATAATTTCATAAACTACACTATTTCTCTCTAGTTTTTAATTCCACTATTAAAGTTTTTTCTTAGCGCCTCTATTATAAATCCTATTCCTAATCCTACAAAACCTAACATTGACCACATATAGTTACCCGTTATAGTCCCTAATATTGTTCCTATTATACTACCTCCAATAACTAAATCAACAGATAAATCATCTTGTTCTATATCATCTTTATTGTGTTTTTTTAATTGTTCTGATTTAACATCATGTATTTTATCTTCACTTAGACTATCGCCTATTATTAATTCATCTAATGTTGTTTTAAATATATTTCTAAGTAATATAAGATTTTCTATATCCGGATATGTCTTACCTGACTCCCATTTAGATATAGCCTGGCGAGATATATTTAGTTTCTCAGCTAGTTGTTCTTGAGATAAATTATTTTCTTTTCTAAGTTTTTTTAAATTTTCTCCTAAATTCAATATACTCAACTCTTTTCAATAAAAATTATATATCGTATAAAGGTTTTTATCTATAATTTAATAGTTGCTTTTTTGTAAACCCATAGTTGCATATGTTGCTATTGCCTCATTTTACTCTGTATAAGAATTTATATACTCAATATTATAACTTCCTCCAGTAGAACTAATAGTCATAAGTATATTTATTATTGGTATATTTACAATAAATTTAGCCTTATAATCTATATTAACATTGTTAAAATCAAAAGAACTCTCCTCGAATTTAAGTCCTTTAGGTTTTAAGAAACTTATATATTCATCTTTAAAAGGGTCAATTCCATCTTTCATTAAGTTGTTACTTTTTAAGTCTTGTTCATAGTAATCTAAACTAATAATTGGAGCAAAGGAAAGACTTCCATCTTCATATTCTATATCTTTTCCAAAGTTTAAAGTAATGTCATCTAGTATACATATATACCTGCTGTTGTTTGAAATTTTTATTTTAATAAGAGTTCCTTCTGCTGTGTCTTTATATCCATCAAGCTCCATTTCAATGTCTACAAAATTTTCAATATCATAATCATCAATGTGCACTATATTCTCATATATATTATTATTTATAAATATATAACCTTCAAATATAACAACTAATATTAAAGCTGTAATAAAGAACTTTTTAAAATCTATAATTCTTTTTCCTTTAACAATTCTTATTGATATATACATTGATAACACGAAAAGCAAGCTAGCTATAAATGCTAAGGTATATAAATTTATATATTTTATATTAAGTTCATATGTAATATATTCAAATATACTTTTAAATGGTCCTGAAAATTCATAATATACAATACTTCCATTAATATCATTATGAATTTTATCTGAAATTAAAGTTAACAATATAAATAATATAAATCCTAGCATTAAAGAAATAATCCATATATAATTTTTAGTTTTTTTATACTCAAATTTAAAAATTATAGGAAGTATTATTGATATAATAAATAGATAAATAATGTTGGAGATTAAAATATCATTTAATACAGGTCCCCTATAAAGTATTCCTCCCAATACCCATGTTATTACAGAATTTAATATACTCGTCACAATAATCAAAATAAAACTAAGCAAATATTTAGAGTAAACTATATTTTCTTTACTAACTCCCATACTTAAAATAAAATTACCCGCTTCATTTTCATTGTCATTTTTAAAAGAATTTATTAATATCAAATAACTTATAATTATATTTACCGAAAAATATGATAAGGGGTTTAAAATAGTATACATAAATATTAGTATAAACAAATATTCTAAATATGCTTTTTTATTTGATATGATAGTAGTCATTATATCTTTTTTTATTAAATTAAACATCTTATTCCCCCTTTAGATTTTTGTAAAAATCTTTATCCAATCTTTGAATGGAATCATATTGTTCTTCTAAACCAACTGTTGTATATGCATCATCAAGTAATGGAAGCTCTTTTATAAAACTACCTTTATATTCAAATGCTGTAGATTCTAAATCAATAAATCTTTCATCAATACTCATACCTTTAGGAAATAAGAATTCTATATAACTTTCACCTTTTGGTTCTATACCTTTCCATCTAATATCATCATTTATTCCATATTCAATTCTGTTTATTCTAAAAGCTTCTCTAGAATTTATAGCATTTCCATTTTCTGATCTATTGCATGACCAAATTACAAGACTTGCATCCTCTAGCCTATATGTATAATTACTACTATTTTTTACTTTTAATCTTAAAACTGTTCCATTGTCTGTTTTTTTATACTTATCTAATTGCAAATATGTATACATAGGATTAGTTATTTTATAATCTTCAATACCAACCCTTTTATTAAATATTAACTTATTAATTCCTATAAAAAGTAAAATTGATACTATTATACATATACTTACTTTAGTAAACTTCTTCATAACTTTTACCTCCTTTATTATTTTTAACAATAATTAAAGATAAAGTCATTGATACTATAAAAATACCTATCGATATAAAACTTAAATTATATAAATCGAAAAAATTATTTACATTATTTGATGCCGTATCTACAATCAAATTTAAAAATTTACCGACTTTTAACAATATTATTAAAAATAAAAAGATACATATTACATTAACTATCCTTTTATTTTTAAATTTAAAATGTAGCGGCAATATAAGTGATACAGTAAGTAAATATAAAATTAAGCATATAAGTACATCATTGAAAACTGGTCCTCTATATATCTTACCTGAAAGTATTTCAAATAGAGTATTATTTATAACTGTACTTATAAAAATAAATATCAAGCTTAATATATATCTTGAATAAACTATATTCTCCTTATTTATAGGCATGCTCATAATAAATCTACTAGAATCATTTTCTTGATCATAGGAAAATGTACTTATTAAAGTTACATAGCTTAAAAAAATACTAGATAAATAATATGAAATCGGATTTAATATTGTATATATTAAAAGTACGGTTAATACATATCTAATTAAAAATAACTTATCTGATTTTATTAAAACTAAAATATCTTTTCTTATTAAATCAAACATTTTATCTCCTCTTTCTAAGTTACACTTTTTTAGTATAGTAATACATAAAATCTTCTATGTTTGGGACTTTTATATTATCTACATCTACATATTTAAGTATTTCTTTATAATCTTCATCATTATCTACTCTTACTAAAGCTTCACTATAGTATTTTTGATGATTTATATTTACAACTTTTTCTATTTTACATAAATCTTCTCTACTTGCTCTTAACACTCTATATTCATCTTGTAAACATTCCTTATCTTTACTAAGCACAATTTCTCCATTATCTATAAAAGTAATATAGTCTGCTACTTTATCTAATTCTTCAGTATTATGAGTACAAATAAGAACACTAGTATCTTCTGCCTCTATAAATTCTTGAATATATGTAAGTACTTCTTTTCTAACAACTGGATCTAGACCAGAAGTTGGTTCATCTAAAATTAATAATTTTGCATTATGACTTAATGCATTAGCTAACATTAATTTTGCACTTTGCCCTTTTGATAAATTTTTTATCTTTACTTTAGGATTAATATTAAATTTTTTTAAATAATTATCAAACTTAACCTGATTAAATTCTTTATATAAATATTTCGATATATTTCTAAAATCTTTTACACTAAGCTCTGGGTAAAAATTTAACCTATCATATACAAAACCAACTTTATTTTTTATATCTTCTGGATATTCATCCATTCTCTTATCAAATATACTTACTTCTCCACTATCATATTCTATAAGCCCCATTATAATTTTAATTAAAGTTGTTTTCCCTGATCCATTAGGACCAACCAAGCCCATTATATATCCCTTAGGTAATTCTAAGTTTATATTACTTAATTTAAATCCACCTAAATTTTTATTTAAATTTTTAATTTTAATCATAAATTCACCCCTCATATATGCAATTAAATATTTCTATTATATCTTCTCTTGAAACATCTATAATCTTTGAAATTTCAATAATTTCTTCTATTTTAAGTTCTATTTCTTTCATTTTTTCTTCATATATAATATCTTTACTAAAACCTGCTACAAAAGTTCCTTTACCAGGAACTATATCTATAAACCCTTGCTTTTGTAATTCTTCATAAGCTCTTTTTGTTGTAATTACACTTATATTTAAATCTTTTGCTAAAGCCCTTATAGATGGAAGTAAATATCCTGATTTTAATTCATTAGATATTATAGCTTCTTTTATTTGATTTACAATTTGTCCATAAATTGTAGTATCTGATGAATTACTAATTATAATTTTCATAACCTATCCTTTCTCAATAACTTCTTAAAGAGCACCTACTGTATATATACAATATATACTGTATATACGTAAGTGTCAATAATTTACTTTACAATTTATGTTAATTTATTATCTTTCCTATTAAATCTACAAGTTATGTTATAATACAAAGTATAAAGAGGTGGAAAGATGAAAAGAATTATAACTATAAACTCAAATCAAGTACATAAATCTATTGAGACTAGAGATTTATTAAAAGAAAAACTTATTAAGGCTGGATTTAATGTATACTATGATTTTCATCCTGACACAGAACTTATTATATCAATAGGCGGTGATGGTTCTTTCTTAAAAACAGTTCACGACTTTGATTTTCCTGAAGTTCCTATTGTCGGAATAAATACTGGTCATCTTGGCTTCTTCCCTGAAATATCGCCAGAAAATATAGATAAATTCATCAAGGATTATCTACATATGGATTATATTATTGAGGAAGTACCCGTTATTCAGGCTAGTGTATGTACTAATAAAAGTTGCTGTGATGTTTTCGCTATTAACGAAGTAGTTGTAAAAGGTGATAAATCAAGAACTATACATCTTAATCTAAAAGTTAATGATAGACATATACAAAATTTTAGTGGTGATGGAATGATAGTATCTACACCTACAGGTTCTACTGCTTATAACTATGCAGCTGGTGGAAGCATAGTTGATACTAGCATAGAGTTAATGCAATTAACTCCACTTTATCCAATCAACACTAATGCATATAGATGTTTTACATCAAGTATTATATTTTCAATTGACTCTATAATAAAAATTGCACCTGAATATAGATTTGAAGATTCTATATTAATTGTAGTTGATGGAGTAGAACATAGATTTAATCAAATTTCAGATATACAAGTTTTTGCATCTGATATAAAAATCAGATTACTTAGAATGTCTAATTATGAATTTTGGAGTAGAGTATCTGAAAAATTCTTATAATATACATAGGAGGGTTTATAATGAAAATTGGTATAATGAGTGATACTCATGGAAGTTTATATTATTTTGAAAAAGCTGTAAAAGCATTATCTGATTGTGATATTCTTTTACATGGTGGTGATATACTTTATCATGGACCTAGAAATGATTTACCTAAAGACTACAATCCTAAGGGAGTTATTGAAAAATTAAATAATTTAGATAACATCCTTCTAACTAAGGGTAACTGTGAAGCTGATGTAGATCAAATGGTTATTAATCATCCTATCCAAAGTCCTTATGTGATGAGTCAATTTGGAGAAATAAGAATTCTATTAACTCATGGTTATTTAGATTCTAAAGAAGAAACTATAAAAAAAGCTAAAAACATGGGGGCTGATATACTAATTCTAGGACATACTCATGTTAAAGAGTTATTCTTTGATGAATCTTTAATGGTGTTAAACCCTGGAAGCACATCTATCCCTAAAGACGGAACTCATTCAGTTGCTACAATTGAAATAATTAACTCTAATGAAGATGAATTAGAGTTAGATTTCAATTTTATAGATTTAAACACAGGAAATATTATAGAGCTATAAATTTATATTTATATGAAAAATGGCAATAGTGTAGCTACACCATTGCCACTTATTTTATTTAAGCCTATATTTTTCTAGTAACTATATATGGATTTAAATACACATATCCATTTCCTTGCATACTTCTCGGGTAATTGATACTTACTGTCATCTTTATTAGTTGAGCATATAGCTCTGGTTCACTAAGTTTTCTTCCAAATTCATTTGTTGACCATTCAATTATTAATGCCAAACTTCCAGAAACATATGGTGCAGCCATGCTAGTTCCACTTAGAGTTGCATATGATTGGTTTTTGTATGTTGATAATATACTTACACCTGGTGCTAATACATCTAATTCCTTGTTAGAATCACTGAAATATGCAGGGACTTTATTCATATCTATAGCTCCTACTTCTATTACTTCTTCATATGCACCAGGATAATCCAATTCATCGGTTAGTGCAGAATTATCACCACTATTACCTGCTGCACACACTACCAATATATTATTATTAATCGCATTAATAATTGCTTGATGTAATTGAGGTACATCATTGGGTCCACCTAATGACATAGATATGATATCTACTTTTTTAGATACTGCATAATCTATAGCATCTATTATCCATGAGTACTGACCTACACCGCCTTTTGCTAAAGCCTTTAAAATCATTAACTTCGCACTTGGTGCTACACCAACTACTCCATTTTTTGAGTTATTAGCTGCTATTATCCCTGAAACATGAGTTCCATGACCATCATAATCGGTATATATATCTGGATTTCCACCATCATCAGTAGTAAAATTTCTTCCTTCAACTATTCTATCTTTTAAATCTGGATGATCTTTATCACATCCAGTATCTATTACCGCTATGATTACATTTTTTCCTGTATATCCTTTACTCCACATATTAGTAGCATTAACTAAATTTATACCATATGATATAGAGTACCCTAAACTTTTAACTTCATTTTCTTTATTAAAGTTAATAAGATTTATAAGTTTACCTATTTCTGTCATACAATCATTCCTTTTTAACCTTTATATATTAGTAAGCACTAATATACTATATAAATATGACAAAATATTACATATTGATACATTTCTATATTCAATAAGCAACCTATTATTAACATTTAATAATAGTATGTGTAAGCTATGATACCAATTATATCTCTTTAAAATATTCTATACTATATCTAGATAAACTTTCCTATTATGAGCTGGAAATTCTTTATCCATAATATCTAACTCTTCTTTAGTTAATATAATATTTTTAACTTTAGAATTTTTAAGTGCATGCTACGGATTACCAGTTCTTGGAATTGCAATTATTTGATTCTTTTGTAATACAAAACAAAGAAGTAATTCAATAATGCTTAATCCATGACTATTTGCAATCTCTTTAAGCATAGGATTACTATTTATGTTCTTTCTAAGCCTTCCTGCTTGAGCCATTGGACAATATGCCATTATTGGTATATTTCGTTCCATCATCCAAGGGTATAAACTATACTATATACCTCTAGACCCTAAATGATATAATACTTGATTTATCGCACAATTATTTCCATTTAGTATGTTCATAAGTTCTATCATATCATCTAAATCAAAATTTGATACTCCCCAACGTTTTATCTTTCCTTTCGATACTAACTCTTCCATACACTCCACAGTTTCACTTAAAGGTACATTTCCTCTCCAATGTAGTAAATATAAATCTAAATAATCTACATTCATTCTTTTTAAAGTTTCTTCACAACTTTTAAAAATTCTATTTTTTCCTGAATTATGAGGATATACTTTAGATACTAAAAATAATTTTTCTCTATCATATCCTTTTATTGCTTTACCAACCAATTCTTCTGCTAATCCTTCTCCATACATCTCTGCAGTATCTATTAAAGTCATTCCATTTTCAATGCCTATTCTTATACTCTCTATTTCATCTTTTTCTTTTATTTTCTCCTAAGTACCAAGTACCTTGTCCTAACTTTGGAATTAATAATCCATCTGATAAGTTCACAAACTGATTCATATGTACCTCCCTTTTATTCTCTATTCCTAAATACAATTATAAATCAATGTGTATGTATATTAATTGTGCATTTATACAATAATTTTCATTATATTTTGTTTATTATATAAATTTACATAAAAAAGCAAGTATAAATATTACTATTTATACTTGCTTTTTTTTATCTCTTTGTATAGCTTTCAGCTATTTTTGTAATTAACCTTGTACATTTTTCCATTGCATCTATAGATACACATTCATTTTTACTGTGAAAATTTATACCTCCTGTAAATATGTTTGGACAAGGAAGTCCTTCATAAGATAATCTTGCTCCATCAGTACCTCCTCTTATAGGTACTATATTAGGTATTATTCCTAGATCTTCCATTGACTGTTTAACTATATCTACTATAAAAATTACTGGCTCAACTTTTTCCTTCATATTATAGTATTGATCTTTTAAATCTAAATTTATTCTATTATCATACTTAATATTTAATTTTTCAATAACATCAATCATATATTGTTTTCTAGCTTCAAATTTTACTTTATCATGATCCCTTATTATATATATCATAGTAGCTTCTTCAACACTACCATTTATATCGTTTAAATGATAAAAGCCTTCATAGTGTTCTGTAGTCTCAGGTCTTTCTTCTTTTGGAAAAGAATCTGCTATTTCACAAGCTATATGAAGAGCATTTATCATTTTATCTTTAGCTGATCCTGGATGAACGTTTCTTCCTTGTATCTTTATTGTAGCTCCTGCTGCGTTGAAGTTCTCATATTCAAGTTCTCCTTCAGCACCTCCATCTATTGTATAGGCATACTTTGCTCCAAATTTTTCTATATTAAATAAGTCTGCACCTCTACCAACTTCTTCATCTGGTGTAAATCCTATTTTTATATCCCCATGCTTAATTTCTGGATGATTGACTAAGTATTCTACAGCACTCATAATAGCTGTTACTCCAGCTTTATCATCAGCTCCTAGTAATGTTGTACCATCTGTCACTATAATATCTTGACCTTTTAAACTTTCAAGTTCTGGATAATCTTTTATATATGTAACAATATTAAGTTCTTCATTTAAAACAATATCTTTACCATCATAATTTTTTATCACCCTTGGATTAACATTTTTACCTGTAATATCTGGTGCTGTATCTAAATGAGATATAAATCCTATTGTATCAACATCATCTACATTCCCTTTTAATGTTGCCATTACATAACTATTTTCATCTAAATTAGCATCTTCTAATCCTAAATTTTTTAATTCTTCAACTAAACTTTGTGCAAATACTCTTTGACCCTCTGATGAAGGACAAGCTGAATTTTTAGGATTAGCTGTAGTATCAAACTTTACATACTTTAAAAATCTTTCTGTTATTTTTTCTCTCATATAAACGCCTTCTTTCTTATGTTATTTTATACTTTACTTTATTATAAAATTTCAACCTTCTTTAAAATATCATGCATAGCTACTAACCCTAAACAAAATATTATTCCAATTACTCCTTTTACTTGCACTCCTATAAATATAGCAATTACTGTAGATAATGGATTTAATCCTATGTGAGTAGAAACTAACTTAGGCTCAAGAATTTGTCTTACTATAGATAACGCTAAAAATACGATGCTTATGGATATTGCTACAAAATAATTTTCTATCACTAAGTTGTATATTATAACTGGTACAAAAATAACTACAATACCTAAAAAGGGAATTAAATCAAGTAATCCACCTATTACACCTAATATAAATCCATATTTTACTCCAAAGAAGCTAAAGCTTCCCCATATAACTAAAAAAGTTATTCCTATAAGTATTACATATGCCCTTATATAACCTAATATGGATAATCTAATTTCTTTTTTTATATTTTTTACTTTAACTTTTGCATTATCTGTAAACATGCTATAAAAGCCATCTTCTATTTTATCTATATCTTTTGCAATAAAGTAGGTAGATATAAATAAAGTTATAATTAATATAACTATGTATGGTATTGACCCAGCAAAATTTATTATGTTACTTAAACAACTTTTTATTACCCCAACTAACTCAGAACTGTACTTACTCATCATATCCTCAATATTGATGTTTGATATTTCTTTAAAATTCTCTAGATAATCACTTGCCTTATTCATTAACATAATTATCATATTATTAATATCATTATAGTTTGTATCTATATGATTTAAAAAAATTATTAATTGTTTAGTCCCTGAAATAGCCATTGCTGTAGTAATTCCAATGGCTATAGCTACACCGAAAAAACTTAATATAAGAGTAGATATCCCTTTATTTATATTTAATCTCTCTTTAAGCTTTTGGGATATTGGATTAATTATAAGCGCTATTATTAATCCAATAAAAAATGGAGCTATGTAAGGAAATGTTTTGTATATAAATATAAAACATAAACTATATATAATAAAAAAAATTGAATTATTCTTTAACTTTATTAAAAAATCTCTATTTAAAACATTCATTTAATAACCCCCTTTTACTTAATTATACACTTAAAATTATCATCATATACAAATAAAACACTGCTTAATTGCAGTGTTTTATTATTTATGTGAATATTCTTATTTTCATTATTCTGTTTTTATCAAGGCTTTCTATACATAGTTTTATATTATCTACTTCAACAACTTCACTCTCATCTGGAATACGACCTAAATGACCTATTATAAAACCACCAATAGAATCAAATTCTTCTGACTCTAACTTAGTTCCTATCATTTCATTTACATCTGTTATTTTAGTACTTCCTTCAACTATATATTCATCCTCTTTTATTACTTGTATCTCATCATCTTCTTCATCATACTCATCATCTATATCACCGACTATTACTTCAACTAAATCTTCTACTGTTATTAAACCTGCTGTTGCGCCATATTCATCTACTACTATAGCCATTTGAGTTTTTTCTTTCTTCATTTCTTCTAAAAGTTGAGTTATTTTCTTAAATTCATATGTGAAAAATGCTTCTCTTACATAATCTTTTATATTAAATTTTTCGATTTCATTGTCTTCTAAGAAAACAACATCCTTTATATTAAGAATTCCTATTATATTATCTATAGACTCTTCATATACAGGCAATCTACTTAATTTTTCATTCTTAAATAAATCCATGATTTCATCGTAGGTATCCTCTGCATTTATAGCTATAATATCTAATCTTTGAACCATAGCTTCTTTAGCTTGCATGTCACCAAATTGGAATACATTATTTATAATTTCTCTTTCTTCCATTTGAAGTACTCCTTCTTCGTGACTTACATTTACCATAGTTTTTAATTCTTCTTCTGTTATGTATGGCTGAATACCCTTATCTTGGACACCAAGAACTTTAAATATTACCTTTGTTATAAGATTAAATATCCATACTATAGGCTTTAAAATTACTATTGTAGTTTTTATTGGTTTTGAAACTACAAGTGCAACTTTCTCTGTATTGTTAGCTGCTATAGTTTTTGGAGTAATTTCTCCAAATATTAGTACTAATATAGTCATAACTGCAGTTGCTATAGGTACACCACCATCTCCATATAAAGACATAAATAATGATGTTGATATAGATGTTGCTGCTATATTTACAACATTATTTCCTACTAGTATAGATGTTAAAAGATTATTAGGATTATCTATTAGGGAACCTACTAATTTAGCACCCTTAACCCCTTCCTCTTTCATATACCTAATTCTTATTTTACTTAAAGACATTAAAGCAGTTTCTGATGCTGAGAAAAATCCTGAACTTACTAATAATATCCCTAATAATACTATTTGAATCAAATTACTACTACTGGTCGAATCCAACCTTAACCACACTCCTAATTTCTGTTTTTTTATATTTAGTATAATGTTAGTATTAATTATAACACAAGTATATATTTTTTGGAAACAGTACAATTCATATAAGATTATTCCATAATATTATGCCCTCTTAGCAATTTAAAATGTTTTTCATTTTATATAATTACTTATATGTACGCTAAGTAAAAATTATTATTTCATTTATAAAAAATTAATAATTACTAATAATAAGTTATATCATATAAAAATAACATCTGGAGGTAATAAAATGAATGACTTACTAGATAAAGGTGCTGTTTTACAAAGAGATAAATCTACTTATGCTATAGCACCTCACGTTCCTGCTGGTTTAATAAGTTCTGATCAATTAAGAAAATTAGCTGATGTTGCAGATAAGTATAATGTTGATGCTATAAAGGTTACTGCTGCACAACGTATAGCATTAGTTGGTTTAAAAGAAGAAGATATAGATAGTGCATGGGCTGATTTAGGAATGAAACCTGGTGCTGCAATTGGACTATGCGTTAGAAGTATAAAAACTTGTCCTGGTACAACTTTTTGTAAAAGAGGATTTAGAGATTCCGTAAAATTAGGATTAGATTTAGATAATAGATATCATGGCATGAATTTGCCAAATAAGTTAAAGATTGGTGTTAGTGGATGTCCTAATAGCTGTGCTGATAACCATACTCGTGATATAGGTTTAATGGGAATGCCTAAAGGATGGACTGTTTTTGTAGGAGGTAAAGGTGGAACTATACCTAGATTAGGAAATAGATTAATAATGAATGTACCTGATGAAAATGTCTTAGACATTGTAGATAAAATTGTAAAAACATACGCTAAAAATGCAAAAGGTAAAGAAAGATTAGGTGCTTATATAGATAGAATTGGATTTGATGAATTTAAATCTATTATCAATCCCGACAGTTTTCTACACTAAATATATTTTTTTTAATTTTTATTACATTTTATGTCACTTTTTTCAGTATGCGCATATAATATATCAAGAGGAACTTAAAAGAGTTTCTCTTAAGAAAAGTAAATAGCATGAATATCAAAACTCCTGTTAATATTCTAAAATGAGCGGTTAAAAATAATAATTTCTTTCCCTTAAACTTAAGCCACCTATTCTTTCCCCCCCCCTTGTTTAGGTGGCTTTTTTTTATAAACATGTATATAAATTTTAAAATTGTAAATAATTATATGTGAGAGCGGAAATTATATATCTCTCCCCCTAATAAGTATATATAATATAGGCATCTACAATTCCCCCTTGTAGATGCCACTTTTTTTATTAACTATATTCTATTTTTACTTTTGATCCTGAGCCTGCTTCACTTGGTGAAACTACCAGCTTTACAGGTACCCTATTTTTCAAATCTTCAACATGACTTATAATTCCTACACTTAGCTTATCACTATGTAGTCTTTCTAATGATTGCATAACTATATCTAATAATTCATTATCTAATGAACCAAAACCTTCATCTAAGAAGAAAAATTCTAATGGTGATCTACCTTTTAATTGTATTTGTGATGATAATGCAAGTGCCAGTGATAATGAAGTTAAAAATGTTTCTCCTCCTGAAAGAGTATCTACACTTCTTCTTTCTCCTCCATTAAAATTATCTCTCATAACAAAATTTAATTTTTGATCTATTTCTAGTGCATATCGACCCTTAGTTATAGATTCTAGTCTTTTTGATGCTTCAAGAGCTATATACTTTAATTGATTTGTCGCCACATATTCAACAAATCTATTACCCTGTACAATCTTGTCTAAATCATCTAATAGATCAACTTTATGTTGTGTTTTTCTTAAGTCTTTTGTAATTTCTTTTACTTTATCTAATGAATCTTTTAATCTACTTAATATATTTTGTTTTGCTCCTATTTCTTTTGATAATTCTCCACTTTCTACTCTTAGTAGATAGATTTTATTTTTTAAATCTTCAAATTCTTCTTTTTTAATACGTCTTCCAGATAACTTATGTTTTAAATCTTCTATCTTAGAACTTAATAGTTTTTGTTCTTCTTCGTACTCTCCTATTTCCTCTGATAATCTTTTTTTGTGTTCATATTCAAGCAAACATCTTCTGACAGCATAAATACTTTCAAATTTATTTTCACTTAATAACTGATTTAATGTTTCTTCTTGTATTTTATATTGATCTTTTGCAGTTTTCAAACTACCTTCTATATTCTTTTTATCGCCTAAACATTTTTCATATTCAATTCTTTGTGTTTCTAACTTGCTTTTTAAATCTTCTTCTAATTTACTGATTTTTTTTGCATATACTTCAATTTTTTCTAATGACTCTTTAGGTGATTCTCCCTTAGTTATAGAAATAAAGTCCGCTTGTTTTCCATCTCTAAATCTACATTTTTCAGAATATAGTTCTCTAGCTGTTATAAGTTCTAATTCAGTTTTATGTATTTTATCATCTAAGACTTTTATCTCTAATTCTATTCTTTCTTTTTCACTTACTAATTGTGTATACTCAGCATTTACTTCTTCCATTATTTTCTCATTAGAATTTATTTCTTCTACTTTTGTACTTAAATTAGATACTTTTACAATAGCTTTTAAGTTTAAATATTCAGCTTTAATCTTTTTATACTTAAGCTCAATATCTTCTAAATTTAGTTTTATTTCTTTTATAGATTTTTTATAACTATTTATTTCTTCTTGTATCTTAATTTCGTCCTTTTCTATCTTACTTTTTTCTTCCTTTAATTTATTAATTCTAACTTCCATATTTTCTTTATCTTCATTCCATTTTTGAACATTACTTTTTAGTAATTCTAATATTCTATTTTCTGATTCTAGTCTAGACGATACCTCTATAGAAGTTAACTCTCCTACTTTGCCTTTTACCTCAGCTAATTCTTTTAGTTTTATTTTTTCAATAGAAATATATTCTCCATTTTTTAAATTCATTTCCTCTAAATTAGCTTTTGTCAGATTATCAATTTCAATATGTTTTTCTAACTTACTCTTTAAAAATTCTATTTCGTCATCTTTACTTGAAGATTCTATATGCTCATGGTGTGTTGATCCACATACTGGACATGGCATATCTGACTTTAATTCTTTTCTAAGTTCTAATGCTAAGTTTAAGTATTTAAGTCTATCTATTTCTTTTTCTAAATCTTGTATTTCTTTTTTGTTAACTTCTAATCTATCAGTTACAACTGCAATTTCTCTGCTATTATTATATTTCTTTTCTAAAATAGCATTTATCTCGTCTTGTAAGATTTTCATTTTAGATTCATTTTCTTTTAATATAGTTAGCTTATTTCTTAAATCACTTACATGTTCACTCTTTGATAAAATACCATCATTAGTTCCTGGACATTTTTTTAATAGCAATTCTTGAGAATTAAGTAATTCATCTAACTTAGTACTTATGGTTAATCTATCTCTTTCTATATACTTACTTTTTAAATTTAAATCATCTAAATCTTTAGTTAAATAGTTTAATTTATCTTCTTTTTGTGATTTTTCATATTCAACCTTTGAATATTCTTTTTCATATTCATATGCTAAAAATATTTTTTGTTTTAGCTCTGCACTTATTTTTAATTTATTTAATTTTTCTTCTTTATCTTTAATATTTTTAATTATTACATCTTTATTAGCTTCTATATCCTTTTTATTTATTTCAGATAATTTCTTTTCCTTACTTAATGCAATACCTTTTTCTTTCATATCCTTAATTTCTTTGTTTATTATATTTAATTCTTCTTCTATTTTTATTGCATTATTAAATTTTTCTCTGTATTCAGCAAGCCTAGGCATTTCTTCATTTTTAGATTTGTATGCTTCTTCATATCTATTTTTTGTGATAGCAAGCTCTTGATTATAAATACATAATTTTTTTTCTATTTCTTCTATCTTTATCGAGTCATCATTTATTTTTTTATCTAATTCTTGTACTTCATATATTTTAGGATTTACTCTTTCTGCATTCTCTGCATTCTCTAATTGAATTTTTTTATCTTGTATATCTTTTTTCTTTAAATCTAAATCTTTCTTTCTAGATTCATAACTTTCTAATTTAATTTGTTCTTCATAAACCTCTTTACTTTCTTCATATTGTTTTTGAGCTAAATCTAGTTTTTTATCATTATCTTTTGCACTTAATTTTAGTTCTTCTAACTCTTTTAATGTATTATCATATAACTCTATGCTAACACCTTCAAATTGACTCATTTTTGTATTTAAATCTCTTAATTCAAGGTTCTTCTCATTCTTTCTTTTTCTAACTTTATCTATAAGCCCTCTACCATATTTTTCAAGATTAAATATTCTTTCTAACATATCTCTTCTATCTGAGCCTGTTAGTTTTAAAAACTCATTAAATTTACCTTGAGGTAAAACAACAGATCTTGTAAAATCATTAGCCGTAAGTCCCACAACTTTAGCAATCATATCATTTACATCCTTAGCTTTATCAGCAAGTATAACTTCTGTTTTATCTTTTTGTTTCTCTATTAATCTAGCATAAGTAGTTTTTGTTCCGCCAGCCTTGCTTCTCCCTATAACTCTACTTACCTCATATCTTCTCTTATTATTTTTACTTCCTATTTCAAATTCATAAGTTACTACGGCTTCTTTACATGCACTATTTATAAACTCTTTAGTATTTCTTGATATATTTCCATACATAGCTATAGTTATAGCATCTAAAATTGTAGATTTTCCACTTCCTGTATTCCCAAATATACCAAATAGACCTCTATCTATAAGTTCTTCAAAATCTATAATTTGCTCCTCAACATAACTATTAAGCCCACTTAACTTTAACTTAATTGGTCTCATTTTCTAAATCACCTTCTTCACTTATTATGCCTAAAAATAAATCCATAAGTTCCCCTCTAGGCTCAAAACCTGTACTAAATTGATAAAATTCTTTAAATAATTCTCCCATAGATTTTTCTTTTACATCAATTTCTTCTTCCTCATAATCAGATATTATTATAGGTCTAATCTCTATAATATCATCTAGAAGTTCCTTCATTTTTTTTATATCTGATTGATTTATTACATGTTCTGTCTTTATCTCAAAATATGACCAAATATCTCTATCCTTATTATCCTCACATATCTTAATTGCCTCTTCTATTCCATCACATTTAAATACTTCTATTGGCTTATAATCTTTAAAATATATACTTTGTATAACTGGACTTTCCCCAGCTTTTAATTCCACTATATTAGCTCCCTTAGCATAACTTCTTTCATCTTTGCTGTATTGCAATGGAGAACCAGAATAATAAGCATTTAATCTATGTGATGCTTTTTGAGGTTTATGCAAATGACCTAATGCTATATACTGTGCCTTAGTTGGTAAATCTTTCTTTTCTACTAGCAAACTTCCACCTAGTTGTATTGGTCTTTCTGAATCTGTACATTCTCCACCCACTACAAATATATGGGATACAGCTAAATTTATAGTATCATCTTCAAAATTTTCTTCTAAATCTCTAAATATTTGACCGACCCTCTCTGAGTAAGTTTTTTGAGCTTCTTCATCACTACTTGGAGTTCCAATTGCCTCATTTAACCTTTTTTCACTTGGATAAGGTAATGTAATTATAGTTGCTTTTTCGCCATTTACTTCTATTTTTAAGCAACCTTCTTTTGCTTCTAAAATCTCAAATCCCTTATATTTTGACTTTTCTGTTGAACTTAATGGATATCCTAAAACTATTATACCTTGTTCATGAGCTAATGGAGTTATTGCAGCTAATCGCTCTGGATTATCATGGTTTCCTGCTATTATCAAAACACATCTTTCCCCATTATTAGCTAATCTTGATACTGTTTTATAAAATAATTTTTCTGCCTGTGCTGGAGGATTTGACGTATCATATATGTCTCCTGCTATTATAACTAAATCTATATCATTGGCATTTACTATATTCACAAAATCATCACAAAATTTTTCTTGCTCTTCTATTCTAGAGTGACCTTCTAAACTTTTACCTAAATGCCAGTCTGATGTATGTATAAATTTCATTTATATTCTCCTTTAAGTTTTAATAATATACTGCTTCATCTATTCCAAATAGATAAATACATTTTTCTTTAACTTTTTTTCCTGTAAGCTTTTCTAGAGCTTCTGAATATAAGTCTAATTGCTTTTTATATCTATTTACTACGATTTCTTTGTTTTCATCATTTACAAAATCAGTCTTATAATCTATCAATACTATTTCTCCATTTTCTTCAAAGTAAGCATCTATTATACCTCTTAGCATTAAAGTTTCACTATCATATATGCTATCATCTTTTTGTAATTCTGCTTCAAAAATATATACATCTTTCATTTTTATTTGAGTATATATAGCCTGTTCTCTTTTTATAAACTCTGATTTTAGCATTCGTTGTCCTATATCAGATTTAAAAAATTTATATATTTTAAATGGATTTAATACCATAGATTGTTTCTGTGTTATTATACCTTTTTTTATAAATCCTTCTATTTGTTTCTTTATATCATCTATGTTACTTATCTTATTTAAATCTAATACTTGCATTATTAAATGAACAATTGTACCTCTTTCCGCTCCAGTTATTTTATCCTTTTCTTGACTTTCTTGAATAAATAATGGCTTTTTAAGTACTGTTCTTTGTGAAAATAAACTTTGTGAAAAATCTTCTTCATAAGTATTTTGAACTTTTTTAATTTCTGTAACTGATATACTTGCTGGCTTAGTTATACTGAATTTATATGGATACTGATAATTTAATTTTTCTTTTATTTGCTCATAATATTCTGTACTAAATTCATCTAAGTTTAAGTTTTCAAGTATACATTCTATACTATTTTCGTTCTCCTCATCTTTTTTATCAATTAAAATATCTTCCTTATACCATAACTTTGTTCTCCACTTTGACGGATGATCTTCTATATGTTCAATATTTACATTTATAGCATCTCTTATATTTTCTAAATCTCTATGTTTTAGTATAGAAGGCATTATCCAGTCTAAAAAGTTCTTTCCTTTTAAAATAGAGTACTGAGAAATTGTTTTAGAACTGTCTAATTCTGATGACCATTTTTTTATGCTATCTTCTATTTTTTTAGTAGAACCTGTAATTATAAGTTTTTCCTTTGGTCTAGTAAAAGCAACATATAGTACTCTCATTTCTTCTGATAAATTTTCTATATTGATCTTATTTTTCAATGCTTCCTTTGCTATACTTGGAAAAGATATTCTTCTTTCAAAATCTACAAGTTGTGGTCCATATCCTAATGAATGATGATACAGTATATTTTTCTTAAAATCTTGAGTGTTAAAATTCTTTCCCATACCGCTACATATGACAACAGGGAATTCTAATCCTTTACTTTTATGTATGCTCATTATTCTAATAACATCTGCATTTTCTCCAAGGGTTTTAGCACTTCCCATATCTGTATTAGATTTTTTTAATTTACTTATAAAGTTTATAAAATTAAATATACCTTTAAAGCTTGTTTCTTCAAATTGCTTAGCTCTTTCAAATAATATCTTTAAATTTGCTTGTCTTTGGCTTCCACTTGGCAGTGCTCCTACATATGCATAATATCCTGTTTTTGTATATAAATACCATAAAAATTCATCAGTACTCATATATAATGATTTTTCCTTAAAATCTTTTAACTTAATTAAAAACTCTTGAGCTTTTCTTATTTGAGGATTTTCTGATAAATTAAACACCTTATTATCATAACTTATTTCATTTATTTCACCAGATTGTATATCTAAGTCTATTTGACCAAGTTCATTAAAATCTCCAAAATTACTAAATGTATTAAAGTCTTTAATTGTATGTATATCTTCTAGTTCTTCATATACTTTTCCTAAATTTATAACTTGATCTTCATCATTGTTTACTTCTAATACTCTTTCATATGAAAAGTCTTCTAAAGCTTCATAAAATGATTTTTCTTTATTTTCTAATCTTATATCTATTAACTCTTCTGGTGTAAAACCAAACATAGGTGATTTTAATACTGCCAACAATGGAATATCTTGAAGAGGATTATCTATAACTTGTAGAAGAGATATCATTGTTTTTATTTCTATTGTATCAAAATATCCAACGCCTATATCAGCATAAGTTGGTATATCCATATTCATAAGTTCATCTGCAAATACAGGAGCCCACGCAGATGTTGCTCTAAGAAGTATTACTATATCCTTAAATTCTACTCTTCTATAAGAATCTATTTTTTTATCATAAATCATTTGAATTTTTCCATCTTTATTAGGTGTCATCAAATCTTTTATGATTTTTCCTACCATTCTAGCTTCTAATTGTATATTATCTATTTCTTCTTCATCTTGTTTTTCTTCTGTATTATCATCTAAATCTTCAACCTTGCTTTTTTGAATTATATGTACTTCAGTTGGACCACCTACTATTATATTTTCATCATTATTTTCCTTAAAATTAGCACCTAAGTTTAACCTTTCTTTTTCTGTATACTCAATTTCACCTATATTTTTACTCATTATATTTTCAAAAATATAGTTAGCAGAATCTAAAACTTCAGCTCTACTTCTAAAGTTTTTGTATAACATTATTTTTCTATATAAGCTTCCTTCATTTACTCCATAAGTTTCATATTTTTCTTGAAATATTTCAGGTTTTGCTTGTCTAAATCTATATATACTTTGTTTAACATCACCAACCATAAACCTGTTTGGAGTTTGTATTTTTGCTATTGTACTAAGTAATACTTCTTGTACTAGGTTACTATCTTGATATTCATCTATAAATATCTCATAAAATTTATCTCTATATGCTAATGCTATCTCTGATGGAATAGAATTACCAAACTCATCTGTTAGTATTTTTCCATTTTCATCTCTTTGAGTTAATATTTTTAAAGCAAAATGCTCAATATCATTAAAATCGATTATTCCCTTTTCTCTTTTTCTCTTAGAATACTCTTCTTCAAATTTAATTATTGTACTAGAAATAGATTTTACTATCGGATACAAATATTTTATCTCTTCAATTATGCTTTCTGTATCCTTATAAAAACTGCTCTGTATTATATCTTCTAATGACTTCTTTGCCTTGTCTCTTATTGATTTAGCTTTATCTTTAGCTTCTTTTATATATATTGGAGCATCTTTTGGAATCCTCTTTACTCCCTTTACATAGTTTTCAAAAGTCATAGAAGACATTCTTGTATAAGTTTCATTCCATGATGTATTACAAGCTTTAAGTAAATCTTTTACTTTTAGATATTCTATTCTTAATTTATCTGTAAATGTTTCTAATTCTAAAATATCTTCAACTTCTTCTAAAGCTTTTTTCATACTAACTTCTATTCCACTAACTTCTATTCTAACTGTATCTAGTATATATTTAGCCCATGCTGATTTTTCAAATTCAAAATTATCATCTATATTAAAATCTTCTGCTGATTTAATTAACCATTCACTTGGATAAGGAGATGCCATAGCAAATGAATATATGCTAAGAATAATGTTTTGAAGTTCATTATCTCCTCTTTTCTCAGCATAGCTTTCTACTAAATTTAAAAATCCTAAATCCTTTTCCTTATACAATTCTTCAAATACATCTTCTAAGGCTTCAGTTTTTAATATTGTACACTCAGTAGTATCTCCTATTCTAAAGTTAGGATCTAAGTTTATCCTATGAAAATTAGATTTTATAACTTCTAAACAAAATGAGTGTATAGTCGTTATACTTGCCTTATTTAAAAGTACAAGTTGATTTTGTAAATTAGTATTCTCTGGATGTTCATCAAGGGCTTTACCTATTGCATCTCCCACCCTTTCTCTCATTTCAGATGCAGCTGCATTGGTAAATGTAACTACTAGTAATTTATCTATATCAATCGGATTATCTTTATCAGTTATCATTTGTATTATACGCTCAACTAATACTGCTGTTTTTCCTGAACCTGCAGCGGCCGCAACTAAAAGATTACAATTTCTACTATCTATAACTGATTGTTGTTCTATTGTCCATTTAGGAGAACTCATTAATCACACTCTCCCTTCATTAATTTAATAATTTCATCGTTATCTTTATTATTTAGTATTCTATACTTATTATCTCTAACTGTAGTATCAAATTGGCAAATCGCCGAATAGCTACAGAAATCACAAGATGTTCCATTTTTATTTTTATAAGGTCCAATATGTATATTTCCACTCATCATTTCTGTACATATATTTTTAACTGTGCTTTTTACATATTTTCTTAGAATATCAAATTCTTCATAAGTAACACCATTTGTATTTTTTCCAATATTTCCATCCTTAGTTAAATTAGCCGGTATAACAAGAGATGATTTTCGTTCTCCATCTGCTAATGATTTATCCATTTCTTTTATAATATGAGCATCTTTTATTATTAGGCCCTTCATCCTCATATCTTTAAGAATTGCTTCTCTTACTTCTTCATCATCTTTATCCTCATTGAACTTAGCTATTGGATTATCTATCCTACAATACAAAATAGCAGCTGGACTTAGATTTCCATGACCTTTACTTGCACTTTCAAGTATTGCATCTAAGTAAACTAATAATTGCAACTGTAAACCATAATATATATCACTTAAGCTAATTGACTTATTACCTGATTTATAATCAACTATTCTTATATACTTATCTTCATTTTCTTCAAATTCATCTACTCTATCTATTTTACCTATTAAGTTAATACATTCACCATTATCTAATACTAACTTTATCGGCGGATATTTTCCATTTATACCAAATTCAACTTCATAATCACTAGGTTCAAATGATCCTTGCTTTATTTGTTCTGCTATTACATTTAAGGCTGCTATTAACATATTTTTTAATCTAAATGCTAAATATTTATATCTTTCTGAACTATTTAATATATATCCAGGTATTTTATCTATAATCTCATCAACTAATATAGATACTTTATTTTTTATATAATTAATATCTACATCTTCCCAATGTAGATTATCTTTTGCTAATGATTTTGAAAAACTCTCTAATATATTATGTATAAAGTTTCCTAAGTCTGGAGCAGTAAATGAATACTCTTTTCTTTCCTTTGCTTTAAGACCATACTGTATAAAATATGCAAATGGACATTGAGAGTACTTTTCAACTCTTGATACACTTAATAAATTATTTTGATATAATCTTTTAATTTTTTCTTCTTCTACCTTTTCTACCTGATTTGTGTAACTTAATCCTGATATAACTTTCCTTGAAATACCCTTATATTCATCGTCTTGTATAAAATATCTATATACATCTAGCCAAATATCTTTTATTTCTTTAGATTCTTCAAATTCTTTTATTTCATTTATTAGTTTATTAAATGTAGGAGCTTTCACAGTTATACTATTTAATATCTCTTGATTACTATTTATATCTTCTTCTAATAAATAACTTTTATTATTTATTTTAGGAAATATTTTCTTTAATCTAGAAACTATAACTGATGGCCTTAAAGTTTTACCTTCATGGTCAGATATTGGATAAGTTACAATTAAGTTTTCCATAGTAGAAGTAAGTGATTTATAAACTAAAAACTGTTCTTCAAAAGTCCTAGTTTTACTATCTATATCAACTTGAACTCCTTTTTGTCCTAAGTCTTCTCTATCATTATCACTTAATAATCCACTATCCTTTGATATAAGAGGAAATATTCCATCTGTAGTACCTATTAAATATAAGTATTTTGTATTAGGGTTTTTCATCCTATCTACACTACTTACAAGAACTTGATCTATACTTGGAGGAACTAGTCCTAGCTCATATTCATCAAATCCTAAACTTATAAGTCTTATAAATTCATCCAATGATTTTTTTTCATTCCCCATTATTTCAACCATTTGATCAAGTATATCCACCACAATATCCCAAACTTGAGAATATTGATTAGCTATATCTAATTCACCTTTATCTTTGAAATTTAATATCATTTTTTCTATAGTAATTGGGATATTTATATCTAATAAAAATTCATATATATATTGGCATAACTCTATTACAGTTTTTCTTCCTAATAGCTTATCTTGAAGCTTCATTATAGGGTAAATAACTTTATCTTTAATTTGATTTATTCTCTCTTTTAAAGCTATTTCATAATCAGTTTCTTCTGTGTTATAGTTTCCATTTATTCTATAATTCCACTTTTCTTCAAACCACTTTTTACCTCTAATTCCGTTAGCAAGAACATAATTTTCTAGTAAACTTATATCATTATTATCTATACCTAAAAGACCGCTCTTTAGATATCTAAACATAGTTTCATAGCTATATCTTCTATTTTTCATTTCAAGAGCCGATATTATAAGAACAATTATTGGATTACTTTTAGCTTCCCTTTTTTTATCTATAAAATTAGGTATATCATATTCATTAAATATAGAATGTACTAAAAAATCATATCTATTTAAATCTCTAGTTGCTATAGTTATATCTTTATATCTAACCTTTTTATCTCTTACCAAGTGAATTATTTCTTTTGCTATTTCTTCAACTTCTGAATATAAGTTATTAAACTCTTTTATTTGTATATTATTTGTTTCATCCTCATATATCTTATATGGATAAGCATTATAGTATCTTTCTAAGTGATGTAATTCTTTATTTCCATTAAACCTAGGAATAATACCATTATTTATATTTATAGGTGTATGTATTTTTACACTTTCTTCTAATGCAAGCTTATTTAATCTTTCATAGGTAAATTTTGTTCTAGAAAATGCATCAGTTTTATTGTATGAAAAATTTGATACACTATCTAATGTAAGAGACATATTTACTTCTTTAGCTTTATGCAGTAAACTTTTTAATACTCTGTATTGATTAGGTGTAAAACCTGTGAATTCATCTATATAAATATAACATCCATCAAAGTATGTACATGACTCTATCTTATCAGCTAATAAATTAATCATATCCTGAGAGTCTACATATTTTTCATGTAATTTACTTTCAAATGCCTCATATATTTTACTTATATCTTTTAGCTTTAAACTTAAAGTTTCATTTTCAACGTCAGCACTTACATGCTCAAGTATTTCTGGACTTATATTATATTGTTTAAGTTCAGATATCATATCTACTATTGAGCTTATAAAACCTGATTGAGTAGCTGATTTTGAAAATATATTTAATTCTTTTGCTACACTTTCTATAGCATTGCTAGTAATAATAGCCTTTCCACTTGAATTTATATTAACATTTGTTAATCCTCCAACATGAGAAAAGACTATATTACTCATAGTCTTAAAACTCAATACTCTTGCTCTTAAATACTTATCTTTTTCATCTCCTGAAAATAAGTTACTCATTCTTCTTTCCATTTCAAAGGTATATTGTTCTGGAACTAGCATTATTATCGGAGTTACCTCATTTTCTTGAGCTTTCTTCTTTATTTCTTCTAGCATATAGGTAGACTTTCCGCTGCCTCCTCTACCTAATATAAACTTAAGTCCCATTTTTACCTCCTGCGTTACTTATTACAAAGCTTGTCAAATTCGCAATAGTTACAATGCCTTTTATTTTTTTCTATAGTTATATCACCATCATTACCATCATAGTTAGTTCGCTTTATAATCTCTATATATTCACTTATCTTTTTAATATACTTTTTATGATTTTCTTCATTATATTTAATAATTATTGGTTCATAATCAAACTCAGGTTGGTAATAATACATTTTTATATTTTCTAGTTCTATATTTAAATCAAATAACTTTGGTATAACTTCCTTTGCTAAACTTAAATATACCATTGTCTGCATTCTTTGTTCTACATTCTTATAATCAATTTGTTTTGATTCCGTCTTCCAATCCCATATATCTATACTATTTTTTCCTATTATAATTAAATCATACTTTGCCTGTATTTCATTTCCATTTAGCTTATATCTTATTTCATATTCTGGTAAATATATATAATCTTTTGATATTGGAATTAGATCTTTTATTTTTTTAATCCATTTATTAAACTTCTCACTTTCAATTTCCCCTAACGGAATATTACTAAAATATCTTTCGCATAATAAATGAAATTCTCGTCCTGATTTTAAGCTTTTATAATATTCCTCTGATGTAAAATCATCAAATTTCCAATTAATATTATCAATATACTTATACTTAAATTTTAGAGGACATGATTTATATGTATTTATAGAGTTTTGACTATATATTAAATACTGTAAATTTTTATTCATTTAAATCACTTCCCTCTTTTTAACTTTATATAATTATTTAGCTTCCATAAATATATGCATGGATTTTGCCTTTTTCTTTCATTACCTACATCAACTTCATCCTTAAATGAACATGTAGACATTATAAGCATTTCCTTAGCTCTTGTTATTCCAACATATAATAATCTTATCTTTTCATTTATTATGTTTATTTTAGTTTGATATTCATAATCTATACCATTGTACCCTTCTATAATAGCATCTATTTCATTCTTTATTATAGCTTCAGGATTTTTATATTTATCCTTCAAGTACCATTTTTCACATTGGAACTTTTGATTAACGTTATCAGGAAAATTAAACTCGCTTAATCCTAATAAAAATACACAATCCCATTCTAGTCCTTTTGATTTATGATAGTTACATACAGTTATACTACCCGGAGATGGTTCATATCCATTTATCTCATATACGACTTCTATTATATGAGAAAAAACTTTATTTCTTGTATCTACTATTATGTTATATACGTCTTGAAGATTTGTATTAATATTTTCCGATATTAAAAATTTAACATAAAATGATATATAATCAACTATTGCCCTATCTTCTTGTTCAAGGTTTAATTTTTCACCTATAAACAATATAAATAAGTCTAATCTTACTATGGGGTATGCTAAAATTTCTTTTAATGAATCTACACCATATTTAAAACCTTTAAATATTTCTCCATGTGTATCTAAAATTAAATTAGATTGAATTTCTTCATTATATATAAGCTCTTCTGTATTATATTTTTTTAGTATTTCTATAAAATCTTTCTTACCCAGTTCATTATCACTGTGTATAAACGCTTTATCTAATACTGTTATAAGCTTATTTATATTATCACAATTTAAAACAAAATCAATTATATATCCTATATTATTCAAAGTTTTTCTTTTATTACTTGAGTTTGGTCCTAATTCCTCAAACTCTAAACCTACATTTTCTAGCTCTCTTCCAACTTGACTTACATGGTCATTAAAAGGAACCAATATACCAATGCTTTTGTCCGGATATTTATGCTTTATATTTTTAGTAAATCTTACTGTTTTAATTATTTCTTCTTTCCAAGTTTCATACTTTATAGCATTTATAGTATAATTCTCTGGTTTAGGATTTTCTTTGTATCCTTTATTTTCAGGAACAGTCTTTATTTTCATATCCTCTAATGCTTCTCTACATTCAACTTGATTAAATTCTTTAGTTACATAACTTACTAATTCATTTGCCAAATCAAGTATGTCCTTAGAGCTTCGATTAGACATATCCATTCTATAGCAATAATCTGCATTGTCTATAAAGTTTTTAAAATACTTTGGGTCTGCTGATGAAAAAGTACCAGTTATACTTTGATTTATATCTCCAACTCTAACTAAGTTATTATTCTTTTCACATATTAGTTTAATAATTTTTCCTTGTATCTCATTTGAATCTTGACATTCATCTTCAAATACATATGTATATTTATTTTGAAATTTAGATCTTAAATCATCATCTATGCTTAAAGCTTTATATCCTAAAACTAAAATATCATCATAATCTAATAATCCTTGTTGTTTTAATTTTCTATCATATTCCTTATATATTGGAAGTACTATCCTAAGCATTCCTTTATAATCACTAGATATATTTTCTTCTAATTTATCTGGTGTTATATCTTTATATTTTAATTCACTTATTGCGTTTCCAATTAAATCATAAAAACCTCTATCCCAATTTTCTAAACTTATGTCTCTCCAGCGTTCACTTTTTTGTTCTTTTAAAAAAAAGTTAAATATCTTTTCCCCACCACTTAATCTATATCGGTTTATACATTCAGTAAGTATTATATTTTTTTGTAAGTCATCTGCTATATTAAATTCATCACTTAACATTATTATCTCAGGTTTTTCTTTTATAATCTTTACTGCTAAACTATGTATAGTCATAACTTCATATAAATTATGTTTTTGAATATCTTTTTCTTCTAATATTTTTTTAATTCTTCCTTTAAAGTTATTTACCGCACTATTCATATATGTAAGTATTAATATTTTACCTTTTTCATTTAAGTTTTCTTCTAACAATTTCGCAACTAAATTTGTGACAATAAAAGTTTTACCTGCTCCAGGTACTGCAGGTACTGCCATAGTCCCTGATTTATAATTTATTATAGGGATTTGATCTTCTCTATAATTTATTTTATTCAAACTACTCACCTCCTTTATCTACAAGTTTTAATAAGAGACTATATAGTATACTTTCTTGCATATATCCATTTACAGTATAATCACTTTTATACGCATATACCTTTTTAGCACTATCTAATAAATTATAGATCATATTATATAGATAGTACTTTTTATATCCTTCTTCCATATCATCAGTATAAATTTTATTTTCATTATAAGATTTTCTTAGTACGATTACATTACTTATATCTTTTTCAATTTTCATATTCCAAGCATTACTTCCTATATCTACCCATAATTGAACTTTTCTATCTAAATTAGATGTTATATAAGAATATGGAGTAGATATTATGATTTTATTACTTTCTTTAATATCTTGAATTTCCTTAGATAAATAGTAATCTTTTATTGTAGTTTTTAATACATCTATAAATATTTTTTCTTTTGATTTATTTTTATCTAAATTTAGTAGATTTATATTATCTGTAAATATCTCACTTTCTTGTATAATATGTCTACATATTCTTACATTTAATTTACCTTCTTTTAAACTCAACATTTTATCTATATAAAATCTCATTAAAAATTCATATATCTTTATGTTTTCTGACTTATATCTTTTTATATATTCTATTAATTCTTGATAATTTTCATTATTTTCTTTATCCCTAAATATTTTAAAAGCTTGTATTCTATTTGTTTCAAAAACTGTCTCTATAAAACTTATATATTCTTCTTCCTTTATAAGTTGTTCATAATCATAAAATATACATGCAGCTACGATTAGTGCATTTGCATATGGATAATCGACAATTTTCTTATCTTTCTTTGTATTTATTACACCAATATTATATTTATCTAATATATATTTTACTTGGTAGTCTAAAATATTGTTATTTATAGGTGATAGTATAACTATATCTTTAGGTTTAATATTGCTGTTTACCAGATCTATAATTTTATTTGTAACTTCTTGAATCATTTGACTGTACAATTGACTTCCTTGATTTAATTCAATATCAACATTTTTCAAATATAAATCTTCAAGATTTATGTTACCGACTAATTCATTTGTATTTTCTACTTTTGCATTTATAAAAGTTTTTATTATTTTCTCTCTTATATATTCCATATCTATATTATTAAATGAGGAATAATCTCTACTACTATTGAAGTAAACATAACTATCTTTAGCAAAAGATGATACTATATCTATAAAATCAACCTCTGCACTACTACAACTTTCTAGACTATCTACAATTATATAATTAATATTTTTTTCTAAATTCTTTATATAGTCATTATCACTTAATAAATATTTATTATATAAATATATTGAAATAGAATTATCTACAATACCAGCACTTAGCAGTGTTTCTGTATAATAATTTATAATTTCATTCATTTGTGAATATGAAAATTTTAAAATCTTATCCTTATTTTTTTTAGATAAATATAATCTATCTCCAATAGTTGTGAATTCTATCAAACTTAATGCAGCTTTATTTATATTCGTACTAATGCTACTTATAATTCCTCTATCTGTACTTGTAATATCACTAAAATAACCTTCTAAATTTCTTTTTTTCTTTACTTCATTACTTATAATATAATCACTTAAATTATTACTTATGAATATTGGACAAATAGAGTTACTTTTAATATCTTCACAATTTTTTATAATAATAGGCCAATACTTTATTAATTCATTTTTTACAAAATTTAAATATGTAGTTATTTTTAATTCTTCACTATACTCTAAATTTACACGCCTTTCATATTCTAGCTTTGTCATATTATTAGGTACTAATAATAAAATTTTCCTTGATTGATTATGATTTAAGTTTATTAATTCTAAATATTTATCTATTACTTTTTTATTTTTATTTTTTTGACACCTAATATTATATAAAAACTTCATATTATCACCTTCTTCTATAAGTAAAGTTATTTTTCATTAAATTTCTTATTTGTATATACTATCAATTATAACATATAAATTTTTTCAAAAAAAATACTATCAAATAGTATAGCAAAATCATTGATAGTATTTAGTATTATTTAATTTTTATAAAACTTATTTTTTATTTCTTTTCTTCGAACATTTAATCTATATAAACATTTCATTTGTATTTTATACATATAATTACCATGCCCTATACTTTTACTATATTATAATTATTGAGCCTAATACTTAAATTTATTCATTGCTTTTTTTATAACATTACCCACTACGACTAAGCTTATATTTATAATCATTAATATTATTGGGTAAATGACAGTAATATTATTATTTGAAGTTATGTTTATTAAAGACATGGTTGGAATAAAGTAAGGTTTTATTATCCAAAGTGCCAAATCTGAGTTTTTTAGTACTAATTGTGAGTATAGTGAAAAGAATAATAAAAATAATCCCATACTGCATCCTATAGTACCTACTAATATTGCTTCAATTAAGTCCATATTTGTAGTGAGTCCAATATAAATATTCACTCCAAAGTATACTACTAAAAATATGCATCCTATATAGATAGTAATGTAATTTAAAGGCAGTATGGTAAAGTATAAATATGAGATTATACTTAAAATCAATGTTGTAAAAAATACTTTTCCCCCTGTATGAATTATTTTTTCCATACTATCACCTCGAAATTGCTTTAATTTATTATATTTGAATTAAAGTTAAAATGTGATAAATTGTTTTTTTACATAAAAAAAGATTACGTGGCTACGTCTTACTCTCCCGGGAGGTTACCCTCCGAGTACCATCAGCGCTAAAGAGCTTAACTTCTGTGTTCGGAATGGGAACAGGTGTATCCTCTTTGCTATAATAACCACATAATCTTTCGATTAACTTATATTAAGTTTTAGAGTTAATACTATAAAAACTACATATCATTTATTGATTTATCATTTAAATTTATTGGTCAAGTCCTCGACCTATTAGTATCAATAAGCTAAATACATTACTGCACTTACACCTTCGACCTATCAACCAGG
>NZ_JADNAX010000046.1:0-1267 GCF_015550495.1 Romboutsia sp. 1001713B170207_170306_H8
CTTTTCTGTTTTAATTGTTTCTACTTCTCTATGGCCGTTTCCATGCTTCCGGCCTCCTTGTAAATCTCCTGCAATTTGTTCCATTTCTCGCCGTCGGTCTGGAATGCAAGCAATTTTTCCGGTGAAAGCTCCAGGCGTACCACCGTTGCATAACTATCCATAAACCGGATGAATATCTCCGAATACGGCCGTACCCCTGAAAAGTCGTTACGGATCGACTTCATCAGGTTTACGTGGCTCCGGTTCTTGATATGGAACGCCTCTACCGTCTGGTCGTAAACGATCTCGTTGGCCGGAAGCACGTATAAGAGTTGCGTATTGGCGATAATGCCTTTCGTGTACTCGTTATCGGGAAGCTGCGCCAATGACTGGACGATCGTACCCACCGCCCCGTTTTCCTTGCGGAGTTTCTGGTAACAGAACGCCACCGTCGAATGTATGTCCGCACCTGAAAAGGTGTCCTTTATAGACTGGCTTTCTGCGTACTCGTCAAAGATCAGCATCCCCCTGACGGAACGATCCGAAAGGATCTTGTTCTCTATCGTATCGAAAAGGATTGTCATAATGACGGAAATCAGGAACGGATCTTTCTTTATCTTCGTCAGCTCAAAGACGATAAAATCCCGGTTCTGCATATCGTTCTCCAGTGGGGACGGCTTGCACACGTTCTCATAAAATCCCCCCGGCATAAATTCCGAACACACGTGCAGGAAGCTGTCTATATCGAAGTATTCCGGCAGGATATTCAAACGCTCATACAGTTTTTTCCCCTCTCTTTGGACGTACCTGTAAAAGTCCGGGAAACAATGGCCGTCGGGAATATCCTCGTAATAACGGCAAATGATCTTTGTCAGCGAAACAACTTGTTTCGTGTCCTCCATGATCGCCTTAGACCGCCAGAATTTAAGCACCAGGTTTACAAGCGTCTTTATCTTCTCGTTGTCCGGCTGCTTCCCGGCCGTATAGAACGGATTGATCCCCAACGGGCTGCTGCCGTCATAATCAATATGCAGCGACCTGTCCGGGTACAACTGCGAAAGCTGGTAAAAGCTCTTTCCGAACTCGACGACGATCTGTTTATAATTCTGCTCGATGTTCTGCTGGATGATGTTCAACGACGTAACCGACTTTCCCCCACCCGTCGATGCGACGATAATCATGTTACGTGCCGGAATGCGTTTCTTATCTGCGTCCCAAACGTCCTTTCGAATCGGTGTTTGATACAGCCGTTCGTTAAACAAGATCCCCTCCTTGTCGCTGCGGAACG
>NZ_JADNAX010000006.1:0-109998 GCF_015550495.1 Romboutsia sp. 1001713B170207_170306_H8
TGTATATAATTAAATAAAATAGGACTATATAGAAGTCTAGACTTCTATATAGTCCTATTTTATTTAATTATATACAAGTTTTTATTTTAAATACCTAAATATAAACAAAATGGTTAACAAGTTAACTATTTTAAAGGAGGGTATATGCAAGATTATATTATTGAGATGGCACAGATAATAAAAAACTTAACTGAAGGCATTGGAGAAGAAGAACTTAAAATTTTCACTAAAGTTTTATAGAAATGAGTAGTAATTTTATAAAAGAAGGAGAAATATAAATATGTTATTTTCATTGTTAATATATACTATAGCAGGACTTGCAAGACTTTCTGCAGCTGTTATAATAACACCAATGATTACTACAATTTTAGGATTTAATGCATATGAAGCAATAGGAATATCATTAGTTAGTGATGTGCTAGCATCAGCCGTATCAGCATATACTTATTATAAGAATAAAAATATAGATATAAAAAATGGTATAGTTATGCTTGTAACTACACTAATATTTACAGCAATAGGTAGTTACCTAGCCTCACTAGTCCCTCAAAAAAACATTAGGTAATTTTTCTATATATATGACATTACTTTTAGGTATAAAATTTATAGTTAAACCAGTTATAAAAGCAGACATAGTTGAAGAAATTATCTATATCATCAGAAAATGTTAGTATAAAAGTGGATATTAAAAATAAAAAATATATAAAATCAGCAATATCAGGATGTATAGTAGGATTTATTTGTGGATTTATAGGTGCTGATGGAGGAATGATGATGTTAATCATCTTAACTAGTATCTTAGGGTCTAATTTAAAACAGCTGTAGGCACAAGTGTGTTCATAATGTCGTTTACTGCATTTACAGGAGCCGCTAGCCATATGGTTATTTGAGGATTAGGTGATAGTATAGCTCTTATAACTTGTGTAATAGCTACTTTACTTGGTGTATGGGTAACATCTAAGTTTGCTAATAAAGCTACTCAAGAAAAACTTAATAGTGTAACGGGAATAGTTTTAGTAGTATTAGGTATATTAATGTTAGGAATAAAATTCTTTGGATAAAAAATAGCCTTGTATATTTTTACAAGGCTATTTTGTCGTTTTAATAAATAATGAATAATAAGTAACTGTTATTACTAGATATATTAACCAAGCAGTTTTATATCCATAAGATGTATCTGCTATTAATCCAGATAAAAATGGTCCAATAGAAGCACCTATTGTCATAAACATATTAGCTATACCGAATATAACAGAGTAGTTATCATCAGAAAAAATTTTACTCACACCAAATGCTGGCCAAATAGAAGATATACACATAGTCATTCCATAGAATATTGCAAACAAATAAGCAAATATAGGTTTATTAGCAATAAGTAAAAATATTATACTTATAATAGTTATGATACCAAGACCAGTTAATACTTTTCTAGTTTTAAATTTATCAAATAATATTCCTCCAATTATATTTGCAATAAGTCCAACTACTGCTAAAATTGAACCTATATTAGCATTGAAATTAAGTGGATAACCTAAAATAGATAAGTAAGATTGTATATGTTGCTTAATTCCAGCAAAACTTATTCCCATTAAAAAAAGTCCTATTGTAAAAGACCAAAAACTTGGAGTTTGAGATATCTCTTTAAAATTTAAATTTTTATTATTTAAATTATCATCATAATCATTTCCTAATTCTTTAGCCTTTATATAAGCATGAGAAGGTCTTCTTGCTATAAATAAACTAATTATAAGAGATACTACTAAAACGACTGATCCTAATAATAGGTAAACTAATCTATAATTATAATTTTCTAATATTCTAGATACAAATTGCATCCAAAAAAATGTACCTGTACCAATTCCAGCAAAAACTATACCCATTATAGAACCTTTTTTATGAGGTTCAAACCAATCAGATATCATTGTAGAAATTGGTATTGTTGTTAATCCACATACTCCTATAGAAACAATTATCCCAATAAGATAAAAGTTAAATATACTATTGGCAAAACCGTATAATATATATCCACCTCCTGCTAATAGAGAAGATAGAGTCATTATAATTTTTATATTAACTTTATTTAGTAAAGTACCAATTACTGGTGAACATATAGAAATTGTTATGGCATTAATTGTAAATAAAAAAGAGTATTCACTTATAGTAAATCCTCGAGCATGTGTAACTGGAGCTATAAGTATAGTACTTACACTATTGATTATACTAAAAGTAGTCGCCATTAATATAAATCCTGATACTGCAATTACATATTTATAATTACTATTATTATTAGTCATAGAATTCTTCCTTTCAAAAATAACTTATGTATATTTATAATTCCCCAAGCTTAATAAAAAATGTAAAATATAAAATTTGATTATTGGAAAATATATATTTGTGTAAAAAATAAGCAATAGGAGTGAGAACATGACAAATATCACACTAAAAGATATACAAGATGCAAAAAAAGTTATACAAGGTATTGTAAAAAAGACTGATATACTAGAAAGTGTAAAACTAAGCAATATGACAAATGCTAATATTTATTATAAATGCGAAAATTTACAAAAAACTGGTTCATTTAAATTAAGAGGTGCCTGTAATAAAATAGCTAATTTAACAGAAGAAGAAAAAGCCAATGGAGTTATAGCATCAAGCGCTGGAAACCATGCTCAAGGTGTAGCATTAGGTGCAACAATGAATGGGATTGATGCAACAATAGTAATGCCATCAACTGCGCCACTTGCAAAAGTAACAGCAACTAAAGGATACGGAGCAAAAGTTGTTTTAGATGGATTAGTATATGATGATGCTTATGCAAAGGCTGTTGAAATACAAAAAGAAACTGGAGCAACATTTTTACATCCATTTAATGATAAATATGTCATAGCTGGTCAAGGTACCATAGGACTTGAAATATTTGAACAATTGGATTATAAAGTTGATACTATAATATGTCCAATTGGAGGTGGCGGTCTTATTTCAGGAGTAGCTATAGCTAGTAAAGCTCTTAATTCTAATGTTAAAATAATAGGGGTACAAACAGCAAATATACCTTCTATGCATGAATCCATAAAACATGGAAAAGTAACTACTGCTTTCAAATCAACATCAATTGCAGATGGTATATCAGTTAAGACTGTAGGAGATATTACTTTTGAAATAGCAAAAGATTTAGTAGACGAAGTTATATTAGTAGAAGAAGATGAAATATCACAAGCACTATTATTTTTAATGGAAAATCAAAAGGTAATTGCAGAAGGATCTGGAGCTGTAACAACTGCTGCAATACTGAGTGGTAAGTATAAACCTAAAGAAAATGAAAATGTAGTATGTATAATATCTGGTGGTAATATAGATGTTAATACTCTTCAAAAGATAATTTCTATTGGACTTACTAAAAGTGGTAGAAGATATTCATTTGAAACTGCTATACAAGATAGACCTGGTGGATTAGCAGAGCTAAGTAAAATAATAAGTGCCCTTGATGGTAATATAATTACAGCAAATTTATCTTCAACAGGAGATATAGGTAAGTTAAATGCTAAAATGACAATAGAAACATTTAATCATGAACATATAGCTAAAATAAAAAAAGCTATAAAAGATGCTGGATTTGAAATAATGTAAATTTCAATAATATAAATTTAGGTTATTGAATATAGTATTAAGAGCAATCATAATTTTTATGTATTGCTCTTTTTATATTTAATAAAAGAATTAAAAAAGAATAATAAATAAGTAACAATAAATAAGGAGGGATAGTAAAATGAAAAACTTAAAACTAGACCATGATGAAATGACTTTATTAAAGGAAATAGTACATAAATATAGTAAAGAATCAGAAGATAAATACTATAGACTTATAAATACATCTATAACTGAAGAAGAGAACAAAACACATGCTACAGAGAAAAAAATACTAGATAAATTAATAAGTAAATTAGATAAAAAGTAATAAAAAAGGATTCTCCTTTTAGAGAATTCTTTTTTATTACTTTTTATCATGTTTACAATATAAATAATATTTATAAAAAATACAGAAAATTCAAAATAATAATAATATACTTTTTGAAACTATGTTATTATATATTAAAAGTACAATAAAGTTTGGAAAGAGGGAATAAAGATGGAAAAAGCAAATATAAATTGGGGTGAACTAGGTTTTAATTACCAAAAAGTAGATAAAATATATGTATCTTATTGGAAAGATGGTAAATGGGATGAAGGATCACTTCAAGATGATGATAAAATATCTATAAGTGTAAGTGCTACATCTCTTCACTATGGACAACAATGTTTTGA
Organism: Romboutsia sp. 1001713B170207_170306_H8; assembly: GCF_015550495.1. NCBI lineage: Bacteria > Bacillati > Bacillota > Clostridia > Peptostreptococcales > Peptostreptococcaceae > Romboutsia > Romboutsia sp. 1001713B170207_170306_H8. The sequence goes on from NZ_JADNAX010000006.1 coordinate 4,303, forward strand.
AGGACTAAAAGCATATACAACTAAATCTGGAAATATACAGTTATTTAGACCAGATATGAATGCTAAAAGACTACAAAATAGCTGTAAAAGAATATTAATGCCGGAAGTTCCTATAGATAAGTTTATAGATGCATGTCTTAAAGTTGTAGAAGCTAATGAGAAATATGTTCCACCTTATGGGACTGGAGCAACGTTTTATTTAAGACCATTTGTTATAGGTACAGGTGATAATATAGGAGCAGGACCAGCGCCAGAATACATATTCTGTGTATTTGGTATACCTGTAGGTCCTTATTTTAAGGGTGGATTTAATCCGGTAAAAATGACTACTGCTAAATTTGATAGAGCAGCGCCTTATGGAACTGGTGGAGTAAAAGTAGGAGGAAATTATGCTTGTGGAATGCTACCTCATCAAATAGCTGTAAATGATGGATTCGCAGATTGCATATATCTAGATCCAGAAACTCACACAACTATTGAAGAAGCTGGAACATCTAACTTCTTTGGTATAACTAAAGATAATAAATTTATAACGCCAGATTCACCATCAATTCTACCAAGTATAACTAGAAATTCATTACTTACAGTAGCTAGAGATTATTTAGGAATGGAAGCTATAGAAGGTGAAATAAAAATAGATGATATAGATATGTTTGAAGAGGTTGGAGCTTGTGGAACGGCAGCTGTTATAACACCAATAGGAAGTATAACTTATAATGGTAAAAAGCATATATTCCATAGTGAAGAAGAGGCCGGACCAAAGATTACTAAATTATATAATACTTTATATGGAATACAATTTGGAGATATTGAAGCACCAGAAGGATGGATAGTAAAATTACAAAAACAATGTGCTAAGTAATAAATTTATTAAACTAAAAGATGCTAAAATATTTTAGCATCTTTTTTGTTTTAAATATTAAATTATTTGGTATAATATGTAATAATAATATTAATATAGGAGAAAATTTTATGTTAGAAGCGGGAATAAAAGCACCAGATTTTAAACTACAAGATAAAGAAGGAAACTTAATAAGTTTATCAGATTTTAAAAATAAAAAAGTAGTACTATATTTTTATCCAAGAGATAATACTCCAGGATGTACTAAGCAAGCTTGTTCATTTAGAGATAATTATGATGAATTTAAAAATAAGGATGTAGTAGTAATAGGTATTAGTAAAGACAGTATAAAATCTCATGAAAAGTTTGCAACTAAGCATGAGTTACCATTTATTTTATTATCAGATCCAGAACTTGAAGCTATAAAAGAATATGATGTATGGAAAGAAAAAAAACTATATGGAAAAGTAAGTATGGGAGTAGTAAGAACAACATATATAATTGATGAAAACGGAATTATAGAAAAAGTTTATGATAAGGTTAAAACAGATAAAAATGTAAGTGAAATACTTGAATATCTAAGATAATGTAAAAAATGTAGTTACTTATATAAAAATAAGTAACTACATTTTTTTATTTTAAAGATTCTAATGCTTTATCATAATTAGGTTCTTCAGTTATTTCATTTAAATATTCTATATAAGTTATTTTATTATTTTCGTCTACAACAAATACGGCTCTAGATAAAAGACCTAATTCATTTATGTAAACGCCATATTTTTTACCAAAATCTCTATATTTATAATCAGATAAAGTTTTCACTTTATCAATACCAGCACCACCGCACCATCTACCTTGAGCAAATGGTAAGTCCATAGATATAGTGTATATAGTTACATTATTAAGCTTGCTTGCTTCAGTGTTAAACTTTCTAACCTCAGTATCACATACTGGAGTATCTAATGATGGAACTGTTAAAAAAACTTTTTTACCTTTTGTATCATTTAATTTAAAATCATTTAAATCATTATCAGTAACTGTAAAGTCAGGAGCAGTATCTCCTACCTTAACTTGTGTACCATGTAATGTTAGTGGTGAACCTTGAAATGTAACCTTCATGTATTTATACCTCCTATTATTTAATACCATACTATTATTCCTATTTTATATATTTTTTATTTCTTAAATATATTATCAAAGTTAAAATTCTTATTAGAAGCACAAGATAATAAAAATGAAATACTATTTATATGATAATTAAAAATAGAGTTGTAACAAGTAGTATTTTCTTTAGATGGATTTTTTTCTAATAAATATAATCCATGAGTATGATGAAGTATTTGCTCACAAATATAAAAATATAAGTGAATTTGTTTTAAATCGATATCTCCATTTGAGTAAGTTACTTCATCTATAAGTTGAGTATAGTAATTTTCTAGGTTATAAAACTCATTTTTGTATTTAGAGTATGATGAAAAATCTTTTTTTTCTAACATAGTGTAAACTAAAGAAATACAATCATCATGCGTTAAATTGAACGAATTAAATAAATACTTTAAATATTTTTTACGGCTTATACCATAATTAACTAACAACGCAATTAAAATACCTACCATAGTATCAAATGTACGCATTATAGAATAGTGCAGTGGATTACTTTTACCAATACCTATAATAATTGCAGCAAAAGTAACTGAAGCTATTCCTGCTGAATCTGAAATCCCAATTAATGTACAAAGATGTATTATAAAAATAACTCCAAGTTAAGAACTAATAATGTTGCTTTTTATGAATAAAGCAAATGCATATCCGACTAAACCACCTAATAAAGTTCCGATAATTCTAGAGTATGCTTCTGAAACAGAACTTTTCATTGTATTCTTTATAGAAAATATACATACGGAAACAGTGTACACTGGTGTTTCTATAATTCCATACTTTCCTGCTAATGTAGCCAGAAATACTGCTATTCCAGTTTTAATAGTCCTTAATCCAATCTTTTTCATAAAAGGCCTCTCTAAAATTTGATAATATATGCTTTAATTACAGTAAAAGTAGCTCATTAAATAAAGACCTATCTCTTTAATTTAGAGATAGGTCTTTATTTATTTACATATAAAAGTATCGCAACATGCATTATTTAAATTAATATGAACACTAGTAGCTGTACAAATATAATCACTATTATAAGTACATTTTTTTGCTTTACATTTTATATCACTAGATGTAGTAAAAGTATTACTAGTATTATTGCTAAAACTTCTATTAGAATCCTCAGGTGTAAAAGTAGCACAAGTAGTATTTTTTGTAGATGTTGCATCACTTCCTAATATTTCTATGCTGCCTGCATAACAAGTTCCTGATGTATTATAAACACAATTATGTACTGAACAATTTAAAGTCATAATATTTACCTCCATAAATTAATCTATACTTTATTATTTCTAAAAAATTTTCCAATTATACTATAAAATATGTATATATATAGATTACTATATAGATATATACATATTTTATAGGAGGGAATATATGAATATATTGCAAAACAAAAATTTAATAGTAGAATCTAACTGTTCTGGTGCAGAAATTACTAGAATATATTCTAAAAAAAGTAAAAGGGATATATTATGGTGTGGTGATAATACATATTGGGGAAGACGCTCACCAATATTATTTCCTATAGTAGGAAGATTAAAGGATAATAAGACAATTATTGAGGATAATATATATTATATGAATCAGCATGGGTTTGCAAGAGATATGAACTTTAAAATAATTGAAGAAAGTGAAAATTCTATATCATATCAGTTAATTTCAAGTAATGAAACCAAATCTATGTATCCTTATTCATTTGAATTAACAATTAAATATACCTTAATTGATTCTACTATAGAAGTAGAGTGGACAGTTAATAATAGTGACACTAAAGATATATACTTCTCAATAGGTGCACATCCTGCATTTAATATTCCTATGAGTGATAATGAAGCTATTGAAGACTATTATCTAAAATTAATATGTAGAGATGGAGTAGAAAATATTACTCTAAATGGTCCATATTATGAAACTATAAAAAATATAGATAATATAGACATTATAAATTTAAATCCAAATCTATTTAAAAACGATGCTTTAATTTATACTAACATAGATAAAGTCTCTATTTTTAATAAAGAAAATAAAGAGTGCTTAAATGTGGAACTTAAAGAATTTCCATTAGTAGGTATATGGAGTCCTTTTAATGATGGTAGTATTGCTCCATTTATTTGTATAGAACCTTGGTATGGTTTAGCTGATAATATTAATACTGACTACCAATTTAATAAAAAAGCATTCATAAATAAATTAGAAGTTAATAAAATACTTAATACTTCTTATAAAATAAATATTTTCTAATAAAATAAAAGACACCTACTGCAATATAAGTAGTAGGTGTCTTTTATTTTATCTCTTTAATTCTATTACATTTTCAACAAGTACTTTACATCTTCCACAGCATGAACCAGCTCCTGTTATATCTGCAACCTCATCTGTAGTATTAGCTCCATTTTTAACAGCATCAACAACTGATTCTAATGAAACTCCTTTACATCCACATACAGATGCTAATATCTTTTCTATTTCATCTGCACATCTACCACATCCTGTAGCAGCACCAGTTGCTTCTTTAATTTCATCAAGAGTACGAGCACCCTTAACCATTGCCATTCTAATATCTAAATAACTAACTTTTTTACAGTGACATATTATTTTATCTGCAGCCATATCTAACTTCTCCCTTATATATAAATTATAATGTAATATTATGATTATAATATTACATTATAATTTATTCCCAATCAATGCTTTTTAAAACATTTTTTGACAAATTAGAATTGTAGTATTTCATTAAATATTTTTATAGCAAAGGCATCTGTCATAGATGAAACATAATCAACTATAGACTGATAGTAATCATCTTTATTTTCTAAATTGTATATTTTTTTATTATTATATTTTTTACCTCTTTGATTATCTTTATAATTAGTACTATATTTTATAAGCCACTTAGAAAAACTATCACATAAATTAGGATATATATCATAGTGTTCATCTAGCTTTTTTAATGTATTTATACCATCATACATAGAATCTATAGTTTCTAAAATTGTATTTATAACTAACTCAACATATTTTTGAAAATTGCTAAGCCTACTGTGATAATATATATTTTTATAGCAAAAAGCTTTTATACTATCCATAAATTCAAAATAATCATTTGATAAAGTGATTCCATCTTTAATACTACTATTTTCACATAAATTTGTTACTAAATTATGTACTATAACAGTATTATTTATTTTATTAAAATCAGGTATATTAAACTTCTCAGTTATGCTATTTAATTCTTTTATTTGATTTTGAGTTAATATTTTAAGTCTAAGAGCGTCCTCAATATCTCTTCCTAAATAAGATATTTTATCAGATATTTTAACAACGCAACCTTCCCAAGTATATGGAGAAACTTGTCCAGGTTTAGATATTAAGTTTAAATCTATTTTATTTTCTCTTGGAAATAAAGGCTTTGATTTTACCTCACCACAATGACATATAATACCATCCCTAACTGCATAGGTTAAATCTAAATTTATTTCTTCATCAATTTGAGTGGGCAAAGTTTCGATTACATCAGCAAAACGCAAACTATTTTTTTCATGCCAAAATTTGTAATTAAGCTTCTTACTAGTAAAGTTACTTAAAACTCTTTCACCATCATGACCAAAAGGTGGGTGACCTATATCATGACCAATAGATATAGCCATTGTAAGTTCTGTATTTAATCCAAGATAGTTTGCAATAGAATAACTAACAGATGACACATGTCCAACATGCTCCATTCTAGTACAGATATGATCGTTATTAGTGGCAAAAAATACCTGGGTCTTATGCTTAAGTCTTCTATAAGAATTAGAGTGAAGTATTCTGTTATAATCTCTATTAAATTCACTTCTAATATCATTATTACGCTTGTATATTAGGTCATCTCTAAATATACAAGCACTGTATTTATCATTATTTTCTTGAATAGCTACATTTTCAAATTTTCTTTTCCTCATAAAAGCTCCCCTAAATAAAGTATTATTCAATAAAATTATATCAGCAGTTATAATTTTATTTTTATTGTAGTAATATTTATGTATTAATTACACATAAAGGTATAAGTGAACCTAAATCTAATAAATCCTCATTACTTAATGAAAGTATGTTTTTACTTTTACTGCTTACAAATTCTAAAATTTTATCATAGTCAGGATGATTTTTTATATTACCAAAGAATGCTATTATATCTTTAGATATTAATCCACTACATCCTCCTATAAATCCGTAATTTAAATCAAATAATTGGATATGTCCTTTTTCTATTAATAAACAATCTATATTATATTTTCTTACAGAATTATATATACCTTCATCTGAAGTTATTATAGAATTATCATCAACTATACATATAGAGCATTTACAATATCCTTGATTAACATTTATTTTAATAAAATTATTATCATCTAAATATTGTAATATTTTACTATCTGTATAATTAAAATTATGTATAGCAATATTCCCTAATATAGCTACATTATATTGAATATTGTTAGGATATTTATTGCTTATAATTGAGTTTCCTTTTATTACATTAAAGCCATATTTTTTTAGTTCCTTATTATAAAAATCATATACGTTAGGTGCTACTACTATATTATTATCGTTTAACTTACATACAGTTATATCAGGATGATGCTTTATAGCATTATATGTTTCTTCACATGAAGGTGTTTTTATTATATTTATATTCATTTCTTTTAATTTATTTTCCATATTCATTGTAATTCTTTTATCTACTATACCTAATAATAAATTGTCTTCAAGAATAAATGATTTTTTTACAAATTTCATATTTAATCTCCTTAATTTTGTTATTACATATATTATTATAAATTATATTTAATTAAAAACTATAAATTATATTTAATTTATGATATATTATAATTTCCTAAAGACATAAAAATAGACAATGGAAGGAATTATATATGGAACCAATAAGATTACACCCTAATGAATTTAAATTAACTAATTTTATAAATTATTATAAAGATAACTATGATGAATTACTTTCTGAATATCCTAACTATGTATCTAGAATATGTTTAATAGATAAGGATTATATGGATGTAGTTACTTTTGATGAAGATTATGAAGAATTAAGTGATGCAAATGATTATGAAGAGTTATTATTAAGTGAGCAGTATGCACTTCATTTTGTAATAGGTAAAACTACTGAAAATCAAGAATCAGTTGAATTTATAGATGGTAAGACACAAGGATTAAAGCATTACATTGATGATGTATATGAAGAAGATGTAGTAAAAGATATCGGAGATCTTAATTTAGATTTAGATCACTTAATAGGATTACTATTTGATATTGAAGAAGATGACCTTATTATAAGTGTTGTTAACTTTGAACACGGTGGAGAAATGTCTACACCGAGAATAATAGAAGTAGATGATTGTGGAGATTTAGATGAAACTATAAAAAACTTCATAAATAGATTTATGTAAAAAAAAGACTATCTCAGTAAAATATAACATTAAATGAGATAGTCTTTTTTTACTTTTTGAAGTTATACAAAAAATGAGAACGAAGGCAATTATAAGTAATTTCCTAAAAGCTATATAAAAAGGGCAAGGGGTAGTGTATAATACAAAACAAGAAGTAACAAAATTGTAATTTGACAAAATAAATTTTTCATCTAGGAGGCAATTTATGAAAAGAATGCTACTTATGACGGCAGCTGCTATGACTTTATTACTTACCCCGTGTGGATTATCTAAATCATATGCTGCAGAAAACTCATCAATAAACATAGAAAATACAATAATAGGACATATAAATGCATACACAGTAAACTTTAGAGATGGAGCTAGTTTAGATGCTAATATATACTATACATTAGATAAAAATGAAGAACTTCAAATAATTTCAAGTGAAGGAAATTGGACAAAGGTAATTCATAATAACCAAACTGGATATATATACTCTAAATATGTTACTAAAGATACTAAAGATATTGAAGTGTCAGATATAGAAAATTATTCATCAATAACTGTAAAAGCTACAGCATATGCTGGAGACACTATAACTTCAACAGGAACTACTCCAAAATGGGGAACTATAGCAGTTGATCCAAATGTTATACCTTATGGAACTAAAGTTTATATACCAGAATTTGATATGATATTTATAGCAGAAGATACAGGTAGTGCTATAAAAGGAAATAGAATAGATATATTTATGTATACAGAAGATAATTGTAATCAATGGGGTGTCAGGAATATAGAAATATATATAATATCATAAAAATAAAGGTCTTACATATTTGGTAAGACCTTTATTTTTTATATTTTATCTCCTGAAACTAAAAACATTAAAATATTATGCTTATCTTCACTTACTTTAAACTTACCTTCCATTCTACAAGATATAAATACTACTAGACTTATAAATAATATATGACTTATAATACTATACTTAAAATTAAAATAATTGAATATATTCATATATATTCTACTTGTATAAACTAAAACTATGCTTAGTGTAAGAAATTCTAAAGCAAGAAACAATTCTTTAAAGTTATTTTTTATTATATCATTTATTAAGTTACTTTCATTATACAATTCATCTTGTAGATCTATATTAGTTGTTACAATCAAAACATCTAGTCTATGCTTTACAAATATAAATGAATATTTTAATACTCTTAATATATAAAATCCCATTATACAATATAATCTTATGTAGATATAGTTTAAAGCGTAGTTTAAGTAAGAAAATTTATATAGTATGTTTATAATCAATATATCTAATATCAAAAAAATTAAGTTTCTTATAAATATTCCTTTTTTATTAAATTTAGGTTGATACATAAAAAAATATTTATTTTTACTCATAAAATTATCTCCCATTATATTTTATATACACTATAAATTATAGGAATATTTATTTGATTTAACAACAATTACTTAGGTCTATAGTTATTTAAAAGAGACTTTTCTGCCATTTCCACTAAATTCTTAGTCATTTTACCACCAACCTGTTCTCCTGCAAGTACATTTTTAGCGATACCTTCTAATGTATTTTGGGGACTATTACATTCTACTTTATCATTTAATTCATCATAACTATATCCAAGTTCATTAGCTACTTCCATCTTCATCATATTTAAAGCTACTTTTGCATTTGAATTATTTATTTTATTTTTCATAATAAAATACACTCCTATGATTATATTTTAACAATAGTTTATACATATAACTGAAATTTATTAAGCATAATAAATAAAAAAAGGAGAAGTTGTTATGTTCGATGTAGCACCTATAGAATGGGTTGGATATCTAGCATCTATTTTAATCGTTGTATCACTAACAATGACAGATATAATGCGATTAAGAATAATAAATACACTAGGATGTATATGCTTTGTTATATATGGTTTATCTGTAAAAGCGTATCCAGTAGCCTTATCTAATCTAGCAATAATATTAATAAATTTCTATAACTTATATCAACTCAAAAATAATAAATAAAATAATATATTATAAAAATAAAGACATAAATTTATGTCTTTATTTTTATCTTTTACTTAGTTTTTTCAATTAAAATGATATAATATAGTCGTTGGATAATTAAACATGGGGGTAAAGTATAGATGAAAGAACTATTAGAGGTTAATCCTATAATTGGAGCTATAAAAAGTGATGACTGTATTGAAAGAGTAATAAATTCAGATTGTGAGGTAGTATTTCTGTTGAATGGAGATATAATTACATTAAGAGATAAGATAGATTTATTACATAAGAATAATAAAAAAGTATTTGTTCATATAGATATGATTACTGGGATATCTTCTAATCCAATAATTATAGATTATCTAAAAAAAGAATCAAATCTAGATGGAATTATAACTACAAAAACTAATATTGTAAAAAGAGCTGTTGAATTAAACATAGATGTTATTCAAAGATTTTTCTTTATAGATTCTATGTCTCTTGAAAATGCTATTGAAAGCTTAAGAAAGGTTAAGCCTCAAGCTATAGAAATTATGCCAGGTATTATACCTAAAGTTATAAAAAGAATCAATAAGGAATTTAGTAATATCCCTATAATTTGTGGTGGGCTTATTGATGAAAAAGAGGAAATAATAAAAGTTTTATCTTCTGGAGCTATGGCAGTATCAACTAGTAAATATGAAATTTGGTAGAAAAAATTAATTAATAAAGTAAAAAAGCTCGTTATATATATAACGAGCTTTTTGATTGACAAGGAAAATGTTTTCTATTAATATTTAATTAAGTTAATATTACGGCGAGAGATGAGAGAGCCATAGTCTTTACTATAGGCTTTTTGTGTTTATTTATGCTTAATATTAACTAGTATCTTTAAATAAATTAGTGAATAATTATTATATAATAAATGGGGGTAAAAATATGAGTAAGAAATACATAATGGCATTAGACCAAGGTACAACTAGTTCAAGATCAATACTATTTGATAAGTCTGGAAATATAGTAGCAGCAGCACAAAAAGAATTTACACAAGTATATCCACATCCAGGTTGGGTAGAACATAATCCAATGGAAATATGGGGATCTCAAAGTGGGGTAATGAGAGAAGTTTTAGAAACAAACTATATATCTCCTAATGAAATAGCTGCTATTGGTATAACTAATCAAAGAGAAACTACAATAGTCTGGGATAAAAATACTGGTAAACCTATATATAATGCTATAGTATGGCAATGTAGAAGAACTTCTGAAATATGTGATGAATTAGAAGCTAAAGGGTATAAAGATATGATAAAAGAGAAAACAGGTCTTATACTAGATGCCTATTTCTCTGGAACTAAAATAAAATGGATACTTGATAATGTTGAAGGTGCAAGAGAAAAAGCTGATAATGGAGAGTTATTATTTGGTACAGTGGATACATGGCTAACTTGGAATTTAACTAGAGGTAAAGTTCATGTTACTGATTATACTAATGCTTCAAGAACAATGCTTTATAATATAAAAGAATTAAAATGGGACGATGAAATATTAGAAATATTAAATATACCTAAGAGTATGTTGCCTGAAGTTAAACCTTCAAGCTATATATATGGGTATACTGATGAGAATATGCTAGCTGGAGCTAAGATACCAATAGCAGGTTGTGCAGGAGATCAACAAGCTGCATTATTCGGTCAGACTTGTTTCGAAGAAGGTAGTGCTAAAAACACTTATGGAACAGGATGCTTTATGTTAATGAATACAGGAGAAAAACCTGTTGAATCTAAAAATGGATTAGTAACAACTATAGCATGGGGAGTAGATGGAAAAGTTGAGTATGCTTTAGAAGGAAGTATATTCGTAGGAGGAGCAGTTATTCAGTGGCTAAGAGATGAATTAAAGATATTATATAATGCTAAACAAAGTCAATTCTATGCTGAAAGTGTTGAGGATACAAATGGTGTATATATAGTTCCTGCATTTACAGGTCTTGGTGCACCACACTGGGATATGTATGCTAGAGGATGTGTAATGGGACTTACTCGTGGGGCTAATAGAGAACACTTAGTTCGTGCTGCTTTAGAATCTATAGCATACCAAGTTAAAGATGTTCTTCATGCTATGGAAGAAGACTCAGGATTGAAATTATCAAGCCTTAAAGTTGATGGAGGGGCAAGTTCTAATGACTTCTTAATGCAATTCCAATCTGATATATTAGATACAAATATAAATAGACCTAAAGTAGTTGAAACTACTGCTCTAGGAGCTGCATACTTAGCTGGTCTTGCTGTAGGATTCTATGAAAGCAAGGCTGATATTAAAAATTCTTGGATAATGGATAGAGAATTTACTCCAAGTATGAATGAAGATAAAAGAAATAAACTATATAAAGGATGGAAAAAAGCAGTTAAAAGATCTCTTGAATGGGCAAGAGAGGATAATGAAGAATTAGTAAAGTCTGAGTGTTAAGAATTAAAATTTCTAAAATTTACTGATAATTAATTAAATAGTCTATATAAATAATGAGATCCAAGAAATCGTTTTATTTAATTATTGACAATGGTTAATATCAGACTAGATAATAAAAGCCTTTCTATAAATTTATAGAAAGGCTTTTTAGTTTGACTTATTCAGATAATAAACTTAATAATTATAAATTAAAGAGGAATAAGTCCTAATTGTGATTTATTCCTCTTTAATTTGTATTTAAAAATTATCACATTATTTATAATTTTCAAGAGTATATATATTATATAATGGTATTTATGTAATATGGGGGAATGACTATGAACAATGTTTACAATATTGGTATTGATGTAGGTTCCACTACAGTTAAAGTAGTTGTTTTAAAAAATAGAGATATAATTTATAAAGAATATACTAGACATTATTCTGATGTAAAAAAATCAGTAAGAAAAGTAATTAATAATATCTATGATGAATTAGGGAATATAAGAGCACGTATATTAATGACTGGTTCTGTAGGAATAAATATAGCAAAAGAAATTAAAATAGAGTTTGTGCAAGAAGTCATAGCTAGTACAAAAGCAATTGAAACTTTTAACCCAGAAGCTGATGTTGTTATAGAACTTGGAGGAGAAGATGCAAAAATAACCTATTTAACCGGTGGAATAGACCAAAGAATGAATGGTATTTGTGCCGGAGGAACTGGTGCCTTTATTGATCAAATGGCGTCACTATTAAAAACTGATGCTAAAGGTTTAAATGAACTTGCAAAAGGCTATGCTGTAATTTATCCAATAGCATCTCGATGTGGTGTTTTTGCTAAAACAGATATACAACCACTTATTAATGATGGGGCTAATAAAAGTGATATCGCTATGAGTATTTTTAATGCAGTTGTGGTTCAAACAGTAAGTGTATTATCATGTGGAAGACAAATAAAGGGTAATATAGCTTTTTTAGGAGGTCCATTATATTTTTTATCACAGCTAAGAGAAGCATTTAAAAACAATCTAAACTTAAAAGATGAAAATATAATATTTCCAAATAATGCTCAGCTATATGTTGCAATTGGAGCGGCATTGTTATCTGAAAAAGAAGATAGTATAGATTTAAAAACACTACTTTTAGAAATAGATAAATCACAAGAAAATATAACTTCAAATACAGACACTTTACAACCTTTGTTTTTAAATGAAGAGGAATATATAAATTTTATAAAAATACACGATAATAGCAATAAAGTAAAATATAAAAATATAAATGAACACTCTGGAAATTGCTACTTAGGTATTGATGCAGGTTCTACAACTACTAAAGCAACTTTGATTGATGATGATTGCAATATATTATATACATACTATAAAAGTAATGAAGGAAAGCCATTAGATTCAGTTATATATATATTAAAGGATATTTACTCTAAGCTTACTCCTAATAGTAAAATCGTTAACTCTACTGTTACTGGTTATGGAGAAGGATTTATAAAAAAAGCTCTTAGTATAGACATAGGTGAAATAGAAACTATAGCACACTATAAAGCAGCTAAATACTTTAATCAAAATGTAGATTTCATATTAGATATAGGCGGACAAGACATGAAATGCTTAAAAATAAAAAACGGTGTTATTGACAGTATTATTTTAAATGAAGCATGCTCTGCAGGCTGTGGTTCATTCTTAGAAACCTTTGCTCAATCATTATCTATGGATATAAAAGAATTTTCTAAAAAAGGCATCTACTCTAAAACTCCCATAGATTTAGGCTCTAAGTGTACGGTATTTATGAACTCTAAAGTAAAGCAAGCACAAAAAGAAGGTGCAAGTGTATCTGATATATCTGCTGGACTTTCTTATTCTATTATAAAAAATGCTTTATTTAAAGTGATCAAATTACACAATATATCTGAAATTGGTGAAAATATAGTTGTCCAAGGTGGTACTTTTTATAATGATTTAGTATTAAGAGCATTTGAGAAGCTTATAAATCATCATGTTATAAGACCTAATATATGCGGACTTATGGGAGCGTTTGGTTCAGCATTAATATCTAAAAATCAATATATTGACGGCTATAAAACTACTTTAATTAAAGAAAGTGATATAGATAATTTAAAATTTGAATCGTATGTAAAAAGATGTAATGGTTGTTCAAATAAATGCTTGTTAACTGTAAATGAATTTAATAATAAGGACATATATGTATCTGGTAACAGATGTGAAAAAGGGGAACTAATTATTAATAAAAAAAATACAAAACATACAGACTCAAAAAATGTAATTAATTTGTTTAACTATAAATACAATAGAGTATTTGAATATAAACCACTAAATATAGAAAAAGCATATCGTGGTGAAATAGGTATACCTAGATCCCTCAATATATATGAGGATTACCCATTTTGGTTTACATTTTTTAGTGAACTAGGCTTTAGGGTTGTTTTATCTAACAGATCTTCAAAAAGCGTTTATGAAAAGGGTATAAGCTCAATTGCATCAGAAAGTGTTTGTTATCCTGCTAAAATGGTTCATGGCCATATTGAAAATCTAATTGAAAAAAATATAAAAAATATATTTTATCCATCAGTTGTATATGAAACTTCAGAAGATAAATATAGCGATAATCATTTCAATTGTCCTGTAGTTACTTCTTACTCTGAAGTTATAAAAAATAATATGGAAAGCTTAAAATCTAATAATATAAATTTCATGAATCCATTTGTAACTATTAATAATAAGAAAAAACTAAAAAAAGTCCTTTATGATGAATTATATCATAAGTTTAATATTAATAAATCTGAAATATCTAATGCAGTAGATAAAGCAAGTATAGAACAAGAAAACTTTAAAAGTGATATCCAATATAAAGGTTTAGAATGCTTAAAGTACTTAGAAGAAAACAATAAAAAGGGTATTGTATTATGTGGAAGACCATATCATATAGACCCTGAAATAAACCATGGTATACCAGAATTAATAAATTCTTTAGATATGGCAGTACTTACAGAAGATTCAATCTGCCATTTATCGAATTTAAAAAGACCTCTAAGGGTTGTAGATCAATGGGTATATCATTCTAGATTATATAAAGCAGCTGATTTTATAAAAGATAAAACTTACTTAGAATTAGTTCAATTAAATTCCTTTGGATGTGGGATAGATGCTGTGACTACAGATCAAGTTCAAGAAATATTACAACAAAAAGGAAAAATATATACTTTAGTAAAAATAGATGAAGGTAATAATTTAGGTGCTGTAAAAATAAGACTTCGTTCTTTAAAGGCTGCTATTAAAGAGAGAGATTTAAATAATTCTATCTCATTAGAATCAAAAATAACTGAATATAAAAGAAGTCCTAAAGATCCTTTAAGAAATACCATATTAGTACCTCAGATGGCACCTATACATTTTGATTTATTCGAAAAAGCAATTAATCTAAGTGGTATAAATTTAGAGGTTCTAAAAGACACAAATAAAGAGATTATAGAAGAAGGTCTAAAATATGTAAATAATGATGCTTGCTATCCAGCTATTATTACTATTGGTCAATTAGTAAAAGCCTTGAAATCAGGTAAGTATGATTTAAATACTACCTCAGTCGCTATAACACAAACAGGTGGAGGATGTCGTGCAACTAATTATATTGGTTTTTTAAGAAAAGCAATTAAAGATGCTGGTTTTAAAGATATACCAGTAATATCGCTTAATGTTAGCGGATTAGATGGTATAAATATAGCTAAAAAAATAACTCCTAAGCTAATAAATCGTTTATTTATGGCTTGTATCTATGGTGATTTATTGATGAAAGTTCTTTATAGAGTAAGACCCTATGAAAAATATAAAGGAAGTGCTAATCAATTATTTAATAAGTGGATGGATATCTGTAAAGATGCCTTAATAGATTGTAAAATATCTAAATTTAAAGAAAATATTAAAAATATAGTTTATGAATTTGATAATTTAGAAGTAGTAGACATGCTAAAACCTAAAGTTGGATTAGTAGGAGAGATACTTGTTAAGTTTCACCCTATAGCAAATAATAATTTAGTTGATATAATAGAATCTGAAGGTGCTGAAGCTATTGTACCAGATTTAACTAACTTCTTTTTAACATGTGCTTATAATACTAACTATAAAAATGAATATTTAGAAGGTAGATATAAGAATAAGCTACTTGGAAATTTATTTATTAAAATTGTAGATATATATCAAAATGTATATAAAAATGAACTAAAAAAGAGCACGCGATTCTCACCTCCAGAACATATTAAAGTTATTGCTGAAAATACAAGTTCCGTAGTATCTATTGGAAATCAAACGGGAGAGGGATGGCTACTTACAGGAGAAATGATAGAGCTTATACATGAAGGAATTAATAATATAATATGTATGCAACCATTTGGATGTTTGCCAAACCATATTGTTGGTAAAGGACCTATAAAAGAATTAAAGAGATTATATAATGATGTAAATATAATACCTATAGATTATGACCCTTCAGCAAGTGAGGTTAATCAATTAAATAGAATAAAATTAATGCTTTCTAAGGCTTTTAAGAGTATTGATATTACAGATAATAGTAATTTAGATTTAAATGAAAAATATTCAGATTTTAATGATAAAAAAATGTATAAAATTAATCTTGATAATGTTAAAGTTAACAATTAATAAAAGGCGTGTATATAAATACATTAGTATTTATATACACGCCTTTTATATAGAATAACATAAATTATTTTTCTATATACATAAACTCGGTAAACTTTTTATAGTCATCATACTTTTCGTTAATTATCTTTATATAAAACTCTTCAGATCTAAAAGAAAACATCTCTTCATAAGATTTATAATTTAATTTAATTTCGTCTCTAACATCTAAGATATCTTTTTTTATTTCTACTACGTTTTTTATTTCAGCTTTATCTTGTAGATTTGGATTGTACTTTAATTCAAATTTATATATTCGCCCACATTTAGAGCATACTGCTATTATTTGACTTGATAATCCTACTAATGTACTAGTAATATCTTTCTCTATTGAATTGGAGTGTGTAAATAACACTCTGTATTTTTTCGAGTCACCACAAGTGCAAATCGTCTTTTCTAAGTCAGAATTAAATATGTATCTTGGAGTATATATCATAAGTTTGCCTCCTTTTAAAATAATTCTTATATTTCAATATAATTGTATCACCTTATAGTCCTACTTTCATCATATGCTAAAAAATAATCTTTATTAAAAAAATAATAATCATATAAAGGTTAATATATGCTTAATAAACAAACAATTGAAGCTTATTTCAGATATTAAGTCAAAAAAAACAGTGTTTTTAAAATGCTAATTTATTTATCATAGTAAAATATAGTTATATAGTTGCAAATTCATACTAACTTTATATGCTTTGTTTTTATATAATCTTAAAATTGCAAGTTCTATAAAATTTATTGCAATTTAATATTTATTGATGTACAATTTATAAAAAGAATATTTAGAAAATTCTTAAACCGGTGCGCATCTAAAAAAGGAGGGATTTACTTATGAGATTTTTAACAGTTGGTGATTGTGCTATATCAGTTGAGTTTGGAAATGAAATCAATGCTGAAATAAATAATAAAATAATAGTTTTTAATAATATAATAAAAGATTCTAATATTAATGGAATTATTGAAACTGTACCATCATTTAGATCGTTACTAGTTTATTATGATCCTTTAAAATTGTATTTTTATGAAATTAAAGATATATTATCCAACCTATATAAAAAATTAGATATAAAAAATAACAATAACAAAAGAATTATAGAAATACCAATTTGCTATGATAAAGATTTTGGTGTCGATTTAGAATTTGTTGGAGATTATACAAATCTTTCTTTAGATGAAGTTATTAAGCTTCATAGCGAGAAAGAATACTTAATTTATATGTTAGGTTTTTTACCTGGATTTGCTTATTTAGGAGGAATGAATAAAAAATTAAATACTCCAAGATTAAATACTCCAAGATTAAATTTAGAAGTAGGATCAGTAGGAATCGGTGGAGAGCAAACCGGTATATATCCATTAGTTTCTCCTGGGGGATGGAGAATCATCGGTAGAACACCTTTAAAACTATATGATATAAATAGAGAAGATACTATATTATATAAAGCTGGAGATTATATTAAATTCATACCAATAGATAAAGACGAATTTTATGAAATAGAAAATTTAGCTAATAAAGGTAAATACGAATTGAAGATACTTGAAAGGAGTGCTTAACATTGGGAATCATAATAAGAGAAGGAGGATTATATACCACAGTACAAGACCTTGGAAGAATAGGATATCAAGATCTTGGATTTTCGGTATGTGGTGCAATGGATAAAAACTCACTTAAGATAGCTAATATGTTAGTTAATAATAAAGATAATGAGGCATGCTTAGAAGTAACTTTAGTTGGTCCTATTTTAGAATTTACTAAAAATAATATTATTGCGATTACCGGTGGTAATCTACAGCCTAAGTTAAATGAAATTAAAGTAGATATGAATAAGGCTATAGTAGTAAAAAAAGGAGATATATTATCTTTTGAAAGTGCTATTGATGGAGCTAGATCTTACATAAGTTTTTCTGGTGGGCTTGATATACCGACTATTATGGGGAGTAAATCTACAAATGTAAAGTGTTCGATAGGTGGATATAATGGTAGGACATTAAAAAAAGGTGATTTTATTAAATTTAAATCACCTAAAGAATACATACCTAATTTTGCATCAAAAAATATTATTAATAATGAAACCTACGGCAATAAGGTTATTTTAAAGGTAATATTAGGTCCGCAAGATGATGCATTTACAAATGAAGGATTAAATACATTTTTATCATCTACATATAAAGTTACAAAAGAGTTCGATAGAATGGGTTGTAGACTTAATGGTCCCGAAATAGAGCATAAAAAACAAGCTGATATAATTTCAGATGGAATAGTACTAGGATCTATACAAGTTCCATCTCATGGTAAACCTATAATAATGCTAACAGATAGACAAACAACTGGTGGATATACCAAAATAGGAACAGTTATATCGGTTGATATATGCAAATTAGCTCAATGTAAAACTGGAGATATCATAAACTTCAAACAAATATCTTTAGAAGAAGCTCAAGTCTTATATAAAGAAGAATATTTTAAATTTGAAGAGATAAGGAAGCAAATAAATAAGCCTTGTGTTGAAATTTTAAACCCAAGAGTTACATCAATAAAAATAGAAAAGTTACTAATTAAGGGGAGATTAAATAATGGAATATGATAAATTATTAGAATTAATAAATGTAATAGGAACATCTTCTTTAACAAAATTCACTTACAAAGAAGGAGATATGAAAATAGAATTAGAGAAAAAATACGAAAATACAAATCAAATACTTAAAGAAGATAGACAATTAAGCAAATCTTTAATTGAAAACAATAATACTAACTATGAATATATAAAATCACCTTTAGTCGGTACATTTTACAAATCACCATCTGAAAATGAAGATGCCTTTGTCTCAATAGGAGATAAAATTAGTAAAAATCAAGTTTTAGGAATAATAGAAGCAATGAAGGTTATGAATGAAGTTACAAGTAATGTTGACGGAATAATAGAAGATATTTTGATAGAAAATAATGAAACTGTAGAATACAGTCAAGTATTATTTAAAATTAAACTAATTTAGATATTGGAGATTTAACTATGTTTAATAAAATACTAATTGCAAATAGAGGAGAAATTGCAGTTCGAATAATAAGAGCTTGTAAAACTTTAAAAATAAAAACTGTTGCTATTTACTCTGAGGCGGATGTAAACTCTCTTCATGTAGAATTAGCTGACGAAAAGATTTGTATTGGCCCAGCAAGTCCTAAAGAAAGTTATTTAGATATGAACAAAATTATAAGTTCTGCTTTAGTTACGAATTGCGATGCAATACATCCAGGATTTGGATTTTTATCTGAAAATAGTTCTTTTGTAAGTTTATGTAAAGACAATAATATAAAATTTATAGGTCCAGATAGTAAGGTAATAGACTGTATGGGGAATAAATCTCAAGCTAGAAATACAATGATTAGTGCAGGGATTCCGGTTATACCTGGAAGTGAAATACCAATATATAAAAGCGAAGATGGAAAGAAAGTCGCAGATAAAATAGGATACCCAGTCATTATAAAAGCTTCTTCCGGAGGAGGAGGAAAGGGGATGAGAGTAGTTGAGTTAGAAAGTGATTTTAATAAATTATTTAACTTAGCTCAAAGAGAATCATTAAATGCATTTAATGATGACACAATGTATATAGAAAAATACATAAAAAATCCAAGACATATAGAAATACAAATACTAGCCGATCAATATAATAATGTTATTCATCTCGGAGAAAGAGACTGTTCTATACAAAGAATGCATCAAAAGATGATTGAAGAGTCCCCTTCGCCTATTATTAACGAAAACTTAAGAACAACATTAGGAGAGTATGCTGTTAAAGCTGCAAAAGCTGTTAATTATGAAAATGCAGGTACTGTAGAGTTCTTAGTAGATAATGAGTTGAATTTTTATTTTATAGAAATGAATACTAGAATTCAAGTAGAACATCCTGTTACAGAAATGGTTACAGGCATAGATTTAATCAAAGAACAAATTAAAATTGCTTACGGATATAAACTATCTTACACTCAAGATAATATTAATATTAATGGTCATGCAATAGAATGTAGAATAAATGCCGAGGATCCATCAAAAAACTTTATTCCCTCTCCTGGAAGAATAAATACACTTCATCTTCCTGGCGGTAATGGAGTAAGAATTGATACATCAATATATTGTGGATATGAGTTACCATCCTGTTATGATTCCATGATTGCAAAGATTATAGTACTAGGAAATGATAGAGACGAAGCTATCGAAAAAATGAAAGTCTCATTGGATGAGTTGGTTATAAACGGAATAGAAACAAATGCAAATTTTCAATATTCAATTATGAATAACAAGATTTATATAGAAGGTAGAGCAAATACTGGATTTATAGAAGATCTATTATCATAATATAAAATACTAATTATAATGAGGTATAAAAATGTTAAAAGTTGATTTAAATTGTGACTTAGGAGAAAGCTTCGGAAAATATCAATTAGGTTTAGACGAAGACGTAATAAAGTATATATCATCAGCTAATATAGCTTGTGGATTTCATGCATCAGATCCATTAGTTATGGAAAAAACAGTAGATTTAGCTAAAAAAAATAATGTATCTATAGGAGCTCACCCAGGTTATCCTGATTTGTTAGGTTTCGGAAGAAGAAATATGAATATATCTTTAGATGAAGCTAAAGCATATATAAAGTATCAATTAGGTGCACTTTATTCATTTTGTAAATGTAAAAATATAAAGTTATCTCATATTAAACCACATGGTGCATTTTATAATATGGCAGCTGTTGACTATGACCTTGCAAAAAGTATCTGTGAATCTATATACGAATTTGATAAAGAGATTATTTTATTAGGACTTTCTAATAGCCAAATGATTAAAGCTGCAAATGATATAGGAATTAGGTATGCTAGAGAAGTTTTTGCAGATAGAGCTTATGAAGATAATGGTTCCTTAGTCGATAGGAGTAAGGATGGTGCCCTCATAGCTGATGAAAATTTAGCTGTATCCAGAGTTATAGAAATGATAAAGAATAAAAGAGTCAAGACTATAACTGGTAAATACATAGATATTGAAGTTGATTCAATATGTGTTCATGGAGATAGCATTAAGGCATTAGAGTTTGTTAAGACTATAAAAAATAAATTAGAGAATGAAAATATAAAAATAGCACCATTAGATGACATTGTAAAAATTTAAAAAGAAGAAGGGAGTTTTTATATGGAAGCACTAAAAGAAAATAATATAAAAAAAGAAAGTATATTAAAAGAAAGATTAAAAAATATTGGCCCAGGAGCCTTAATAGCAGCAGGATTTATCGGACCGGGAACGATAACTACCGCTACAAAATCCGGTGCAAGTAGTGGGTATACTTTGTTGTGGGCAATGCTATTTTCTACAATAGCTACTATCATATTTCAAGAAATGGCTGCTCGGCTTGGAATCGTAACTCAAAAAGGTCTTGGTGAGAATATAAGAGAGAAAATATCAAATAAAACTCTTAAAGTAATTGCTATATTTATAGTAATAGTTGCAATATTCATAGGTAATATAGCCTATGAAACTGGAAACTTAGTTGGTGGTTCAATAGGTTTATCTACATTAATGCCATCAATACCAAACACAATTTGGGCTCCAATTTTAGGACTAATAGCATTTGTACTTTTATGGTCAGGTAATTATAAAAAAATAGAAAAGATGTTAATTGGCTTAGTATTAGTTATGAGTGTTACTTTCTTTACTACGGCAATAGTATCAAAGCCTGACTTAGGATCAATCATAAAAGGATTGTTCATCCCTAGAGCAGGTACTAATGATTGGTTAACAATAGTTGGTCTTATAGGTACAACTGTAGTTCCCTATAATTTATTTTTACATGCTTCTACTGTATCAGAAAGATGGAAAAATGTAGAAGATATAAAAAATGCTAGAATAGATACAGTTTTATCTATTGGATTAGGTGGATTAATATCTATGGCTGTTATAATATCAGCATCAGCTTCTTTTTATGGTAGTGGTATAGATATAGATAGTGGAGCAGTTATGGCGCAGCAATTAGAACCATTATTAGGTTCTTGGGCAAAATGGTTCTTTGGTATAGGTTTATTTGCAGCTGGTTTCACTTCTACAATAACATCTCCACTATCTGCTGCATTTGCTACAGCAGGTGCTCTTGGATATAAAAAAGACATGAAGAGTATGAAGTTTAAATCTATATGGATGGTAGTTCTTGGTGTGGGTATAATATTAAGTGCTTTAGGAATGTCATCAAGCCCTACAGAATTAATACTTATAGCACAAGCTGCAAATGCTGTAATACTTCCTATAATAGCATTGTTTTTAATATTAGTATTAAATCATAAAGATTTAGGAAAGTATAAGAATAAATTATGGAATAATGTTTTAGGTATATTTATATTAGGTGTAACTTTAGTAATAAGCTATCGTTCATTATTATCGTTTATAACAGCATTGAAAGGATTATTTTAATAACAATATAATAAAAGGCTTACTTAAATATAGTAAGTCCTTTATTATATATAAGACATTAAAAATATAAGATCTACGAAAATACCAATTATTGAGCATAAAATATTTTCGATAATAAGTATTTTGCACAAGCCTTATTATATTGAAGTATTTTACAAGCAAAAACTATTCCAAACGAAATAATCAAGGGTCTAAAACCTGTAACATTTATTAATGAACAAATAACAGCTAGATAAAAATACCCTATATATCCGATTTTCATTTATACTACCTCCTTGAAAGTAGTATTATATACTTTATACTATTTAATTTATTATGTTATTTTGAATATACTCTATACTGTCTTCTATTTTATTAAATATCTTTTGCGATATAAGCATTCTTTCAATACCTTTATATTTAATATAATTATCAAAAACCTTATCTACATTTATATAAATCTTATTTTTTATTTTATTTATATAAATACATCTTGTGTAATCATATTTAATATTAAAAATTACAATTTTATTTGACTTTGTTTGTAATAGCTTATAATTACCTAAATTTATATTAGACTTTATTATATCAAGCATAAAATATAACCTCCAAAGCTTTATGTACAGAGATTATTTCCAATTTATACTTAATTTAATCTTATATCTTAGATTAAATTGCATATATAACAAAAAAGAACAAATGTTTGCATAACTAAAATTGGCACTTTTATATAAATTAAAAATAAAAACTAATATTCAATATAAAATATATACTAGATACAATTATAATATTTGTTTACTAAGAATATGTGATAGTATTTAAGGAATATAGGTAGATAATAGATATTTTATAGACATGATTAACTTTTATAAAATAATAAGTAAAGGCTAGTAGTGCATTATCTACCAGCCCTTATTGTTGTAACAGACTTTTCTTTATGTTTAATATTATTCTCTTTAAAAGCAAATTTTAATAATATAGGAGAAATAATTGTAGTGGCTACGACAACAATTATAACGGGACCTAACATAGATGTTGATATTAACCCTATTGCAGCACCTTTGCTTGCTACTATAAGTGCAACCTCACCTCTAGATACCATACCGATACCTATTTGAATAGATTCCTTATTAGAGAACTTACATAATTTAGCTCCAATACCTGCACCAATTATTTTAGTGATAATAGCAATTATAGTTAAAATTACTGCAAATAATATGACATTTAAATCCATTTTAGGTAATACTACTTTAAGTCCTATACTTGCAAAAAATACAGGAGATAATAAAGCATATGAAACTATATTTAATCTATTTGATATAAACTCTTTTCTATCAATATTAGATAGAACTAAACCTGCAATAAAAGCTCCTGTTATATCAGCAACACCAAATACTTCTTCTGATATATAAGATAATAATAAACAAAATACAAAAGATGCTATTATAAACCTTCTTCTATCTCTGTTTTCATATCTTGACCAAGCCTTAAATACTTTATAAGCTATAAATCCTACTACCCCTACAAAAATAAAGAACACAATTATTTTAAAAAGAACTAAACCTATACTTATTGATGTATCTTTTAAGCTAGTTACAATAGTTAGAGCTATAATTCCCAATATATCGTCTATAATTGCAGCTCCTAGTATAGCTGTACCTGCTTGTGTATTTAATTTACCCATTTCTTTCAATGTTTCTACCGTAATACTAACTGAAGTTGCAGTTAATATTATTCCTATAAATATATTTTGCAAAATAATACTACCGCTAGTTTCGTTATATAATTCTGGAATTCTAAAGAAGTGAGCAAATAAAAATCCTCCTAATAGAGGAATTACAACACCAAGTGAAGCTATTATAAATGAAGCTTTTCCAGTACTCTTAAGTTCTTGTAAATCTGATTCAAGACCTGCGCAAAACATCAAAACAATAACACCTAATTCTGATAATTGTATTATAAAATCTGTTTCACTTAATACATTAAACATAGCTGGCCCAAGTATTAACCCTGCCAGTAGTGCACCAACCACTTGAGGCATTTGGAACTTTTTTGTTATTATTCCAAGTACCTTTGTACTTAACAGTATTAGAGCTAAGTCTAATAAAAAATTATATGACAGCATTTAAACCCATCCCCTTTTTCTCACATAATATTAATATCGGTTGGAAACATCTTTAATAGTTAGTCTAGTTATGTGAGTTAACTTTGTCAACTTGATTTAGCAATAAATAAATCATTATATACTTTATCTTACTTAAATAAATTACATATAGTTACTCTAAAAATAATATTTTTTTAAATAAAATGTTTAAATATAAAAAAATATATTATTTTGATATAATAAACTTTATAAGTACTTATAAATTAATACATAGGAGGATATATATGAATAAAAAGACAGTATTAATTACAGGAGCTTCAAGAGGTATCGGAAGAGCTATTGCAAAAACTTTTGCAGAAAATAACTATAATGTGATAATAAACTATAATAAATCAGAAGAAGAAGCTAAAAATTTATATAATGAACTTAACGATAAAGGATATTCAGTTAGAATTTTTAAAGCTGATGTTTCTAATATAATTGAAGTTAATTCATTGGTAAATTATTGTATAGGCCAATTTGAAAAAATAGATGTTTTAATCAATAATGCAGGTATAAGTAAAACAAATTTATTTACAGATATTACTTATGAAGAATGGAACGAAGTCATGAATGTAAATTTAAATAGTGTATTTTATACAACTAAAAAAGCATTACAATATATGATACCTGAGATGAGTGGTAAAATAATAAATATATCATCTATCTGGGGGATAGCAGGTGGTGCATATGAAGTTCATTATTCAGCTTCTAAAGCAGCATTAATCGGGATGTCAAAAGCTTTAGCTAAAGAACTTGGACCTTCTAATATAACAGTTAACTGTATAGCACCTGGTGTAATAAAAACAGATATGTTAAATAATATAAGTGATGATACTTTAGATATGCTAAAAGAAGAAACACCTCTTATGAGACTTGGAACTCCTGAAGATATCGCAAGATGTGCATTATTTTTAGCAAATGAAGGTGGAGACTTTATTACGGGTCAAGTAATAAGTCCTAATGGTGGATTTATAATATAAATAAGTAAAAGGATGAGTTTGTAAATGCTATCTCATCCTTTTACTTATTTATTCATTTATATCATCAACTTTTTTACCTTCAGGATATGGATTATTGCTATTTATAACTCTAAATCCTACTATATCTGTGGTTTCACTATCAGTACTTTCTTCAATATCTAAAGCATCTTTTATTTGTTTACTTTGATCGTCATATTTATTTAATACAAGTTCTTCAGTCATTGTATCCATATCTTTTATTTTTTTCATTTTATCCTCCTTTATATTATATAAAATTATATATCTATAAATTAGGTTTATATTTTAATAAAATATATATTCAAGAAAATAAAACTTTATTTTGAATAATTTAATACAATATGGTTACTATATTAGTAGTAGATAATTACTTATCTACTTTCTAAGCCTACTATACAAAGCCTAGAGTATTCTATCCGTTTACTAGTATCCTTTGGAGGTTTAGAATAAATGCTTAGGTGACTGCTTACCTGAAAAATAAGCTATTAGATATGTTAAAAGTATTAATATACCCAAATTAACACTTGTGATTAGTTAATGTATCTTTAACCAAAGGAAAGATAAGAACTAAACCCACAAATCATATTTAATAAAGCATAGGGGAAAAAGAGTAGCCTATAAGTTATTCTTTTGTAAAAAGCATTAGATTTGATAGAAAATTCAATCTAATGCTTTTTATTTTGTTAAAATAAAACTATAATAAATTTATGTAGATTAATATTAATTAGTTAGTTTTTGTAAATACTATAAAAAATATCTATTATATAGATATAATTGGAGGGATTTAAATGGATATAGAAAGAATGACTGTAAGAGTTCAAAAAGCTTTAAATGAAGCTTATAATGAAGCTGTAAAGCATCATAATCAACAAGTAGACTCAATACATTTATTTGCTGCTTTAGTTAATCAAGAGGATGGCCTTATCCCTAATATCTTTGAAAAGATGAATATATCTATTGAGTCTTTAAAACAAACTATCGACTCTGAATTAAATAGGCTTCCTCAAATATACGGAGAGGGTGTA
Source organism: Romboutsia sp. 1001713B170207_170306_H8 (assembly GCF_015550495.1). NCBI lineage: Bacteria > Bacillati > Bacillota > Clostridia > Peptostreptococcales > Peptostreptococcaceae > Romboutsia > Romboutsia sp. 1001713B170207_170306_H8. The sequence goes on from NZ_JADNAX010000006.1 coordinate 31,487, forward strand.
AGTTCACAAGGTGTAACTGCATCTAGAAGAATAAATGAAGTTTTAATAAAAGCTGAAGACATATCTAAAGAATTTAAAGATTCATACATAAGTGTAGAACATGTAATGCTTGCTCTTATAGATATGGAATCTAATTCTAACGTTGGTAAAATATTAAAACAATATAATATAAATAAAAATGACTTTTTAAATGTATTATCTCAAGTTAGAGGTAATCAAAGAGTTGAAACTCAAGATCCAGAAGGTACTTATGAAGCTCTTGCTAGATATGGTACTAATTTAGTTGATTTAGCTAAAAAGCATAAATTAGACCCTGTTATAGGTAGAGATGAAGAAATAAGAAGAGTTATTAGAATACTTTCAAGAAGAACTAAAAATAATCCAGTTTTAATTGGTGAACCAGGAGTAGGGAAAACTGCTATAGTAGAAGGTCTAGCTGAGAGAATAGTAAGAGGAGATGTTCCTGAAGGTCTAAAAGATAAAGTCATTTTTTCTCTAGATATGGGTGCATTAATAGCTGGTGCTAAATATAGAGGCGAATTTGAAGAGAGGCTTAAAGCTGTACTTAAAGAAGTTCAAAGTTCTGAAGGTAAAATAATATTATTTATAGATGAAATTCATACTATCGTTGGCGCTGGAAAAACAGAAGGATCTATGGATGCAGGGAACTTAATAAAACCAATGCTTGCTCGTGGAGAATTAAATTGTATTGGTGCAACTACGTTTGATGAGTATAGACAATATATAGAAAAAGATAAAGCTTTAGAAAGACGTTTCCAACCAGTTATAGCTGATGAACCTACCGTTTCAGATACAATATCTATTCTTAGAGGCTTAAAAGAACGTTTTGAGATACATCATGGTGTCAGAATACATGATAGTGCAATAGTAGCTGCTGCTAAATTATCAGATAGATATATATCAGATAGATTTTTACCAGATAAAGCAATCGATTTAATAGATGAAGCAGGTGCTATGATACGTAGTGAAATAGATTCAGTTCCAACTGATTTAGATATCGTAAGAAGAAAGTTATTTACATTAGAAACTGAAAGAGAAGCTTTATTAAAAGAAAATGATGAAAAAAGTAAAAAGAGATTAGAAAAAACAATTAAAGAAATAGCTGAATTAAAATCTAAAAATGATGAAATGACTGCAAAATACGAAAAAGAAAAAGGTCAAATACTAGAAATAAGAAATTTAAAAACTCAATTAGATGAAGCTAAAGGAAATGTTGAAAAATATGAAAGAGAGTATGACTTTAATAAAGCAGCTGAAGTTAAATATGGAGTAATACCAAAGCTAGAAGAACAAATAAAAGCATGTGAAGAAAATATGCAAAAAAGTTATGAAAATGCTTTATTAAAAGAAGAAGTTACTGAAAATGAAATTTCTGAAATTGTTGCTAAATGGACAGGAATACCAGTTACAAAGCTAATGGAAGGAGAAAGAGAAAAGCTTCTTAAATTAGAAGATGACCTTCATAACAGGGTAATTGGTCAAGATGAAGCAGTAACAGCTGTTGCTAATGCAGTAATTAGAGCAAGAGCTGGTCTTAAAGATGAAAATAAACCAATAGGTTCATTTATATTCTTAGGACCTACAGGTGTTGGAAAAACAGAACTTGCGAAAACTTTAGCTAATAATTTATTTGATAGTGAAGAAAATATTATTAGAATCGATATGTCTGAATACATGGAAAAACATGCAGTATCTAGACTAATAGGACCTCCTCCTGGATATGTAGGATATGAAGAAGGTGGTCAATTAACAGAAGCAGTAAGAAGATCTCCTTATTCAGTAATATTATTTGATGAAATAGAAAAGGCTCATGAAGATGTATTCAATTTGTTTTTACAGATATTAGATGATGGTAGACTTACAGATAATAAAGGTAAAACTGTAGACTTTAAGAATACACTTATAATAATGACATCAAATATAGGAAGTAGCTATTTATTAGAAGCTAAAAATGGTTATATAAACGAAGAAACAAAAGAATTGGTAATGAATGAAATGAAACGTAGATTTAAACCAGAGTTTTTAAACAGAGTAGATGACATAATTATGTTTAAACCTCTTGATAAAAATGAAATCAAGAAAATCATCGATATCTTTATGTCTGACTTAAGAAGAAGATTAAGTGAGAAAAATATATCTGTAGAAGTTACTGATGTTGCTAAAGATATAATGGCTAAAGAAGGTTATGATCCTGTATATGGTGCAAGACCACTTAAAAGATATATAGGAAATACTTTAGAAACTATTATAGCGAGAATGATCATAGCAGGTACAATATATAGTGGTTGTACTATAGTTGTAGATGGAGAAGATGAAAATATAGATATACATGTTAAATAAATAATATATCACTTTAGATAAATAATAAAAATAGCAATATGTTAGTGTACTAAATCTAAACATATTGCTATTTTTTATATGCATTTAATTAAAGTCTTTTAAATCCTTCTCCTATTGTTTCAAATGTATCACTTATTATTATAAAAGCATTTGGGTCTATAGTCTTTACCAACTTTTTCATAGTTACAACTTGTTTTTTTGATACTACAACTAAAAGTACATTTTTATTATTTTTAGTATAGAATCCTTCTCCTTTTAAAATAGTAGCTCCTCTATCAAGTTCTTCCATAATTGAGCTTCCTATTTCTTGATATTTATCAGATATTATAGTGAAAGAACTTGATGTATTTATACCTTCTACTATAATATCACTTACCTTTACAATTATATATAATGCTATAGCAGAATAAAGAGCAATTTCTATATTTCCACTTACTATACCAGAAAGAATTACTATTACTCCATCAGCACATCCCATAAGCATCGATATACTAATAGATGGCATAAATTTATTAGCTAATACCCCAATTAAATCGGTTCCACCTGTACTACCATTTATTCTAAATATTAATCCTAAGGAAATACCCATTATAATTGCACCTGATATAGTTGATAATAAAACATCATTTGTTATATGAATAGATCCTAATCCTTCTGTTAATTTTAATGATAAGGTAAGAAATGTTATACCTAAAGCTGTTTTAAATGAATCTTTTTTACTTAAAATTCTATAAGCAAATAAAAAAAGAGGTATATCTACACTTATATTAATTAGCCAAATAGGTATTCCTGTAAGTGTACTTACTAATATAGATACCCCTGTTAACCCACCTGGCGCTATATCATGAGGATCAAAAAACATATTTATAGATATTGCCATAAGTAAGCAACCTATAATTAATATAAAAACATCACTAATACTTAGTTTTGTATTTTTCATATTGCCCTTCCTCCAGTTATAAAATTTATATTATATATATTTCTATTAAATTAATTTCATACCTTCTTATAACTTATATGTTTAACTTAACCAATAACCTCAGTCATATACTCGAATTCAAAGTTAAAATATCTTTATTAAATAATATATGATATAATAAAAAGTTGGTAAAAGCTAAAAATAAATAAAAGATGATTTAGGAGGGCATTATGGCAAATACATTTTACATAGTAAGACATGGTGAAACTAATTGGAATATACTAGGTAAAACTCAAGGACATGGAAACTCTAATCTAACACAAAAAGGTAAAGAGCAAGCATCAACACTTGCCAAGAGTATGAAAAAATATCCTATTAATTATATATATACTAGTGATTTAGGTAGAGCTATAGAAACTGCAGATATAATTGCAAATGAATTAAATCTAGAAGCTAAGCAAACTTCAAGTTTAAGAGAAATGGGATTTGGTGTATGGGAAGGCTTATTAATAGATGAAATAAAAGAAACTTATGGTGACATGTATAGTATATGGAGAAACTCTCCTCACTTAGTAGATATTCCAGGTGGAGAAACCTTATCTATAATTAGAGATAGAGTTAATGAATTTATAACAGAATTAAATGAAAAGTATGATAATAAGCATATAGTCTTAGTAAGTCATTCAGTAACTGTAAGAGTTATTCTTTTATCTTGTTTAGCTTCAGGACTTGAAAATATATATAGAATAAAACAAGATAATACAGCTTTAAATATTGTTGAATTTAGAAACTATGGTCCTGTTGTTATAAAAATGAATGATACAAGCCATTTTAAGACTAATTACAATACCAATAAATCAGCATTAGAATAAAGGAGAGTACCTATATGGCAAAAGTTATAGTAGTTGGAGGAGGACCATCTGGTATGATGGCAGCTCTAACAGCTTCAAAACAACATGAGGTTACATTAATAGAAAGAAATAGTGAGTTAGGAAAGAAACTTAAGTTAACTGGTGGAGGAAGATGCAATATAACTAATAATAGAGACATTGAAGAATTCTTTGAGAAGGTAGTTAATAATAAAAAATTCTTATATAGTAGTTTTTATACATTTACAAATAGAGATTTATTAAACTATTTTTCTAATAAAAACTTAGAGTACAAAGTTGAAGAACATAACGACCAAAAAGTTTATACTAAAAGTGACAAAGCTGAAGAAGTAATAAATACTTTACAACATGATTTAATAAGTAACAACGTAAATATAATGTATAATACAAAAGTAGTTGATCTTATAGTTGAAGATAGTATTGTAGTAGGAGTTATAACTGAAAATAATAAGCGTATATTTGCAGATAAGGTTATTATCTCTACTGGTGGTAAGAGTTATGAAAGTACTGGTTCTGATGGTTTGATGTATGATATTTTAAAAAGATATAACCATACTGTAACTCAAATTTACCCAGCTTTAATTCCTCTTACTATAGAGGAGCATTGGATAAAAAACTTACAAGGAATATCACTTCAAAAAGTCGAATTATCTTGTAAAAAGAAAAAGATATCTAAAGTAGGAGATATGTTATTTGCACATTTCGGCATTACTGGACCTTGTGTACTTATAATGTCATCATATATTAATAAAATGCTTTCCAATGGAAAGGTAATACTTACAATAGATACTTTACCTAATATGAGTATAGAAGAACTCTCTAGTATTTTAAGAGAAAATCCTAATAAAAATGTAATTAATAATTTAAAAGGAGTTCTTCCTCAAAATTTCTTAAAGGCAATATTTGATGTCCTTAACTTAAGTGATAAAAAAGCTAATGAACTATCTAAAAAAGATGAAAATAGAATTCTAGAGTATTTAAAGAATATGCAGCTTACTTGTAATGGTTCTTTAAGTATAAAAGCTTCTCAAGTAACTAGCGGAGGTATTTCTGTTAAAGAAATAAATTCATCTACTTTAGAATCTAAAATAATCAAAAATTTATATCTTACAGGAGAAGTTATTGATATAGATGCTGAAACAGGTGGGTATAATCTACAAATAGCATTTTCAACAGGTTATCTTGCAGGATTAAGTGTATAGGTGATATATTATGAAAGTTTTAGCAATAAGAGGAGCGACAACGGTTAATTACAATACCAAAGAAGATATTTTAAAAGAAACAACATTGCTTATAAATGATATAATAAAAAGTAATGGTTTACATAGCGATGATATAATAAGTATGTGCTTCACTATGACAAGTGATTTAGATGCAGCATATCCGGCAGTTGCTGTTAGAGAGAATTTAGAATTAATTGATATACCTTTACTAAATTTTGAAGAAAAATATATAGTTGGAAGTTTAAGAAAATGTATAAGAGTATTAATTTATATTAATAGCAAAAAAGAAAAAAAAGATATAAATCATATTTATTTAAATGAAGCTAAAATTTTAAGACCGGATTTAATAAAATAAAATTAGACAAAATAGGAGAAACAAGTATGAATAATTTAGTAATAGCAGTTGATGGACCAGCAGGCGCAGGAAAAAGTACAATAGCGAAGATAATAGCAGAAAAGCTAAATATAAACTATATAGATACAGGAGCTATGTATAGAGCTATAACTTATAAATGTTTAAAAAACAACATAGATATAAATAATGAGGAAGAAGTTATAAAGATAGCTAAGAATACTGACATAGACTTTAGAGACAATAACCTATATCTAGATAAAGAAGTTGTTAAAGAAGAAATAAGAACTATGGAAGTTAGCAATAATGTTTCAAATGTAGCTAAAATAAAAGAAGTTAGATATCTTATGGTAGATGTCCAAAGAGAAATAGGTCAAAGAAACTCTGTTATATTAGATGGAAGAGATATAGGTTCTTATGTATTCCCTAATGCAGACTACAAATTCTTCTTAGTAGCAACACCAGAAGAAAGAGGAATGAGACGTTTCAAAGAACTTACTGAAAAAGGATATGAAACATCTTTAGAAGAAATAATAAAAGATATAATAAAGAGAGATGAAATAGATTCTAATAGAGAATTTGCTCCGTTAGTAAAAGCTGATGATGCTATAGAAATAGATACTACTGGAAAAAGTATAACTGAAGTAGTTGAGTCTGTTTTAGCGAAAGTAAGTCTTTAAATATAAGGGGAGATAGAATGAATTTTTATAAATTTACAATTAAATCATTTAAATTATTTTCTAAAACATTTTTTAAATATAGAGTCATAGGGGCTGAAAATATTCCTAATGAAGGTAACTTAGTAGTTGCAGCTAATCATAAGTCTAACCTGGACCCAATATTTATTGCAGCTGCAATTGAAAATAGAGAAGTAGCTGCAGTTGCAAAAAAGGAATTATTTAAAATAAAACCATTAGCTTATATTTTAGATAAATTAAATGTTATACCTATAAATAGAGAAAACCCTGATATATCTACTATAAAAAATATTTTAAAAGCTATAAAAAATGGGTATGTATTAGGTATATTCCCTGAAGGAACAAGAATTAAAGAACCAGGATTTGGAGAAGCTAAAGCTGGTTTATCTATGTTTGCAATAAAAGGAAAAGCTGTAGTGGTTCCTATATCTATAATATCCAATTATAAACTATTTAATAGGGTTACTATATATATAGATAAACCTATATCATTTGAAGAATATTATAGAGAAAAACTTACTACTAAAGATTATGAGAGATTATCTCAAAATATATTAGAAGTAATAAAGGAAAACTACTATATAAATTCAAAATAGGAGATAACATATGAAAGTTAAAATAGCTAAAAATGCTGGCTTTTGCTTCGGTGTAAAAAGAGCTATGAATATGGCTTGGAACGAATTAGAACAAAGAGACAGTGGAGTATATGCCTTAGGTCCACTTATTCATAATAAGCAAGCTGTATCAAAGTATGAAGAAAAAGGCCTTAAGACAGTTGATAATCTAAATGAAATACCATCTAATGAAAGTGTAATAATAAGATCTCATGGTGTTGGAGAAAGTGTATATACAAAGTCTGAAAGTAAAGAAATTACTATTATAGATACAACTTGTCCTTTTGTAAAAAAGATTCATAATCTAGCTAAAGACTATAGTGATAAAGGTTACAAGATAATAGTGATCGGAGATAAAAACCATCCTGAGGTAATAGGTATAAATGGATGGTGCAAAGAAGATGCTATTATAATAAAAACTTTAAATGAAATCGATGATATAGACTTTGATTTAAATAAAAAATACTGTGTTGTATCTCAAACGACAATAAATCCTGAATTATATAATTCTATAGTAGATAAACTTTCAAAAATATTAGATGATGTTATATATAAAAATACAATATGCTCAGCTACAAAAGAAAGACAACAATCAGCTAGAGAATTATCCAATGAAGTAGATTGTATGATCGTTATAGGTGGTAAACATAGTTCAAATACTCAAAAACTTGTAGATATATGTAAGGATATAGTTCCTACATTTGCAATAGAAACGAAAGATGAACTAAATAAAGAAGATTTAGGTAAATACAATGTAATTGGTGTTACAGCTGGTGCATCAACTCCAGATTGGATAATATCGCAAGTTATAGATTTTATCCAATCTATATAAAAAAGAGAAGCTTAAGCTTCTCTTTTTTCTTTTGTAGTATAAAATATTCTAAAACTCACATATTAAAGTAAGACGTAAAAATCTTAAAAGGTGATTATATGCATATACTAGATTTAACATCTAATGAAATGTTAGATAATATTGATGATACATCTTATAAAAAAAGTAACTATAATCTAATATTATGTACTCCAGATGAGTTAAAGTCATTAAAAGATACATTAGAAATAGATGAAGTTACATTTGATGAGTGTTTAGAATTTGATGATAGTATGAAGTTAGACATATTTGAAAAATACGATTTTATAAGTCTAAATACATACCAATTAGATAAAAGAACACTTCTTCTTGAAGAGATAAATATGTATTTGTCAGATAAGTTTATATTAATAGTTGTGAAAGAAGATCATTTTTTATACGATTATATAAAAGATTTGATGAGTAATAAAAGGTTTATAAATTCAAATCCTACAGTTGTACTTTATAGAGTGAACTATTTAATATTTAAAAAGATAATGCTAAATGGATTTGAAAATTTAGAATTAATAGAAGATATGATATTAGAAATGGAAGACAATATAATGAATGGAACATCAGATAAAAATATATCTGATATAAATGAAATAAGAAATTTAACTAGAATTATAGTAAAAAACACAAGACCATTACTATACATTGGTGACAGGATATTAAAAGAGGATATAAGATATATGAAGAGTTCTAAAATGAAAAAGCATGGTATATCATTAGAAAATTTACAAAATATTGATTTTGGGATAGATAAGCTATATAGTTTTGCTATATCTACAAGAGAACTTGCTGATAGGTTATTAGACATATACTCTTCACAAGTAGCAGAGAAGACTAATTCATTAATAACAAAACTTACTATATTGACAGGTATAGCTTCTCCCCTTACAATTATTACCGGTATATATGGTATGAACTTCAAATATATGCCAGAACTAAATAATCATTATTCTTATTTTATAACTTTATTAATTATGTTGGCAATTGTCATTGTAAGTTTAATCACACTAAAAATCAAAAAAATACTCTAAGTTTACATAATAAAATTATTTTAAACATAGAGTATTTTTTATTAAATAAAAAAGTTGGTAATTTATTAAACTTAGTTTTGATAAGCGAATTTTTATAAATTTTATGAAAATTATCTAAAAAACTTCTATTTTTTTGTTTATTTTTAGCAATTTCTATTATTAGCCTCTAAAATCGATTTTAAGGACATTTGTATTTTTTACGATTAAATACATTATGTATTTTTTGTAATGTGTTTAAAATCGAATATAGAAGGTGGATTTTTTTACGATTCCCTATTGTGTTTACCATATTAATATTATGTTAACTAAGTTTAAATAGACTTTCTGAAATTTTATCTGAAGCTTCTTTATCCATTTCTTTAAGTACATGAGAATATATATTAAGTGTAGTATTGATATTAGAATGACCAACTCTTTCTGATATCACTTTTATGGGAACTTTAGAGTTTATAAGTAAAGTTACATGAGAATGCCTTAAGTCATGAAATCTTATATGATCTAAATTATTTTTTTCTAAAAATCTAGAAAACTTCCTGCTGAGTACATCTTGAGCTATAGGCATACCATTTTTATCAAAAAATATAAAATTATTATCTTTTTTGATAATACCTCTCAATTTAAGTTCTATGCATTTACGTTTGTGTTCTCTTAGTAAGTTTATGATTTCTAATGGAGCAGATATAGTCCTTATAGATGCATCTGTTTTAGGGCTTTTTAAAATAACCTTTCCATTAGAGCGTACAGTTATCTTATTTATTGTTATATGCTTTTCTTCAAAATCTATATTGTCCCAAGTTAAACCTAATATTTCTGATATTCTCAAACCCAATCCAACAGCTAGCACTATAGGTAGCTCTAACTCTGTATTCTTAGATATGTTCAATAATTTCAACATATTTTCTTGATTGTATATCTTATTTTTGAATTTTTTAGACTTTGGAATTTCTATATATTCCACTACATTATCTCTAATTAACTTAAGCCTATAAGCTCTTCTTAAAGCTAAATTTAAGATATTGATATGTATTTTTATAGTTTGAGGACTTAATATTCCTACTAAATCATCTACATAGTTTTGTATGTGAATAGGTTTTAAGTCTTCTAATTTTATGCTTCCTATTATGGGGATTATATATTTATTACAAATTCTAAGGTAATTATTATATGTAGTTATAGATATATTTTCTTTATATTTTTCTAAAAACTCTAATATGTGATTTTTTAATGTTACCTTATTAGGAGTTAAAAAGTCATCATTATAAATTTCATCTTTTAACTCAACTAATCTTTTATTTGCATCTCTTTTCTTTTCGAATGATCCCATATTTTTCTGCTTTTTCTTTCCGCTCTCTGGATCTTTATATTCTAAATAAACTATATAGTTTTTACTTCTTTTTCTTATAAAAACAAAACTCATGTTATTCCTCCAAATTGTTTTATATAAATGATTTTATCATAAAACTTCTACAAAAAACAGTTTAAAATTCTGACATATAACTGACATAAAAGAAACTTCGTAGTATAAACTCGTTGAAAATACGCATTTATTAAAAAATGGCATAAAAGTATATATTTTATGTTTCTATGAACGAATATATTCTCTAAATCATAAAGTATATAGAAAGTTATATAAACTCAAAGGGGGTTGAGTATGAAAAACAGTACTTATCCTCAAATGAAAATTATAAAAACTAATCGATGTATATTAAGACCTGCAACATTAGAAGATGCAAATGATATGTTTGAATACTACAGTCAAAGCAAAGTTGTTAAATATCTCCCAATGCAAAAGCACAATACCATAGCAGATACAAAAAGATTCATCAAAACATTCTTTTTAAGCAACTATAAAAAAGGAAATATCGGTCACTTCGCTGTTGTATTCAAAGAGAATAGTAAAACTATAGGTAATGTAGGATTCAATAACATAACCAGCACTTCTAAAGAAGGAGAAATAGGAATATGCATCAATCCTAAATATTGGGGCCTTGATTTATCATCAGAGTTAGCTTTAGCTATGTTAAGATATGGATTTGAGGATCTTAATTTACAAAAAATAATAGCGATTACATTTGAAGACAATAATTATTCACGAAAATCTCTTGAGAAGCTTGGTTTTAACTACTTAGGAGTATTTAAGAAGAACCTTCATTCTTCTATATCTAGTCTAGTAACTTGTCATAAGTACGAAATGTCACAAGAGTATTATTTTAAAAGATTAAACAAAAAATATAAAAGGAATGATTAATTTGGCGAATGTTAATGACGATAATTGGATAAATAAACATTTAAAATTTTCTATAGCCCGAGCGTGTAACAAAAAAGAAAAAGATATAACAAAAGAATTTCTAAGTAAGTTGACAGAGCTTAACTTATCAGAGCAAAGCATAAAGAGTTTACATGGGTTACAATATGCGAGAAGCTTAAATAATCTTATCCTTAATAAAAACTACATTAAAACAGCAGACGAAATAAGTAATTTATCAAATTTAGAAAATCTAGAATTAAGCGAAAATAGAATAGAAAATATCTCTTTTTTACCTAAACTAAAAAAACTTAAAAGTGTCAGTTTGGATTATAACAATATACGCAACATCCCCAATTTATCAGAATTAAAGCACCTAGATTTAATAAATATCTCCAATAACCGTATAGATGATTTTTCTTTTATGAATTCCCTAGTAAATAAAGAAATAAAAATAATAGCCAGCGAACAATTAGTATGCTTAAATCCTATATTTGTAAATCAAGGAGACAATTACATTTTTAAACCCACTATAATATGGGAGGATAATAACATTATTTCTTGCAACAACGTACAAGTTACCGGTAAGTACAGTGATTTATATACAGATGAAAGACCTTCACTTTTATATTCTATTTCAAAAATAATAATAAAAAATATTTGTTCAGACTGCCTTGTTAAAGCGGATTTTTATCACGAGGTTCCTTTTTTTAAGTCAGGTTTATTAAGCGGAGTTCTTATACAACCATTACTTTTAAATGTAAGTAATGCTTCTTTTAGCTTAGAGAGTACAAATCCTAATATATATTCTATATCAGGAAAACTAGTTCTTAACGATTCTGATACATTAAATAACAAAGTAATTACAATAATAGATTCTAACGGTAATAAATATTATAGCACTACAAATAGTAACGGAATGTATACTTTTAATAACTTAAAAGAAGATAGATACACATTATTATTTCCATTTCTTAATGATTATAACTATGTAACTCCAAGCTTATATGTAATAAATTTAAAAGATAAAAAATCTATCAATATCGATGCCTTTGTATCTTCTGTTTAGATAAAATAAAATGTTTGATTCTTTTTTATAATGGTATATAATATATATATCTAAGAAATAGAGAGGAATTGATTAAATGAAAGTTACTTTACCACAAACAGCAATCGATACATTAAACAAAATAATAGGAGAAAATGCAGATAAACCATCAAGCATAAGAATATACTTTGCAGGTTTTGGATGCAGTGGTCCATCATTTGGTCTTGCTTTAGATGAGCAAAATAGTTCAGATGTAACATTTGACCATGAAGGATTACATTTCGTAATGGATCAAGCAGAATACGCTCAATACGGAGACGTGACTATAGAAGATACTGGATATGGATTCAGAATAGTAGTAGAAAACATGCCTGAAGGTGGCGGCGGTTGCAGTGGAGGATGCTCTGGTTGCGATTGTTAATTAGATTATATTAATAGAGTATTGGCTTAAAGCTAATACTCTATAATTTTTTACAAATTTATTACAACTTAAGGAGAGGCCAATGAGAAGAAGAAAGAAAAAAGGATCCGATGAGAAATTAATCAGTTATACAAATTATGTAATAAAAGAAAATATAGAAGATTTAAAAGGTAATTGGAGTCTAAAATTTAAAAATGAAAATCCTATATATGTAGAATTTGGTACAGGAAGAGGAAAGTTTATAACAACTTTAGCAAAGCAAAATCCAAATATAAACTATATAGCTATGGAAATTAAAGAAGAAGTACTATTAAAAGCTGTAGAAAAAGCAGATGAGGCCAAGTTAGATAATATCCTATTTGTATGGGGGAATGTAAACAATATTCTAGACTTCTTTGATAAAGGAGAGATAAGCCGAGTATATGTTAATTTTTGTGATCCATGGCCAAAGAAAAGGTGGTCAAAAAGAAGGTTAACACACTCTAACTTCCTTGATAAATATAAAGAAATACTATCAGACGAAGGAGAATTACACTTCAAAACTGACAACCAAGACTTATTTGAATTTAGTTTAAATGAAATAGCTTCTAACAATTGGTTATTAAAAAATATATCACTAGATTTAGCTAAGAATACAGAGATAAACAATGTAACTACAGAATATGAAGATAAATTTATGTCACAAGGTATGAAAATATTTAGATGTGAAGCTTCTAAGCGACTTACATTATAATTAAACTACAAAGCACCCAAATAGGATAATCGAAGTTCAATTATCCCATTTGGGTGCTTTTTAAAATAAATTTCGATCTCTAGTAGTAGAATAAACTCCTAATAATACAACAGCACAATATATAGCATATAATGCAACCTTTACTTCTTGTATTGTTACTGTAGTAGATATTTCATTACCTTCTGGTAAAACTACTAATATAGCCGATATACCTATAAGTAATGGATTTATAACAATTTGTTTATCAGTTCTTAATATCATTATTTTACCTATCCAAATAATAGTTAATACTATAAATGCTATTTTAAGTACAAATTCTGCAGTATCCAACATAATAAAACGCCTCTCATTCGGTGGATTAACACCATCGTAAATTAATTTAGTTTTCAGTATATAAATTATAATACTTTTCATAAAAAATATAAATAGAAAATTAACAATAAATAGAATATGATATATTTATAAGTTTTAAATCATACTTATTATTATACATATTATTAGGGGGGATAACATGAATTCGCATTTCTCAAACTATTACACAGAAGCTCTCGGTGCAATAATTGGAGTTTTTACAAGTTTATACGCCTATTTGAATGGTTGGATGTATGTATACGGAAATATAAATAGAAATTTCGATTCATTAAGCTTTGGAGGAGTAATTGCCAGTTACTTTTTATTGCCGCTTTGTGTAATTATGTTGATTCTATCAGCAATAAACACATATACAAACGAAAAATATATTTTCAATATACCAATAAGTACTATAAATAAAGCTATATGCATTATAACTGTTATAATTGGATTATTAGGAGCTAAAGCTTACTTTTTAATACCTTCAATTTTTATTTTATTCAACATATATAAGGAATGGTTTAAAGTAAAAATTAAGAGGATAAATGAAGAAAGTGTCAATAATGATGAAGGAGAACAAATGTTCTTAACAAAATCATTCTCCAATAAAATATTAGAAAATGATCTTGAAAATGTATTTTTTACAGAACAAGAAAAGGAATTAGCTCTAGAAAAAGAAATAAAAACACTAGCAACAAAAAAAGTCATGGCATTAGAGCTTTTAGAAAAAAAATCTGATCCTCAATTTATAATGGAAATTACAGGTTTAACATTAAAAGAAATCCAAGAATTAAAAAAGCAAGAAGCTAAAAGCTAAATTCACTTATATTTAATAATATATGTATAAAAATTAAAGGTATTTTTTAGTTTAATATCGAAGTATAATTTAAACAAAGTTAATTTAGTACTGTAGATATTTTAAATAATACAAAAGGAGGATATTGAAATGGAAGTATTAAAAGTTTCATCAAAATCTAATCCTAATTCTGTGGCAGGAGCTCTAGCAGGAGTACTAAGAGAAAAAGGAAACGCAGAAATCCAAGCTATCGGTGCTGGCGCATTAAATCAAGCTATAAAGTCAGTAGCAATCGCAAGAGGATTTGTAGCTCCAAGTGGTATGGATTTAGTTTGTGTTCCAGCTTTTACAGACATTGAAATTGACGGAGAGCAAAAAACAGCTATAAAATTAATAATAGAACCTAGATAATAATTAGGATAATAAATAAAAAAGCAACAAGCTATTTTTAAGCTGTTGCTTTTTTATTTACTTATAAACTTGATCAAATGCATAAAATAATCTTTAATGGTAAGTATAAATAAAGTAATAAAATAGTATATTATCATTTAGGAGGATTTTATGCAATTAAGAAGAGCTATGGAGATAGTAAATTCAAAAGATTCAAATACAAATGTCAATTCAAAGATTTTCTATAAAGAGAATCAGGTTAATATCATAAGTGTAGATAACAATATTGGTACTGCATATGTTGAATCTATGGATGGAAACTATAAATATGAAGTAAGCCTAGAACAATTAAATGAAGTTTTATATTAAATTACATACAAATAATTAATTAATGAGAATTTACTTAGTTTATTTAAATTTTATGAAGCTAAACTAAATAAATTCTCCTAAGCCTAAAATAGTTTAATCTTAAAGCTATAGCTAGTAATCATAAATATTATTATTTTTAAGTAGTAATTTCTAAATCGTTTGTTTAATTCCATTCTAAAAAATAGGTTAGTCTAGTAGGGTAATTTGATAGAGAAGGGTTTTATTAAAATCGTCAAATAGGATTAACTTAATATGAAGCTATATATAATGAAAAGAAAGTAAATGTGTTAAAGGTTAAAGTTTATAAAATAGAATAAATAAATGATCATATCTTATTAAAACAACTCATGAAGCCGATAAATTAAAGTAAATAACAATAATAACCATATTTAATTAAGTAAAATAAAATTTCTACGACGGAGCGAATTAATTTTATTAAGTTTAAATTAAAATCAAGCAATCTTAATAAAAATACAATTTTTCACACATATATATACATACGTAATGATATTTTGAATAAATTTGTAGATATATGTATATAAATATCTATACATATATAATGCGTAAGAATATACATTTTATAACATAGTTGCTGTAAATTAAATTTATATATGTATATAAAAACTAAATATATATAATATCTGCGTATATGTATGTACAAAGGAGTAGTTATAATAATCAACATATAACTAGTTTCTAAATGTATATTTAGGGAATAGTTATATAAATAAACATTATATACAGTACTCTTAATATAATTTTTTAGTATTTTTTAAATTTATAAATGTATACTATTTTTTCTCTTCACTCTTATTTTATTCATATTCATATTCATATTCAAAAATCTGTATATAAGTGTAAATATAAATTAATAATTAATAAACTTCCATATAATTTTATTTATATATAATACTTAGTTATTTTAAATTTTTTTGATGCTTACAATATATTTATATAGATATATTATTTATTTTGTATACATACATATTTAATTTTAATATCTATCCTAATCTCTTCTTATCTTTTATCCATTGAAAGAAAAAAACTAATATGATATTTTATATTATTATACACATAATAATTAATTTGAAATTTAGGAGGATTTATTTTGAACAAGGATAAAATCTTAAAAATTAACAATAAATCAGACAAACCAGATAATATAGTTATTAGAGATAACAACATTGTGGAAAAATGTATTAAAATAGAAAATCAACTACCTAAGTTTATGAAAGATTATTTCATATATCTAAAAGGCTCTGTAGCCGTTTCTACGCGTTATGCTTACCTTGAAGATATAAACTTCTTTTGCACTTATTTAGTCGAGTCTCAGGAGCTTACGAGAGCTGAAAGTACAAAAGATATAACTCTTGAGGAATTTAATTCTATAAAAGCAAGAGATGTTAACCTATTTCTTGGAGATTATTGTAGTAGATACTATAAGCATACAGAAAAAAATACATTAATATTTGAAAATAACAATAGAGCTTTAGCTAGAAAAAAATCATCTCTGTCTACCCTATTTAAATTTCTTTATAGGAATGAACAATTAGAAAATAACATTACAGATGGATTTAACCCAATTAAGCTTCCTAAGCCTCAACCGGATGCAATAAAAAGGCTTGATATTGATGAAGTTACTAAAATGCTAGATGCAGTAGAAAGCGGCGAAGGTCTTACTGAAAAAGAAAAAGTATATTGGAAAAAGACTAAGCTTCGTGACAAGGCTATCTTAGCATTATTCGTAACCTATGGACTAAGACTTAATGAGCTTAGAGAACTTAATATTTCTTCTTTTAACTTCTCTAGAGGTGAATTTAAGATTTATAGAAAAAGAGGTAAAGAGGTTCTTATGCCTATAAACCATACATGTGAAACTGTTGTAAAAGATTATATTTTTAATGAAAGGCCTAAAAGCGAGTCGTTAAGTGATGATGTTAAGGATGCTTTATTCTTATCTCTTCAGAAAAAAAGGATTACACCTAAGTCTATTAGAGATCTTGTGAAAAAGTATACGTCTATTTCTATGGATACATCTAGAAATAAAGGATATAGTCCACATAAATTAAGAGCCACTGCTGCTACTTCTTTAATACAAACAGGTTTTTCTATTTATGATGTTCAAAATCTACTAGATCATGATAATGTTACAACTACCCAACTTTACGCTGCTCATAAAAAGAATGTTAAGCGTGATATTGTTAATAACTTCGAATGGGTTGATGACAATGATAAACTTGAATCTATAAAAGAAATTGAAAATGACATAGAAACCAATGAATCTTTATAAATTTTGCTTACTAATATGCATTTAACTTATTTAGAACAAACGTTTGTGAAATCAAGCTTCTTGTGTTAAAATATAATTATAAAAGCTTAATTAGATTATATTACGTTGGAAATTTTAAACGTTATTTAATACATCATTTATAAATAGAAGGGAGTTGATTTTATGTATTTAGACTTAAGTGAAAAACAACTAGGTGTACTAGAATTTATTAAAGAACAACTTATTGCAAAGGGATATCCACCTTCTGTAAGAGAAATATGCGCTGCTACTGGTGTAAAATCTACATCAACAGTTCATGGATATTTAAACAAATTAGAAGAATTGGGATATATCAGAAGGGACCCTACTAAACCTAGGGCAATTGAGATATTAGATGATACTGTAGGATATAACGTATCAGGATTTAATCAAGAGGTTTTAAACTTACCTCTAGTTGGTCAAATAACTGCTGGTGAACCAATATTAGCCCAAGAAAACATAGAGGAATATATTCCGCTACCTGCAAACCTTATACATGGTCATGAAAACTTTTTATTAAAAGTTAAAGGGGAAAGCATGATTAACGCAGGTATATTAGATGATGACTATTTAATTGTTGAAAAGAAAAACATTGCATTCAATTCACAAATAGTTATTGCTCTTATAAATGGAGAGGTTTCTACTGTTAAAAGATTCTTTAAAGAAGGGAATTATGTAAGATTACAACCTGAAAATGATTTTATGGATCCAATACGTGTTGAAGCTAAAAATGTAGAGATTTTAGGTGTAGTTACAGGGGTATTTAGATCTATGGTCTAAAATATAAACTAGTTAAAAAATAAAAAAGATATGATTTATTTTTAAATCATATCTTTTTTATTTTATGTAATATTTATTAAGCTAATTCTAAAGCTATTTCCATCATTTTAGTGAATGCTACTTGTCTTTCATGTGCAGTAGTTTCTTCTCCAGTAAATGGACAATCAGATATTGTAAGTATTGTTAAAGCATTCACTCCTGCTCTAGCCGCATTCATATATAAAGCTGCAGCTTCCATTTCTACACAAAGTACACCCATTTTTTGCCACTTAAGTAATGCATTTGAACCGGGCTCTCCATAGAATACATCTGAAGATAAAATATTACCTACTGTTACATCTGTACCTTGTTCCTTAGCAACATTTACAGCTTTTTGTAATAATTCAAAGCTTGCTATTGGAGCAAACGTACCTGGTAATTCATATGAAGATGCATAATTTGAATTTGTACAAGCACCCATACCGATTACGACATCATGTAACTTTAAGTTTTCATTTATTGCTCCTGCTGAACCAACTCTTATTAAGTTTTTTACACCATAGAAATGTATTAATTCGTATGAGTATATTCCTATTGATGGCATACCCATTCCACTACCTTGAACCGATACTCTTTTACCCTTATAGTATCCAGTGTAACCATACATACCTCTAACTGTATTATATTGCACAACATCTTCTAAGAATGTTTCTGCTATGAATTTCGCTCTAAGAGGATCTCCTGGTAATAAAACTGTTTCTGCTATGTCTCCAACTAATGCATTGTTATGCGGAGTTGGTACTGGTGATTTACTCATTGTTTGTGCCTCCTGAATATTTATAAATTATATTTTTTAATAGCAATATTATAACTTCTTTAATCATTGCATGCTTTAGTATACTATAATTGTTTAAATAAGTATATATATAAAGTATAAGTATAACATTGTTTCTTGTATATCTATGTGGAGGTGTGAATTTGTTTAAGAAAAAACAACGTATTGCAATTATAGTACTTATTCCTATGCTACTTTTCACTTTTATAGTCACCGTAAAAACAAAATCTTATTCTTCAAATCCAGCAAATATTATTCATGAATATTATGAATATAAAAATCAAAAGAAAATAAATGAAATTTCCAAATTACTATATAATAAAAATGAATTGGATAGTATTAAGCTTCAACTCTCCTATCTTTCAGAAGTAAGTATCGTAAGCATAAGAGAATATAATAATCCAAGTCTACTTAATCTATATTTAAAATCAAATGATAGTTTAAAGAATGATGATATAAAAATTTATAAGGTTATTTATACGGCATCTTACTCATCTCAAGAATTATATAAAAATGGAGAATATGAATCTTGGTGTTTTTTAATAAAAAAGATTATTCAAATAATTGGTTATTAGATCCTTATGATAACTAATATAAAAAAACAAAGTAGCCATTAAGTAAGTAATGACTACTTTGCCTTTTAAGATAACAAGATACTCAGCCTATATTTACTGATAATTTGCTTTTATCTGCGTAATTCTAAGATAACTTTTGTCTGTTCAAAATACTATAGGGAAGTACTTCAATACTTTTATTATCTTAATTTAATAATATGTTTTTATATTAAAAGTGTTACATTTTACCATTAAGAACATTTGTTCTTTTTTGTAAAAGTACACTTTTCACTTAGTTTTATAGAAAAAGAGGTGATTTTATATGAAAATTAATACCTTATATATAAAAATTCTTGCTAGTTTACTCTTCTTAGTGATATGCATATCTTCTTATTTATACTCTAAAAGTAATTTTTTATATTTTATCTTATTATTAATAGGACTTTTCTGTTCTTTTTTAGGCGATATATTTCTTGGAATACAATCTAAAAATAAAGATACTCTAGGGACTCAGTTTATATTTGGGATAATTAGCTTCTCTTTAACTCATATTTTTTATATTTCTTCATTTTCATATATTTATCCATTTAATATAAAAGATTTACTTCTGTCTTTCATAATGTTATTTATTATAATAGCTTTTTTAAAATATCGAAAGGATTTTGACTTTCAAGATTTTTTTATTTTGTCTTGTATATATGCATGGATTATAAGCTTAATGTTTTGTAAATGCATATCTACATGTTTATTTTTAGGTAAATCAACAATATCTGTTATTCTTATTATGGGATCTTCTTTATTTGTTATCTCAGATGTTATATTATCATTTATAGTATTTGGTAAAAGTCATATTAAGTATTTATCTATCTTTAACTTAATTACTTACTATATAGGTCAAATCTTAATAGCGTCTAGTGTACTTTTCATATAAATAAAAAAAAGAATGGTAATATATTATCCATTCTCTTTTTTTATTTAACTATCTAAATTCTGATATGTTATTATCTATACTTAAAAACTTAAGTATACTTGGTAATGGAAGTTTTTTAGCTTCTATTCCTTTTCCAAACTCTTCATAACATTCCTTTAATTCTTTATCATAAGTATGAATTATTCCATATTCTAATTCCGATAGATGAGTATATAAGTATTCCTTAACATCTTCTAAATTCTTTAAATTATCTATTTCACTTTCATTTAATATATGTTTAAATATTTCGAAGCCCTCTCCTCTTGAAGTCCATATAAATATTCTAAATGTGATCAACGCTCTTTCTATAAATAATCCTGTACTTATCGAATTCATATGATTTATATCATCGTATAAATGTTGATTAAAATCGATAAAACCACTTGGAAGTAAGTCATATGACTTTTCCTCATTAAATTCAATCTTACTTTCTATTATCTGTTTATATAGGCTTTCATATCCAGTTGCGTTTATTAGCATATCAGAAAACTTTGTAGGTTGTATGAATATATTTTCTTTAGTTATAAATTTACCTTTCATAAGTACCTCTCTTAATGTCTAATTAGTTTTTACAATATATTTTATCATATAAAGATATTTATTCAAGAATAAAGTTTTTAACTAACCTCTTTACTATATTCAATTATTCCATTACTTATATTTATTGTATTATCTGCAACTTCATCAGCAAAATTAGTATCATGAGTTATAATAAGTATAGTCATTCCTTGTGATTTAAGCGTCTTCATTATATTAACAATATTTTTTGTAGTTTCTTTATCTAAAGCTGAAGTTGGCTCATCAAAGCAAAGTATCTTTGGCATTAAGGCACATGCTCTAGCTATAGCTACTCTTTGCTGCTGACCACCAGATAATTGATATGGATAAAAATCACCTCTATCCTCTAACCCAACTAATTGTAATAATTCATTAGCTTTATTTATAGCTTCTTTTTTAGGTACTTTTAAAATACCAATTGGAGCTTCTATAATATTTTGTAATACACTCATATGAGGAAATAAATTAAAGTTTTGAAATACCATTCCTATTTTGCCTTTTTGATTATGAATGTCCTTACTATCGTTCATAACTTCTCCATCTATTATAATTTTACCAGAATCAAATTCCTCTAATCCGTTTATACATCTAAGTAAAGTGGTTTTACCTGCACCTGACTTTCCAAGTAATACACCTACCTCACCTTTTTCTAATCTAAATGAAATATCTCTAAGTACATTATTATTTTCAAATGATTTATTTAAATTCTTTATTTCTAACATAGTTTCCTCCTATTTATAATACGAATATTTTCTTTCTAGTAATTTAAAGCCTTGAGTAATAATCATTACTAAAGCTAAATAAATAATTCCTACTTGTATTAATGGTAATAAACTAACTTCTCTTATAGATTCTATTTGAGCCAATCTTAAAATATCATTTAACCCTAAAATATATACTAGTGAAGTGTCTTTTATTAATGTAATTACCTCATTTGACATTGGTGCTAGTATTCGTTTTATAACTTGAGGTAACAATATACGTTTATACATTGTAATCTTATCAAAGCCTAATACTACAGCAGCTTCTCTTTGTCCTTTATCTATAGATTCTATTCCGCCTCTAAATATTTCTGCAAAATAAGCCGCATAATTTAAAAAGAATGCAATTATACCCGATGTAAATCTATCAAATGTAACACCTAATAGTGGTAATCCATAAAATATGACTATTAACTGTAGAAGCAAAGGAGTACCTCTCATAACTAATATATATAGTTTTGCTACTAATTGTATTATTTTAAATTTAGACCTCTTTAAAATCGCTACTACGAGCCCTAATGGTATTGATAATATTAAAGTCACTATAAAAACTGATATTACAATGCCTAATCCTTTTAACATAAATTTGCCCCCTTAATTAAAACTTAATTACTTATTACTTAAACCATTTAGAATATATGTCATCAAATGTATTATCTTTTTTAATTTCATTTAGTGCTGTATTAACTTTATCTCTAAGTTCTGTATTATCCTTTTTAAATCCAACTACAAATACTTCTGTTCCGAAATCATCATTTAAAATAGAATAAATATCTTGATCTTTTTGGCTTATATAATATCTAGCAAGAACTTCATCTGCAACTAAAGCATCTATTCTCCCTATTTCTAAATCTCTAAAAGCATTATCGAAGGTATCATACAAGACTGGTTCTTTATTATTTATACTATCAACAAATGAAGTATCTTTTAAGACAGCTTCCATGCCAGCTGAATCACTTTGAGTTCCGACTGTTTTATTTTTTAAATCAGATTTACTATTTATATTAAAACTCTTTAATGTAACTATTATTTGCTTATTATCTAAATAAGAATCTGTGTAAGCTACTTTTGACTTTCTTTCTTCTGTTAATGTATATCCATTCCAAATTGCATCTATATTACCAGAATTAAGCTCAGCTTCTTTCATAGACCAATCTATTGATTGAAATTTAATATTCATATTTAATCTTTTTCCTACTTCATTTGCTAAGTCAACATCAAATCCAACTGTATTTCCTTTGCCATCTAAAAATCCCATTGGAACAAATGTATTATCATAACCTATTACCATTTCATTATTAGATTTCTCATTGATATTTGAACATCCTACTAAAACACTTGTATATATTATTGATAAAGTTGTAATTACTATTTTTTTTAATATATTTTTCTTCATAAATTCATTCTCCTCTTATTTATTTTCTAAATATTCTGAATAACAAAAGTATAATCATATCTTGATATACGATGTACGGTAATTAATATAAAATAATTAGGGCCCTTAAATTTTCATATTAAAAAACTCCCGTCTATAGCTTATAGCTATAGGACGGGAGTTAACTCACGTGGTTCCACCTATATTCATTAATGCCTCACGACAATAACCTCATCAAGTACTGCAATTAACTTGCTAATACTTTAGCACTATAACGGGTGCAAGGAATCCGGTACAGCCTACTAAAACAGTATTCTTTCGGTGTACTGCTCAAAGATGTGTTTCAATATAATATCAATATTTCCTTTCACCAAACGGAAACTCTCTGAAAAAGATGCTTATATCTACTCTTTCTTATCATCGCATTTGTAATTTCTTTATTTAATTATGTTTAAATCTTATATTATTATTTTATTCATGTCAATCATTTTATTATTTTTTCTTATAAAATTATATATTTATTTATGAAGCTTAAACGATGTAAATAGAAAAATCATTGGAAATATCTCTAATCTTCCAGCTAACATATCAAATATAAGTGTTAATTTAGATAGGTCAGAAAACGATGAAAAATTTCCAACAGGTCCTACTATAGAACCAAGACCTGGTCCTACATTACTTAAACATGTAACTACAGAGGTAACCATGCCAATTAAGTCTATATAATCTAGTGACAATAATATCATAGATACTATTATTATTATTATATATATAAAAAAATAAGTTTGAATTACATTTATAGTCTCATTTTCAACGTATTCATCATCAACCTTTATAGCATGTATAGAATGTGGTGAAAATATACATTTTAAATTGTTTATAGATACTTTAAATAAAGTTAATACTCTATATACCTTTATTCCACCCCCTGTTGATCCAGCACATGCACCAACTAGCATTAGAAGTATGATTAAAACTTGAGATAGTTTAGGCCAAAGAGAAAAATCTGCAGTTATAAAACCTGTTGTTGTTATAATTGAACTTACTTGAAAGAATGCATCTCTAAATGCTCGTCCTATGTTCATATATGATGGAATTATATTAAGAGTAATAATAATTGTAAAAAAAGTTACTATCTTTAAGTAACACTTTAATTCCTCACTTTTCAAAGCTTCTCTTATATTGCCTAAATAAACTAAATAATAGATATTAAAGTTTACTCCAAATATAAGCATAAATATGCCTACCACATAATCTATGTACGCACTATTATAAGATGCTATACTTGCGTTTGTTATAGAGTAGCCACCTGTGCCTGCAGTTGAAAAGGTTATAACTATGCTATCAAATAAAGGCATCTTACCTAATAGTAAGAATCCAACTTGAAATAAACTTAATGCAAAATATATCAAACATAAAATACGAGCATTCATTTTCACCTTAGAAACAAACTTAGTAACTATAGGACCTGGTACTTCTGCACGCATTAAATATATATTTTGACCTTTAGATTGTGGCAAAAATGATAATAAAAATACTAATATCCCTATACCGCCAATCCAATGAGTTAAACTTCTCCAAAATAACATGGCATAACTTAGCTTCTCAACATCAGTTAAAATAGTAGATCCTGTGGTAGTAAATCCTGAAACAGTTTCAAAGAATGCATCTATAAATTTAGGTATTTCTCCACTTAGATAAAACGGAAGTGAACCTAGTAATGATACAAGTATCCAAGATAAAGAAACTATTATAAATCCTTCTTTTGTATAGATTTTATGCTCCTTAGTTGGTATAATCGCTAATATAGAGCCTATAGCAATACATATTAATATAGACTGTATAAAGTAAGTATAGGCATCTTCATTATAAATAAAAGATACACCTAGAGGTAAACATAATAAAAGAGCTTCAAATAATACAATTTTTCCTGTTGTTTTTAAAACTACATTTAAATTCATTTGTTCCTCCTAATATATGATATTATCTAATCTTCTTAAAAACTTATTAGTAGTGATTAAGATAACATTATCGTTATTTCTTATATAATCATCATTTGTAGGTACTATAATTGAGCTATTTCTAATAATTGCTAAAATTATGATATTAGGTTTAATATTAAGGTTTTTTAATAATAATCCTGTTACTTTATCTTTTTTTGTTGCTTCAAATTCTAAAACTGTTACTTTATAACTTACTTTTTTTGTCATATATTCCTTTAAAAAAGTACATTCTTTTTCCTGGATACATTTAATTATATAACTTGATATAATCTCTTTAGGAGAGATAAATGCCGTTAAATCGCTGGACTCTAGTAAATTTGTAGTTGATATGTCATTTATTTTAGTGATTACTTTTTCTACATTACAATGAGATGCATACATTGATACAATTATATTTTTTTCATCTACATCAGTCATAGATACAAAAACGTCAGTACTTCTTATTCCCTCTTCAAGTAAAACATCTGGGATTGTTCCGTCTTCATTTATTATCTTAGATCTAGGAGCTAAGTGAGTTATTAATCTACATTTTTCTATATCTTTTTCTATAATTTTAACTTTAATTCCTAAATCACTAAGTTTATTAGCTAAACATATACTTACATTACCCCCACCAACTATAATCACAGATTTTATATTATCATGCAATATACCTGTATTTAAAAATAGAGACTGTATATTGTTATATTTACCTATTATATATACCTTATCATTTTCCTCTAATATAAAATCATAATTAGGAATAAATATTTCTTTATTCCTATATACAGCATAAACTAATACACTAGTTTTAAATTTTTTATTTATATCTATTATCTTAGTGTTAATCATCCTATTATTTTTTTTAAGTATTATTTCAATTAACTTAATACTTTCATCTTTAAATGAAGTAATACTTAAACAGTTTGGATATCTTAAAACATTTATAATTTCTTCTGAAACTATTTTTTCAGGACTAACTATTTTATCTAAATCAAAACTCTTCATCATAAAATCTAATTGATACAAGTACTCTATATTGCTAACTCTTGCAATAGTAGCTTTAGCACCTAATTTTTTAGCTATTATACAAGCCAGTAAATTAATCTCATCTGATGATGTAACTGCTATAGTTATATCTGATTTATTTACATCCGCTTTTACTTGAGTATCATAAATAACTCCATTTCCACATATAGCTTTAACATCATAATTATTCATGATTTTATGTATTTTAGTATAGTCTACATCTACTACAACTATATCGTGATTTTTTTTTGATAAGTTTTCAGTTAAAGACCTACCAACTTTTCCATTTCCGATTATCACTATATTCATAGTCGACCTCCAGTATGTATATTGAAATTAGATACAATTTAATTATTTTATTTATTCCTATGATAGATATATGCATTTTAGACTATATTATTATAAGTCTATGATATGTTTAAAGTTTAACATTATGAGTGGTTTTAATTGCTTTTTTATACATTGTATTCTACACTTTAAGTATCAACAAGGGTTCATACATAAAACTGTTAACTTAAACTTTGGAGGAGTATAGTATGAAAAAATTAGTTGTTACTGACAGATTAAAATGTCAATCTTGTTTATCTTGTGAAATAGCTTGTTCTGAAGCTTTTTACAAAAATTACACTGAGGAAACTTCGTGTATAAGAATAGGTAATAAAAAAGATGATTCTATAGATGTAAAAGTCTGTAATCAGTGTGGTGTATGTGCAAATAAATGCCCTGAAGGCGCTATAAAAGAAAATTCAAAAGGAGTGTACATGATAAATAAAAAATTATGTACAGGGTGTATGACTTGTGTTCAAGTCTGTCCTAAAGGTATAATAGCTAAAGTTGAAGAAAAGGAAACTCCAAGTAAATGTATCGCTTGTGGTAAATGTGTTGATGTCTGTCCCGAGGAGATATTATCTATACAAGAGGTGTAATATAAAATGGATGTGTAATAATTTATTTAATTAAGTACACATCCATTTCTTAATCTATTTCTATTATTTTTACATTATATTTTTTATATATTACAAGTATATTTTTTAATTGCTTAAAATTACTATTTAGTTGCAATATCTTTGTTCTTAAAAGTCTTATAACTATGCATAAATGCTCTACTATTAAAAATATATTTTCCACCAATTTGAGTGTAATATTCTCCTGTTGAATCATAAATATCTTTAACTCTTTGAGTTAGATTTTTATGATAATATCTAAGTTCTTTAAATTCAGCTTTTAATTTATCAGCTGTCATCCAAACTTTGTTAGATGTTATATCAGCTAACTTAATATTTTCAAACTTTATATCATTTCTTTGTCCATATACATAAATTTCAGCTAATATCTCTTGTAAATTTTCATTAGTAAGATTATGCTTAAGCTTTAAATATGTTATAGCACCCATTGAATCTATACCTTTATCTTCAAGCTTTTCTTGATTTATTAGAGCATCTAAAGGCTGTCTTTTTATATATATATAATTTGCATCATCAAGTATATATTTACCTCTTAGATACTTAGCAGGCTTATATATTACAAGTATAGGACTATATTCTCCATTAATTTCCTCATTATTATAATCTAATATATCTTCTCTGCTATTAAGATTGTACTCACTAGAAATCATACCATATCTTGATTTTTCTTTTAAGGAATACATATTTTCACTTTTTATGTAATCTATTATGTCCTTTACGTAATCTTTATCAACTATATGAGTTCTATCATAAGTGTTATTAATATAATTACTTATTTGTTCTTCTTTAATTTTATTTATTTCATCTATATTTATTAAAAGTGCCGCACAAAGAGTTCTAAATTTAGCTTCTATATTAGTTATATCTGATTTTATATAAGCCTGAACATGATTTAAATTTTCCTCACTCTTTATACTTATAATATCCTTGCAAATCTGATCAATTGATATTAAGCAATTTTCATCAAATATATATTTGTTAATATTCTCTTTTAATTGTTCAATATTAGAGTATATTCTTATATAATCACTTAATAAGTGTAATTTACTTTCTAATATTTCTTTTGGTATATTTATATTTAATTCATTTTCTTTAACACATAATCTTAAATCCCTATCATTGATTATATCTACTATATTATTTACTTTAACCTCTTCTGTCATTTTACCTCACCTTACTGCTCTAATTTAAAACTATGTATAATTATAACATGAATTTTATTCACATATAGATATTAATTGATTAAAAGCATTTTATTTTTATATAATTTTCATTTAACAGAAGGTTTTATTAACTATAATTTTATTATGTAAATAAATCAAAAAGAGCTAACTCTTTCTTGATATAGCTCTTAATATAATTCTATTTGATGTGTTTACAAATTTCCTCTACAAACTCTTGTGTAGTTGCGCTTCCCCCTAAATCAGAAGTCATTACTTTTCCTTCCATAAATACATGCTTAAGTGCATTTTCAATTTTTATAGCTTTATCTTGTTCGCCTAAGTATTTAAGCATCATAACTGCGGATTGAATAATTGCTGTAGGATTTGCTTTATTTTGATTCGCAATATCTGGTGCACTTCCATGAACTGCTTCAAATACAGCATAATCTTTTCCTATATTTGCGCCAGGTATTATTCCTAATCCACCTACTAATCCTGCACATAAATCAGATAGTATATCTCCATACAAATTAGGCATTACCATCACATCATATTTTTCAGGATTTAATACTAAATTCATAGCAGCAGCATCTACTATTAAATCGTTATATTCAAAATCATGTTTTTCACATATACCTCTAAATATATTTAAAAATAGACCATCTGTTAACTTCATTATATTGGCTTTATGAACACAAGTTAATTTATTTCTATTATTATCATTAACATAATCACAAGCAAATTGAATTATTCTTTTAGAAGCTTCTTTAGTTATTATTTTTATGCTTTCAGCACCATACTCCCCTAATTTGTGTTCTATTCCTGTATATAAGTCTTCTGTATTTTCTCTAACTATAACTAAATCTACATCTTCGTATCTTGATTTAATACCTTTAAATGTTTTTATCGGTCTTAAATTCGCATATAAGTCTAATTCCTGTCTTAAAGTTACATTGACACTTCTAAATCCTTTACCTATAGGAGTGGTTATTGGTCCCTTTATTGCAACCTTATTTTTCTTTACAGTATCTATTACATGTTTCGGTATAGGTGTATTGTATTTTTCTATTGCATTTTTACCTGCAATAACTTCTTCCCATTCTATATTTACACCTGTAGATTCTACTACCTTAACCATAGCCTTACATATTTCTGGTCCTATACCATCTCCTGGTATTAAAGTAATTTTATACATTTTAATTTCCTCCAATTAGTTTTTATTTATATATTTTTTAATATCTTGATATATTTGTACTAACTCCTTATCGAATAAAGTTCTTTTTGCTCTTATAGATAATGCTCTTACAGCTTCTAACATCATACTAGCTTCTTTTTCATTTAAATTTATTCCATATTCCTTAAATTTATTTACAATAGCTGCTTTACCAGAATGTTTACCTATTACTATTTGTCTTTCAAGACCAACTTCTTTTGGATCGAATGCTTCATAATTAGTTGGGTTTTTTATCGCTCCGTCTGCATGAATACCAGATTCATGTTTAAACATGTTATCTCCTACTATAGCTTTCCACTTTGGTAATTCTCTTCCTGATGCATTAGAAACATATTCTGATATATATTTAAACTTTGTTGTATCTACATTTACTTCATATTTATAAACGTATTTTAAAGCCATTAAGACCTCTTCTAATGCAGCATTCCCAGCTCTCTCTCCTAAGCCATTTACAGTAACACCAATATGATTAGCACCTCCAAGAACACCCGCTATTGCATTAGCCGTAGCCATTCCAAAATCATTATGTGTATGCATTTCTATATCAAACTTAGTTTTATTGTATAATCCAAATATAATATCTTTTATGGCAAATGGTTCCATTACACCTACAGTATCACAATATCTAAATCTATTAGCTCCAGCTTGCTTTGCTAATTCTATAAATTTAACTAAAAAATCAAAATCTGCTCTAGATGCATCTTCACCATTAACAGAAACATATAATCCATTTTGCTTTGCAAATTCTACTGCTTTTACCATATTTTCTAAAACCCATTCTCTCGAAGTTTTTAACTTATGTTGTATGTGTATATCAGATACTGATACAGAAATAGCAACTGCATCTACACCACAATCTATAGAATTTTCTAGATCTGTAATCACTGCTCTATTCCATGCCATAATACTGGGTTTTAAGTTTCTTTTACATATAGACTTTATCACTTCTTTCTCATCTCCACCCATAGCAGGTATTCCTACTTCTAATTGATTTATACCTAAATCACTTAACATTTCTGCAATTGCTATTTTTTCATGATTAGCAAAAACTACACCTGCTGTTTGCTCTCCATCTCTTAATGTTGTATCAACTATACTTACTCCCTTAGAATGTTTTTTGTCAATAACACACATAAAATCCCCCCTTATTTATATCATTAAATTTTATACTAGCTGCATAATTTATTTAATAAATTTCATTTTATTATTTTTATAAGTTAGATTTTAAATCTTTTTATATATTATATTCGTTATTTTTCAATGTTGCATTAATTTTATAATATTTATTAAATTAATCAAAAATGAAAGTTTTTATATACATATTTCATATTCAATAAAATTTTATTTATTAATATATCTTATAGCTCAAAATTTCATCAAATTTAATTTATATTCAGAAAAATCTAAAAAGTTATTTACAATTTGATTAATTTATATTAATATAAATATAAATTAAATAAGCCTTATCAAGAGAGGTGGAGGGACTGGCCCTTTGAAACCCGGCAACCAGTATATTTCTTATATACATGGTGCTAAATCCTGCAGCACATAGCTGGAAGATAAGTATAAACTGAAGTTAACCTGAGTTTATACTCAGGATTTTTTATATTTTTTAGGCTTATTTCATAATAAACTTAAGGGGGATCTTATATGAAACTTAAAAAATTATTTAACAAGAAATTATTAGGAGTCGTGTTATCTTTAACACTAGGTATCTCAGCTGTAGGGTGTTCAACTAAAAGTAATGTATCAAGTAAAAATGATAAAACAATAGCTGTTGGCGCTATGCAAGTTCCAGGTACAGAATTATTTGAACATCTAAAATCTGAAGTAGAAAAAGAAGGTTATGAACTTGAAATAGTAACATTTAATGACTATACTACTCCAAATACAGCATTAGCTGATAGTGAGATTGACGCTAATTTATTCCAACATAGACCATATTTAAATGAATCTATAGAAAAGCAAGGATATGATTTAACAGATGTGGTAGGACTATATGAAGTTCCTCTACAAGCATACTCAAATAAAATAAAATCTTTTGATGAATTAAAATCTGGAGATAAGTTTGCAATACCTAATGATCCAACAAATGGATCTAGAGCCTTAAAAATATTAGAAGATGAAGGAGTAATAAAATTAAAGGAAGGTGTAGAACTATCTTCTGCAAAAGATATAATTGAGAATAAAAGAAATATAGAATTTATAGAAGCTGACGCTAGTCAATTGCCTTCATTATTACAAGATGTAGATGCTGCATTCATAAATGGTAATTTTGCTGCTGCTGCCGGATTAGATGCAAATAAACAAAGTATATACTCTCCAGAAATAGACGGTACATACGAAAATGTATTAGCATGCAGAACTGAAGACTTAAATAGTGAAAAAATAGAAATATTAAAAAAGATTTTAACATCTGATGAGTCTAGAAGCTTCTTAAAAGAACATTATAAAGGTATAATAATTCCTACATTTTAAATATAACTAAAAATAGCTCCTACATGTTATTTAACATAATAGGAGCTATTTTATATAATTTATTATTTATTTTTCGCTTTTTTCATAGACTGAATTGCTTTTAATGTACCCATCTTAGAATGATCAAATGTAAGTCCACCTTGGAAGTATACATTATATGGAGGTCTTATAGGAGCATCTGCACTTAATTCTATTGAAGATCCTTGTATGAATGCACCTGCTGCCATTATTACTTCACTGTCATAACCTGGCATTGCCCATGGCTCTGGTCTAACGTAAGAATCAACTGGAGCTGCAGCTTGTACTCCTTGACAGAAGCTTATAACTTCATCAGCATTATTAAGCCTAACAACTTGAATTATATCACTTCTTAAATCATCATATTTTGGAAGTACGTCATATCCTAATTTTTCAAATGCTCTTGCACAGAATATAGCACCCATTACAGCTTGAGAGGTAACATATGGTGCCATGAAAAATCCTTGAAGAACTGTTCTTGTAGTTCCAAATGTAAGTCCACATTCTTTACCTATTCCTGGAGTTGTTAATCTATATGATATCATTTCAACTAATTCTTTCTTACCAGCGATATACCCACCTGTTAATGCAAGACCACCACCTGGGTTTTTAATTAAAGAACCAGCCATTATATCTACGCCAACTTCTGTAGGCTCTTTTGTATCTAAAAATTCTCCATAACAGTTGTCAACCATAACTATTATATCTTTATTGATTGATTTTACAGTTTCTACAGCTTCTTTTATATCTTCTATTGTAAGAGATTTTCTCCAAGCGTATCCCTTAGACCTTTGTATCATTACAAGCTTAGTTCTATCATTTATTTTATTTTTTATACCTTCTAAATCTATATTTCCATCCTCTAAAAAGTCAACTTGATCATATGTAACTCCAAACTCTTTTAAAGATCCTTTTTCTTCCCTTATACCTATAACTCCTTGTAGGGTATCATAAGGTGCACCAGTAACTGAAAGTATTTCATCACCTGGTCTTACAATACCTTGTACACATAGACTTAATGCATGAGTTCCATTTACTATTATCGGTCTAACTAGTGCATCTTCTGCTCCAAATACATTTGCAAATATTTCTTCTACTTTTTCACGACCTATGTCATTATATCCGTAACCAGTAGTCCAGTTAAAGTGATTATCACTTAAATGAGCTTCCTGCATTGCCTTTAATACTTTATATTGATTAAATTCTCTTATTTGTTTTAGTTTTTCAAACTGAGGTTCTATGTCCTTCATTACTTCTTCTGCTAATTCAAAAGTTTCATTATCAAGTCCATAAAATCCTTTTAGTAGATCTTTAGTTTCATTAAGCATTTTATTCCACCTGTCTTTTTGTTTAATTTTAACATTAGAATTTTACCATATCACATATATTACTGCAAGTTTATACTTAATATAGTATTTTAAGTATAATAATATATTAATACTATTTGTAATTACAATACTTTAAATTTTTATTTTTGGATATATTAATATATACAATAATCTAAATATTAATATAGAAAGAGGACAACTTAATATGATAGGTATGATTGGATTAATTTTATCATTATCTTTGATAATAATATTAGCTTATAAGGGATATTCAACAATTATAACTGCTCCACTAGTAGCATTATTGACTGTATTAATTATAGGTGGAGAATCTAGTACACATTTAATGGTTCATTACACAGAAATATATATGGGTGGTTTTTCTAACTTTGTAAAAAACTATTTTCCAATCTTTCTAACAGGTGCTATTTTTGCAAAGTTAATGGAAGAAGTTATGTATGCTAAGTCTATAGCAAACTTCATTACGAATAATTTAGGAAAAGACAAAACTATATTAGCTGTAGTACTTGCTGGTGCACTTTTAACCTATGGAGGTGTATCTTTGTTTACTGTTGCATTTGTCTTGTATCCAATAGCAAATGTACTTTTTAAAGAGTCCAATATCCCTAAGAGATTAATTCCAGGGACTATTGCATTAGGTGCATTTACATTTACTATGACTGCTCTTCCTGGAACTCCAGAAATTCAAAACGTTATACCTATGAGATACTTTGGAACAGATACATTTTCCGCTCCATTAATAGGAATAGTGGCTAGTTTGCTAATGCTAACACTTGGTATGACATGGCTTACATACCGTGTAAAAAAAGCTGAATTAAATTTAGAAGGCTACGGTAACCATTTTATAGAAAATAGTAACATTGATTCTAAAGATCCTCCAAATATATTTGTAGCACTTGCACCAATATTGATTATATTTACAAGTAATTTATTCTTTTCTAAGGTATTTTATAAACTTATTGATGGTTCATATCTAAATAAGTATAATCTTACTTTAGATAATGTATCTGGAACATGGAGTGTTATTATTTCTATTGTCATAGCTATATCATTTATAATATTGCTTAACTTCAAAAAAATATCTAACTTAAATAATGTTATTAACGGAGGTATTTCAAATTCATTTTTACCTTTACTTAGTTCAAGTGCCATTGTTGGTTATGGAAGTGTTATAAAGTCTTTACCTGTATTTATTACATTACAATCAATAATACTTCATATATCTTCTAACCCTATAGTATCAGAAGCTTTATCGGTAAATATAATATGTGGTATTACTGCTTCTGCTTCAGGAGGTCTTACTATAACATTAGATTCACTAGCACATACTTTTATAGCTATGAGTAATACTCTTAACATATCACCACAAATCATGCATAGAATCGCTTCTCTTGCTTCAGGTGGACTAGATACACTTCCACATAACGGTGCTGTAATTACAACACTGGCTATTTGTGGATTAACTCATAAAGATTCATATAAAGATATATTTATTACCTCTGTACTTATACCAATATTTGTGACTACTATAATAGTTATAGTAACTTCAATATATTACACTTAAAATATAAAAAGACTCAAACTAGAAATAAGATCAGTTTGAGTCTTTTTATATTTTAAATTATTAATATCTATTATTAGTAGTAGCTTGAACTTGATTATTTTGTAGATTTATATTTTTATCAGGTATCATAGTTGATACTGCATGTTTATATATCATATTTTGTTGTCTGTTATCCCCTTCTACTAAGATTATGTAACTATCAAATCCTTTTACAACACCTTTAACTTTAACTCCATTCATTAAGTATATAGTTACAGGTATTCTTTCTTTTCTTGCATTATTTAAAAATAAATCCTGTAAATTTAAAACTGAATTTTTCATTGCCTAATACCCTCCCGAGATAAATTAAATTTTAAAATTATGTATATATTTTATTTAATATTTTACACTATTCTATATTATATTTTATACAAGTTTAATACTATTTTCAATAAAACTTAATACATCTTTTTCTAATATGTCGAAATCTTCATATTCATCTAGATTAAACCATTTAGCTTCTTTATACCTTTTAAACCATGTAATTTGCCTTTTAGCATATCTTCTAGAATCTCTTTTTATTATTTCTATAGCTTCATCATATGCATACTCACTATCTAGATATTTAATAATTTCTTTATATCCTATACCTTGCATAGATATTAAATCTCTAGAGTATCCCATATTAAGTAAGTTTTTAACTTCATCTACTAGACCTTTTTCCAACATTATGTCTACTCTTTTATTAATTCTTTCATATAAGTGAGCTCTGTCTCTATTTAAGACTATAATTATCGGTTCATATTTATCATTAAATTGTAAATCTTTTGAGAAATCATTCATTTTTTCTCCACTAAGACACACTTCTAAAGCCCTTATAACTCTTTTAGTATTATTTTTGTGTATCCTACTTGCTGCATCTTCATCAAGTTCTTTAAGCTTATTGTGTATATAATCTATACCATTTTCTTCAAGTTCTAATTTAAGCGTCTCTCTTAACTCATCATTAGCATTTGACTTTGCAAAATCCATATTATAAATTAATGAATTTAAATATAATCCTGTTCCACCTGTAACTAATGGCAACTTTCCTTTATTAATAATTTCTTCTATATAATTATCAGCTCTTTTTTGGAATTCTGAAACAGAGAAGTTATAGTCTGGCTTTACTTCATCTATCATATAATGAGTAACTCCACTCATCTCTTCCTTAGTTACTTTAGCACTTCCTACATCCATATACTCATATATTTGCATAGAGTCTGCTGATATTATTTCTGCATCCAAATTTTTAGCTATTTTAATAGACAAATCAGTTTTTCCAACTGCAGTTGGTCCTGTAAGTATAATAAGTGGTACTTTCTTCATAATAACCTTCCTTAAATTACATGATTCTTTTAAACATTTTTTCAATTTCTTTTTTTGTTATTTCAACTATTATAGGTCTACCATGTGGACAAGTAAAAGGATTTGTACATAAGCTTAATTGATTGATTAAACTATCAATTTCAATATTATGTATTTTATCATTTGCTTTTATAGCTGCTTTACAGGCCATTGATGCAAACTTTTCACCCTTTAACTCATAATTATTTTTTATTTCATTTATATTATCTATTATTTGAAGTATAAATTTTTCAGACTCCGGAACTCCAAATGTAGTTGGTACACATCTTATCATAATATGATTATTACCAAAGATCTCTATTTCAAAACCAAACTTCATAAATAAATCTAGGTTCTTTTCCACTTGTAACATATCAACACTAGATAACTCTAAAATTATAGGATCAAGCAACATCTGCATACTTATATCATGGTTATAAAACTTCTCCATATATTTTTCGTATAAAACCCTTTCATGTGCTACATGCTGATCTAGTAAATACATAGAATTTCCTTTTTGCAATACTATATAAGTGTTAAATATAGTACCTACTACATTATAACCACTTAGTGAAAATTTATTATCATCCTCCACAAAGAATCCTTCTTGAAAACTTTCAATAGGTTCATCATTTTTATCTTCAAAAATAGTATCTATATAGTCCGTTTCTTCTATCTTATCTAAACTTTCTAAATCTTCCATACTGAAAGATTTGCTTATATCTATGTTACCATCTATAATGAACTCGTTTTTATTATCTAACTTGCTTATAGTTATGTTTTTAGTTGGTAATTCTATTTTATCTTTATTAATTATAGATCTTTCTAAGCTTTTAGTTATATTATTATTTTCTTTTAAGCTATTGTCTATTTCATTTATTAAATTATAATTATCATTTATACTTATATGTTCATTTTTATCATTGTTTATACTAATATTTGATTTATTATCTTCTTTATTTTCATTAAGTATTTCATTTACAGACTTAAAGCTATTTATATTTAAGTCCTTAGATATATCAATTACTTCTATTGGAGCTTCACTTTCTTTTACTTTATCTATATTTTGTATAGACTTTATAGTAGGATTACTAGTTTTTTCATAAATCTCGTATTTTCCTAGTAAATTAGAACTCAATAATCTTCTTCTTAAATAGTCTCTAAGCTCTATATATAGATCTTTCTCATCTTCAAACTTAACTTCAAGTTTTGTAGGATGTATATTAACATCTATTTTAGATGGATTTATTTTAATATTTAAAAAGCATACTGCATGTTTTCCAATTGGAATTATAGATTTATAAGCTTCTGCTATTGCATCTAATATAACCTTACTTTTTACAAATCTTTTATTTATATATGTATGTTGTAAGTTTTTATTTGATCTGTAAGCATTATTATTGCCTATATATCCACTCATTTTAAAATACTCGCACTCAAAATCTACATCAATTAAATTTTCAGTAATGTCTTTTCCATAAATACTTCTAATTACATTAATAAGTTTTCCATCACCTGGTGTATTTAGCATTTGCTTTCCATTATTTATATACTTGAACTGAACATTTGGATTTCCTATTGCAAGCTTATTAATTAAATCACTTATATTAATAGTTTCAGCATGAGTTGATTTTAAAAACTTTTGTCTAACCGGTGTATTAAAGAATATATCTCTTATTATCATAGTTGTACCATTATTAGTTCCAACGGGCTCCTTAGATATTATCTTACCACCTTCAACTATAACTTTAGTTCCTACAGCTTCTTCTTTTGATTTAGTTATCATTTCCAGTTTTGATATAGCAGATATAGATGCTAATGCCTCACCTCTAAAACCTAAAGAATATAAATCATATAAATCATCTATTTTTTTTATTTTACTAGTTGCATGTCTTAAAAATGATTTATCTACTTCGCTGGATAATATTCCATATCCATTATCGGTTATTCTTATGGACTTTTTACCACCATCTACTATATCTATAATTACTTTAGTAGAATTTGCATCTATACAATTTTCTACTAATTCTTTTACTACAGAAGAAGGTCTTTCGACAACTTCCCCTGCAGCTATTTTATTTATTGTTAAATCGTCTAATATATTAATTCTATTTGACATAATCTACCTCCAGGAGGTTATTTTTTCTCTTTTGCTTTTTTCTGAAGATTAAATAAAGCATTCATAGCATCTATTGGAGTCATAGATAATATATCTAAGCTAAGTATTTCATCTGATAAGTTATTATCATTTATAGTATCAAATGATATTTGAGTTACTGCACTTTCTTTTACAACTTCACTTTCTATAGAATTACTTAACTCTTTGTAGTCCTTATTTAACTTATCAAAATCTTTTTTTACATTCTTATAATCCTTAACTAACTCAATATGTTCCTTCTTTAATGTTTCATACTCATTCTTAAAGTTATTTGAAGTTAACTTTTCTATTTCTTCTTGTAATTGGTTTATTCTGCTAGTATCAGTATCTTTAATAGAATTATATTTGTTGATAATATCTAAGTTTTCACTTTTGTTTAAAGCTACACTATTATTTATATGATTTTTTTCTAAATCACTTAGTATTTCTTTAGACCTATTTATAACTTCCTTAGGAAGCTTAGCAAGCTGCGCTACATAAATACCATAACTTTTATCTGCACCTTGTGGTATTATTTTTCTTAAAAATACTATTCCTTCATTATCTTCTTTAACTGCTATAGAGTAATTTTTAACTTCACTGAATTCATTTTCTAAATCAGTTAACTCATGATAATGAGTTGCAAAAAGTGTTTTACACTTAATTTCCTTTTGAATATATTCAACTATTGACCATGCTAAACTTATACCATCATAAGTACTAGTCCCTCTACCTATTTCATCAAGGATTACTAAACTCTTATCAGTAGCATTTTTTAATATATGTGATACCTCACTCATTTCAACCATAAATGTAGATTGACCTTGAGACAAATCATCACTAGCTCCAACTCTTGTAAATATTCTATCACAAATAGGTATATTAGCATATTCAGCAGGGACAAATGAACCTATATGAGCCATTAATGTAATTATTGCAGTTTGTCTCATATAAGTAGATTTACCAGCCATATTGGGTCCAGTTATAATATTTATTATATTTTCTCCACTATTTAAATAAGTATCATTAGGAACAAAGTTTTCTTCTCCTACTATACTTTCTATAACAGGATGGCGCCCATTTTTTATATCTAATTTATTATCTTCATTTATACATGGTTTTACATAGTTATTCATATAGGCTACTGTAGCAAAAGATACAAACACATCTATATTTGCTATTATTTTTGCTACTTTTTGTATTCTATCTATATTTTTATATATAGTTTCTCTTATATTAACAAATATTTCATATTCTAATGTTTTTATTTTTTCTTCTGCATTAAGTATTTTATCTTCTATTTCTTTTAATTCTGATGTTATAAATCTCTCTGCATTACTTAAAGTTTGCTTTCTTATATATCCATCATCGATATTTGCAGTACTTAGATTTGCTTTAGTTATTTCTATAAAATATCCAAATACTTTATTAAATCCTATTTTTAAAGACTTAACACCTGTTTTTTCTCTTTCACGATTTTCTATTTCTTTTATCATGAAAGCTCCATTTTTAGAAATATCTCTAAGTTCCTTTAATTCATCATTAAATTCAGATTTTATTATATTTCCATCTTTTATAGTTATACTTGGATCTTCTTTTATAGCATCTTCTATTAAACTATAAATATCATTTAAATCATCCATACTGTCTATATATTTTTTTAGTATTTCTGCACTTGATGATTTTATTATATTGTTTAATTCAGGTAGTTTTTCTATAGAATTTTTTAAATGTATCATTTCCTTTGGAGTTACTTTTTCAAATGCAATTTTTCCGCATATTCTTTCTATGTCATATACATTTTTAAGTATCTCGTTTAAGTCTTCTCTTAACATAAAGTCATCTTTTATTTCTTCTATAACATTAAGACGTCTTTCTATTCTTTTTTTGTTTACTAATGGCTCTTCTACATATTTTCTAAGAAGTCTTCCTCCCATAGCAGTAGAGGTCTTATCTAATACATGAAGTAATGACCCTTTTTTCTTGCTTCCTCTTATGGTTTGAGTAAGTTCTAGGTTATTTCTAGTAAACATATCAAGCACCATATACTCACTTGAATTATATATATTAATATTATTAATATTTGAAGTAACTTGTTTTTGCGTATTATAAATATAATTTAAAAGTATACATAAACTTGTTTTTATTAAACTGTTATCATCAAATTTTAATTTACTTAAATATTCTTCACTAAAATACTGATTTAGTATATTTGTGTCTAAATATTTTTCCTCAAAATTCTCATTTATATATATATTGCCTATAGTAGCTATATTCTTTAATTCATCCATAAAACTTAAATCATTTAGTATTATTTCTGTTGGGTGAATTTTTGCTATTTCTTCTACTACTTTATCTTTACTTAAATAAGTGGCATTTGTTTCTCCTGTACTTATATCAACATAAGTTAAACCTATGTTATGATTTACCTTATATAATGAAAGTAAATAGTTATTCTTTTTATTTTCTAGTAAGCTTCCTTCAAGTACTGTACCAGGAGTTACTACTCTTATTACATCTCTTTTTACTATTCCTTTTACTGTAGCAGGATCTTCAAGCTGTTCACCTATAGCTACCTTGTAACCATTTTCTACTAACTTAGATATATATGAATTTGCAGAATGGAAAGGTATACCGCACATAGGTGCTCTTTCTTCTAATCCGCAAGACTTTCCTGTTAATGCTATTTCTAATGTTTTTGAAGCCACTATAGCATCTTCAAAAAACATTTCATAGAAATCTCCTAGTCTGAAGAATAATATACAATCGGGGTATTTATCCTTACATTCAAAGTATTGTTTCATCATAGGAGTTAATTTACTTCTGTCTATTTGCATGTTTTGACCTCCTTTGTATCTAAATTATTATTATATCATAATGAAGAATTATTATTAAGATGTTTAATATTAAAAAGCCCACTATATGTGAGCTTTAAAACTACTTTATTTTTTTAATAAATTGTCTATTGGCATGCATTTATCTAAATAATACCACTTACATTGTGTATCTATAAGCTTTGCATACTCTTTTTTCTTATCATATCCATCTGACTTTTTAGTATAGAATCTAAATTCTTTTTTGCCATTTTTATTTATAATAGTTTCATATCTAAGATCTTTAATAAACTTAGATTCTAAATAACCAAATATTTGAACTTCTTCTATATTATATAGGTCTTTAACTAAATGTCTATTTATATTATCTCTCTTATTAACCATTTCCATATTTAAATGAACACCTATATAGTAATCTTTATGATTATTAGAAAACTCACTCTTATCTATTATAAGTCTTGTGTGAATTTCTTTTGCTATTGCAGTTTTTATACCTATATTATTAGATGATAATAATTTGTAGTCTATCCCTTTATAAATTAAATAGTTTATAACTCCACACTCAGCTATCTTTTCTATAAATAATCTTTGCTTTCCAACTTCTTTTTTTAGCTGGTCATCTTTTATATCTTTAGGAACTAATTTTTTATAATAATCTGATGAGTTCACACTTTCCTCAGCAAATTTAATACACTCTTCTACTTGGTGTTTTGTTACTGTAACAGATTTAGTAATTTGCTTATCAAATTTTTGCTTTATTGCTATATCTTTTACAAATATTTCATACTTATTATTTGGCGTTATATAATTCATTGTCTAATTTCTCCTATTACTTTATAACTTTTTTAGGTCTTAAATCTGATTGACTTAAGTGCCTTCTTATTATATATGAAGTCCCATCTTT
This sequence comes from Romboutsia sp. 1001713B170207_170306_H8, assembly GCF_015550495.1. Classification (NCBI taxonomy): domain Bacteria; kingdom Bacillati; phylum Bacillota; class Clostridia; order Peptostreptococcales; family Peptostreptococcaceae; genus Romboutsia; species Romboutsia sp. 1001713B170207_170306_H8. Next base: position 73,932 of record NZ_JADNAX010000006.1, read on the forward strand.
TTTAAATTCAGCTTCATATGAATATCCATACTTTTCTATTTCATAAAAGTCGAGTATCTTAACAGCATATCCAGACTTTAAAGATATGTTTTTAGTATAAGTATCACTACCATCAACATGTACTTTTATTCTTCTATCTTTAGCAAGGTATGCTATATCATTTATATCAAATTCTCTTTTTATCATGATTTCTCCTTATGTTTTACAACAAGTTGTGTCATTATATTATACATCTAAATTAATATAAAAGCTAATAATTATATTTTTCGATTTTTTACCTAAAAAAGAAGTATCCTATAAATTTGTAGGATACTTCTTTTTTTATACTATTCATCTGATTTAATCGATTGTTTTCTTTACTGTTATTATACATACTAATGTAAGAGAAATACACGATACCCCCATAAAAATCCATGCTATTGTTGTCATAACTACATCTCCTTTTTAATTAAAATTTGTCTAATATTTTATATTTAAGAAAACATTCGCTATATTTATCTTATGTCATAATTAATATATTCATTTTTATGTAAGATATTGTTTAATTTATAAATTATTATATATTTTGATTATTATATATTTTGATATTCATATATATTTACTGAAAATATATTGAATTTGTAGTATAATAATACTTATCTTAGTTAATTTTAAATTTTAATTTCTTTCATTCTTAGGAGGAAATTTATGAAACAATTAGTTATTGGAGATTTAATTGCAAATGTACCTGTAATACAAGGTGGTATGGGTATAGGAATATCACGCTCATCTTTAGCTTCAGCAGTTAGTAATGCCGGTGGTATAGGAGTTATATCTGGCGTAAATATTGGATATGATGAATATGATTTTGAAAATAATACTTTAAAGGCTAACCTAAGAGCTTTAAAAAAACATATTCAAATCGCTAAGGAAAAATCTAATAATGGTATTATTGGAGTTAATTTAATGGTTGCCATGAGCTACTATGAAGAGCATGTAAAATCCGCTGTAGAATCTAAATGTGATTTAATAATTTCTGGAGCTGGTCTTCCTTTAAAGTTGCCTAGCTTAGTAAAAAATTCTAAAACAAAAATAGCTCCAATAGTGTCATCATCAAAAGCTGCTAATCTAATATTAAAAATATGGGATAAAAAAGACAATACTACAGCTGACTTAATAATAGTTGAAGGACCTAAAGCTGGAGGTCATCTAGGCTTTAGTAATGATGAATTAAATGATATAAATTCTATTAATTATGATGATGATTTTAAAAATATTTTAAATATCGTAAAAAATTATGAGAAAAAATATAATAAAAAAATACCAGTAATAGCAGCAGGAGGAATTTCTTCTAGCCATGATGTGAAAAAATATTTAGATTTAGGAGCTAGTGGTGTTCAAGTTGGAACTAGATTTGTTCCCACATATGAATGTGATGCACACGAAAACTTTAAAAGTATATATATCAATTCAAAAAAAGAAGATATAAAAATCGTTAAAAGTCCAGTGGGTCTTCCAGGGAGAGCTATAAAAAACAAATTCTTAGATTCTATAACTTTATCAAGACCTAATATTCGTAAATGCTATAATTGTTTAGTTCCTTGTAACCCTAAAAGTACACCTTACTGTATTTCAGCAGCTTTAATTAATGCAGTAAAAGGAGATATAGACAATGCTTTACTATTTTGTGGTGCTGATGCTTATAAAATAAATGAAGTAAAATCTGTAAAAGAAGTCATAAATGAATTGGTTTCTGAATTATAGATTATAAAAGTAAAAGCTATCTTACTTATATTATTTAAATAATCAATTAGTAAGATAGCTTTTATTTTATTATAATTTTTTATAATAAAAAAGCCTCCTATTGGAAGCTCTCATATTTTCTCTCAAAAAATCTAGTTGCTTTGCCTAAAGCTTTAGTTAAAACACCTAACTCAGATTCATCAAAATTTTCAAGTATTTCATCAATCATTTCCTTATGGAAAACACCATGAGCATCAAAAACCATTTTACCTGCATCTGTTAAACTTACAAGAACAACTCTTCTATCTTCTTCTATTCTTTTTCTTTCTACATAACCTTTTTTTATTAATCTATTTATAGCCGTAGTAAGTGTACCCACAGTTATTCTTAAATCGTGTGCTATTTCACCCATAGTTCTATTACCTTCAGTTCCAATAGCTTCTATTGTATGAATTTCTGTTATTGATAAATTTGTAAACTCTGTTCTTTTCATAGCTTTTTCTTCGATATGTAATATATCATTAAATAATTGTACCAATAATGTGTTTAAAATTTCTTCTGTTGTATTATTCATAGTATCCGCTCTCCATATTTCTTATTCTAAATGTATTATAATAAATTTTTTATATAAATTCAATTGGTACTATGGTAACATTTTCAAATTATAGTCATTATTATAATATCATAATTTATAATCTCCTATTTTTCTAAACTTATTATACCTATTTAGGACTAATTCATCAACATCAGTATTTAAAAGCTCTTCTAAATCTTTAATTATATAATCTTTTATATAATATGCAGATTTTTTTGGATCTTCTTGTGCTCCATTTTCTGGTTCCTTAATAATATCATCTATAATATCAAATGCTTTCAAATCATCAGAGGTTATTTTCATTGTCAGTGCAGCTTTTTTCGATTTAGTAACGTCTTTCCAAAGTATAGAAGCAAATCCTTCTGGTGATAAAATTGAATATATAGCATTTTCCATCATATATACTTTATCTCCTAATGCAAGAGCTAATGCTCCACCGCTTCCTCCTTCACCTATTATAATAGATATTATAGGCGTTTTCAAATTGCTCATTTCCATTAAGTTTTGAGCAATAGCATACCCTTGACCTCTTTCTTCTGCTTCTATTCCACAAAACGCTCCTGGAGTATCAACAAAGCAAATTACAGGCCTTTTAAATTTTTCAGCTTGTTTCATTAATCTAAGGGCTTTTTTGTATCCTTCGGGATGTACCATTCCAAAATTAGTATCTATATTTTCTTTTGTAGTTTTACCTTTATTTATACCAATTACAGTAACATTTATACTATTTATGCTTCCTATACCTGCAACTATTGCTTTATCATCTCTAAATGATCTATCTCCATGAAGTTCTATAAATTCATCAAATATATTTTCTATATAGAATCTAGAGTTTGGTCTATCCTTATGCCTAGCAATATTAACCTTATCCCATATTATATTTTCACTATTTTGCATACTCAGCCACCTCATGTAAATTTAATATTCTAGATAAATAGTTTCTTAAATCTTTTCTTTTAACAATTGAATCTATAAAGCCTTTTTCTAATGCAAATTCTGCACTTTGAAAACTCTCAGGTAATTTTTCATTTATTGTATTTTCTATTACCCTTCTTCCGGCAAAACCTATCACTGCATTTGGCTCACTTAGAATTATATCTCCCTGCATAGCAAAACTTGCACTAACTCCACCTGTTGTTGGATTTGTTATTATACTAATATACAATAAACCCTCTTTATCATGTCTTGCTATTGCAGCTGAAGTTTTAGCCATTTGCATAAGAGAAAATATGCCTTCTTGCATTCTAGCTCCACCTGATGTTGTAAATATAATAAGAGGTAGTTTATTTTCATTAGAATATTCTATAATCCTAGTTATTTTTTCTCCTACTGCACATCCCATGCTTCCCATCATAAAATTATTATCCATAACTGCAGTTGCAACTTTAATATCATCTATCTCTCCTACTCCAGTTATTACAGCTTCATTTAAATCAGATTTTTCTTTATTTAACTTTAGTTTTTCTTCATATCCTTCGAAATTCAAAGGATTTTTAGATTCTATATCATAAAAAAATTCTACAAAGCTATCTTCATCAAAAATTTGATTTATTCTTGTTCTTGCAGAGATATTAAAATGATGACCACATCCTATACATACATTATGATTTTTTTCTAAATCTTCTTTATATAATATATTTTTACATTTAGGACAATTAGTCCATTTTCCATTAGGTATGTTAGGAAGAGAAGATGATTCATCTAAATTTCTAGTATTAACTGTAACATATTCTCTTTTTCTAAATAAATTCTTAAGCATTGCTATTCACCAACTTATCTTCTATAAATGATGTATTATAATTTCCATCTATAAAATCATCATGTTCAAGTATTTCATATTGGAAATCAATATTTGTTGTAACACCACCTATTGCAAATTCATCTAAGGCTCTTTTCATCTTTATTATTGCATCTTCTCTATTATCTGAAAAAGTAATAAGCTTACCTATCATAGAGTCATAATATGGAGGTATCTCATATCCACAATATATAGCACTATCAACTCTTACACCAAGACCTGAAGGTATATATAGTTCTGTGATTTTGCCTGGACATGGTCTAAAGTTATTATTAGGGTCCTCAGCATTAATTCTACATTCTATTGCATGACCAGATATTTTAATATCTTCTTGTTTTATATCTAAATTCATACCAGAGGCTATCTTTAACTGTTCTTTTACTATATCTATATTTGTTACCATTTCAGTTATTGGATGTTCTACTTGAATTCTTGTATTCATTTCCATAAAATAAAATTCACCATTATTATCTACTAAGAATTCAATAGTCCCTGCATTTTTATAATTTACAGTTCTAGCAGCTTTAATAGCAACCTCACCCATTTTTTCTCTTAAGTTTTCATCTAAAAAACATGATGGAGCTTCCTCTAGTACTTTTTGGTTGTTTCTTTGAAGTGAACACTCTCTTTCCCCTAAATGTACTATATTACCATATTCATCAGCCAGTATTTGAAACTCTATATGCCTTGGATTTTCTATATACTTTTCAATATAAACTTTATCTTCACCAAAGCATGCTTTTGATTCTAACTTAGCAGCTTCAAAATTATGTTTAAACTCTTTAGAGTCTCTAACTATCCTTATACCTTTTCCACCACCTCCAGCAGCCGCTTTTATCATTAAAGGAAACCCTATATTATTAGCTAAGTCTATTGCATGTTCATACGAAGTTATTTCACCTTCATATCCTGGTACAACTGGAATATTTGAATTTTTCATAATCTCTCTAGCTCTTGCCTTATCACCCATCAATTCAATAATCTCATAATCTGGTCCAATAAATTTTATGTTACATTCTTTACACATTTTAGCGAATTTTGGATTTTCTGATAAAAATCCAAAACCGGGATGTATACCTTCACATCCCGTCAAAACACATGCGCTTAATATATTTGTCATATTTAAATAGCTATCCTTACTAAGAGGTCCTCCTACACAAACAGCTTCATCTGCCATTTGAGCATGAAGTGCATCTTTATCCCCTTCAGAATAAATTGCTACAGTACTTATATTAAGCTCTCTACAAGCTCTAATTATTCTAACTGCAATTTCACCTCTGTTAGCTATAAGTATTTTCTTTAACATAAATATCACCTACCCAATAGCAAACATTATCTCGCCTTCGCAAACTAAATTACCATTTACAGTTGCTTTACCTTTTCCAACACCTATATTACCTTTTAATCTTATTATTTCTATTTCTAAATCAAGTTTATCACCAGGTATTACCTGCCTTTTCCATCGTACTTTATCAGCTCCAACTAAAAATCCTATTTTTCCTTTAAAACTATCCATAGAAAGTATACATATAGCTCCCATTTGAGCCAATGCCTCTAATATTAGTACACCAGGCATTACTGGATATTCAGGGAAATGACCATTAAAAAAATTTTCATTTATAGTTACATTTTTGTATCCTTTTGCACTTTTACCTTCAACTACTTCTTCAACTCGATCTATCATAAAAAAAGGATATCTATGTGGCAAAATATCTTTTATTTCTTTTATATTTAGCATTTATACTCTCCTTACCTTAAACAATGAATCTCCATACTGTACCATTTCTCCATTTTTACCTAGTACACTTACTATCTCGCAATCATATTCTGCACTAATTTCATTCATTAACTTCATAGCTTCAACTATACAAATAACATCACCTTTATTTACTCTTTGCCCAACACTTACAAATGGATTATCTTCTGGAGACATGGCCTCATAAAATGTACCTACTATTGGTGACTTTATAAATTCAAAACTTTCCTTAGAGTCTGTAATTTTAAGACTATCTTTATTAGAAATATTTAACCCATCATCAATAAGTCCCATTTCTCTAATTTCTATTCCTTCACTTAAATCTGTTATAGCTAATCTATTTATGCTTTTAGCATCTATTCCATCTATACTATTTTGTATATAATTTCTAGTAATAGATTTATCTATCTTTATAAATTCTTTATCATCTTGCATTTCAAAATAAGATAAATCAGAATTATTTATTATATTAATAAGTTCTTTTACTTCATTAAAATTCATATTAGCCTCCAACTACTCCCATCTCTTAAATAATAAAGATGCATTATGACCTCCAAATCCTAAGGAGTTGTTTATTGTATACTTAACATCACATTCTCTTCCAACATTAGGTACATAGTCTAAATCTAGTTCCTCTTCGCTTTCAGTATAACCAATTGTTGGTGGTATAAATCCTTCTTGTAATGTTTTTATACAAGCTATTGACTCTACAGCTCCTGCAGCTCCAAGTAAGTGACCAGTCATAGATTTTATTGAAGATATAGGTATATTTTTTGCATCCACTCCGAATACTTTTTTTATTGCTCTAGTTTCGAATAAATCATTATATGGAGTAGATGTACCATGTGCATTTATATAAGAAACATCACTTGGACTTATTTTTCCTTCATTAATTGCATCCATCATAGCTCTTGATGCACTCTCTCCATTTGGATCTGGAGATGTTATATGATATGCATCACAAGTTGAACCATACCCAACTATTTCACATAATATATTTGCATTTCTTTTTAATGCATGATCTAAACTTTCCATTACTAATATACCTGCACCCTCTCCCATTACAAATCCACTTCTATTTTTATCAAATGGTGTTGATGCCTTTTCTGGTACATTACTAGAATTTAGAGCTCTCATATTATTGAAACCAGCTATAGCTATAGGAGTTATAGATGACTCACATCCTCCAGTTATCATTACATCAGCATAACCATGTTTTATATGTCTAAATGCATCTCCTATATTATTAGTTCCTGTTGCACAAGCAGTTACTGCTGATGTACAAGTACCTTTTGCTTCATATTTAATTGCAATATTAGCAGCTGCAGCATTTATTATTGTCATGGGTATATACATAGGTGATACTCTTTTCGGTCCTCTATTATATAATGCACTAAATTCATTCTCATGAGTATGGAACCCTCCAATACCAGAACCTACCATAACTCCAAGTCGATTTTTATCAATTTCATCTATATTAAGACCTGATTGTTTTATAGCCTCCTCACTTGCTATAAGTGCATACTGAGTAAACTTATCAAGTCGCCTACTTTCTTTTTTATCTAAATAATCTTCTACTTTTAAATTTTTAACTTCGCCAGCTATTTTCACATCTAAATTTTCAGTTTCTATAGACTTTATAAAATCTATACCTAATTTTCCATTTTTAGCATTTGACCAAAATTCACTTACATTGTTACCAATAGGAGTTATCGCACCTATTCCTGTTATTACTACTCTTTTACACATAATTTCCTCCTACATTGCCATTCCGCCATCAACGTGGATAACTTGACCTGTTATATAATTAGATTTGTCACTTCCTAAAAATACAGCTAAATTTGCAATATCTTCTACTTGACCTAATCTTTTAAGAGGTACTTGAGATATTATATTTTTCTTTTGATCATCACTTAGTACTCTAGTCATATCTGTGTCTATAAAACCTGGAGCTATAGCATTTACATTTATATTTTTACTTCCAATTTCACGAGCTAAAGATTTTGTCATACCGATAAGTCCAGCTTTTGAAGCTGAGTAATTTACTTGACCAGCATTTCCTATAACACCTACAACGGATGACATGTTTATTATTTTTCCTTCTTTTTGCTTTATCATTATTGGAGATACTGCTCTTAAACAGTTAAATGCTCCTTTTAAATTTACTTCTATTACACTATCAAAATCTTCTTCTTTCATTCTAATTAATAATGTATCTTTTGTTATACCTGCATTATTAACTAATATATCTATTTTTCCAAAAGCTCCTCTAGCTTCTTTTATTAATTTCTCTGCTTCTTCAAATTTACTAATATCTGCTTTGATTATCAAAGTATTAGATCCTAATTTATCTAATTCTTCTTTTAATTCAAGGGCTTCTTTATTACTATTTTTATAATTAAGTACTATGTTAGCACCTTCTTTAGCATACTTTAATGCTATGCTTCTACCAATACCTCTAGAAGCACCAGTTATTATTGCACATTTTCCTTTTAACATCTTACTCCTCCTATTAATGAACACTATAGATTTACTGTTTGTAATTTTAATTTATCTAGTGTTTCATTTAAAGACTGTATATCTTCTACATTATAAACATTAACACTTTTATCTATCTTTTTTACAAATCCACTTAGTATTTTACCTGGTCCCAGCTCTATAAAAGTATCTACTCCTTTATCTATTAAATCCCTTATACTTTTTTCAAAAAGTACTGAAGACATTATTTGCTTTCTTAATAATTCTTTTATATCATCACTTTTTTTATAAGGACATCCTTTTACATTAGAATAAACAACTTTTTTTAATTCTTTTATATCAACTTTTTTTAATTCTTCATAGAACTTATAACTAGCTTCTTTATAAATAGAACTATGAAATGGTCCACTTACCTTTAGTGGCATTGCAATACCTTTTAATTCTTTTGCTATTTTTACACTCGCTTTTATAGCATCATGTTCTCCTGAGATAACTACTTGCCCTGGACAATTATAATTAGCACCTTCTACTAAACCATACTCGCTAGCTTTCTTTATTAGCTCTTCAACTTTTTCTTCACTTAGCTTAAGTATAGCTGCCATTGTTCCTTTATCAGAACTAACTGATAAATCCATTATTTCAGCTCTTTTTTTAATAAGATTCATACCATCCTCAAAAGACAAGCATTCACCATAAATTAAGGCCCCGTACTCTCCTAATGATAAACCTAATGTATAATCAGCCTCCACTCCATTAAGTTCTAAAGCTTTTTGGCAAGCTAATGATGTAAGTAAAATTGCTGGCTGACTATTCTTAGTTTTTGTTAATTCATTTATAGGACCTTTAAAGATTAGCTCTTTAATAGGCATATCTAAAATTTCTTCACCTTTATCAAATATATATTTACATTCATCTATGTTATCGTATAAATCTTTCCCCATATTTATATACTGAGATCCTTGACCTGGAAAAAGAAATGCCGTCTTTTTTCTCATTGTACCCTCCTAAGGACTTCATCAAGTTCATTCATTAATTCATTTATAATTTCTTCACAACTTTGTTTTTTATTTATCATTCCAGCAATTTGTCCTGCCATTACGCTACCATTATCAACATCTCCATGTATAACTGCTTTTTGAAGAGCTCCTTTACCTAAAGCTTCTATTTCACTTATATCAGCATTAGATTTTTCCAGTTTACTATATTCTCTAGTAAGCTTATTTCTTAAAACTCTAACAGGATGAGATGTTGAGGTACCTGTAACCTCACTATCTATATCCCTTGCATTTAATACCTTTTCTTTATAATTATCATGAACTCTACATTCATCTGATACTAAAAATCTAGTCCCCATTTGAACTCCACTAGCCCCAAGCATAAAAGATGCTGCTATTCCTCTACCATCACCTATCCCTCCTGCTGCTATAACAGGAATATCTATAGCATCCACAACCTGTGGAACTAAACTCATAGTAGTTAGTTGGCCTATATGTCCGCCTGCTTCCATCCCTTCTACAATAACTGCATCTGCTTTGAATTTTTCCATTCTTTTAGCAATTGCTACAGAAGGGACAACAGGTATTACTTTTATATTATTTTTTTTCCAATCATCCATATACTTTCCAGGGCTTCCAGCACCAGTAGTTACAACGGCTACCTTTTCATCACATACGAGTTTAGCTATTTCATCAACATTCTTGCCCATTAACATTATATTCACACCAAATGGTTTATCAGTAAGTGATTTTGCTTTTTGAATTTCAGATCTTACATCTTCTACATTTCCAACGCCACTTATAATACCAAGTCCACCTGCTTCACTTACGGCTGCTGCTAGTGTAGCATCTGAAATCCATGCCATACCACCTTGAATTATTGGATATTTTATATTAAGTAATTCTGTTATCCTAGTATATTTCATAGGTCCTCCTGTAACTTTACTATCTTACGAATTTACTTTTTCTTTTTGCTTATCTTCTATGTAATTTACTACATCTTGAATACTTTTCATATTTTCTGGTGATTCAACTTCTATTCCAAACTGCTCTTCTATTTCTATTACTAATTGGAATGTATCTAATGAATCTATACCTAATGATTCAAATGTACTTTCTAAAGTTATTTCATCTCTTTCTATTGATAAGTTCTCTTCTATTATTGTTTGTAATTTTTCAAATATCATTTTATTATCCTCCATTGATTTAATTTAATTTTTACTTGATCTTAGTTATCTTAGTTAATTTTATAAATTTTAAATTTCCTTATTTTATTTTAAATTATATAGCCCAGTTTATTAGAGTTGCACCATATGTAAGCCCAGCTCCAAATCCAACTAATATAATTTTGTTACCTTTTTTTATTAGTTTTTTTTCCCACATTTCACTTAATGCAATTGGTATGGATGCTGCTGAAGTATTTCCATACTCTTCTATATTCATATAAAACTTATCTACTGAAACTTTTAATTTTTTAGCAGCATAATCAATAATTCTTACATTAGCTTGATGTGGTATTATATAATCAATATCATCTAAGTTTAAATTATTTTCATTTAAAACTTTATTAATTGAATTTACTATAGTAGATGTAGCAAATTTAAATACTTCATTTCCATTCATTTTTAATTTGGAACTTTTTATAACCTTATTTTCCACAAATGGACTATCTACATCATTACCTTCAATAGTTATACACTTATACTTTTCTCCTTCTGATTTACAAAAGGAACTGATTAAACCAACATTATCGCTTTTTGATAAAACCACGGCACCTGCTCCATCACCAAATAATACACATGTAGATCTATCTTCCCAGTCAACTGATTTTGAAAGATTTTCTGCACCTATAACAAGTGCATTATTATATCCATTTGATTTCATAAGAGATTTTGCAACATCTAATCCGTATATAAATCCAGAACATGCAGCACTTATATCAAAGGCTACTGAGTTATTAGCACCTATTATACTTTGTACTATACAAGCAGTAGATGGAGTATACATATCTGGAGTACAAGTTGCTACTACTATTAAATCAATGTCTATTGATCTTATATTTGCATTTTCTAAAGCCATTTTAGCTGCTTCAGATGCCATATATGATGTATCCTCACCTATAGATACGTGCCTTTGCTTTATACCAGTACGTGAGTATATCCATTCATCACTAGTTTCTATAATTTCACTAAGTTGGTCATTAGTGATTATTTTAGAAGGAGCATACTTTCCAACACCTCCTATTATTACCTCTTTCATAAAACTCTCCTTGTTATTTTGATTTGTATATATTTTGAAATTCAAGATATCTTATCAAAAAAAATAATCCAAAGTATTTTTAATAAATCGTTTTATTTCCTTTGATAATCAAACTATATTATATTCGAAATAAAAAGTCAACTACTTTTTCTATATAAATATTTTTAAATGGCATTTTTATAAAATATTTATAATCATTCTATATTCTTAATCCATTGCAAACACTATTTTATATAAAAATATATTAAACTATTTATGAAAAATTTAAAAATAATATTTGAGGGTACATATTTTTAATGTAACCTTACTTTTAAATAAAGACTATATATTAATTTTTTAGTAAAACTTATATATATCAATTATTATAAAATCAGCATATTTGCCTACTTCAATGATTCCAATTTCATTTTCTCTAAAAATCTGATAAGCCTGTCTATAAACCCTGGTAATATTACTTTTTCACCAGTATCTATTATCTTAATGTACTTATTTATATATTTTTATTTTTTTATTATTTATTCATAATATTATTAAACCTACTAGGTATATATATATTTTTTTTTATAAATAGATCTTTACTTATAACTTCATATAAATAGCATTACTATACTTATTTTCACGATAAAATTATAAAAATAGACATAGAGATTAGTATATACTATTCTCTATGTCTATTTAATTATATTTTAATTTTATTTTATTTTTTTCTTCTATTATTTGTAAGTATACCAGCTACAGCCGTAACCCCCATACCAATGTACCCTAATATGCTTATATCTCCTGTTTGAGGATTTGATGGTTTGTTTCCATTTTGGTTTCCGTTACTACTTCCACCATTCCCGTTATTATTATTGTTATCTCCATTTTGGTTTCCGCTATTACTTCCACCATTTCCTGGCTTACCAGCTTCAACTTCATCTATTACAGCATTTACCATAGCTTTTACGTCTTCAATTGACATATCTTTTACTTCTAATATAGCTATAAGTTCTTTATTTTTTATTTTTGAATTATATACTTTAATTAGGGACTTTCCGTTTTCTTGTACAGATTCTACTGTATATCCGTTTTTAACAGTCTCTAATAATATATCTTTTAAGTACTCACTTTCAACTTCAACTTTTATAGCATTACCAATCATTGTACCCGCTAAAATTCTACCCTGCTTAGTATAATTAACAGTACCTAAAGTTTTTATAAAGTTAACTAATGATTCTTCTAATGAAGAGTATTCATTTAATGTAGGAACATCACCAAAGCATGGATAGTCATCTCCACCAGCTGCCATAAAATCATTTGTTGCTACTGTATAGGTTTTGTTCATATCTAAATCTTTACCATTTATAGTTAAAGATATTATTCTATCTCCTACCTTTTTACTTGGATCAACTACAAATTTTATACCTGCTACATGCGGGAATCCACCTAAAGATTCACCGTAACTTCTAACACCAAATTCAAGGATTTGTTTTATTTGAGCTCCTGTAAGCTGTTTTGTAACTATATAGTTTCCAAAAGGTAAAACACTTACTATATCACCTTTAGTAATATCTCCAGCTTTTATACTAGCACGGATTCCTCCTCCATTAGTTATAGCTATATCTGCTCCAGTTTCACTTACCATAGCATCTGTTATTAAGTTTCCTAAGTTTGTTTCACCAAATCTTACGCTATTTCTATCTCCATCTAAGTCTATAGTAGTTTTTCCGACTACTTCAGATAATACGTCTCCTTGTTTAGCATCTATTTCAGCTATTTTAGCCTTAACATTGGCATCAGGAGTTACTTTTAAAGCTTCTTCCTTAGTTATAAGACTTGCAGTAGCATCTAATACTTCATTATTTTCATCTAATTCTAACTCTACTTTGCCAAGATTTGATAAATACTCTCCTGTACTTACTAATAAAGTATCATTTACTTTATCTCCATTTTTAAATGTTGTATGGCTATGACCATCTACGTATACATCTATGCCATCAACTGCATTTATAACATCGTATGCTGTAGGATTGCTACTTTCATCAGTCCCAACATGTGATAGAGCTACTATTACATCTGCGCCTTGTTTTTCTAATTCAGCAACTTGTTCTTTTGCTGCATCAATCGGACTAGTAAATTCTATTCCTTTAACATTGTTAGGATTAGTTTTATAAGCTGTTTCTTGTGTAGCTATACCAAAGAATCCAACCTTTACAGTTTTTCCGTTGACTTCCATCTCCTTTATATTATTAGATTCAAACACAGATTGACCATCTTTCTTTACATTAGAAGCTAATAATCTAAGTTTATTTTCCCCATTTTTTAATGATACACTATTTTTAAATAACTCCATTAATCTTGAATATCCGTAGTTAAAATCATGGTTACCAGGAACAATATATTCATATCCAGCTGCATTTAATAAATCTACTGCATCTTGACCTTTACTTAATGTTACAAATGGTAAACCATGTATAGTATCTCCTGCATCAACTAGTATTGAATTTTCAGTATTATTTTTTATAGCTGCAACGGTATCTATACCTATTACACTACTGTCTGCCTTTAATCTACCATGAGTATCATTAGTATGGAGTATTGTTATTTTATTTGTATCTTCTTTTTCTTGTGTAGCTGATAAATCGTAGTAGTATTTATATAATTGCTCTCCTGCTACTTCTTTATTTGTAGATATTGCAGGATAATTTGCTAAGTAATTCACTCCATTTTCGTGAGAAGTAAAGTATACTTTTGTATCTGTATCTATAGTTTTAAACTTCCAGTTATTATCTACTGAAGGTTCTAATTTTCCAGCATCTTCTATATATTTCTTTAATACATCTCTACTTTCATCTGTTGTAGTGTATACTGGTACTTGTCTACCATTCCATGGGAAACTATCTCCCCCAGCTCTATAGTTATTAGTAGCTATTAAGAACTCTTGTTCTAAATCTATAGGTTTACCATTGTAAGTTAAATTATATATTCTTGAAGAATTTTCATTTATTACATTTCCTTTTTTATCATACTTAGGCTCTTGAGTTACATCTATTTCATATTCTACACCATCTATTACATCAAAGTTGAATGTAGGAAAATCTCTATTTATTAAATCTTGCTCCTTGGTAGAATTAGGGTCTATTGTGTTAAACATGTTAGCACAAAACTCTAACCATTCTTTCACATCTGCCCCAGTTAATTTTATAACTGCCATTGTATTATCGTATTTATATAAATTAGATAAATCTCTTATAGCAAGTCCTCCTGCTTTTATATCCACATAGTTTCCTGCGCTGCTTCCAGCTTTAAATGGCGCTGCTGCTGATAATATTGGAAGATCAGAATACTTAACTAGACTTGGGTCATTATCTTCTATTAATTTTTCAACATAAGCTTTTTGAGCATCAGATACTATTTGTATTGATGGATCATCTGCTACTAACGTGAAAAAACTATTTAAATCTTTTGTAACTTCTCCTGATTTTTCATTTACATATGCATCTGTTGCTTCATGATATTCTTTAACAACAGCTTCTGTTGCTTCATCATTTTCTTTTCCTTTTGTACTTATATTATTTATTTTAGTTTCTGAATCATTTATTGCATATGTAACATCATCGCCATCTTCTATTACATCTATTTTAAGATCTACTACACCAACTTCTTTAGCATTGTTTAATGGTTGAACATATTGAGTTATATCTCCATTAGATTTTTTTACATTATATTTAGCACTTCTATGTACATGTCCACCAACAACTACATCTACATCATCTATCATTGATATAGCATACCCTGCATTTTCTGCACCTTTCACATCTGTAGTTTCATCACCATATCCTGTATGAGCAAGTACTACAACTATATCTGCACCCTTATCTTTCATTTCCTTTGTGTAAGTTTTTACAGCTTCATCCATTTCATCTACTGTAACTTCACCATTTAATATAACTTTATCCCAATTTAATATTTGAGTTGGCACAACTCCTGTTACACCTATCTTTAATTCTCTTTCTACTCCATTAGAATCTACTACTTTTTCTGTTACTATTTTATATGGATCAAATACTAATTCTTTAGTCTTTGCATCTCTAAGGTTTGCACAAACCATTCCCATACTAGTGTTCGCCTTTGTTATTTGCTTTATGAAATCCATACCATAGTTAACCTCATGATTTCCTATAGTTGTCATATCATAACCTAAAGATTCTAAAGCTTCGTACACAGGATATTTTTGCCCTGGTTTTACTGGTTGCTTTATTGCATATAAGTTTGCTAATGGTGTTCCTTGTATTGTATCCCCGTTATCTACTAGGAGTACATTATCTACATTTGCATTTTTTGATTTATTAGCTTTTGCTTTTTCTTCCTTTATAACTGTTGCAGCTTTAACTAAACCCGAATTATTTGTTGTTGAACCTGTATAATAATCATAATTCATTAAGTTGGCATGTAAATCACTCGTGGCCATTACTTTAAAATCTATAGTTGTCTTACTTTCTTTTTCATTATTATCACTATTATCACTAACTTGATCATCTACTGAATCTTCAGTAGGTGTTGTACCTTCTTCTATTTCATTATTTACTTCTGAATCTTCTTTTAATTCTTCAGATTCTTCTTCAACTGCGTCTTGAGAATCACTTAAAGAATCCTCGTCACCATTTTCTGTATTTAATACAGTTTCTAGTTCTACCAATTCTGTAGCATTTAATTCTCCAAGAGCCAAAACTGGTTGTATATTTTGACCTAATAATGCTGCTGCCATAGCTATTGCTGCTATACGTTTCCCATTTCTTTTTATCATTTGTAATCTCCCTCATTATTAATAATTAATTTGCAAACTTTTTTGATTTTATAGAATTAAATAATTCGTATTTTAGTTAAATGCATTATAACACATTTCTACAAATATAGTATACTATTTTTCTACATTTTTTTACTTTTTTACTCTATTTTTTACTTTTTATGTTCTATTTTTTTTTAATCATATGTATATTTTATAATTTTTCATTAGTTAGAAATATAATTAATGTATACTAATAAATAAAAAAAGATGATTTGTGTATCACAAATCATCTTTTTTATTTGAATTTATTATTTTTTTATTATTCAGATATAGAAGTATACATGAAATATTTATATCCAAGTGGAGATGTATAGAATCCTTCTAACTTATCTGATACTAACATTAAGTCAGTATAATAATAAAGTGGTATTATTGGAGACTCTTCACCTAGTATCTTTTCTGCTTCGTGCATTTTTTCATATCTTTCATTATTATCTGTTGAAGCTTTTACCTCATTTATTAACTTATCATAGTCTGCATTAGACCATTGAGCATCATTATTACCACCATCAGTTACCCACATATCTAAAAATGATATTGGGTCATTATAGTCAGCTAACCAACCATGACGTGCTACTTGATAATCGCCATCTTTTCTTGTTTGTATAAATACGTTCCAGTCTTGAGAAGATATAGTAACATTTATACCCAATTCCTCTTTCCACATACTTTGAACAGCTTCCATTATTGGTTCATGACCTGGGTTACACATTAACTCAATACTTGGAAGACCTTCTCCATTTTCATATCCTGCTTCTTTAAGAAGCTCTTTTGCTTTTTTAACATTTTCTTCATAGTCTTTTTCATCTGCACTGTACCAAGCTTCTGCATTATCATGGAACTCAGTTTCTCCATCTGCATCAGTTAAACCTGTTGGTACAAAAGTATCTGCAGGTATTTGTCCACCTTGAGCAACTTTTTCAACTAAATATTTTCTATCTATCGCAAGAGAAAGAGCTTGTCTAACCTTATCATTATCTAAACCTTCTTTTTCAACATTTACACATAAGAAATACGTTCCTAATTGGCTTTTTATTTCAAGTCCATTGTCTTTCATAGATTCAATTTCATCACTTGGTAAATCATCACCAAATAATATTTCACCATTTTTAAATGCTGATAGTATAGTATTTTGATCTTCCATAAGTTCAAAATTTATTTTATCTGGTCCTAAATTTTCTAAATCATAATAATTCTCATTCTTTGCATAAACCATTTTAGCTTGGTGATCCCATGATTCTAATACGTAAGGTCCATTACCTATATAAGTTTCTGGATCAGTAGACCATGTATCAGGATTAGCTTCTATTATATCTTGTCTAACAGGATATGTTGCTGGAAATGCACATATTTCTAAGAAATATGCAGTAGGTGTTGCAAGTGTTATTTCTACTGTTTTTTCATCAACTGCTTTTATCCCCAATTCACTTACTTCTTTTTCTCCAGCCATTATTTCATTTGCATTTTCTACCATATCTATCATATAGTTATAATCTGATGCCGTGTCTGGATCTACTAATCTTTGCCATGAATATACAAAATCGCTAGCTTTTACAGCTTCTCCATCTGACCACTTTGCATCATCACGAAGTGTAAATGTATATACTTTTCCATCTTCACTTACTTCATATTTTGCCGCTTGACCTTCAACTATTTTATTTTCAGAGTTTAACTTCATTAATCCTTCAAAAGCATGATTTATTAAAGTCGAACCATCTGATGCTGTATTTTTTTGAGGATCTATTGTTTCAGGCTCTGGACCAACATTTACGTTAAGTTCGAATCCATCTGAAGAACCTCCTGCTGAGTCTGTACCTGAACTACTACATCCAGATAATACTGTTGATAGTGCTAAAGTCGACACTAATAGTGCTGCTACTTTTTTCTTTAGCTTTGATATTTTCATACTATATTCCTCCCCCTATTTATTATCTATATAATACCTTTGGTAATATATACTACTTTATATATTTTATAAGTTATGGCATGCTACAAAATGACCTTCACCATATTCTTTTAATGTAGGTGCTGCACTTTCACATTTACTTGTAGCATGTGGACATCTAGTTCTAAAAGTACATCCACTTGGTGGATTTAGCGGACTAGGGATATCTCCTTCTAATACTATACGTTTTCTAGATCTACTACTTTTAGGATCAGCTATAGGAATAGCTGAAAGCAATGTTTGTGTATAAGGATGCATTGGTTTTTTATACAATTCTTCACTTGTTGTTAATTCAACTAAATGTCCTAAATACATAACTCCTATCCTATTACTAATATGCTTAACTACAGATAGATCATGAGCTATAAATAAATATGTAAATCCCCTTTGAGCTTGTAAATCTTCTAGCATATTTACAACTTGTGCTTGAATAGAAACATCTAATGCAGAAATAGGTTCATCACATACAATAAATTCTGGATCTACTGCTAAAGCCCTTGCTATACCGATTCTTTGTCTTTGTCCCCCTGAAAATTCATGTGCAAAACGATTAGCATGTTCTTTGTTTAAACCAACAGTTTCAAGTAAGTTATATATTTTTTCTTGTCTTTCCCCTTTATTTTTATATAATTTATGTATATCTAATGGTTCCCCAATTATATCCCCTACTGTCATCCTTGGATCTAAAGAAGCATATGGATCTTGGAAAATTATTTGCATCTTTCTTCTATATGAATGCATATCTACTTTTGTTATATCTTTGCCATCATATATAATCTTACCTTCACTAGGCTCATGTAGTCTTAAAATCGTTCTTCCTAAAGTAGTTTTTCCACAACCACTTTCTCCAACTAAACCTAATGTTTCACCTTTTTTTATATGTAAACTTACATCATCAACTGCTTTTACATAATTTGTTTTTAAGAATCCCTCTTTAACAGGGAAGTATTTTTTTAATCCAACTATCTCAATTAAATTGTCATTTTTATTATCACTCATATTATAAAGCTACTCCTTCCCTTTCGAATTCTTCTTTTACTAATAACCAACAGCTAGCGTGATGATTTTCATCTATTGAGTATGCCGGTGGTACTTTATCCATACATATGCTCATACAAGAATCACATCTTGGAGCAAATGCACATCCTTTAGGTGGATTTATTAAATCTACTGGATTTCCTTCAATAGGAATTAATCTTTCGTGCTCATCTATATTTATCTTTGGTATTGATTTTAAAAGACCTAAAGTATACGGATGCTTAGGATTGTAAAATATATCGTCTATACTTCCTCTTTCGATAATGTTTCCAGCATACATAACAGCAACCTTATCACATATTTCAGATATAACACCTAAATCATGTGTTATAAATATAATGGACATATTAATTTTTTCTTTTAATTCTTTTAATAACTCTATTATTTGAGCTTGTATTGTAACATCAAGTGCTGTTGTTGGCTCATCTGCTATTAATAGTTTTGGATTACATGCAAGAGCCATAGCAATCATAACACGCTGTCTCATTCCACCAGAAAATTCATGAGGATATTGTTTCAATCTTTTTTCAGGTTGATTAATACCAACTAATTCAAATAACTCAATTATTCTTTTTTCTCTTTGTTTTTTATCTAAATTAGTATGCTTTTTTAAACTTTCATCAATTTGACTTCCAACAGTAAAAACTGGATTTAAAGATGTCATAGGATCTTGGAATATCATCCCAACTTCTTTGCCTCTTAATTTAAGTAACTCTGCTTCAGATAAACTTGTTATTTCTTTATCTTCAAAGTTTATACTTCCACCTAATACTTTACCTGGTTCTGGGATAATTCCCATTAAAGCATATGATGATACAGATTTACCACTACCAGATTCTCCAACTATCCCCATAGCTTCTCCATATTTTAAGTCATAAGATACCTTACGAACTGCCTTAACTTCTCCTGCGTGAGTAAAGAAAGACACTTCTAAGTTATCAACATTTAATAATAAATCATTTTTAGTTATTTCCATGAAATTGTCCTCCTTATTTCTTTAATCTTGGATCAAGAGCATCTCTTAAACCATCACCAAATAAGTTAAAAGCAAGTATAATTATACTTATTGCTACTGCTGGAAACATTAATCTATAAGGATATGATGATATTCCAGATAATGCATCTGATGCCAATGAACCTAAACTTGCTAGCGGCTTACTTACACCTATACCTAAGAAACTTAAGAATGCTTCTGTAAATATTGCTGAAGGTATTTGTAACATAGTTGTTACTACTAACTGACCAACACAGTTTGGAAGTAAATGTTTAAATATTAATCTTTTATTATTAGCTCCTAATGCACGTGCTGCACTTATATACTCCATCTCTTTTAATTGTAGAACTTGACCACGAACTATTCTTGCCATACCAACCCAATATAAAAGACCATAAACTATAAACATAGCTATAATACCAGGTCCTAAAGTTTGAAGAGCTCCAAATGCATTTCCTGAGTCAAATGCTTTAGTTAAAGGTTCATGAAGTACTATTCTAAGAAGTATAATAACTAACATATCTGGTAATGAATAAATAATTTCAACAATTCTCATCATTACTGAATCTATCTTACCACCTGCAAGTCCAGATATGGCTCCATATATAGAACCTATAACCAATACTATAAAAGCTGATCCTATCCCTATTAATAAAGATATTCTTGCTCCTACCATAGTTCTTACTAATAAATCTCTACCTAGTTTATCTGTGCCAAATGGATGAGCTAAACAAGGTGTTAAATTTTCAGCACCTCTTATTTGTTGGTCATATGTATAAGGACTTAAATACGGTCCTATAAATGCAAAACCTATAATTAGAATAATTACTATTAGAGATACCATAGCAATTTTATTTTCCTTTAACCTTCTCCATGCATCCTTCCAATAACTTGTATTTTCACCCATAGTTACTAAACTTTGTTGTGCTTCCTTAGTAACTGGTTTAAAATCTTCTGCACATAAATCAACTTCACAACTAAATTTTGAACTATTTTCTAATATCATAAAAGCTCCACCTCCTATTCATCTAACTTAATTCTTGGATCTACTAGTTTATATAAAATATCACAAAGTAAATTCATTAATATTATAAATGATGCTAAGAAAACCGTAGTTCCCATTATAAGGTTATAGTCTCTTGCGTCTATAGCTTTTATGAAGTATCTACCAAGTCCTGGTATGTTAAATACCTTCTCTACAACAAATCCACCAGTTAGTGTAAATGCAACTAATGGACCCAAATATGTTATAACAGGTATAAGTGAATTTTTTAAAGCATGTTTGAATGTAACTACAAACTCGGACAAACCTTTCGCTCTAGCTGTTCTTATATAATCTTGACCAAGAGAGTCAAGCATACTAGATCTCATAAGTCTTGTTATATAACACATCGGATAAAATCCTAAAGTAAATACTGGTAATATGTAACTAGATGGTTTACTCAAACCATATGTAGGTAGCAAATTTAATTCAATTGCAAATATTAGCATAGACGCTGTTGCTATTACAAAGGATGGTACTGCAATCCCTAATGTTGATACAACACGGATTACACTATCTTCCCATTTTCCTCTTTTTAAAGCAGATAAACATCCTAATGGTATTCCTAGTATTAGTGCAAATCCAATTGCCATTGCACCTATTTTAGCTGATATAGGGAAAGATTCTTTGATAATTTTTACGACTGGAACATTTTTTTGAAGTTTATAACTTACGCCTAAATCTCCTTTTAGTAATTGTTGTAAATATATTTTATACTGTACTAATACAGGCTTATCAAGTCCATATTTTTCATTTAAGGCTTGTTGCGCAATTTCATTTGTTTTTTCTGAAGCAAATGGACTTCCTGGTACTAATTTCATTAAAAAGAATGTAATTGTAGCCGCTATAAATATAGTAAATATAGCCATTAAAATACGTTTTAGAATATATTTAGCTGTATCCATATATTAATATCCCCCTTTTATTTAATTTTTTACTCTAATATTTCCCCCTATTATTAATACTATAGATAATATCATTATAATTTTCTGACTTTTTTGAATTGTGATATTTTTTTGAAGTTATTTACATTTTAGTTTACATTTATTTAAAAGTCAACAATTGATTTTTTTTTATTTTATTTAAGTTTTAACGAATATTAACTACTTTTATATTAATTTAATTAAGTTATATACATAAAATATATAATATCCAAATAATAAACTTAGTTTTACTTTACTTATAAAAGTAAAATATTTTTTCATAATTTTTTATAAAATGCAATTTTTATAGAAAAAATAGTTATTATATCTTTATAACATACAATTTCCATCTTTATCAAATTCAATATTTATTAAATTACTTGTTATTTTAACCTTATTTTTATTTGAAATAGATTTAAATGCAGCTTCACTCATAAATACTTCATTTAGATTCTTCGTATTTTCTATAATTACCATTTTTATTTCGCTTATATCTAATTTTCCACAAAGTTTAATACAAGCTTGAAATACTTCTTTATCTGAATTTAAAACCATAGGAACTTTTACACTATTTGGTTCTGTAGAAGTTATAGCGTTTAGATATGTATATTGAAAGTCTATTTTGTTATATAGTTTTTTAGATATAAAATCAGCAAGTCCCATGCCATTAGCGTTCCCATCTGATTTTTCACT
Organism: Romboutsia sp. 1001713B170207_170306_H8; assembly: GCF_015550495.1. Classification (NCBI taxonomy): domain Bacteria; kingdom Bacillati; phylum Bacillota; class Clostridia; order Peptostreptococcales; family Peptostreptococcaceae; genus Romboutsia; species Romboutsia sp. 1001713B170207_170306_H8. The sequence goes on from NZ_JADNAX010000006.1 coordinate 96,998, forward strand.
TATATCTAATAAACCTAATTTTATAATTTTGGGTCCTCCACTAGCTGCATTTGTATGAAATCTACCAACAATATTAGTATCCATACCTGTACCACTTATGTCTTTACCAATCTCTTTTACTATTAATACATCAATTTCATCTAGATAAATTTTAGCCATAATATGTTTAGATTTTTCTAATATCTTAGGTTCTTTTTCTAATATTTCATACTTATTTAATACAAATATATCAGATACTTGGTTGTATCCATTTTCTATTGTTGCCACTGCTCCTATTATATTTAATTTATCAATACATACTTTTCCAACAGATATTATATTTTCTGCCATATTTTCATATCTAAGTCTATGAGTCATATCTGCGCCCTTTCTTTTAGCTAGGCCTATAGCTAACATTTTAATAAGTCCACTTTCATATTTTCCCCTAAAAGAAGTATGCATTTTAATTCTATTTAGTAAAATAATTCCATCTGAATAATAAGCATTTTTATCTATATATACAGGAAGATTTTTTTCTGTCTTTCCAATTTCAATTACATCCATAGAGGATAGTATTTTAGCTCCAATATATTCTTCTGTTATTCCAAGGTCATTTAACACTTTAACTTGACCCATACCAGTTGCACCTCCATGGCTACCCATGGAAGGTACTAAAAAAGGTTCACCACCACACTCTTTCACAAAGTCTACGGTTACTTTCATAATTTCTTTATATTTACTTATTCCTCTACTTCCAGCTGTAATTGCTATCTTACGCCCTTTTTTTATATTACTTTTTATATTTTTTTCTAAAAATTGCTTATATAATTCTTTTTCTATATGATCTACCTTTTTATCATTAAACTCCTGCTTTATTTTCATAACTTTAGGTATTTCTATATCTTTCAATATATCACTTATAGTAGTCATCAAATCTTCCTTTCTATATTTTTAGTAATAATAATATTACTACCTGTATCTAACACATTATATATAACTATATCACCTATATTAACAGGAGCTCTTAAGGTTATATTTTTTATTAATTCCATGACATCAAATATCATTTCTTTTGGAATAGGTTTGCTTAATCTAACGCTAACTAATGGTAGGTTTCCATCTTCAATTTTTATTGAACTTGATATATTTCTTTTTGGTGTAAATACTTCTTGATATACATATTCTTTACCTTTTTTACACTTACTTCCTTTTATGTTTTCTATTTTGTTATTACATATATCTACCTCTATATCACATCCATTTGGGCATATTATGCAAGTATATATTTTTTTCACTTTAAAATCACCTTCAAATCACCCTTATATTTTAAATCTTCTTTATTCACACTTAGTTGTATCATTTTAGCAGGAAGAGCTTTTTTTATTTGTTTAGATTTTATAATATTTTCATTTTGTAAAATTTCTATAGTACAATTATCATATGGTTTTTTAACTCTCATAGATAAAATAAAGCTCTCTTTTCCGCTTATTTTTTGAGGTATTGTATAAGCAATATTTTCATTAGTATTAATATTTATATTACATTTTTCTAGTTTATTATCCTCTAAATATTTAGTTAAATTATATGCTAATCTTTCTCCTTCTAAAGATACAAAGTCTACTAAATCATGTACATGTAGTACATTACCGCATGCAAATATTCCCTCTATATTAGTTTGGTAACTTTCATCAATTATAGCACCTTTGGTTCTATTGTCTAAATTTACACCTGCTTTTAAAGATAATTCATTTTCTGGTATAAGACCGACAGATAAAACTAATGTATCGCACTCATAATATTCATCTGTATTAGGAATAATTCTCATATTTTCATCTACTTTACTTACAGTTACACCCTTTAATCTAGATTTACCATGAATATTGGTTATTGTATAATTTAAATATAGAGGTATATTGAAATCATTTAAACATTGCTCAATATTTCTAGATAATCCATTTGCATATGATTGAATTTCAAATACACCTTCAACTTTTGCACCTTCTAAGGTAAATCTTCGAGCCATTATTAGTCCAATATCTCCAGAACCTAGTATTATAATTTTTCTACCAACCATTGTATTTTGTAAATTTATATATCTTTGAGCCACACCAGCATTATATATTCCTGAAGGTCTACTACCAGGTATGCTTATTGCACCTCTAGACCTTTCTCTACATCCCATAGCTAAAACAATAGCTTTTCCTTTATAAATTTTTAAACCTTCTTTTGAGGCTACTATTACTCTTTTGTCCGACGTTACATCTATTACAGTTGAATTCGTTATATATTCTATATCTTTATTTATAATTTCATCTATAAATCTTTGAGCATACTCTGGTCCGCTTAAAGTTTCTTTAAATCTTTCTAAACCAAATCCATCATGAATACATTGTTTTAATATTCCGCCTAAATTTTCTTCTCTTTCTATAATTATAGAATTGTGTATTCCATATTCTTTTAACTTACATGCTACAGCTAATCCAGCAGGTCCTCCACCAATTATTATCACATCTTTATTTATAATCACTATTTTCTCACCTTCCCTATAAACATCTGTGATCCTTTTTTTGAATATAAAATATCTTCTTCTTTTTTATTTTTTATTTCTTTTATTAATTCAACTATTCTACCTTCACAGTATCCTCCTTGACAACGCCCCATCATAGCACGAGTTCTATATTTTATACCTGTAACTATATCTACTCCTAGTATATTATTAATAGCTTCTACTATCTCAGCTTTTGTTATATTCTCACATCTACATATAACTTCTCCATAGTCAGGATTTTCTTTTATTAGTTTTTCTTTTAATTCTATCGATTTATCTGAAAATGATATGATACCTTTTCTCTTTGGATTAAAATTAAGATTTGCTTCTAAGTGTATATCTTCTTTTAATAATTCAGCTACATATTTTGCTATTGGAATTGCACTTGTTAGACCTGGTGACTCTATACCTACTAAATTTATAGTATTTGGATATTTCTTATCTTTTTTTATAATAAAATCTTTATACCCACCTATATCCTTACCTACTAATTTAGGTCTAATTCCTGCAAAGTTTCTTATAAAATATTCTTTTTTTATATGTGGAAATATTCGCATTCCATCTTCTATTAACATATCCATTACATTTTTAGTAACACTATAATCATCTTTGCTTTTTATATATTCAGAACTAGGACCTATGAACACATTTCCATCTATTGAAGGTGTTAAATGGATTCCAAGTCCTCCTTCTTTTTCATTTGGAATAGGGTATGCTGGCAGTCTAAGTAAGCTTCCAATTTTTTTATCTAATATAAAGTATTCACCCCTACATGGCTTAATTGTATATTCATTTATTCCTAGCATTTTACAAACTTTATCAGAATTTAATCCAGCTGCATTTATTATCCACTTTGTTTTATATCTATTTTTATTCGTTCTTATTTCATATATTTCATTTTTCCTCTTAATATCTACTACCTCATTATCAAAATAAAAACTTGCACCGTTTGAACATGCATTTTCAGCTAATGCTACCGTATATGTAAATGGATTTAAAATACCTGTAGATGGTGAATACATTGCAAAGTTTCCATTTATATTAGGCTCTATTTCTTTAATTTGTTTTTTATTAATAATTTCTAATCCAACTACTCCATTTTGTTCTCCTTGTAATTTAAGATTTAAAAGTTTTTCTCTATCTTCTAAGGTAAAACCTACAACTAGTTTTCCAGTTCTTTTAAATGGTATATCCAATTCTTTAGATACTTTCTCGAAGCTTTTATTACCTTCTACACAAAACTTTGCCATCAATGTACCTGGTTTATTATTAAATCCTGCATGCAATACTCCAGAATTTCTTCCACTAGTCTCACAGCATACATCTAACTCTTTTTCTAAAACGCCTATTCTAAGTTTATATCTAGATAACTCTCTTGCTATAGCACTTCCAATAACTCCAGCACCTATAACAATTACATCATATAAATTCTCCATAATACTCCTCCCTACTTTAAATAATAATAATATGTATTATTTTTCAATTTAGTCTAAGTATAATATATAATAGATATATATTTTTAATTACTTTTTTAGAATTTTTAGATAAGGAGATTATTATGATAGAAAATATAAAAAATAAATTAGAAAATTATAAGCCTTATATAAATGGATTTAAATATATGAAAAGAGCATCTGTTTTACTTCCTATAGTAAAAAAAGATAACTCTTATTATATATTATTTGAAGTTAGATCTAAAAATTTAAAAACTCAACCAAATGAAGTATCTTTTCCTGGAGGAAAAATTGAATCTTACGAAAATCCTATGGATGCAGCTATTAGGGAAACTTGTGAGGAACTGGGTACTAATCCTAATAATATTCAAATTATTTCTCAACTTGATTTATTAGTAACACACATGAATATAATTATTCACCCTTATATAGGAATATTAAATGATATCGATAATCTTAATATAAATAGAGATGAAGTAGACCATACATTCTTAGTTCCAATAATTTATTTACTTAATAATGATCCAACTTATTATAAAAATAAAATTAAAGTTACACCAGATGATAATTTTCCATACGATATAATTCCAAATAAAGAAAATTATAAATTTCAAGAAAGTAATTATACTGTTATATTTTATAAATATGAAAATTATGTAATATGGGGGATGACTGCTAGAATATTGGAGAATTTTTTAAAAATAATTAAAGAATAAATAAGAGCCTCAAATTTATGAGGCTTTTATAATATATTTCTATATGGATTTATTTCTTTTTCTTTTGCATAAGCTATTTCTTTACCAAATATAGCTCTTAGCTTTATCTCTTCTTCATTATTTCCAGGTGAACTGGATATTCCTCCATATCTATGACATACAAGTACCTTATCTATAAAATGTATATTACAACCTTGTCTACTAAGCGATAGATATCTAGGATAATCTTCTAACAATGTATAATCTTCATCATAATATCCATATTTATTTATAAGCTCTCTTTGATAAGAAAATCCAGGTCCAACTAAAAAATTCCCATTACATAATAATTTAAATAAATTCAGTGGAGGATTATTAACATAATCCATAGTACACCTATCCGGATAATATTCTCCTGATTTTGTCATATCTATATTGCACCATTCTAAAAAACCAGTTATAGCTAACGCATTTGTTTTATTAAAACAATTAACAACTGAAGTGATTACCGTATTATCATGTAATTTATCATCGCATGCTAGATTCATCATATATTTACCACTAGATATACTTATTGCTTTATTTAAATTTTTTATTATGCCTAAGTTTTTCTCATTTCTATTTATGGTTACTTTGCTTATATTAATTCTTTTATTATCGTTTATATATTTGTTTATTAAATTTATATTAAAATCTTTTGAGCTATCATCAGTTATTAGTAGTTCTATATTTGAATAATCCTGCTCTAAAACAGAATCTACACACTCTTTTAAGTATTGTAAGTTATTGTATGCATATATTATTACTGTAAATAACTCATTCATATTTAATCTCCTTCAAATTTTAATTACAAAGTAGTATACTATATTTTATTAAAAAATACTTTTTTTGTTCTTTATCTATATAAATTTTTCAAATAAAAATAAGCTATAATAAAATTAATATCATAGCTTATCTTTTCATTTAAATATTAAATTATATTTCTCTTCCTATTAAAGAGAATCCTGTTACATCTACGATTTCAACGTTTATTAACTTTCCTACTAAATCTTCACTAGTAGCATCAAAGTTAACAAGTTTATTTTGTCTAGTTCTTCCCATAAATCTATTATCATCAGTTTTACTTTTACCTTCAACTAAAACTTCAACTACTTTACCTTTATAGCTTTGATTTATCTCTGCCACTATTTCATTGACCTTATTTAATACTCTATTAAATCTTTCATGTTTAATGTCTTCAGGTATTTGATTTTCCATTTCTGCAGCTGGAGTACCTTTTCTTTTAGAATATATAAATGTAAATGCAGAATCGTATCTTACTTTTTCTACTACATCTATTGTATCTAATAAGTCTTCTTCTGTCTCACCTGGGAATCCTATCATTAAATCAGTAGAAAATGCTATACCTGGAACTTCTTTTTTAGCTTTTTCTATTATATCTAAGTATTGCTCTTTAGTATAATGTCTGTTCATCTTTTTAAGTAATGAACTACTTCCACATTGTACTGGTAAATGTAAGAATTCACATACTTTATTACAATCTCTCATTGCATATATAACTTCATCAGATATATCTTTAGGGTGAGAAGTCATAAATCTTATTCTTTCTAATCCTTCTATTTCATTTACTATTCTTAGTAACTCTGCAAATGTCATAGGGTTTTCTAATGTTTTACCATAAGAGTCAACATTTTGTCCTAATAATGTAATTTCTTTTGTACCATTTTCAACTAATTCTTTTATCTCATTTATTATATCTTCTGGTGTTCTACTTCTTTCTCTTCCTCTAGTGTAAGGAACTATGCAGTAAGTACAGAAATTATTACATCCATACATTATATTAACAAATGCTTTTAACTCAAATTTTCTATTACTTTTAAGACCCTCTACAACTTCTCCATCAACATCCCATACATCAACTAATATTTTTTCAGATTCCATTGACTTAGTTAATAATTCTGGGAATTTATATAAGTTGTGCGTTCCAAACACTAGATCTACATGTTTATATTTAGATTTTATTTCTTTAACAACATGAGGCTGTTGCATCATACATCCACATACAGCTATTTTTAAATCAGGATTCTTTCTTTTAGCTAACTTTAAGTGACCTAAATTCCCGAATACTTTTAGTTCAGCATTTTCTCTTACTGCACATGTATTATATATTATTAAGTCACATTCATCTACCATCATACCTTGCTCATAACCCATACTATCTAACATAGCACATAATTTTTCTGAATCATGTTCATTCATTTGACATCCAAAGGTTTGAGTAAGCACCTTTGGTTTGCACCCATGTATTGCTTGATATCTCGAAGTATATTCTCTCATGCCTTCTATAAATCTCTCTTGTTCTTCTATAGCTTCCACTGGAACAGTGACTTGTTTTCTTTTGCTCATTAATTAGTCCTCCTTGAATTTCCATTTACATAAAATAAATTATATCAAATCAAATAAAAAAATAAAAGACCTACTATAATTAGTAAGTCTTTTTCATGACAGCTGCTTGAAAAGCATCTAGATGTTCTTTATCCTCAAGTAACTCATATATTAAATATTTAGTTTTTTCATCCATTCTATCGTTAGAATTTAAATATTCAAATAAAACACTTTTAGATTTTTTTAAATGATCATTTAACGTTAAAAATAAAGTATCAATTTCTTCCCTCTTTACATTTCTATAGATTTCATACGTTTCTTTAAAACTCATTGTCATCCCCCTTTTATAGATATTTATCGTATCTATTTAATATAATATTATATTGTAATTATCTAAGTCAATTATTTCCGATAATTTTCCAGTTTTTATTGTGCTATAATTTAATATATTAACCAATAATTTTCCAATTTATGGATAGGGGACTAATTATGAATATAGGAGAAAAAATTAAATTACTTAGGAAAGAAAGAGGACTTACGCAAAAGCAACTAGCAGATGCTATACATAAAAGTGAAATAACTGTACGAAAGTATGAAGCGAACGATATATCTATAACTTTCGATGTTTTGCAAGATATTTTAGAAGTATTAGACTCAAATATATTAATTGAAACAAAGGATTATGAGAATAATCTTTTAAGGCAATATATGGATTCTTTAAATCTAGATGTTACAGATGAGCAGTATTATGAAATGGAACTGTTTATAGAGAATTATATACTATTTAAGTGTGATTCTTATTATGATGATATTTTAAAAAAAAGTAAAAGAATAAATAACATAAAAAAGAACAAAAAGCTACTCGAATAATGAGTAGCTTTTCATTTATATAAAAATAAAATTTTATAGGAGGACATGCAACTTTTTACTACTAGCTATCATACGCTATAACATGCGTAGCGAATATGTAAGCGTTAAGCGACGCTAGTCGTAGTGTCATATGAAGTAAGCGGTTATGTTAGCTTTAGCGAATTAGGCCAACTTCATGCCTTTTTAATACAAAAGCTACAACCATTGGAAACACTAAAAACCACCAAACCTAATTTATAGGTGGTGGTAATTTAGTAATAAATGAAGCGTAATTTTTACTCGTTTTAATTAATGCAAGTGCATGGTATCTTTCAAGATTCAATAAGTCATCTTCTTCGTAACCAAATTGTATTAAGTTAGATTTTAAATCCTGATAAGCTTTTACATCAGCTCCTTGTATTAACAAATATGATGTTCCTGAAGCCTTTAATGCTTCTTTGCATTGTTGCGTTAGTTGATTAAGATAATGTAATGCAACAATTGATACTAAATCAAATTTACGTGCTTCTACAAATATATCTTGATACAATAATTGACAGTTATGGCACTTGTAAAATTCATCAAAGAATAAAAATGTTTTAGGTTGCGTTGTAGTTGCTAATATCTGTTTACTAAGCCATATTCGGCTTAAAAAGTATGTTGCTAAGATGTTACGAATCATTTTACTAGGGAATTTTGATTCGGGTATTTTAATTAATATAACTTTATTTTGACTTAATAAATCAACAAAATTTAAGTTATTCTCGCTAGACTTCATAAAAGCCAACTTAGTGTGTGATGAAGTTTTAAGGTGTATAGATCTATCAATAATACCTTCAACCTTAGAATCGTTATTAGATATTTTACCACTCTTCTCTTCTTTATCAAGTTCTTGAAGGGTATACACTTCATCTTCTAATAATGCCCTCAATGACTTTGATAAAGAATCAATAAATGATTTTCGTTTATCTGGTATTGTGAGACAGTTTATTACATCTTTTAAACTTGCATTATATTTTGTAGTAAATACAACTGTACCTGCTGCGTATAAATATTTGAGCATCTTTGGACTTAGTTTGGATGTGTCATCATTAATGGAGTCTAGTAATACTGCGATTTGTTGTGTATGAAGTGTTGCATTTGTTATCTTTTCATAATCAGACATACTATCATTTATCTGTATTTCATTATATGCAAAACTCTGTATCTGATTAGGATTACTACAATCAATCTCTATTAGTTTATCTTTAGGAGTTATTGATTTAATAGACTCAGATAATTCACAATTATTAATTATATCTATGTTAACAAGACCGTGACCAGCTTGAATAATATCACTAGCATTGTTAGTCATAAAAGTAGTTTTACCAGCTCCCATACAACCAAGATACGCCATGCCCAAACGTGATAACTGGCTATCATTAGACTTGTACGCATTGGTATTTGTTTCTTTAACCTTTACATTGCCAAGCCTAAAGAACCCTGTTTGTAGCTCTTTGGGAACTGGATTTTCTAATACTTTTAAGTGTTCAATATCTTTAAAATGTTGCAATAATTCACGACCTGGCATTTGTAAAAAGTTGCTACATTCTTGAGTGCTAGTATCATTGAGTTTGCATGGGTATTGATAGTCTAATATATCGAAGTCTTTTTTTACTTCATCATAAATAAGTGCATTATCTTCATCTATTATTGAAAAACTTTCACATGTAGCTCTTGCATTAACTTCTTGATTTTGAGTATTGCTTGATTCAGATAATACCATAATTTGACTTCTGCATAATACAGAGTTTTCTTTCTTATAAGTTGCCTTAGATAATTCTTTATTTTGAATAAGAGTTATGTTATTTTGAATAGGTGCTTTTAAATCATTCTGAGTCCCTTCTATTAGTCCGTCTATAGTATTTACTAAAAATCCAAATGCTACTTTGATGATGTACCAAATATTCTTTTTATTTTTATCAAGTGGCTTATTCTTTCTATATTTCTCCAGAATCTCTTTATGATAATCTTTGAATGAATTAAGAATAGTTGGAGAAGAAGGGACAAAGTTATAGATTATCCCTATCTTATCATTATTTTCAGATTCTAATATATCTATTATGTTAAGTGTGCTGGATAGTAAATCGTTATTACGTTTATCAACTGCCAATGACAGTGCATCAGCCTTCTTATACGATAAACTATACTTGGTAGCATCTTTTGAGAATTGAGGTAATTCATTAACTTCTTTTATTTCAACATTTCTCCATGTATCAGAAATTTTTTCTTTGAATAACCTTTTATATGGTACTGGTATTATAAAGTAAAATTCCGCCTTACTTTTTTCTAAATAGATATAATAACTAACTTTACATTCAGTTTTAAAGAATATTTTTTGTTGCTCTTTATAAACCCTCTTAGTTAAATCCAAATACATCTTATTGACTAACTGCGCTAATTTATCAGAGCTATTATTCTTGCAACTAGAATGAGGTATTAATTTAAAGAAAACATACTTCGGATTAACTATTTCAAAATAATCACTTATCTTTATAGATTTAACCTTCATAACATAATGACCTCCTATTTAATTACAACGCTGAATATACATTGAAGTATAGTATAGATTATCACTGATATAGTAGTTCCATTTTTAAACTTATCGCTGCCTGCCATGCCTAACAATATACATATCATCGCGGCAAATAAACATATCCAATACATTAAAGATGATGTAGTTATCAAAATTCCATTAAGTTTACTAAATATCCAATCCATAATAAGTACCTCCTAGAATAATCCTTTTATTAAATCAAATAACCAAGGTAAGAAATATAGAACTCCAAATCCTAGACCGTACATTGCCACTATACTTCCAACACTATCTAAATGACCTCTCATACAATGCTTTATTACATCTTTGCTACAAAGTATTATCCCTATCCAGTAACCAACTTTTCTAATTAACTCCAATATTTGCATACCAGCTTTATCTATAGCTGTTGTATCCATCGCAAATGATGTTACCGTACTCAAATCAACTGTTAATGCTATTATTAGCACTAATGCCATATATTTTCTTTTATTTCTTTCTATATGTCCTATTACTGCGTCTAAATAACTTAATTCATCATTTAATAATACCGATTGCTTATTTTCTTGTATTGCTCTAAACTCCTCAAAAGTATAAGTTTTAACTTCATTTATAGTAAATAACATGGATAAAATCCTCCCATTTTAGAAATAATAATCTTATAATAAATTTATCTTTGGAGGTGCGATATGACTTCTGGAATGATTTTCTTTGGTGGATATATAACTTGTTACGCATTAGTTGAAATAGCCGTTAGATTTTTTTAGATTCCGTTGAGGAGTCTTTTTATTTTATATTTTGATTCAACTCTGATTTTTTTTAACTTTCATATCAACGAATTTTTCAAACAAATCCATTTTTGAATTTATTTGAAGGGCTTTAATAATATTTATAGAAATAATTAGAGAATTATATTTTTATAATTCATTGAAGTTTGAGCTCTATGGACTTCCACTCCTGGAGCTCTTTTATTATTTCAATCCTCTTTTTCTCATATCGTCTAATATAAGATTTTTGATATAAGTAGAAATTCCAATTTCTTCTTTAATAACTTCTACTAAAAAATTATATATTTCCAAATCCCTAACTGTTTCTTTAAATGACAGTGCTAATTTTAAAGACTGTTTTCTACTCATAACTTATGACAAATCCCCCTTTCTTCGTTGTTTCTATTTAGTTCTTAATAAATACTATGAAGTTGTATGAAGAAAGTTGCCTGTCTTTTTTTATTTTTTACACAAAACATCGTAAATCAGGTCTTAATTTATAAATAGCACCTAAATAATATGATTCATTACAATTCTTACCTATCATAGACATATCTATCTTTATAAGTTCATCCCAAGTTAATTTAGCAATTATGTTTTTAAAACTTTGCTTTATTTTTCTTCCAACAACACATTCTACAGTTTCAACCTTTTGTCTTAAATCTTCATCTTCTACAGTACTAACTTCTATTTCATCAATTACGATCTCTTCATCTTCAGTTATAACTTGTACTTCTTTTTCACTTAAAACTAAATATTTGTGTATATAATAAATGTTATTTCTACCTGATCTAAAAGGATTTGTTTTTCTAGTTATATATCCTTTTTCTTCTAAAGAATTTAAAACACTACTTAAAGTATCTTTATTTATATTACAAGACTCAACTATTTGTTTTCTAGTTGGAAACGCATATCCTTTTGAAGTATTATAATTTCTTATTAAATATGTAAGTACTCTAAATTCAGTATGTTTTAAACTTTCATCTTCAAATATAGCATTATCTATTTTAGTATAAGACATTTTTAAATACCTCCTAAATATTATAGTGTATTTATACTATAACATAAAAGTCATATGACTTTCAATAGTTTTTATATAACTTTTATATTAATAAAGTTTATAAACATATTGAAATTATGGTAATTTCAATATGTTTATGATATAATTGATATATAAAATCTTATAAGGAGGCATGTAAATATGGCTATAGATAAAACTAAAAATACAACTATGAGTTTAACCGTTCCAATTGAATTAAAAGACAAAATTAAAATTTTGGCAAATGAAGAAAGTAGAAGTGCAAATAGCTTTATTGTAAATGCTGTAAAAGAATATATTAAAAATAACCATAGTGATAATTAGAAGAAGGGAATCGAACCTTCTTTTTTTTTTTTATTAATATAGTAATTGTATTAATAATTAAATAGTTATTATAGTGTCCCTAAGAGTTGGATTATGAATAGTATAAATCTATGGATTATGAATATCCTAAATCTATGGATTATCCCAATTTTAGGCATAAAAAAAAAATAAGGTAGCAAGCCTTAGCCTACTACCTGTGGTTAAATGAATTAAAAAAATTTTAAAGTATAAAAAAGATATTAAATTTATTCCAATAAATAGAATTATTATACAAATGAGGCTTAAAACCGACCTCGTAGAATCGATTCTAAGCCTTTATTTTTCCTTGTATGTATATTGTATCTATTTATATTTTCTACCTTCATTTTTACCGTTATCTAAATAAT
>NZ_JADNAX010000047.1:0-1255 GCF_015550495.1 Romboutsia sp. 1001713B170207_170306_H8
CGATCTATATTGCATACATTATTTTGATAATTCATTGAATTATAGTATATTGTAGCCGATATTTATGTATGCAAACCCCTATACGTGAAATTATGGCAACAACAAGTAAAGATACGTCTATCCGTATAAAGGAGAGTACAAGGTTTAGGCTTGATATGCTGAAAGGAAACAAATCGCACGATGCGTTCGTGGCCGAAATGTTACTCTATTTTGAAACAACGGGGATCACCCCGCAGTCGAATGTAATGCCGCCGAACATTGCGGCCAAAGAGCAGGCAAGCCGGGTGATCGAAGTTGTCCGGGGCATTGAGAAATCCACTAACGTAAGGCTGAAAAACATCGAACAACTCCTTTTGTCGCTTGTCGGGGAAGTGAAAACGCCGGGGGACAATCCGGACGAATATATGCACATCTCACAGGTACAGGAACTTTTGGAGCGTTCCAAGCAACTGGAACAGGAAGCCAGGGAAAACCGGGAGAAGGCCGGGAAACTGCAAACGGATCTCGAAATAGCCCGGCAGGAGAAAGGAACTCCGGCCGTCGGATGCAATACGCACAAGATCCTGGAGATCGTGGAGCGTATCGACGAGGTGAAGAAGATACCGACATTCAACGATACGGTTTATGAGATAGACCGTAATACGCTGGATATGTGGGTGAAAAGGTTAAAGGACGAACTAAAGAGATAAGCCTATGTTTGCCAAAGTACACCCGGCCGAGGACGTGAAAAGCGGAAATACGGGAAGCTGTCACGACCTGGTGCGTTATCTGGAAAAGGAAACGGGGGAGGGACAGCGTTTTTTCTCCCATACGGAGCAGGATATTTCACCCGAACGGGTAATTATGGATATAGACGGGAACAAAAAGGCGTTAGGGGCTAACGACGCTAAATTCTTCATGCTTTCGCTCAATCCGTCGCAGTCGGAACAAATGCACCTTATCGGCCGGAAAGTGGACGATTTTAAGGAACTTACACCACAGGAGAAAAAAGAGGTTTTCCAAAAGCTGGAGGCGTTCACCCGTTCGGCTATGGATGAATACGCCTTGAACTTCGGACGGGACAATATTAGGGGAGGCCAGGATCTCATGTATTACGCACGTGTGGAAACGGAACGATCCTATCATCCGGAAGATGAAGAGGTGAAACAGGGGATCGCCAGGATCGGAGAGCCTAAACCCGGTCTGAACTTACACGTTCACGTAATCGTTTCACGCAAGAGCCTGGACGGGAAAGTGAAACTTTCTCCGGGGGCTA
>NZ_JADNAX010000048.1:0-1212 GCF_015550495.1 Romboutsia sp. 1001713B170207_170306_H8
TGTATGGGACACGCCAACATCAACAATGTGAAGGGCACCGAAAACATCGTAGCCCTCTGTGATGTGGACTGGAAATATGCCAAAGGCGTATTCGACGAGTTCCCCAAAGCTAAGAAATACTGGGACTACCGCAAGATGTACGACGAAATGGGCAAATCCATTGACGGTGTCATCATTGCCACTGCCGACCATACTCACGCCATTATCACGGCAGACGCCATGACAATGGGCAAACATGTATATTGCCAGAAACCGCTGACACACTCCGTATATGAATCCCGTCTGCTGACCAGACTTGCCGCTTCCACCGGAGTAGTAACCCAGATGGGTAACCAGGGAGCATCAGGCGAAGGTACCGACCTTGTTTGCGAATGGATCTGGAATGGAGAAATCGGTGAAGTGACTAAAGTGGAATGCGCCACCGACCGTCCTATCTGGCCGCAAGGACTGAATGCACCCGAAAAGGCGGACCGCATCCCCAACACATTGAACTGGGATCTTTTCACCGGACCTGCCAAACTGAACCCGTACAACAACGTTTATCATCCCTGGAACTGGCGCGGATGGTGGGATTACGGAACCGGCGCATTGGGTGATATGGCCTGCCATATCCTGCATCAGCCGTTCAGAGCTCTGAAACTGGGTTATCCTACCAAAGTGGAAGGTTCTTCTACATTATTACTGAGTGCCTGCGCTCCTCAGGCCCAGCATGTGAAAATGATTTTCCCCGCCCGCGACAATATGCCGAAAGTTGCCTTGCCGGAAGTGGAGGTACACTGGTATGACGGCGGTATGATGCCGGAACGTCCGAAAGGTTTCCCGGAAGGAAAACAGCTGATGGGCCCCGGTGGCGGTCTGACCATTTTCCACGGAACAAAGGACACATTGATTTGCGGCTGCTACGGAGAACAACCTTTCTTGTTGTCAGGCCGTGTGCCCAACGCACCGAAAGTATGCCGCCGTGTCAAATGTTCCCATGAGATGGACTGGGTACGTGCTTGCAAGGAAGACAAATCCAACCGCGTGATGCCGAAAGCGGATTTCTCCGAATCGGGACCGATGAACGAAATGGTAGTAATGGGTGTATTGGCTATCCGTCTGCAAGGCTTGAACAAGACACTGGAATGGGACGGCGCCAACATGTGCTTCACTAATATCGGTGACAATGAAACACTCAGAACCTGCATTAAGGACGGATTTACAATTCATGAT
>NZ_JADNAX010000007.1:0-96420 GCF_015550495.1 Romboutsia sp. 1001713B170207_170306_H8
CTGGCAGACGCACAGGACTTAAAATCCTGCGGGACTTACCTCTCGTACCGGTTCGATTCCGGTCTTCGGCACCAATTCAATATCGCGGGGTGGAGCAGTTGGCAGCTCGTCGGGCTCATAACCCGAAGGTCGTAGGTTCAAGTCCTACCTCCGCAACCATTAAAATGGCCCATTGGTCAAGCGGTCAAGACACCGCCCTTTCACGGCGGTAACAGGGGTTCGATTCCCCTATGGGTCACCATTTCCCGGGACTATAGCTCAGCTGGGAGAGCACCTGCCTTACAAGCAGGGGGTCACAGGTTCGAGCCCTGTTAGTCCCACCATTTGCGGCCTGGTAGTTCAGCTGGTTAGAATGCCAGCCTGTCACGCTGGAGGTCGAGGGTTCGAGTCCCTTCCAGGTCGCCATTTAAGCGGGAATAGTTCAGTGGTAGAGCGCAACCTTGCCAAGGTTGAAGTCGCGAGTTCGAATCTCGTTTCCCGCTCCATTTAATATTAACTATATGTGGGTGCATAGCTCAGCTGGATAGAGCAACGCCCTTCTAAGGCGTGTGTCCGGGGTTCGAATCCCTGTGCGCTCACCAATAAAAAGTTTCACATTTGTGAAACTTTTTTTTTATTTAAAATAATAAAGTTAAGTAGATATCAAATAATTTGTATATACTTATATTAATATAGTATAATACATAATATAAATGATAAGTAATCATTAAACAGGAGGGTAAGACTGTGTTCGATATAAAGTCTTTTTTTGATGGATTTTTAAATAATATCTTGGCAATGAATTTATTTGACTTGATTGATATATCCATAGTAGCATATATCTTTTATAAAATTTTTATGTTTATAAAAGATACAAGGGCAGAACAGGTTCTTAAAGGAGTTGTATTTTTATTATTAGCAACTTATCTTAGTTCAACTTTTAGGTTACATACACTTTATTTTTTGCTAGCTAACACTCTTCAAATTGGTATTCTAGCAGCAATTATAATTTTTCAGCCTGAGCTTAGAGCAGGGTTAGAACATATCGGTAGAGCTCAGTTTAGTTTGTTTGTAAAAGGAAATAATACAAATGAAGATTTACATAAGACAATAGAGGAAATTGTAGAGGCTCTTTATTCTCTATCAAGACAAAAAATAGGTGCACTTATTATAATGGAAAGAAAGACAAAAATTTCGGATATAATAAGTACTGGTACAGAAATAGATGGGGATGTCTCAAGACAATTACTAATAAATATATTTATTCCAAATACGCCACTACACGATGGAGCAGTGGTTATAAGAGATTCTAAAGTAAAAGCAGCTGCATGCTTTTTACCATTAACTCAAAGCAAAGATTTAAGTAAAGATTTAGGAACAAGACATAGAGCTGGTGTGGGAGTAAGTGAAGTATCAGATTGCATAACTTTAATAGTATCTGAAGAAACTGGAGAAGTATCTATAGCTAAATCAGGTAAATTATATAGAAATATTTCAAAAGAGAGAATGACTAATATATTACAAAATAATTTAAAGAGCAATGCAGAAGAAAAAAGTTTTTTAAAAGGTGGTATATTTAGATGATTGAAAAACTAAAAGAAAACACAAAAATAAAGCTAATTTCTCTCTTAAGTGCATTAGTATTATGGATGTATGTAGTACTTGTTGTGGATCCACAAGAGACTAAAACATTTGAAAACATACCTGTTACAATAACTAATATGGATGAACTAACAAATAGTGATTTTGTAATTTATCCTGAAGCGGACTTAACAACAAGCATATATATTACAGGAAAGTTGTCAGCATTAAAAAATGTATCTAAAGATAATATAAGGGCATATGGAACTATAATTAATCCTAAAGAAGGAAATAATGCATTATATTTAAAAGCTGATATATCAAAAGGTGTTTCATATGCATTTAAACCAGATACATTAATAATATCTTTAGAAAAAGTTGTAGAAGAAAAAAGATTAATAGATGTATCTGTTAAAGGAAAATATAAAGATAATTTAGATGCTATTGATTTAGAAAAAGAAAGCATAAAGATATCAGGCCCTAGAAGCCTAGTACAGCAAGTTCAAAAGCTTCAAGCAACATTAACATTAGATGAGAGTAAAAGTAGCTTTTTAACGTCACTAAAGCTTATTCCTATTGACGAGAATGGAACAGAAGTTAAAGGTGTAGAGCTTGAAAACTCATCTGTAAATGCAGATGTAACATTACTGGTTGAAAAGAATGTTCCAATAAGCGCTGTATTTACTGATGAAAATATTGATAAGGAACAATATAAGATAAGTCAAAATACTATAACTATAAAAGGAAAGAAAGATATAGTTGATACAATAACATCTATAAATACACAGCCAATTGATGTAACAGCATTAAAAGTAGGAGAGCCTATTAATATTAAGTTAGAAGTTCCAAATGGGATAGTTATAGGTGAAAATATAAATCTAACAGTACAACTAGAATCGTTAAAGGGATTAACTAGTAAGTTTAGTTATGGGAAAGATGATATAGAAATAAGAAATAATAGAAATATAGATATATCAACTTTAGATATACCTGAAAGTGTAGAGGTAGATATAGAATATAATAATGATTTACATGGGTTAAATAAATCAGATATTACATTATACATAGATGCATCTGAACAAAGTGATAGCTACCCTATAAGATATGAGTCAAAATTTGAATTTAATGCAATAACAATAAATCCTAATATTATTACATATAAATAAATTCAATTAAAATATAAAGAATAATAAAAATTAAGTAAAAAATAGTAAAAAATAATAAAAATAAGACAATAGAATTGGGTTTCTGTTGTCTTTTTTTTACATTAGTATTAAAATACTCATATGACTTATAATATCAAATATGAAAATAATAGAATATAAATAGATATAGTATTTTAAAAAAGCTTTTCAAGTTGAAAGGAGATTATTAATGAGAAAATATTTCGGTACTGATGGAGTAAGAGGAATCGCTAATACAGAACTTACTTGTGACTTAGCATATAAACTAGGTAGAGCAGGTGGATATGTTTTAGCAAAGGGAGATCATAGAGTTAAAGTTGTTGTAGGAAAAGATACTAGAATATCAGGTGATATGTTAGAAGCAGCATTAATATCAGGTCTAATGTCAGTAGGGTGTGATGTTATAACAGTAGGAGTTGTACCAACACCAGCAGTTGCTTATTTAACAAAAGAATATAATGCTGATTGTGGAGTTGTAATATCAGCATCACATAATCCAGTTGAATATAATGGTATAAAATTCTTTAATAAAGATGGGTATAAACTAGATGATTCAATAGAATTAGAAATAGAAACATATATAGATGACATTGAAAAAGTACAAAGTTCACCAGTTGGAGAACATGTTGGTAGAAGAATACACAAGCATGATGCTAAAAAGGATTATGTTAATTATCTTAAATCTATTATAAATGTAGATTTTAAAGGTTTAAAAGTTGTATTAGATTGCGCAAATGGAGCGGCATATGAAGTTGCACCAGCAGTATTTAAAGAATTAGGAGCAGATGTAGTATCAATAAATAGTACGCCAGATGGGAACAATATAAATGATAAATGTGGATCAACACATCCAGAAAGACTTCAAGAAGCTGTTTTAGAAAACAAAGCAGACTTAGGATTAGCATATGATGGAGATGCAGATAGATTAATTGCTGTTAATGAAAAGGGACAAATAGTCGATGGCGATCATATAATGATATTAAGTGCTATTTATTTAAAAAAGAAAAATAAATTAGCTCAAGATACTTTAGTTGTTACAGTAATGAGTAACATAGGATTAACTATAGCTGCTAAAGAAAATGGTGTTAAATTAGCTACAACTGCTGTTGGAGATAGATATGTACTTGAAGAAATGAAGAATAGTGGTTATAATTTAGGAGGAGAACAATCAGGACATATGATTTTCTTAGATTATAATACTACTGGAGATGGTGTTTTAAGTTCTTTAATTCTGTCTAAAATAGTATTAGAAGAAAATAAAACTTTGTCGGAGCTTGCATCAGTTATGAATCAATATCCACAAGTTTTAGTTAATGCAAGAATAAGCAATGAAAATAAAAATAGATATATGGAAGTAAAAGAAATAAGTGATGAAATAGCAAGAATAGAAAACTTATTAGATGGATGTGGAAGAGTCTTAATAAGACCATCGGGAACAGAACCATTAGTGAGAGTTATGCTAGAGGGTAAAGAGGAAGGTCAAATAAAAGAATTAGCTACAAACTTAGCTAACTTAATACAAGAAAAGTTATCTTAATAAATATAGATTAAATATATGAAAGTAGATATATATTAAGAAGCATTAGATTAAGTTTTTATAATATATGCTTCTTAATATATATTTTTAATTTAAATATATGTAATCTTATTTTATAAGCGCCAGAACTTAGATATCGTCTCTTTTTAATTAAACGTAATTGTTTCTAAGTTGACGAGGACAGAGTTAATCGAATTATCGGCGGATGCTCTGCGGTGTGTTTACCATCGAAGAACTTCTTTAAAACATAGGAGTGATCCTGTGGACAAAGAGAAGCTCAAGTAAACTTATATGACCTACTCTTAAAAAATATATTAATTTTTTTAGGAGGCTACAAAATATGTGTGGTATAGTTGGATATTTAGGAAATAGACAGGCAACTGAAGTTCTTATAGAAGGACTTTCTAAGCTTGAGTATAGAGGATATGACTCAGCTGGAGTTGCAGTAAGTGTAGGAAATGAATTAGAAATAAGAAAGTTCAAGGGAAGACTTGCAATACTTGCAGAAGACCTGGAACAAAATCCTATTAAAGGCGGATTAGGTATAGGGCATACTAGATGGGCTACTCATGGTGAGCCATCTGATGTAAACTCACATCCTCATTTTAATATGGATAAAACAATAGCTGTAGTTCATAACGGTATAATCGAGAACTATATGGAATTAAGAGAAGAATTACAAGCTGAAGGTGTTGTATTTTTATCTCAAACAGATACAGAAGTCGTGGCACACTTAGTAGATAAGTTTTATGAAGGAAACTTATTAGATGCTGTATATAAAGCAACTGAAAAATTAAGAGGAGCATATGCATTAGGAGTTATATGTAAAGATAATAACAATGAATTAGTAGCTGTAAGAAAAGACAGCCCATTAATTGTAGGTCTTGGAGAAGATGAAAATTTTATAGCTTCAGATATACCTGCAATATTAAAGTATACTAGAAATGTTTACTTCTTAGAAAATGGAGAATATGTCCATATAAAAGACAACAATGTTACTGTTTTAGATGAAAATAGAAATGTTGTTGAAAAAGAATTAAATGAAATAACTTGGGATGTAGAAGCTGCTTCAAAAGGTGGATATGACCACTTTATGTTAAAGGAAATATATGAACAACCAAATGGAGTTAAAGAAACTTTATTAAGAAGATTAAACGCTAATGGAGAAATCCAATTAGATGATATAAAAATGACTAAAGAAGATTTAGATAAAATAAATAGAGTATATATCGTTGCATGTGGTACTGCATATCATGCAGGTCTTGTTGGTAAATTTGCAATAGAAAAGTTTGCTCATATACCAGTTATAACTGATATAGCATCTGAGTTTAGATATAGAGATCCGTATATAGACGATAAGACTTTATTAATACTAGTAAGTCAATCTGGTGAAACTGCAGATACTTTAGCATCTTTAAGATATGCTAAAGAAAAGGGAGCGAGAATACTATCAGTAACTAATGTTGTTGGTTCTTCTATAGCTAGAGAATCTGATGATGTATTCTATACTTGGGCAGGTCCTGAAATATCAGTTGCATCTACTAA
Source organism: Romboutsia sp. 1001713B170207_170306_H8 (assembly GCF_015550495.1). Classification (NCBI taxonomy): domain Bacteria; kingdom Bacillati; phylum Bacillota; class Clostridia; order Peptostreptococcales; family Peptostreptococcaceae; genus Romboutsia; species Romboutsia sp. 1001713B170207_170306_H8. Next base: position 5,827 of record NZ_JADNAX010000007.1, read on the forward strand.
AGCTTATACTACTCAATTAGTATCATTCTACATGATAGCTTTAGATTTTGCTATAAAGAAAGGTACTATAAGCAGAGAGTACTATAATGAAATGATCGATAAATTAAAAGAAATGCCAGAGTTAGTTTCTAGAGCATTAGAACAAGAAACTCATATAAAAGAAGATGTAGCTAAAGAATTAAGAAATGCAACTAGCGCGTTCTATTTAGGTAGAGGATTAGATTATAATTTAGCTATGGAAGGTGCTCTAAAGATAAAAGAAATATCTTATATTCATGCAGAAGCATTTGCAGCAGGAGAATTAAAACACGGTACAATAGCACTAATAGAAGAAGGAACTCCTGTTATAGCAATAGCTACTCAAGAAGAGCTTTTCGAAAAGATGGTATCTAATATGCAAGAAGTTAAAGCTAGAGGAGCTTATGTTATAGCTATTGCTCAAGAGCATAATAAAGAAGTAGAAAAAGCAGCGGATAAGGTAATATATATACCAAATGTTGATGATGTATTATCAAGTATACTAACTGTTTTACCACTTCAATTATTATCTTACTATGTTGCAGTGCAAAGAGGCTGTGATGTAGATAAGCCAAGAAACTTAGCGAAATCAGTAACAGTAGAATAAAAAATAAATAAATATTATTAAAGTAATTTGTAGAATAATTAATAGGGCTGAGATATTATGTCTCAGCCTTTTAATTTATTTATATTAAATTAACAGGAATTTATTTTTTATATTTATAATATAAAATAACTATGAAGTATATCCTCTTTAAATTTGTTAATAATTTAAATATAAATTTAGAGTTTTAAGGGGGATTATTCATGGAAAAATTAAAATATATTTCTTTGTTTATTATTTTAGTAATGTTAGGATCAATATCATCTTATGCAGATATAAAATTAAACAATTCATATGATAGATTTTTAAATACTTTTGAAGATACAGGTGCAGAGTTTAAGTTTTATAGCATAAAAGCAAATGCAAGTATTGATTATAATATAAGCAAAGATGAATTAAAATCTATATGTATAGATATAATTACAGATTTAGGTATGGAAGAAAGTGATGTGAAGATAGAAGAAAAGTGGAATGACGATGAAAATCAAATATATACCCAAGGAAAGGATAATAACTCTAGTATATCTATAGTAGCAATAAAAAAAAATAAAACAGAATCTTACTTAATGGTTGACATATTAGATAATAAAGTATATAAAAATATAGTGGATATTTACGATATTTTAGAGGATTCTCTGAATAATTACAATTGCAAGTATGAAATATATACTTGTATAGCTGGAGAATATGGAAAAAAGTTACAAAACGATAAATATAATGATATTTTAGATGAAATATTATATAATATGAATGCTGAAGTTATTGAAAAAGTACAAGAAGAGAATTTTTTATCTGTGACGGCATATAGTAAGGTATTAAAAGAAGATTACTTAGAATGTTTTGGCAAAAAGATAAATTTAAATATAGGAATTAGGTATAGCGAGGATGATGAGAAAACACTCATATATATAGCTACACCGATTATAAAACTAGATTACTAAGAGGAGATCAAATAAGATGGCTAAGATAATTGTAAAGAAAAGTAACCCACTTAATGGTACAGTTAAAATAGATGGAGCAAAAAATGCTGTTTTACCAATTATAGCAGCAACATTACTAGCAAAGGGAAAATCTGTAATAAGAGAAGTTCCAAATTTAAGAGATGTTCATGTTATATCTGATTTATTAAGACATTTAGGAGCGGAAGTTGAATATGAAGATAAAACATTAACTGTTGATGCGACAAATATAACTACATGTGAAGCTCCATATGAGTTAGTAAGAAAAATGAGAGCATCATTCTTAGTTATGGGACCTTTATTATCAAGATTCAATCATACAAAAATATCTATGCCAGGAGGATGTGCTATAGGTACAAGACCAATAGATTTACATTTAAAAGGATTTAGATGCTTAGGTGCTGATGTTGAAATAGATCATGGATTCGTTGAAGCTAGAACTGAAAAATTAAAAGGATGTAAGTTATATTTAGATTTTCCATCAGTAGGAGCAACTGAAAATATAATGATGGCAGCATCACTAGCAGAAGGAACTACTATAATAGAAAATGCTGCAGAAGAACCAGAGATAGTAGATTTAGCTAACTTTTTAAATGAAATGGGCGCAGATATAAAAGGCGCAGGAACTAACACTATAAGAATAAAAGGTGTTAAGGAATTAAGAGGTGCAGAGCATACTGTTATACCAGATAGAATAGAAGCGGCTACTTATATGGTTGCAGCAGCTATGACAAAAGGTGATATAACTATAGAGAATGTTTTAATGGAGCATTTAAAGCCAGTTACAGCTAAATTAAAAGAAGCTGGATGTAAAATAATAGAGTTAGAAAATGCAGTTAGAGTTATAGGTCCAGAGACTTTAAAATCAATAGATATAAAAACTTTACCACATCCAGGATTCCCAACAGATGTTCAAGCTCAATTTATGGCTATGCTTACTGTATCTAAAGGGACAGGTGTAGTTATAGAAACTGTTTTTGAAAATAGATACATGCATGTTGCAGAGTTCAATAGAATGGGTGCAAACATAAAAATAGAAGGAAGAACGGCTGTAGTAAAAGGTGTAGATAAACTGTACGGAGCGAAAGTTAATGCTACAGATTTAAGAGCAGGAGCAGCGCTTATATTATGTGGTCTTATAGCTGAAGGAGACACTGAAATAGGTGAAATATACCATATACAAAGAGGATATGTAGATATCGACAAGAAGATAACAGCACTAGGTGGAAATATAGAAATCGTAGAAGATTAGTTAAATAATAGTTAAGTAATAAATGTAAGGGGTTTTTCATATACTTTAAAGATAATTAGCCAAGCTAAGGAGGAAAGTATATGAAGAACCCTTTAGTAATTTTAGCGGGATTAGTTTTTGTATGTATACTTGTACCAGTTGCTATTAGTACTATTTTTTTTAAGGAACCAAGTACAAGTAGTATGGAAGAAGGATTTAAAGTTAAGATTGGTAATGTTGAAGAGCAAAATGAGCAAACTAACTATGAAACTGTTAATGGAGATGTGCCTGCAATAAATGTATATAACACAAATAAAGGTAAAATAGAGTCTATGAATATAGAAGTTTACTTATATGGTGTATTATCAGGAGAAATGTCAGCAAAGTTTGATATAGAAGCATTAAAAGCTCAGGCTATAGCAGCAAGGACATTTGTAATGTATAAAAAAGAAAATCCAAGTGCAAGTGGACATAATAATGCAGTAGTATGTACCAACTATAAGCATTGCCAAGAATATAAAAGTTATGAAGAGTTAGAAGCAACAAATGGTAGTGAGTGGATGAATGAATCATATACTAAAATAAAACAGGCTGTTGATGAAACTAGAGGGCAAATTTTAGTATATAATGGTGAACCTATACTACCATTATATTTTTCTACATCATCAGGAAAAACAGAAGATAGTGAAGAAGTTTTTTCAACCATGTATCCATATTTAAGATCAGTAAGTAGTCCATATGATGGAGAATCACCAAAATACACATCAGAAGTAGTTATAAGCAAATCTGATTTTATAAGATATATAAAAAGTAGTTATCCGAGTATAAGCATAAATTCAAATGATTTAGAGAATGAAATTAAAATATTAAATAGAAGTACAGGAGGAGCTGTAGACAAGATTAAAATAGGAGATAAAGAATTAACAGGAGTTAATATTAGAAGTGTATTCAATCTTAATTCAGCTAATTTTGAAATAAAACTTAGTGAGGACAATGTACGATTTAATGTAAAGGGATACGGACACGGTGTTGGTATGAGTCAATGGGGAGCTCAAGGAATGGCAGAAGAAGGCTTTTTATATTATGAAATACTGAAACATTACTACACTGGAGTGGAAATAAAAGATTTATATTAAAAATGTGTAGATAAATTGTATAAAATTAGAAAATACAGGAAACACTCCAAATGTATTAATATATTTGGAGGTGCTGTATGAAGAAAAAGTTATTAGAAAATGATATTTTCTATTTATCACTATTTGTATGCGTTTGTTTAGTAGCGATAGGAGGAGTTTGGCTAACAAATAATAATGTAAACAAATTAGCCAGCAATGATAAAATTGTAGAAGATAATGAAGAAATACACTTAATAGATAATGATAAAGAAGAAGATGCAATAGCAACAACAACTGATTCTGACCAAAACTTAAGTAATGCAAAAGAGAATCAAGAAAAGATAGATAACAAACTAAGTTTTCTTGGCAAAGAGGTAATAAGAGAGTATTCAGAAACTGAACCTAGTTATTCAAAAACTTTAAATGTATGGGAAATACACAAAGGTATCGATGTAAGTGTAGTAAGCAATCAAGAAATAAAGTCACTAATGGACGGTACAGTGGTAGATGTGTATGAAGATGATGAATATGGAATGTCAGTAAAAGTGAAGTCTGATAATGTAACGGTGGTATATTCAAACTTAGGTGAAGATATAAAAGTAGAAAAAAATCAAGACATAAAGGAAGGCGAATGTATAGGGCTAGCTGGAAATACAACTAGAGTAGAGTGTAAAGAAGAAGAGCATATACATGTAGAAGCTTATGAAGGCGAAAACTCTATAGATCCAATGTCTTTAGTAAATTAAAAAATATAACAGGCTTAATCATTTTGATAAAGTCTGTTATATTTTTTTTTATTTTTACATATATATCATTAAGGCTGGTATATGAGGGAGGGGAAATTTTGAAATCGCATATAGAGGAAAGAGCCATAATCGTAGCAAAATATATACTAGAGAAAAATACTACTGTAAGACAAACTGCCAAAACTTTTGGAGTAAGTAAAAGTACCATACACAAAGATGTAACTGAACGATTAGAAGAAATAAACCCATCTCTAGCAAAAGAGGTTAAAAAGGTTTTAGAAAAAAATAAATCTGAAAGACATATAAGGGGAGGTTTAGCAACAAAGCTAAAATATGAGAAAGAACACAAAAAAGATGTAGGATAAAACCTACATCTTTTTCTTGACTAAATTATGAAATTTGTATATCTTGTATCTAGGAGTATAAGATATACAAAAGTAGAAAGACAAAGAGGAGTTGAAAATATGGCTAGAGTTGATATAGGTATAGATTTAGGGACGGCAAATGTAATAGTTTATGTAAGTGGAAAAGGTATAGTTTTAGAAGAACCATCTGTTGTAGCTATAGATAAAAGAACTAATTCAGTATTAGCAGTAGGTGAAGAAGCTAGAAGAATGATAGGTAGAACACCAGGTAATATAGTTGCTATAAGACCATTAAGAGATGGTGTAATATCAGACTATGATGTTACTGAAAAAATGTTAAAGTACTTTGTTGAAAAAGTGGTAGATAAAAAAGGATTCGGAAGATTTTTTATGCCAAGAATAATGGTATGTGTTCCAACGGGCGTTACAGAAGTTGAGAAAAGAGCCGTAGAAGAAGCTACACGTTTAGCTGGAGCAAGAGAGGTTTATATAATTGAAGAGCCAATAGCAGCAGCAATCGGAGCTGGAGTAGATATATCTCAACCAAATGGAAATATGGTAATAGATATTGGAGGAGGTACTGCTGATATAGCAATTATATCTCTAGGAGGAGCTGTTGTAAGTACATCTATAAAAGTTGGTGGAGATAAATTTGATGAAGCTATAGTAAGGTATATAAAAAAACAAAAGAACCTTCTTATAGGAGAAAGAAGTGCAGAAAAGCTAAAGATTGAAATAGGTACTGCAATGAAATTAGAAGAAGAAAGATATATGAAAGTTAGTGGAAGAAACTTAATTACAGGTCTTCCAGAATCTATGAAAATATCTTCTGCTGAAATACTAGATGCAATTAGTGAATGTATAGAACAAATATTAGTAGCTACACGTTTTGTACTAGAACAAACGCCACCAGAGTTGGCTGCAGATATAAGTGATAGAGGGATTATAATGACAGGTGGAGGCTCTTTATTAGACGGTTTAGATAAGAGAATTGAAGAAAGCACAGGAATAAAGGTAATTGTAGCTGAAGATGCATTATCTTGTGTTGCAAAAGGAACTGGAAGCTCATTAAGTTCATTAGATTTATTAGAAACGGGTGGGACGTTTAAAAAGAGATAATTAAATATTATTTTAAGATTATTAAGATATAAAAAATGAACTCTAGAAATAAACTAGAGTTCATTTTTTATTATATAATTTTAAGTATATTGATACCGGTTACTTTTTAAGTAGCAAGAAGTAAAGAAAGAGCTATAGTTTCTGATAGTTCTAAGACAAAGCTAAGACGAACATTATTAAATGAAAATCTATTGCTTTCATCAATCTTATCTACTATACCTACTATTGAGTAACTTCCAACTTGAGGTAGTTTTTTACCAACACCTTTTCCAGGTAAAATAGGACCTTTTCTAATTTGTATATTACCTATACTATTTTTAGCTCCTAGGCAAGCATCTATAGCTAGAAACTCTCCTTTAGGATGAAGATTTTTTATTTCTTCAATTGACTCGTATATATTTAAAGCATGAATAGGATTATCTAAAGTACCGTAAACAGGGTATTTAAAATCGCTATTTTTTAGCATAGTTCCAACTAAAGGGCCAAGAGCATCACCTATAGCCCTATCTGTTCCTATACAAATAACAATAGTATTTTCGTTTATAATATCTTTTAGTATTAAGCTTAACACTTGAGCTACATTTTCTTTTTTATAATTTACTTTAGCTAAATACATAGGAACACCTCCTTCAAAAATATATGAATATATAATCTAAAAAATGCCTAACCTTAAGTTTTAATAACGCATCATATTATAATATAAAAGTAAATTTTAAATAATTACCCCTACTATATATTATATAGATAAAATCACAAAAACTTGTTATTTTTAAATAACAATTACTGACATATAAAACTATATATCCTTGACATTAAATTAAAAAAATAGTAATATATATCTAAAGTTAATAATTAAAATAAAAAAAGAAAATATTATTAATAAGGATAAAAACGACTCATAATAAATATGAAAATATTTATTACCTTATCAAGAGAGGCTGAGGGATAGGCCCTATGAAGCCCGGCAACCGCCCCAAAAGGGAAAAGGTGCTAATTCCTACAAGATTTTTTATAAGTCTTGAAAGATGAGGTTAGTTAATTAGTACATTAAATGTGTAATGATTAACCTCTTCTTGTATAAGGAGAGGTTTTTTTAATTGAAAAGATTAATAGTTCAATTAATATAAACCCCTACAATTTATACAAAATAAAAAAATATAATTTATTAAATTAAAGGGAGGATATAAAATGGCAAGACATTTATTTACATCAGAATCAGTTACAGAAGGGCATCCAGATAAGATCTGTGATCAAATATCAGATGCAATACTAGATGCATTATTAGAAAAGGACCCATTATCAAGAGTAGCTTGTGAAACAACTGTTACAACAGGTTTAGTTTTAGTTGCGGGTGAAATAACTACATCAGCATATGTTGATATTCCAAAATTAGTAAGAAGTACAGTAGAAGAAATAGGATATACAAGAGCTAAATTTGGATTTGACTGCAATACTTGTGCTGTAATTACATCTATAGATGAGCAATCAGGAGATATAGCTATGGGTGTTGATGAAGCTTTAGAAAATAAGGTTGGAGAAGTTACAGAAGAGGAAATTGAAAATGTTGGTGCAGGAGATCAGGGAATAATGTTCGGTTTTGCATGTAATGAAACTGAAGAATTAATGCCACTACCAATATCATTAGCACATAAATTAGCTAGAAGATTAACTGAAGTTAGAAAATCTGGATTACTAGATTACTTAAGACCTGATGGTAAAACTCAAGTTACAGTTGAATATGATGGAACTAAAGCTATTAGAGTTCATACAGTTCTTATATCTACTCAACATTCAGAAGATATAGATAATGATACAATAAGAAGAGATTTAATAGAGCATGTAATTAAACATGTTATACCAGCTGAATTACTTGATGAAGAAACTATGATATATATAAACCCAACAGGAAGATTCGTTATAGGAGGTCCTCAAGGGGATACAGGTCTTACTGGTAGAAAAATAATAATAGATACTTATGGAGGATATTCTAGACATGGTGGTGGAGCATTCTCAGGAAAAGATCCAACTAAAGTTGATAGATCAGCAGCTTATGCTGCAAGATATGTTGCTAAAAATATAGTAGCAGCAGGACTTGCTGAAAAGTGTGAGATAGAGTTAGCATATGCTATAGGTGTTGCTAAGCCTTTATCAATATTTATAGATACATTTGGTACTGGAAAAGTTTCAGAAGAAGCATTAGTTGAATTGGTAAATAAAAACTTTGACTTAAGACCAGGAGCAATTATAAGAGATTTAGATCTAAGAAAACCTATCTATAAACAAGTAGCAGCTTATGGACACTTTGGAAGAAATGACTTAAACTTACCATGGGAAAGAACTGATAAAGCAGAAACATTAAGAAAACAAGCATTAGAATGTGAAATGATGAAATAGATAAATAGCACAAAGGGCATATTTAAGATATGATATATCTTTTAATGTGCCCTTTATTTTATTGTTTATAAAATGTATAATAGTTACAAATTAGGTGTATGATAAAGACACTATTTGTTTGTAGGAGAAGTGATATGGAAAGAATAGAAGGAATGATAAGTGACATAGTATTTAAAAATGAAGACAATGGATATACTATAGCTCATTTGGCAAATAGTATGGATGAAATTGTAATCGTTGGATGTATGCCAACTTTATCAGTAGGAGAGAGCATAGAAGTAGAAGGAAAGTGGGTAAATCATAAAACTTATGGAACTCAATTTGAAGTAAGTAAATTTATGCCGGTTACACCAACATCTCTAGAAGGTATATATGCATATTTAGCATCTGGAATGATACATGGTATAGGTGAGAAAATGGCAAAGAGGATTATTGATAAATTTGGTGTGAATACACTAGATATAATACAAAATAATCCAGAACGTTTAGAAGAAGTAGAAGGCATAGGTGGAAAAAAATTAAAACAAATAGTAAAAAGTTATGAAGAAAACAGAGAACTTCGAAATATAATAATAGAACTATCTCCATATGGTATAACTCCTAATTACTGCTTAAAAATATACAAAAGATATAAAAATAAATCGATAGACATTATTAATAAAAATCCATATAGACTGGCAGAAGATATAAGAGGAATTGGATTTAAAATAGCAGATGAAATTGCTAGCAAAATTGGTATAGATAAATATTCAGAAGATAGAATATGTCAAGGCATATTATATGCTTTAAATCAGTCATTGAGTAGTGGTCATACATATTTACCGAAGGATATTTTAATTCAAGAATCTAAAAAAATATTAGATGTAGACGAGTCTATGATAGATAATTGTATTATGGGGCTAGCTTATGATCAAAAAGTACATATAGAATTATTAAATAATAATCAGTTAGTTTATCTAATGCCATATTATATGTCAGAAAATGGTGTATGCAAGCAAATAATTAAATTATCTCAAAGTGAAGTTGATGATTTAAACATTGATATAGATGAAGAAATTAGACTTTTAGAAGAAGAGGAAAATATAAAATTAGCTAATAATCAAGTATTAGCGGTTAAAGAAGCTATAAATACAGGTGTTTTAGTTATAACTGGAGGACCAGGGACTGGTAAAACTACGACTATAAATACTATAATAAAAATCTTTGAAAATAATAAAAAAAGGGTAGTATTAGCAGCACCTACAGGTCGTGCAGCAAAGAGAATGAGTGAGACGTCTCAAAGAGAAGCAAGAACTATACATAGATTATTAGAAATGGGATTTGCTACTGATAGTGATGATTTAATGTTCTTAAAAAATGAAGAAGATCCAATTAATGCAGATGTTGTAATTTTAGATGAAGTATCAATGGTAGATATACTATTGATGTATAGTGTACTACGGGCGATAAAGCCTGGAACACGGGTTATATTAGTTGGAGATAGCGATCAGTTACCTTCAGTTGGAGCCGGAAATGTTTTAAAAGATATAATTGATTCTAAGGTAATAAATGTAGTTAAGTTAAATGAAATATTTAGACAAGCTCAAGAGAGTATGATAGTAGTTAATGCACATAAAATAAACAAAGGTGAACCATTATATTTAAATGCAAAGGGTAAAGATTTCTTCTTTATAAAAAGAAATACAAATGAAGAAATCCTAGATGAGATAGTAGAAATTGTAAGTGAGAGGTTACCTAGATTTTATAAATTTGATAAATTGAAAGATATACAAGTTTTAGCATCTATGAGGAAGGGGGACGTAGGTGTTACTAATCTAAATATAGCTCTTCAAAAAAGTCTTAATAAGCCTGAAAAGTTTAAAGTTGAAGAGAATTTTGCTAAAAGGATATTTAGAGTCGGCGATAAGGTAATGCAAGTAAAAAACAATTACACTAAAAAGTGGGAAAGTGAAGATAAGCAAGATAGTGGGGAAGGTATATATAATGGAGATATTGGATATATCTATCATATAGATAAAGAAAACAAGAAAATTTATGTTATATTTGACCAAATAAAGATAGTTGAATATACATATGATGAGCTGGATGAATTAGATCATAGTTTTTGTACTACTATTCATAAAAGCCAAGGAAGTGAATTTCCAGTAGTTGTTATACCGATATCATGGGCACCTCCTATGTTATTAAGTAGAAATCTATTATATACAGCTGTTACTAGAGCTAAAAAATTAGTAGTATTAGTTGGAGATGTTAAGTATTTAGAATATATGATAAGAAATAATAGAACTAATGATAGATATTCAAATTTAGCGAATAAGTTAATTAAATTTAGAAAAGAAGGGTTGTTGTTAAAGTAGTATGAACTTTAATGAAGTGGTAGATTTAATCTTAGAATTTATATATCCGGAAAATATAAGTTGTATATTATGTAATAAACCTATAAAAAAGACTAACACATATTCATTATGTAAAGAGTGTTTTAAAGAATTACACTTTATTCAAAGTGGTTGTATTAAATGTGGAAAGCCTATAATTTATCATTCATTAGAAAGGCAAGATATAGAAAGTTGTAATTATTGTTTTAATAAAAATTTTTATTTTGATAAATCAATATCGTGTATTGAATATAATGATGTTAGTAAACATATGATACTTGATTTTAAATATAAAAACAAAACTTATATGGTTAAGTATGTATCTAACATAATGAAAGAAAAGTTAGATATAGAGGATATTAAGTTTGATTATATTCTATTTGTACCACTTCATAAAAATAGATTAAAACAAAGAGGATTTAATCAGTCTGAAAAGATTGCTAAATTATTAAGTAAGCAAATCGGAATTCCTACATTAGACTGTATAGAAAGAAATGGAAATACAAGAAGATTATATAGTTTAAGTAGAAATGAAAGAAAAATAGAATTAAGAAATGCATTCTCGGTTAATAAAGGAGTATGTGATATTAAATATAAAAATGTATTACTTGTAGATGATATACTAACTACTGGATCAACTGTAAATGAAATATCTAAATTATTAAAGTTAAATAGTGTTAGTAAAGTATTTGTAATTACATTACTTACAAGAAATAATGATAATTATGTAATTGAATAAATTTAACTTGACATAAAGATGTAAACATAATAAAATAAGTAGGTGATATTTTAGGTCTGTGGTTGAAAGTCCAAGCCAGTTGCAGGCAAAAGGATCCACGTAAGTTAATTCTAAAAATGGGATTAATGATCATGGTGCAGCTTAGAAGTAAGTCCTACCGGTATAAAATCGAGAGAGTTAGTAGTGCGGCAAACCCAAGCGAAACCTCCAGTAGGCGAGTGTGGGGTCAAAGACCAGGTCAGCTAAATTATCCAAAAGTACCTTTATGGGTGCTTTTTTTTTGCTCAAAAATAAAAAATATAAATAAAGTTAAAAAAAATTTTTTGAACTAAATAAAACATTATAAAATGAAGTAAAATGTAGAAAAATGACATCAATGCACAAATTAATAACAATATATGCAAAAAAATGTGGATATATATTTTTTGATAAATAGCTTAAAATACACATTTATAAAAGTTATTAACATATTTATTCACATTATCCACAGAAATTGTAGTTTAAAATAATCCACATAAAGATATTATAGAAATAAAAGAAAATTATATAATACTTTATTCGACAGTATATAAAACATATAAAAGTTAAAAATAAAAATAAAGGATTAGACGAATTGATAAAGAATATATTATTAAGTATAAATATTAGCTTTTATACTATGATAACTGAAGGGAGATGTTCTTATGAATATAATAATATCTGGTAAACAAATGGATTTAACTGATGGAATTAAAAGTGCAATAGAAGAAAAAATAGGAAAATTAGATTATTACCTTCATCCAGAAACTGATGTAAAAGTTACAGTGAGCGCTAAGAAAGCTCGCCATAAGATAGAAGTAACAATGATACCTATAAATGGACCAATTATTAGAGCAGAAGATAGTGAAGAAAATTTATATGCAGCTATAGATATTGTATATGATAAGTTAAATAAACAATTGAAAAAATATAAAAATAGAGTACAAGATAGACATCAATTAAATAAAAGTATAAGATTTGAAGGTGTAGATCTAGATTCTCAAGATGTGTATGAAGATGAAGATATAGATACTTTAAATATAGTTATAAAAAGAATTAAAAAGTTTGATATGAAGCCAATGAGTCCTGAAGAAGCAGTTTTACAAATGGAGTTACTAGAACATGATTTCTATATGTTTAGAAATATAGATACTGAAGAAATAGCTACAGTTTATAAACGTAAAAATGGTGGATATGGAATGATAGAACACGAATAATGAAACTTTAAACAAAAGCTACCAATATTAAATATTGGTAGCTTTAAATATTTTTTTGTTATTTTTATAGTTATTTATATAATTTATAGATACGGTCAATATTAATATTAAATATAGTATTTTTATGGTAAAATGTATAATAGTAATAATATATGGACGAGGAGAGATGCCAACGATGGGTTTTTTAGATAATTTATTTAATATAGCGGATAAAAAAGAGCTAAAGAATTTTAATAAAATAGTAGATAAGATAGATGGATTTGAAAGCAAATTTAAATCTATGTCAGATACAGAGCTTAAAGAAATGACTAATGTATTTAGAGATAGATTAGAAAAAGGCGAAAATTTAGATGATATATTACCAGAAGCATTCGCTGTAGTAAGAGAAGCTGCAAGTCGAGTATTAGGAATGAGGCATTATAGAGTACAACTTATAGGAGGTATAGTTCTTCATCAAGGAAGAATTGCTGAGATGAAAACTGGTGAAGGTAAAACACTAGTTGCAACAGCACCAGTATACTTAAACGCTCTTACTGGTAAAGGAGTACATGTAGTTACAGTGAATGATTATTTAGCAAAACGTGACAAAGAGCAAATGGGAAAAGTATATGAATTTTTAGGACTTACTGTAGGGGTTATAGTTCATGGACAAAGTCCAGCACTTAGAAAGTCTCAATATGAATGTGATATAACTTATGGTACAAATAATGAGTACGGATTTGATTACTTAAAAGACAACATGGTAATACATAAAGAACAGAGAGTTCAAAGACCATTAAACTATGCAATAGTGGATGAGGTTGACTCAATACTTATAGATGAGGCTAGAACACCACTTATAATTTCGGGACCTGGGGATAAGTCAACTCATCTATACTCAGATGCTAATACATTTGTACTAACATTAAGATCGGATGATTATGAATTAGAAGAAAAGCAAAAAGCTGTGTCTTTAACAGAGTCAGGTATACAAAAAGCTGAAATTTACTTTAATGTTGAAAATATAACAGATATATCTCATACAGAATTATATCATCATATAAATCAAGCATTAAAAGCTCATACAATAATGAAACGTGACGTTGATTATGTATGTAAAGACGGAGAAATAGTAATTGTAGATGAGTTTACAGGAAGACTTATGTTTGGTAGAAGATACTCTGAAGGATTACATCAAGCAATAGAAGCTAAGGAAGGTTTAAGAATACAAAGAGAATCTAAAACTCTAGCAACTATAACATTCCAAAATTACTTTAGAATGTATAATAAGCTTTCGGGAATGACTGGTACTGCAAAAACAGAAGAAGAAGAATTTAAAGCAATATATAAGATGGATGTTGTGCAAATACCTACAAATAAAGAAATACTAAGAAAAGATCTAGCTGACTGTGTTTATAAAAATGAGATGGGTAAATTTAATGCTGTAGCTGAAGATATAATAGAAAGACATAAAAATAAGCAACCAGTGTTAGTTGGTACTGTATCTATAGAAAAATCAGAACTATTATCACAGCTTTTAAAGAGAAAGGGTATAAGACATGAAGTATTAAATGCTAAGCATCACGATAAAGAAGCCGAGATAATAGCCCAAGCAGGTAGATTAGGAGCAGTTACAATTGCTACTAATATGGCAGGTCGTGGAACAGATATAGTTTTAGGTGGAAACCCTGTATTTTTAACTAAAAAAGAAATGAAGAGATTAGGTTATGTTGATGAGGTTATTAATAAAGTTGATTCACCATTAGAAGTTCAACAAACAGAAGAAAATGAAGAATTATTTAAAGCTAGAGACGAATACGAAAGACTATACCATAAGTTTAAAAAAGAATCAGAGGTAGAACAACAAGAAGTATTAAATGCTGGTGGTTTAGCTATAATAGGTACAGAAAGACATGAATCTCGTAGAATAGACAATCAGTTAAGAGGTCGTGCTGGACGTCAAGGTGACCCTGGTAGTTCAAGATTCTATATAGCATTAGATGACGATTTAATGAGATTATTTGGAAGTGAAAGAATTCAAGGTGTAGTAGAAAAAATAGGTTTAGAGGATGATATGCCAATAGAGCATAAAATGCTAACAAAATCTATAGAAACTGCTCAAAAGAAAGTTGAAGGAAAGAACTTTGGAATAAGAAAACACGTTCTTCAATATGATGATGTTATGAATAAACAAAGAGAAATAATTTATGCAGAAAGAAGCCGTGTGTTAGAGGGTGAAAACCTAGATGAACAAATACAATCAATGATAAAAGAGATAATTGAGGATGCAGCAAATATAGCATCAACAGAGAAATCAATAGATGTAGATGTATTTAAAGCTCATATTTACTCTATCTTTATGCCTAAAGGAAGCATAGAAATAGAGGATATAGAAAAACTTTCTAGAGAGGAACTTGTGGAGAAAACTTATGAAATAGCTTATAAAATTTACTTTGCTAAGGAAGAACAAATTAGTTCTGAAAGAATGAGAGAAATAGAGAGAGTTATACTTCTTCAATCAGTTGATAGTCATTGGATAGATCATATAGATGCTATGGATCAATTACGTCAAGGTATAGGACTTCGTGCTATAGGACAGCAAGACCCAGTTGTTGCATACAAGATGGAAGGTTTTGATATGTTTGATGAGATGACTAAACATATACAAGAAGATACTGTTAGATATTTATTCAATATAACAATAGAACAACCTGTTGAGAGAAAACAAGTTATAGACGTAGATCATTTATCTTCAAGTGCAACTGATGAACCAGGCAATAAGACTGTGAAAAAAGAAGATCAAGCAGGCAGAAATGATTTATGTCCATGTGGTAGTGGTAAAAAGTATAAAAAGTGCTGTGGAAGATAATTTTGGAGGTTTAAATGCTAAACATACAAGAATATAGACAAAGTATAGAAAAAATGTCTTCAAATCTAGAAGAAATGAGGGACTCTCTTTGACATTTCTTCATTGTTAAAACAAATAGAAAAAAATGAAGAAGAGATGAATAAGCAAGAATTCTGGAATGACAATGAAAAGGCTCAAAAGGTTATTCAGGAAAATAAAGCTCTTAAAGATATAGTTGAAGAATATAATAGCTTAAAAGAAAGTTTAGAAGAAATCGAGTTATTAATAGAAATAGGGCTAGAGGAAAGTGATGACTCAGTTTGTAAGGAAATAGAAAGTAGTATTGATAATCTTGAAAAAGATATTGATAATATGAGAATAAAAACGCTTTTAAGTGGTGAGTATGATAAAAATAATGCAATACTATCTATAAATGCAGGTACAGGTGGATTAGATGCCCAAGATTGGGCTCAGATGCTTCTTAGAATGTATGTAAGATGGGGAGAAAGAAAAGGATATAAGGTAAAGCTTTTAGATATACTTTCAGATCCAGAGGCAGGTATAAAGAGTGCGACTTTATTAATTGAAGGATTAAATGCTTATGGATACTTAAAGAGTGAGAAAGGTGTTCACCGCATTGTAAGAATATCTCCATTTGATCCATCAGGAAAAAGGCATACATCATTTGCATCAGTGGATGTAACTCCTGAACTTGATGAAAATATAGAAATTGAAATAAATCATAATGATTTGAAAATAGATACTTATAGAGCTTCAGGTGCTGGAGGTCAGCATGTAAATACTACTGATTCAGCAGTAAGAATAACACATATTCCAACTGGAGTTGTGGTTCAATGTCAGAATGAAAGATCTCAGCATATGA
The DNA here is from genome assembly GCF_015550495.1 of Romboutsia sp. 1001713B170207_170306_H8. Lineage (NCBI taxonomy): Bacteria > Bacillati > Bacillota > Clostridia > Peptostreptococcales > Peptostreptococcaceae > Romboutsia > Romboutsia sp. 1001713B170207_170306_H8. Next base: position 22,437 of record NZ_JADNAX010000007.1, read on the forward strand.
ACAAAGATAGAGCTATGAGAATGCTCATGGCAAAACTTATAGAGCTAAAAGAATTGGAGCAAAAAGAAAAAATAGAAGATATACAAGGTAAATACTCTCAAATAACTTGGGGAAGCCAAATAAGATCATACGTATTCCAACCATATAAAATGGTAAAAGACCATCGAACTAATGCAGAAATAGGAAATGTAGATAGTGTAATGGACGGTAGTATAGATTTATTTATAAATGAATATCTTAAAATGAATAAAAATAAAAAATAATTTAAGGTAAGGCTTGAGAATTTGATTCTTAAGCCTTATTTAAAATTTTAAATATTATAAATTTTATAGAAAGAAGGAAGTATTGTGGATATAAATCAAGTATTAAAAGCAGAGTTTAATTTAAAAGATGAACATATAAATAATACAATAAAATTAATTGATGAAGGTAATACAATACCATTCATAGCTAGGTATAGAAAAGAAATGACAGGGGCTATGAGTGATGTTACTTTAAGAGAGCTATACGATAGATTAACATATTTAAGAAATTTAGAAGGTAGGAAAGAAGATGTTACCAGAATAATTGAAGAACAAGGGAGATTAACAGATGAAATAACTCAAAAAATACTAAAAGCTAAAACTCTTCAAGAAGTAGAAGATATATATGCTCCATTCAAACAAAAGAAAAGAACAAGAGCTACTATTGCTAAAGAAAAAGGATTAGAAGGATTAGCAATGAGTATCTTAAATAAAAAAATAGATAACATAGAATTAGAAGCAGAAAAATACATAAATGAAGAAAAAGAAGTTAATTCATTAGAAGATGCATTAAAAGGAGCAAAAGATATAATAGCTGAAATTGTTTCAGATGATGCAGATATTAGAAAATATATAAGAGAGCTTGCATTAAGAGATGGTATTATATGTACTAAAAATACAATAGATGAAAAATCAGTATATGATATGTACTATGATTATAGTGAAGGTGTTAAAAATATTGCTCCACATAGAACATTAGCAATAAATAGAGGAGAAAAGGAAAATTTCTTAAAAGTAAAATTAGAAATAAATAATGATAAAGTATTAAATCATATTATAGGTAAATATGTAAATAATGAAAATGTATCAAGTAAAGAACAAATTGTACAAGCTATAGAAGATTCTTATAAAAGATTGATATTCCCTTCTATAGAAAGAGAAGTTAGGAATACTTTAACAGAAGCAGCTGAAGAAAGAGCTATAAATGTATTTGGACAAAATGTGAAAAGTCTATTATTACAACCACCGGTTAAAGGAAAGGTAGTAATAGGATTTGACCCTGGATTTAGAACTGGATGTAAAGTAGCTGTAGTTGATAAAAATGGTAAGTTTTTAGATTATGCAACAGTTTATCCAACTGAACCTAAAAATGATGTAGATGGAACTAAAAGAAAATTAAAAGAATTTATAGATAAATATCATGTAGATATAATAGCAATAGGAAATGGAACAGCATCAAGAGAATCTGAAAGTATTATATCTGATATGATAAAAGAAATTGATAAAGATGTTCAGTATGTGATAGTTAGTGAAGCCGGAGCATCTGTTTACTCTGCATCAGAACTTGCTAATGAAGAACATCCAGACTTAGATGTCTCTATAAGAGGGGCTATATCTATAGGAAGAAGACTTCAAGATCCATTAGCAGAGCTTGTAAAAATAGACCCTAAGAGTATAGGAGTTGGTCAATATCAACATGATTTAAATCAAAAGAGATTAGAAGGAGTTTTAGATGGAGTAGTAGAAGACTCTGTAAATAGTGTAGGTTTAGATTTAAATACAGCATCTTATTCTTTACTTGAGCATATTGCGGGTATAAGTAAAACTATAGCTAAAAATATAATAGCATATAGAGAAGAAAATGGAGATTTTACATCAAGAGCACAACTTAAAAAAGTAAAAAGGCTAGGTCCACAAGCGTTTACTCAATGTGCAGGATTTATGAGAATATCAAATGCTAAAAATCCTTTAGACAATACAGGTGTCCATCCTGAGAGTTATGATATATGTAAGAAGATGCTAGAACTTATAGGATACTCTTTAGAAGATGTAAAAAATAGAAATATACAAGATATTGATGAAAGAGTACAAAAAATAGGTATAATGGAATTAAGTAAAAACTTAGAAGTAGGAGAAATTACTTTAAAAGATATAATTTCTGAAATTAAGAAGCCAGGAAGAGATCCTAGAGAAGAAGGAGTTAAACCTATACTTAGAACGGATGTATTAAAAATAGAAGATATAACAGAAGGTATGATATTAAAAGGAACTGTAAGGAATGTAGTAGACTTTGGAGCTTTTATTGATATTGGAATTAAAAATGATGGTTTAGTTCATAAATCTCAAATGAGTAATAAGTTTGTAAAAGATCCTATGGATGTAGTTTCAGTAGGAGATATTGTTGATGTAAAAGTTATAGGCATTGACTTAGATAAGAAAAGAGTTTCTTTATCGATGAAGATGTAAGAACCTCTAGGAGGAGATTGAAATGATATTAATAAAAAATGGAATCATAAATACAATAACAAATGGTATATTTGTAGGAGATATACTTATAGAAGGAAAAAAGATAGTAAAAATAGGAAAACAAATTGAAACCTCACAAGATATAGAAGTTGTAGATGCAGATGGGAAGTTTGTATTTCCAGGATTTATAGATGCTCATACTCACTTAGGATTATGGGAAGATGGTATGGGATTTGAAGGAGCAGATGGAAATGAAGAAACAGACCCTATAACTCCACAATTAAATCCTATAGATGGTATAAATCCAATGGATAGAACTTTTGAAGAGGCTGTTCAAGGAGGGATAACATCTGTTTGTACAACTCCAGGAAGTGCAAATGTAATGGGTGGAGAATGTATAGCTATAAAAACTCATGGTAGAAGAATAGATAATATGGTTATAAAAAACCCTGTTGCATCAAAAATAGCTTTTGGAGAAAACCCTAAAAGTTGTTATGGAAGAGATGAGAAAACACCTCAAACTAGGATGGCAATAGCATCATTATTAAGAGAAAACTTAAAGAAAGCAGAAGAATATTTAGAAGAAATAGAATTATTTGAAGAGCATGAAGATCATGATAGGCCAGAATATGATATAAAAATGGAGAGCTTAATACCGGTATTAAGAAAAGAAATTCCATTTAAAGTTCATGCACATAGAGCAGATGATATGTTTACAGCAATAAGAATAGCAAAGGAATTTGACTTAAAGCTTACATTAGATCACTGCACGGAAGGACATCTTATAGCAGAAGATTTAGTTGAAGAAGGATATCCAGTAATAGTAGGACCATCTTTATCAGAGAGATCTAAGATAGAACTTAGAAATTTAACATTTGATACAGCTGGAATATTATCAAATGCAGGTGCTCAAGTCTCTTTAATGACAGATCATCCTGTTATACCAGTACAATATCTTCCTATGTGTGCAGGTATTGCCGTTAAATATGGTATGAAAAAAGATAAAGCTCTAGAAGCTATAACTATAAATCCTGCAAAAACTTTAGGAATAGAAGATAGAGTTGGTTCACTAGAAGTTGGAAAAGATGCAGATATAGTTATTTGGGATGGATGTCCTTTAGAAATTCAAAGCAATGTATTATTTACTATAATAGATGGAAAAATAGTTTATAAAAGAGCTTAGATTTTATAAATTAATATAAAAATAAAATTTTATATTATGTTAAGTTGACAACAAGATTAACTTTAACTAGTATATAAGTATAAATTAAATAGAAATATAAAATCTTCGGGGCAGGGTGAGATTCCCTACCGGCGGTTATAGCCCGCGAGCTACTTTAGTAGCATGATTTGGTGAGATTCCAAAGCCGACAGTAAAGTCTGGATGAGAGAAGATGGTTAAAAGCGTATACTAATAATATATTAGTTTACAAACTATATCCATAAAAATAAGCTCGGAGATATAATTCTTCGAGCTTTTTAATTTCCGGATTTTTTTATTTCTAATTTATTTAAATTTTTATTTAAATATATTGGGAGGTAATTTTATGCAAGGAACAATTAAAAAAAATAAATATGTATCTGCAAAAACTTTAGCTAAGGTAGGAATATTATCAGCAGTAGCTTATGTACTTATGTTTATATCAGTGCCATTGCCCATATTTCCAAGTTTTTTAAAACTAGATGTATCAGACATACCTGCAATATTTGGTGGTATGGCAATGGGACCTTTAGCTGGTTTTATAATTGCTCTTATAAAAAATTTACTTCAAATAGGAGCAACTTTTACTGGTGGGGTAGGAGAAATAGCAAATGCGATTATAGGTGGAACTTATGTAGTTATAATATCCTATGTTTATAAAAGAAGAAATGATTTAAAAGGTGTAATTATGGGGGCTTTACTAGCTATATTAGGAATGACTATTATGGGATGTTTAGCAAACTACTTTGTGGTAACTCCGATATATGGTCAAGTATTTGGAAGTTTAGATGCTATAATAGCTATGGGAAGTGCAATAAATCCAAAGATACATGATTTGTTTACTTTTGTAATATGGGTATATGCACCATTTAATATAATAAAAGCAAGCATAATGACACTATGTATATTACCGTTATATAAGAAGATGAATAAATTATTAAAAAAATAGGGTAAAAAGCTTATGAAATTAACTTCATAAGCTTTTTTATTTATAAAAATATTCTAAGATCATTAAGGAATTTTTCTTGTGATGTGATAATATCTTTTGCTAGACCTTTAACATCATTATTAGCGCTAGGATATTTATTTAAATATCTATAAATAGATTTTATTCCCATATTACATCCATCAGTCATTAAATCAGCTATTTGTTCATCTACATCGCTGCCTTGTAATAACTTAATATTTGTTTTAAACCAACTCATAGTTTTTGCTATAGTACTAGGTTCCTTACCACTATCATGAAATTGGTTTAAATATTCATGAGTTTTATCACCAAGACTTTTATTATCTTCTAAATATTTATTTAAAATATTACGAAGATTATCATTTTTTACGTGATCTATTACTTCATTTATAGATTCAACACCCATTTTTATACCAGCATTACATTCATTTAAGAGTTTGATAGTATCATCATTAGGCATATTAAGAACTCCTCCTTATATTTAATTATTTATTTTATTATTTATCTAAATATAAACTATTATTCTGTATAATGCCGTGTAAAACACATTAATTCATAGTAAATGTAAAGATATTACTTATTTGCTGTGTAAAATTTTGATTAAAGTTAATTATTATAATATAATAATATTTATCGAATGAATAAATACTTAAACTATAATGGAGATGAAGTCATGGTTAAAATATATTTGGACGGAGAAGAACAAACAAAAGAGATTGGATATAAGTTAGGAAAGTTACTTACACCAGGAAGTGTTATTTGCTTAATAGGAGACTTAGGAGCAGGAAAGACTACTATGACTCAAAGTTTAGCAAAAGCACTTGGTGTAGATGATTATATAACAAGCCCAACATTTACAATAGTAAATGAATATGAAGGTAGATTACCATTATATCATTTTGATGTTTATAGAATCGGAAGTAGTGAAGAAATGTATGACATTGGATATGATGAGTATATAAATTCTGATGGAGTATGTATAATAGAATGGGCAAATCTTATAGAAGATATACTTCCAAGTGAGTACTTAGATATACAATTAAGTTATAAAGATATGGGAAGAGAAATGATATTAAATCCTGTTGGGGAAAAATATAAAAAAATCGTTGAGGAGTTGACTAAGTAATGAAAATATTAGGTATAGATACATCTTCAAATGCATCGAGCGTAGCTGTAATTGAAGATAACAAATTAGTATGTGAGTATACTGTAAATACAAAAACGACACATTCTCAAAAACTTATGCCAATGATAGAAAACATGCTATCAATGAGTGAAGTGGATATAAAAGATATAGATGCAATAGCAATAAGTATAGGACCGGGGTCATTTACAGGATTAAGAATAGGTATGGCAACTGCAAAGGCAATAGCACATGTAAATAATTTACCTATAATAGGAGTAAACTCTTTAGAAATTTTAAGTGGAAATATGAATCTGTGCGATAAGAAAATATGCTCTATATTAGATGCACAAAGAAATCAAGTTTATACTGGAAGATATAAATTTGAAAATGGAAGTATAGTTGAAATACAACCAGTAGATGTAGTTGAAATCGAAAGCTTATTAGAAGAAATATCTAATGATAGCGAAGAATGGATTTTAGTTGGAGAAGCTGTTTATAAATATGAAGATAAAATAAAAGAAATAAAGAATATTAAAACACCAGCATCATCACATAATGTTACTAAAGCAAGTAGCTTATGTTCTATTGCTAAAGAAAAATATAATAAAAATATAGATATTTATAATTGCTATGATATAAATCCAATGTATATAAGAAAATCCCAAGCAGAAGTTCAATATGAAGAAAAAATGAAGAGGTTAAAAAATGATAAATAATCTTATAATAGAAGAAATGAAAGTTGATGACATTGACGGAGTTTTTGAAGTAGAAAAAAATTGTTTTGAAGATTACTGGTCAAGAGATTCATTTAAAAAAGAATTATCTAATAACCTAGCTAAGTACCTTGTTGCAAAAGTAGATAAAGAAGTAGTTGGTTATGTTGGTATATGGTTTGTAGTAGATGAAGGTCATATAACTAATGTAGCAGTACATGAAGATTATAGAGGGAAAGAAATTGGAGATCAACTAATAAAAGAACTAGTACAAGTATGTAAAGATAACAATATAGTATCTATGACGTTAGAAGTGAGATCATCAAATATAGTGGCTCAAAACTTGTATAGAAAATATGGATTTAAGATGGCTGGAATTAGAAAAGAATATTATAGTAATAATAAAGAAGATGCCATAATAATGTGGAATGATATAAAAGAGGTGTAATAATGAAAGATGTAATAACATTAGCTATAGAAAGTAGTTGTGATGAAACATCAGCGGCCATATTAAAAAATGGTAGAGATGTTTTATCTAATATAATATCAACTCAGATTGAAACACATAAAAAATTTGGTGGAGTAGTACCTGAAGTGGCATCAAGAAAGCACATAGAAAATATTGATGAAGTTGTACAAGAAGCTTTGGATGAAGCTAAAGTAGAGTTTGGCGATATAGATCATATAGCAGTAACATATGGCCCAGGTATGGCAGGAGCACTACTAGTAGGATTATCTCATGCAAAAGCATTAGCTTATACACTAGATATACCATTAGTTGGTGTAAATCATATAGAAGGACATGTAAGTGCAAACTATATAGAACATAAAGACTTAAAGCCACCTTTTATAACTTTAATAGTATCAGGTGGACATACTCACTTAGTTGAAGTAAAAGATTATGGAGTATATGAAATTTTAGGTAGAACAAGAGATGATGCATCTGGAGAAGCTTTTGATAAAATAGCAAGAGCTATGGGACTTGGATATCCAGGCGGACCAATAATAGATAGATTAGCTAAATTAGGTAATAAGCATGCTATAGAATTCCCTAGAGCTAATATGGACGAAGAATATGATTTTAGTTTTAGTGGTCTTAAATCAGCTGTATTAAATTACTTAAATGCTAAGAAAATGAAAAATGAAGATATTGTTGTTGAGGATGTAGCTGCATCATTCCAAGAAGCTGTTGTAGAAGTATTATCTACTAAAGCAATAAAGGCAGCTATAGATAAAAATTATAAAACAATAGCATTAGCAGGGGGAGTGGCATCAAATTCAGCCCTTAGAGAAAAAATAACTGAAATGGCAAAAGAACATGGAATAAATATAAAATATCCATCGTTAGTTTTATGCACAGATAATGCAGCAATGATAGGATGTGCAGGATATTATAGTTACTTAAATGGAAGACGAGATGATATGAGACTAAATGCTGTGCCAGGGTTAAAAATAGGACAAAGATAGTATTATAGTTATTCAAATTTGAATTATAGTAAATGCTAGAAAATAAAAAAAGTGGTTACCATGTATAAGATTTTTTATCTTTATGGTAGCCACATTTTATTTTATACCTAAGTTATTGATTGAATAAAAACTAGATCTAAACGATCTCTTTTACTAAGTTAGTAGCCCATTTTTTAGAGAGAGCCCTAGGAACACCAAATAAAAATTTAGCAATTTCTTCAGTATAAGTTAGTAAAACTAACATAAATATAGGTGCACCATTAAATGCAGCTAAGAATGTTAGAGGTAATGAAACTAACCACATACAACCAAGTTCTAGGAATAATGAGTATTTTGTATCTCCTCCACTTCTAAGGACACCTATAACTATAAAAGTATTAAAGGATTTTAAAGCCATCAATATACCCATTATAACAAATATTTTTATTATATCAGGAGATAGGGACTTAGATACATTAAATACTTTTAATAATAATGGTATATTAACAATTAATAAAATTCCAAATAATAATCCTGTTAAAGTTACTAATATAGAAAACTTTTTAGAATAACGAATAGCTTTATCTATATGATCGGCACCTAATTCATTACCAAGCATAATAGCAGCTCCATTTGCGATGCATACGGAAGTCATGATAAAGAAATTTCCTGTACTAGTAGCTATTTGACTAGCTGCAATAGCGGAAGTACCGGCCTTTGAATATGCAACTGAATATAGTACAGTACCAAATGCCCATAAGCTATCATTTAAGAATATTGGTAAACTTTTAGATATAAAAGTTTTTAAGAACTCAGACTTTATTCTCTTTACATCACTTAAATTAAATCTTAAAACATAGTCTTTTTTAATAAAATAAACATAAGAAACTATAAGTACTAATTCAATGATTCTAGCAATAACAGTAGCTATTGCTGCACCTTTAACTCCTAGTGCAGGAAGCCCAAAGTTACCTAATATAAGCCCATAGTTTAAGATTATATTTGTTCCTAAGGCTATAGTACTGCATATCATACCTAATTTAGGGTTTCTAACACCTCTGGCACCCATACTAAACACTGTACTTACTGCAATTATTGGATAAGAAAATGCAATAATGCTAAAGTACTGAATACATAATTTTATAACCTCTGTATCATTTGAGAATATATTAATTATTAATTTTGGTGACACTAAAGCTGGTAAGAAAAATAAACAGCTAACTATAAATGCTAAGATTGTGCTCAAACCAGTTACACTTCTAATATTATTTATATCTTTTTTTCCGAAAAATTGAGATATAAATATACCTGCACCACCTGTTATTCCATATAATGTCATGTTAAATAGGAAGAAAAATTGATTTGCAACTCCAATAGAAGCAACAGATGATTCTCCTAAGCTACTAATCATAACTGTATCTATTACATTAACAGAAGACGATATTAGATTTTGTATTATCATAGGAATACAAAGTGAAATTAATAGTTTATAAAAAGTTTTATTTTCTTTATCTAATTTAAATAACCCTTGCAAATAATCACCTCTTTATTAAAAATTAATTTTTACATCTCTATATAATAACATATTAAACCAACTGTTCCCACTCTTCATAGAGTTTTTCTAGATTACTTTCAAGTTGTGATTTTTCTAGGTTTACTTCTTTTGCTTTGTTTGGATTAGAATAAACCTCTTCTTGGCAAAGAAGTATATCTAATTCTTCTATTTTGCTTTCTGTAGTTTCAATTTCTTTTTCTATATTCTGTCTTTTAATTCTATTTTTCTTTTCAGCTTCTCTTTGTTCTCTTTCTTTTCTTTTTTCTTCTTTTAATTGAGTTTTAGTTTTTTCTTCTTTATCTTCTTCTTGGATAAGACCTATTTCTTGAACTTGTCTTTTTTTAAACATATAGTAGTCATAGTTTCCAAGGTATTCTGTTATACCATTTTCATCTAATACTAATATTTTATCTACAACTGTATTTAAGAAATATCTATCATGAGATATAGTAAATATAGTTCCTGTATAATTAGATAAAGCTTCTTCAAGAACTTCCTTGGAATCTATATCTAAATGGTTAGTAGGCTCATCAAGTAATAAAAAGTTTGCATTTGATAATATTAATTTTAATATAGCAATTCTAGCTCTTTCTCCACCACTTAAAGTAGATATTTTCTTAAATACTTCTTCATCTTCAAATAAAAATGCACCTAACATACTTCTAATTTGAGTTTGAGTTAAGTGTTTGTTACTATCCCAAATTTCGTCTATGATGCTATTGTTTAAATTCAATGTTTTTTGTTCTTGATGGAAATATGCAACATTAACATTAGTACCTAAAGTAACCATACCAGTTAAAGGTATTATTTCATTCATTATAATTTTAAATAAAGTGGATTTTCCTATTCCATTAGCACCAATAAGAGCAACTTTTTCTCCCCTATATATATCTAAATTTAAATCTTTAAATAGAATTCTATTTTCATACCCCATCGACACATCTCTGACTTGAAGCACATCATTTCCACTGACTACAGAAGGATTAAATTCTATTCTAGCTTTTTTTCTATAAGCCTCAGGTTTATCAAGTACATCGATTTTATCTAAAGCTTTTTCTTTGCTACGAGCTCTCTTTAAATGCTTTTCACGTCCATATGCCTTTAATCTTTCAATAGATTCTTCTTGCTTTTTTAAATCCTTTTGTTGATCTTCATATTTTTTTAATTCTAATTCTTTTTCAACTCTGGATAACTCTAAGAATTTAGAATAGTTTCCATTATAAGTTTTTAATTTTTTATTATGAATTTCAAAAGTTCTATTAACTACTTGGTCTAAAAAATATCTGTCATGAGATATAAGCATAACAGTTCCTTTATATTGCTTTAAAAAGAATTCTAGCCACTCTATTGCCTCAGAATCTAGGTGGTTAGTAGGTTCATCTAGCATTAATAACGTAGGTTTTTTAAGTAATAATTTACCTAAAAGTACTCTAGTTTTCTCTCCACCAGAAAGAATACTGATAGTTTTGTTTAAATCTTCATCACTAAATCCTAATCCTTTTAGTACACCTTTAGCTTCTGACTTATACCCGTATCCATTTTTATCAGAAAATAGCTCTAATTTATGAGAGTACTCATTCATAAGTTTTTCTAAATCTGAAGAGTTTGCTTTAGTACTCTCTTCGGCTATTTTTAATTCTAAATTTCTTAAATAGTTTTCCATATCTATTAGATCTCTAAAAACTTCAAGAACTTCATCTAATATAGTATTTTCTGAATGGAAGTTCATATTTTGTTCTAGATAGCCTATTTCACAATCTTTAGATGTATATATATCTCCATTGTCATACCCATAAGCACCTGAAATTATTTTAAATAAAGTTGTTTTACCAGTACCGTTAATACCGATTATACCAATTTTATCTCCCTCATTTACTGTGAATGATATATCTTCTAATACAGAATCTATTCCAAAACTTTTATTTAAGTTATTGCACGAAAGAACGATCATAAATTTTATACCTCCTTAAACTACCTAAAATTATAATGTTTTGATATAATATAATCAAGGATATATAAGATGTTTTAAAAAAAGAAACATTTCATCAGGAAAGTTAAATAAATTTTAAACAATATAGGAGGTGAAGCTGTGGGTAATAAAAATATATCTATGGCGGTAATAAGAAGGTTACCTAAATATTACAGATATTTAGGCGACTTATTAGATAAAGACATACAAAGAATATCTTCAAAAGAATTAAGTGATATAATCGGATTCACTGCATCGCAAATAAGACAAGATTTAAATAATTTTGGAGGATTTGGTCAACAAGGGTACGGATACAATGTAGATGCTCTTCATAAAGAAATTGGTAAAATACTAGGACTAGATACTAAATATAATGCAGTTTTAATAGGTGCTGGTAATTTAGGTCAAGCAATAGCAAATTATTCAGGATTTAGAAAAGCAGGATTTGAAATAAAGGCTTTATTTGATGCAAATCCAAGATTAATAGGTCTAAAAATAAGAGACTTTGAAGTATTAGATTCGGAACAATTAGAAGAGTTTATTAAAGAAAATGATGTAGATATAGCAATAATGTGTATTCCTAAAAAAGGTGGTCAAGAATTAGCAGATAGATTAGTTAGTGCAGGAATAAAAGGAATATGGAACTTTGCGCCAGTAGATTTAGATGTTCCTCCATCTGTTATAGTAGAGAATGTTAATCTAACAGAAAGTTTATTTACATTATCATATTTAATGAACGCAGAAGATTAAAAAGGTAATGTTCAAACATTATATAGAGATTATAAGGGCTAAATTCTTTTAAATAGGGGAAAGGTCAGAAGACATAAGTCTTGTGACTTTTTTATTAAAAAATAAAACGGGCGTATCTTAAAGTGTATAAACACTGAAAAGATAGCCCGTATTATAGTTTCGTTTTTAATTATTCAGCTTGTTGTGGAGCGTCTACTGGACAAACTTCAGCACAAGAGCCACATTCAACGCATTCATCAGCGTTTATAACGTATCTTTCATCCCCTTCAGATATACATTCAACTGGACATTCATCAGCACAAGCACCACAGCTTATGCAAGCATCATTTATTATGTAAGCCATATTAAAATTCCTCCCCTTTAAAAGTTAGTATTATCAGTAATATTATATCAAAATTGGTACTGATTAACAAATAAAAGCATTCTACATAATGCTGTGAATTACGACATGGAAATGTTTTCAGTAAACCAAATTGATTTTGAAATTTTAATTTAATAAATATATAAAAATGAGATGATAATTAGTAAATAATTGTATTAATTTTGTTAATTTTTTATATGAAAAATTGATTAAATAAAATTTGTATAGGTATAAATAAAAATAGATTATGTTAAAAATATATTTATCACAACTCAAAAATCACTTCTAAATAATATAGTCATATAGCAAACAATTATAAAGTTTTTAAGGGGGATTTAAAAATGAATTGTAATAGTTGTAAAATGTGTAAGAGTGCAGATGAAAGGCTGCAAACTTTTGTATCTACTAAAGAATTTGACACGGCATTTCATAGAACTGAGCAGCAAAAACAAAAGTGTGGGTTTGGTCTTCAAGGTGTCTGTTGTAGGTTATGCGCAAATGGACCTTGTAGGATAACTCCTAAATCACCAAAAGGAATTTGTGGAGCTGATGCAGATACAATAGTAGCTAGAAATTTTCTAAGAGCTGTATCATCAGGATCTGCTTGTTATATTCATGTAGTAGAAAACACTGCTTTAAATTTAAAACATATAGGGGAGACAAAAGGCATAATAAAGAGTGAAAAAGCCTTAAATTATCTAGCACAAAAACTAGGGATAGAGGAAAATAATAAATATGAAAAATGCATAAAAATATCAAACGCAGTTCTAAATGATTTATATAAACCAAGATTTGAAAAAATGGAATTAGTAGAAAAAATAGCATATAAACCTAGAGTAGAAAAGTGGAAAGCACTTGGTATAATGCCTGGTGGAGCAAAATCAGAAGTTTTTGATGGAGTAGTGAAATCTTCAACAAACTTAAATAGCGATCCAGTTGATATGTTAATGAATTGTTTAAGTCTAGGAATTTCAACAGGACTATATGGATTAACATTGACAAATCTTCTAAATGACATAATGTTAGGTGATCCAGTAATAAGAATGGCTCCAGTAGGGTTTAGAGTAATAGATGAAGATTATATAAATATAATGATAACAGGACACCAACATTCAATATTTACAAGTTTCCAAGATAAATTAACACAACCAGAAATAGTGAAATTAGCAAAAAATGCAGGTGCAAAAGGATTTAGATTAGTAGGATGTACTTGTGTAGGTCAAGATTTGCAGTTAAGAGGTGAGCACTATCAAGATATATTTGCAGGTCATGCAGGAAATAATTTTACAAGTGAAGCGGTTTTATCAACTGGGGCAATAGATATGGTTGTTTCAGAATTTAACTGTACAATACCAGGATTAGAGCCAATTGCGGATTCCTTACAAGTAAAAATGATGTGCTTAGATGATGTCGCTAAAAAGAAGAATGCAGAATATATTTATTTGGATAGAAATAAATATGATGAAATAGATATGAAGTTAATTAACGAAGCATTAGATTCTTATAAAACAAGAAGAGGAAGTGTTCAAATAGATATACCTAAAGATCACGGTTATGAAGAGTCTTTAACAGGTGTAAGTGAAAAGAATTTAAAAGATTTCTTAGGAAACTCTTGGAAGCCACTTGTAGATTTAATTGCAGATGGAACTATAAAGGGAATAGCAGCTATAGTAGGATGTTCGAATATGACAGCAGGTGGACATGATATAAATACAGTAGAGCTAACTAAAGAATTAATAAAGAGAGACATTATAGTTTTGTCTGCAGGATGTTCAACAGGTGGACTTGAGAATGTAGGTTTTATGTCTTTAGGAGCTGAAGAATTAGCGGGAGAAAATTTAAAATTAGTATGCAAAAAATTAGGAATACCACCAGTATTAAACTTTGGTCCATGTCTAGCAATTGGTAGATTAGAAATAGTAGCAACAGAATTAGCTGAATATATGGGTGTAGATTTACCGCAATTACCATTAGTATTATCAGCTCCACAATGGTTAGAAGAGCAAGCATTAGCTGATGGAGCATTTGGATTAGCACTAGGCTTACCATTACACTTAGCATTACCTCCATTTATAACAGGAAGTAAATTAGTTACAGAAGTATTAACAGAATCACTAAAAGATATAACAGGTGGTAATGTAATAGTAAATCCAGATCCTAAATCAACAGCTGATCAACTAGTGGAAATAATAGTAGATAGAAGACAAAAACTTGGATTAAAGGAAGTGGAAGTCTATGCATAGAATTTTAATAAATAAAGATTTATGTGCAGGATGCAAAAGTTGTATTTTAGGATGTATGCTAAAGCATAGTAATGTTGAAAATATATATTTTTTAGATTTAGAAGATAAAGATAATGAAAGTATGGGGCATATAGAGCTTGATAAATATAGTAAACCTGTTCCTATATTTTGTAGACACTGTGAAGAACCAGAGTGTGTAATTACTTGCATGAGTGGTGCTATGAAAAAAGATAAAGAAACTGGTATAGTTTCATACGATGATAAAAAATGTGGTTCATGCTATATGTGTATTATGTCATGTCCTTATGGACTTTTAAAAGTTGATGATAGAACCAAGAAAAATATATTAAAATGTGATTTATGCAAAGATGAGGAACTCCCTAGATGTGTAGCTAGTTGTCCTACGGGAGCAATAGAGTTACAAAAGGAGGAAATTTATGCTGAGTAAAAAAGAGTATATTATATTAGGCGCTAGTGCCGCAGGAATAAATGCAGCTAAAACATTAAGGGAATTAGACTCATATTCAAATATAACTATAATTTCAAAAGATGATAAGGTTTATTCGCGTTGTATGCTACATCATGTAATTTCAGGTCATAGAAGTATAGAAGATATCAGTTTTATAGAAGAAAGTTTTATGAGAGATAATAATATAAAATGGATAAAAGGTAAAATAGTTAAGAATATAGATATATATAATAAAAAGGTTATTATTAATGATGATAGTGTACCATATGATAAGCTACTAATAGCAACAGGAGCATCATCATTCATACCTCTAATAAAAAATATAAAAGAAGGTAGAAATATATATTCATTAAGAAATATAGATGATGTATACAATATAAAGGATAAGTTAATTAATTCAAAAAAAGTAGCTATAATAGGGGCAGGTCTTATAGGAATAGATGCATTAACAGGTATAATAGAATATAAAGATTTAGACATATCATTAATATATCCTAGTGAGTTTATATTAGATAGACAGTTAGATAAGTATTCATCTAAAGTATATGAAGAAGAATTCATAAAAAAGGGTATAAATTTACATTCAAACAGCACTATAAGTGAGATTACATTAGATAATAACAACAATGTTTCAGGTGTTAGATTAAATGATGGAAGTGTTGTTGATTGTGATTTATTAATAGTAGCTACAGGAGTTGTTCCAAATAGTGATTTTATAAGTGGAACAGATATAGAATATGATAGAGGTATAGTAATAAATAATAAATGTGAAACTTCAGTAAAAGATATTTATGCAGCAGGGGATGTGATTGGAAAAAATGCAATTTGGCCTTTAGCAGTAAAACAAGGTATAGTAGCTGCAAATAATATGGCAGGTAAAGAAAAATTGCTAGATGATAACTTTACATTCAAAAACAGTATGAACTTTATGGGTATACCGACAATATCATTAGGTATTGTAAATCCACAAGATGATAGTTATAATACTACAACTAGAAATGACGATGATGGATATAGAAAGTTTGTATATAAAGATAATATAATATATGGATTTATAGCCCAAGGGGATATTTCATATACAGGAGTTATAACTCAATTAATAAAAAATAAAATAGAAATCGATAATTTAGAAGATATAATATTTGATATAGGATACTCAGATTTCTTTTCAATGAAAGAAAATGGAGAGTTTGAATATAGTATTTAATTGACAAGAAAATGACTATAATAAGAATTATAGTCGTTTTTAATATTTATATTTAAATTAAAAATTATGCCCATTTTTAATCCGAATTATGCACATAAAAATAGGAAAAGCTAGAAAAAACTTTACTTCTCCTTGAAATTACTATATAATTTAATTAAAACAAATTTTGGATAAAATAAGTTAATTTAACTTTTGATAAAAATCTTATACAAGATGTAAATTTTTATTTTGTTTCGCTAACATAAGAATACTATAAAATTTAAAAAAATAAATTACAAATTAGTTACAAATTTACTACAATCTTGTGTATTAGTATTTTATCCTTGCATTTATAGTGAATTTTAGGAGGAAGTATATATGAAGAGAAAAATATTAGTACCTATGTTTGCATCAGTAATGGCAATATCATCAATGACTGCAGTAGTAAATGCAGATGAAGTTAAGCCTGCTGAAAATATAGAAGATAAAACTAGCCAAGGTGCTATAGATTTAGATGAATATAAAGAAATTACATATAAAAAAGCAACTGTTAAAGATGGAGTTGCTGTAAAAATAAGAAATGAAGGTTCTGTAAAGCTTGTAGCTTATACAGGAGATGAGTTTAAAGTTTTAGCTACTCAAGGAGATTGGGTTGAAGTTTCTGTAGGAGATGAAAAAGGATGGATTCCATCAAGATATGTTGATGTAGAATCTGCTTCAGCTTTTGTTACAGAAGAAAAAGTTAATTTTAGAAAAGAATCAAATACAGATTCTGAAATAATAGAAGAATTAACTAAAGGAACTGAACTACAAGTAGTTGAGGTTCAAGATGAATGGATAAAAGTAAAAAATGGTGAAGAAGAAGGATATGTAAATGCAAATTATGTATCAGATGAAGCGCCTGTAATAGAAGAAGTTGTTGTTGAAGATCAAGCTATAAATACAGTTTCAACAACTCAAAACTCTAACTCAAATATTCAAACTACAAACAATGTTACAAATAACACTACGAATAATGCTACAAACAATACATCAAGCAATCAAAATAGTAGTTCATCAAATAAAATAGAACAAAGTAACACAAATGTTCCAGCTGCAAATACATCATTAGCTCAAGCAGTTGTTAACTTAGCGTACTCTAAGATAGGATCTCCATACGTATGGGGTGCAGAAGGTCCAAATAGCTTTGACTGTTCAGGATTAACTTCTTATGTATATAAGAATGCTGCAGGAATATCTATACCTAGGTCGTCATCTGCTCAGTCTACATATGGGACAACTGTAAGTAAAGCTAATTTACAACCAGGAGACTTAGTATTTTTCGGAAGTGGAAGTGTAAGTCACGTTGGTATATATATAGGTGGTGGAAATATGATACATTCACCTAAACCAGGAGAAACTGTAAAGATAACTAGTATAAATTCTTCTTATTATACGAATAGATTTATAACTGCGAAGAGAGTTTTATAATAGAATAATAAATTAAAGGGATGCTAAAATTTAATGTTAGCATCCTTTTTTTTAATAAATTCTGTTAACATATTGACATAGATTTATAAAAATGATAACCTTACTTAAAGAATAAAATACTTTTAATTTTAGTCCAGAGAGGCTAAAAAAGGAGGAACTAATAAAATGTTAAAATCAAGGAATTTAATCCAACCAGAAGACTTTTCTGTTGAGGAAATAGATGAAATATTAGAATTATCTCAAAAAATAATTGATAATCCGTCAAATTATTCCCGTATATGTGAAGGTAAATTAATGGCTACATTGTTTTATGAGCCATCAACAAGAACAAGATTAAGCTTTGAAGCAGCGATGAAAAGATTAGGTGGTCAAGTAATAGGTTTTTCTGAACCAAATTCATCATCAGTATCAAAAGGAGAATCTCTAGGAGATACAATGAAAACTGTATCAAACTATGTTGATTTAATAGTTATGAGGCATCCTCAATTTGGAGCAGCAAATGAAGCTATAAAATATACTGAAGTACCTTTTATAAACGCGGGAGATGGAGGAAATCAACATCCAACTCAAACACTTACCGATTTACTTACAATAAAGTCACTTAAAGGAAATTTAGAAAATCACACAATTGGTATATGCGGAGACTTAAAAAATGGAAGAACAGTACATTCTTTAGTTAAAGCAATGGCTAGATACAAAAATACAAAATTTGTATTTATAGCACCTAATGAACTTAAGATGCCTGATTATATAAAAGATGCTATAAAAGGACATGAATACTATGAAACTAATAGCTTAGATGAAGTTATTGATAGATTAGACGTACTGTATATGACCAGAGTTCAACAAGAAAGATTTGAAGATAAAGCTGAGTATGAAAGATTAAAAGATTATTACATACTAAATGCACCAAAACTTAGTAATGCTAAAGAAGATATGTTAGTTATGCATCCATTACCAAGAGTAAATGAGATAGATACTGATGTAGATACTGATGAAAGAGCAGTTTATTTTAAGCAAGCTAAGTTTGGGATGTTTGTAAGAATGGCTTTGATAACAAAACTTTTAAAATTGAATTTAGAGGTGAGCACAAATGAGTAACATATTATTTAGAAATGTTAGAATTGTAGATGTTAAAAAAGACTTTAAGGCGGATTTACTTGTATCGAATGGAGTAATTTCAAAAATAGATCAAAAAATAGAAATAAAAAATGAGAGTGTAAATATAGTAGATGGAAATGGGTACGTATTAATGCCTTCTTTTATAGACTTACATACACACTTAAGAGACCCGGGGCTGACACATAAAGAAGACTTAGAAACAGGTCAAATGGCTGCTTTAAAAGGTGGATTTACAGTACTTTGTCCAATGGCAAATACAAAGCCGGTTTGTGATAATAAAGAGGTCATGGAATATATACTTAATAAAGCAAAAGAATTAGATTTATGCGAAATAAAGCAAGTATGCGCAATAACTAAAGATTTAGATGGTCAAGAAATGATAGATATAGCATCAATGAGAAAGTATACAGATTTATTCTCAGATGATGGATATACATTATTTAATGAAGAAATTATGAAAGAAACTTTAAGATTATCATCTCAATTGGACTTTAAAGTATTAACTCATTGTCAACCAGAGTATGAAATAGTACAAAGAGACTTAAAGATGCTAAAGGAAGTTGGCGGAAACTTACATATATGCCATATAAGTTTAGAAGATACTTTAAATGAAATTAAAAAATATAAGAATGAAGGATATAAGTTTACTTGTGAAGTTGGTCCACACCATATATATGGTTATGGATTAGATTATAAAGTAAATCCAGCATTTGCTAAGGAAGAAGATATGAAATCTTTAATAGAGGGAATTAAAGATGGATATATAGATATGATAGGAACAGACCATGCGCCTCACACTGAAGATGACAAAAAAGCAGGTTCTCCAGGGATATCTAATATAGAAGTAGCATTTGCAATGGTTAATAAGGTATTTAAAGAAAATGAAATATCTTTAAATAAATTAAGTGAGATGATGAGTGCTAATCCTGCAAAACTTCTTGGATTAAATCAAGGATTAATAGAAGAAGGATTAAAAGCAGATTTAGTTTTAATAGATGAAAATGAAGAAGATGTAATAGATACATCTAAGTTCGTATCTAAAGGTAAAAACAATCCTTTCAATAATCAAAAGATTATAGGCAAAGTAATTATGACAATAAGAGATGGTAAAATAGCTTACAAAGTAGAGGGGGATATGTAATGTATAAAGTTCTAGAAAATAGATATGTAGGGGAAGATATGTATCTAATGAGAGTGGAAGGCAACTTTAAAGGAGAAATGGGTCAATTCTATATGCTAAGAGCTTGGGACACATATCCACTTTTATCAAGACCAATAAGTATACATGATATAGATGATAATAGTATAAGTTTCTTATATAAGGTATTTGGAGAGGGTACTGAAATTTTAAGTAGGTTAAGAGAAGGAGATACTATAAAGTTAGAGGGTCCATATGGGAATGGTTATACAAAGGTTGAAGGAAAGGTAGCTCTAGTAGGAGGCGGAATTGGAGTAGCCCCATTATATTTAGTTGCTAAAAATATAGAAAACTGTGATGCTTACCTTGGATTTAGAAAAGAAGGAGTACTAATAGATAAGTATAAAGAATTATGCAAAGAAGTACATATAGCTACAGGTAATACTTTTGTAACAGATATATTAGATGTAGAAAAATATGACTATATATTAACTTGTGGACCAACACCGATGATGGAAAAACTAGTTGATATGACACAAGGAACAAACACAAAGATAATGGTATCTTTAGAAAATCATATGGCATGTGGAGTAGGAGCTTGTTTAGTTTGTACTTGTAAAACTCAATTTGGAAATAAAAAGACTTGTAAAGATGGACCAGTATTTTGGGGAGAGGACGTGATTTTCTAATGGCTAATTTAAATGTTAAGTTTGGAAATATAGACTTTAAAAATCCAGTAGTTATGGCATCAGGAACTTTTGGATTTGGAAAAGAATATAACGAAATTTATGATATACAAAAGCTAGGTGGAGTAAGTAGCAAGGGACTTACATTAAATAAAAGATCTGGAAATGAAGGTATGAGAGTTTGTGAAACGCAATCAGGAATGATGAATAGTGTTGGACTTGAAAACCCAGGAGTACAAGGTTTTATAGATAATGAATTACAATTTTTTAAGAATTTAGATTTTGTAAGAATTGCCAATGTGGGTGGCGGAACATTAGAAGATTACATAGAAGGCGTTAAATTATTAAATGATCAACCAATAGATATGATAGAGCTTAATATATCTTGCCCAAATGTAAAAGCAGGAGGAATGGCTTTTGGTATAAAAAATGAAGTAGCAAGAGAAGTAGTAAGAGAAGTAAGGAAGGTTACAGATTTACCATTAGTAGTGAAATTATCGCCAAATGCGGAAGATATAGTTGGTATGGCTAAAGTATGTGAAGAAGAAGGTGCTGATGGAATATCTTTAGTAAATACTTTTAAAGCAATGGCAATTGATATAAATAAAAGGAAGCCTGTTTTTGAAAATGTATATGCAGGATTATCTGGACCTGCTATAAAGCCAATAGCGCTTAGAATGGTTCATGAAGTTTGTAATGCTGTAAATATACCAGTAATGGGAATGGGTGGAATAACAACATGGCAAGATGCTATAGAGTTTATTATGGCAGGAGCAACATGCATACAAGTTGGAACTGCAAACTTTATTAATCCTAAGATAGGACTTGATATAATAGCTGGAATAGAAAGTTATATGGAAAGAGAAGGAATAAAAAATTTAGACGAAATAAGAGGAATATTATAAAAATTAAAATAAATAGACAATAAAAAATTGGAGGAAAGAATTATGAATATAGTTGAAAATAAAGTGGATGTAGTAGAAATATTAAAGAAAAGTGATGCATTATTAGAAGGTCATTTCTTATTATCTTCTGGAAAGCATAGTAATAGATATGTGCAGTGTGCAAAGGTATTAAGATTTCCAAAGTACGCAGAAGAAGTTTTAAGTACAGTTGTTGAGCAAATAAAAGATTTAGATATAGATTTAGTAGTTGGACCAGCTATGGGTGGAGTAATAGTTTCTTATGAATTAGGAAGACAATTAAACAAAGAAACAGTGTTTACTGAAAGAAAAGATGGTGTAATGGAATTAAGAAGAGGATTTGAAGTTAAGCCAGGAGCTAAAATAATAATAGCTGAAGATGTAGTTACAACAGGTAAATCAACTATAGAAACTAAAGAAGCATTAGAAAAATTAGGTGGAGAAGTTATTGGAGTTGCTTGTATAGCAAACAGAACTTCTAAAGATATAGGAATGCCTATATATAGTGCTATAAAGCTTGAAATAGAGGTACATGATTCTGATAAGTGTCCTTTATGTAAAGAAGGAAAGATAGAATTAGTTAAACCAGGAAGTAGAGAATTTAAAGAAATAGGAATGTAATTATTAATAAAATAAAAACCTAATGATATTACTATCATTAGGTTTTTATTTTATTAATAATTTATTCTAATGTTGTTGAATATAACTTTAATTCTCTTAAAAAAATATGGGCTGCTTCAGAAACATTTACATCTTTAGGTAAAATATATGAAAAATTACGTGTGAATGTGTTATCTAATGTTATAGTCGATATTTCACTATTTTCAACTGCGGGGTTAGCTATAAACTTAGAAATTATGCTTATTCCTAATTTATTTTTTATGGATTCTTTAACCGCATAGTTACTTCCTACAACCATGATACTTTTAGGTAGTATTTTATATTTACTTAAAAATAAATCTAGATAGTCTCTAGTACCAGACCCATTTTCTCTAACAATCCATTTTTTATTTTGAAGGCTAGAGAATAAAAAGTTATCTTCTGTTAAATCGGATTCAAAAGGTAATGCTAGGGTTAATTTATCTTTTAAAAAATATCCTTTATTGAAGTTAGAATCATTTAAATTACCTTCTATTAAGCCGATATCTAAAATAAAGTTTCTTATATCAGAACATACAGCAGAAGTATTCTCTGTGAAAATTTCTACATTTATATCAGGATATTTCTCTGAAAAAATAGATAAAAATTTAGGTAAAATATAATCTCCTATTGTAGAACTAGCCCCAATTTTTAAAGTACCTGTAATTGTAGTGGAACTATTACTAATTTCTTTATATGTAACATCCATTAAATTTAGTACTTCCTTAGCTCTCTTATATAAAATATACCCTTTCTCAGTTATGAAAATGTTTTTTTGCTTAACAGATCTATTTATTAAAGTTGTTCCAAAAAAAGTTTCTAAATTTTTTATATGAGTACTTACTGTTGGTTGAGATAGATTTAGATGATTTCCAGCCTTAGTGAAATTTTTAAAATCTACCACAGCGATAAATGTTTTTAATTCTTCAAACAAATTTAACAACTCCTACTGTATTAAATATTTTTATGTTTATATAAAAGTATTGACTATTATAACCACATATAAGTATACACTAATCATAGGAAAAATCAATGGTATATATTAAGTATATTTATTTTACTTATGGTTAATATAATTATATACTATCGAAGAAGGTAAAATTCAAATATAAATAGAAAGGATTAATAATATGTCAAGAGAACATAAAGGATTTACAAAAGCAATAAGTGATATATTACCAGGATTTATAGTTTCATTATTAGTAGCTTTGATAAGTATGTTTCTTGCAAAATTTGTTCCTAATTTAGGAGCTGCATCTATAGCAATATTTCTAGGGATGTTTGTTGGGAATGTATTTTTAAATCAAGATATATTTCAAAAAGGATATAAATTTTCTGAAACTGATTTATTATCGTATTCAATAGTATTATTAGGAGCAACATTAAGTATTAGTACAATTTCAGACATAGGATTTTCAGGAATTTTATTTATAATTTTACAAATGTCAATAACCTTAATAGGAGTTATATATATAGGAAATAAACTAGGTTTTTCAAAAAACTTTTCATATTTAATGGCAAGTGGTAATGCGGTTTGTGGTTCATCTGCTATAGCTGCAACAGCACCTGTAATTGATGCTGATGATAGAGAAAAAGGAATAGCTGTAACTATAGTAAATGTTACTGGAATAGTATTAATGTTCTTACTTCCTCTTTTAACTCAACTTTTATATAAACATAACATTACGCAAACATCTGGAATGATAGGTGGAATACTACAATCTGTAGGTCAGGTTGTAGCAAGTGGAGCAATGGTAAGTGAACATGTAAAAGATATGTCTATGATATTCAAAATAGTACGTATAATATTTTTAGTAGTAGTTGTATTTGCATTAGGACATTTAAAACATAAGTCTAATAAGGAGATTTTAGAAGAAGAAGTCGATGATATAGAGAGAGGAAAAATAAAAGTACCATGGTATGTAATAGGATTCTTTATAACATGTGCTTTATTCTCTTTACACATAATAAGTCCTCAAGTATCTCTATTAGCTAAGAATATAAGTAATAAACTTGAAATAATAGCATTAGCGGCTATTGGGCTAAGAGTTAATATAAGAGATTTAATTCAACAAGGTAAAGCAGCTACGATATATGCAGTATCTGTAGGTACTTTACAAATTATTTCAGCAATAATATTAATCGCTTTATTAATCAGATAAATAATTATATAAATAAAAAAGATGCTTAAAAAGCATCTTTTTTATTTATATAATTATTTATAAAAAGTAATTTAAAAATTATATTCCTAATGTTTCTTTTATTTTACTGCATAGCATGTCAAGATGTTCTGGATTATTTATTAAATCAACTTCATTTATATTTACATATAAAACAGGAGATTGATCGTATTCAGCTATCCATTTTTCATATCTATTATGAAGATTTGACCAATATTCTAAGTCAACAGCTTTTTCCATATCACGTCCTCTAAGATTTATTCTATCTATTATAGTATCTAAAGAACCGTCTAAGTAGATCATTAAATCAGGCTTTTTTAGATATGGAACCATATCATTGAATAAGTCCCTGTAAGTTATATAGTCTCTTTTAGTCATTTTTTTATTATCATATAAGTTTCTAGCAAATATTTCAACATCTTCGTATATACTTCTATCTTGTATATTATTTAGTCCGTTAGCATGAATCTCTTTTTGTTGTTTAAACCTCTGAGCTAAGAAATAAAGTTGAAGATGAAACCCCCACTCCTCTTGATTCTGGTAAAAATCTTCTAAGTATGGATTACCATCAACTTTTTCAAAGTGAGTTTCAAAACCTAGTTTTTCTCCCACTAATTTTGTTAAAGTTGATTTTCCAGCACCTACATTTCCTGCTACAGTTATAAACTTATCTCTACTAGCGGGAGTATTACTTTGGTTTATTAATTTAAACATGTTGCTGTCCTCCTAAAGTTGTCATTGCTTTTGTTACTTTGTCTATTATGAAATTTCTGTCTTTCTCATTATTTAAGAAATCTAAATTAGAATTATCTATTTCTATGATTATAGGTTCTTTTCCCATAAAATTATGTTTTATAGATAGGGGGTTAAAATAATATTTATACTCAGATCTTAACTCATCGATATAATTTCTATCCATTTGTCTTTCAAAACTTCTATCTCTCATAGCAATTCTTTTCATCAACACATCTGTATCAGAATTCAAGTATACGATTATATCTGGTTGAGGTAAATCATTAACAAAAGTATTGTACACTTGTTTATATCTATGAAATTGCATTTTATCAAGTGTTAAACCTGCAAATATAAGATTTTTTATTATATGATAATCACTTACAACACCAATATGGTTGCTTAAAAGCTCTTTTTCTGTGTCTTCTAATTGTTTTACTCTATTAAATAAAAAGAATGCTTCTGTTTGTAAAGCATAACCTTTTATATCTGTATAAAACTTTGATAAAAAAGGATTTTCTTCAACTATTTCTCTTAAAAGAGTATAATTGAAGTGTTCATTAAGGATTGTTGCAAGAGTAGTTTTACCTACTCCAATAGGACCCTCTATAGCAATAAAAATACCTCTATCGTTCATATAAGTTCACCTTCTATTGATTAATGTCTAGTGTATTTTATCAAAAAATTTTAATTAATTCTACTCTAGATTTTTAGAACTAAGTTTGTATATGATAAAAAGATTATTTAAATTAATTGCATAATGGGTAAATTAAGTCTATAAACAAACGTAAAAATAACAAATAAGGAGAAAAAATAATGAATGTATATGAAAAAGAAAACTCAGTTGTATTAGAAGGAATCACAGATTTTGATCCTAAGCATATATTTGAATGTGGTCAATGTTTTAGATGGCATAGACAAGATGATGATTCTTATACAGGTGTAGCAAAAGGAAAAATATTAAATGTAAAAAGAGAAGGAAATATTGTTTATTTAAATAATACTAATTTAGAGGACTTTAATAACATTTGGTTTAATTACTTTGATTTAGAAAGAAATTATACAGAGATAAAAAACACATTGAGAAGTATGGATGAATATTTAGATAAAGCAAGTGATTTTGGATGGGGAATAAGGATACTTCAGCAAGATGGATGGGAAATGCTTATATCATTTATAATTTCGTCAAATAATAGAATACCAATGATTCAAAGAGCAATAGAAAATTTATCAGAGAGATTTGGAGAGTATATAGGGGAGTATAATGGAAAAAAATATTACTCGTTTCCAACTCCTGAACAATTAAATAAGGCATCGCAAGAAGAAATAAGAGCCTGTCAAACTGGATTTAGAGATAAGTATATAAAAAGCACAACTCAAAGAGTTGTTGAGGACAATGATAATGTGGGTGAATATACTAAATTAAGTACGGATGAATGTTTAAAAGAGTTATTGAAATTTAATGGTGTAGGACCTAAAGTCGGTGATTGTATAGCATTATTTGGGATGAGAAAATATGATACATTCCCTGTTGATGTTTGGGTAAAAAGAGTAATGCAAGAATTTTATGTTACAGAAGATATGAGTTTACCAAAAATAAGAGCATATGCTATTGATAAGTTTGGAGATTTAGCTGGGTTCGCACAACAATATCTATTCTACTATGCTAGAGAGTTGGGTATAGGTAGATAGTCTAATAGGGAGGGAATATGGATATTGTACAAGGTTTAATATTAGGATTTTTAATTTTATCCTATATATCAGGGACCATAATATCAATGACAATATTACTTGAAAATAGAGACCCTTCTAAAACTGTAACTTGGCTATTGATATTTATTTTACTACCAGGGATAGGTTTAATTATTTACGCTGTTTTTGGAAGAAATTTAAGGAAAATAAAGATATTTAAAACCCAAGAGTTAGCTAGTAATATGAAGGAAGAGAAACTATTTAAAAATATAGAAGAAATAAATAAATTAATAGAGTTAGAACAAGATACCATTAGCATAAGCAAATTCTTAAAAGATAATGAAGAGGACAACGCACGTCTAAAAATAATAAGTTTATTACTAAATACAGGTATGTTTCCTTTCACTACAAACAATAAAGTAGATATATTTATAGATGGAAATGAAAAGTTTAAAAATCTTTTGGATGATATAAGTAAAGCTAATAATCATATACATTTAGAATACTTTATTATAAAAGATAGTGAAATAGGTCAAAAAATAAAACAACTATTAATAAAAAAAGCTAAAGAAAATGTTAAAGTTAGAATTTTATATGATGATGTAGGGTGTTGGAGATTTTGGTTTCATAGAAAATTTTTTAATGAGATGAAGTCTTATGGTATAGAGATTGTACCATTTTTACCTACTAAGTTTCCTATTATAGGAGGTAAATTAAATTATAGGAACCATAGGAAGATAGCTGTTATAGATGGGAAAATAGGATATACAGGAGGAGTAAACATAGGCGATGAATATATGGGTAAAAACAAAAAGTTTGGATATTGGAGAGATACTCATATTAGAATAGAAGGAACATCTGTATATATGTTGCAAATGACATTTTTAATTGATTGGTATTACAATACAAAAGAAGTTTTATTAGATAAAGAATATTTTCCTAAGTTAAGTGAATGTGGAAATTCTATGATACAAGTTGTAGCAAGTGGTCCAGATAGTGATTGGGAGGCTATACACTATGCATATTTTTTAGGTATATGCGAAGCTAAAAAAAGCATATACATTGAAACACCATATTTTATACCAGATGAAAGTATATTAAGAGCTTTAAAGAGCGCTGCATTAAGTGGAGTAGATGTTAGAATTATATTCCCTAAAATAGTAGATCATAAAATAGTTAATACAGCTTCTTATTCATACTTTGATGACATCCTGAAATCTGGAGGAAAAGTATATTTATATAATAAAGGATTCATTCATTCGAAAGTCATTATTATAGATGATATTATAGCATCTACAGGTTCTGCTAATATGGATCTAAGAAGTTTCATGTTAAATTTTGAGATAAATGCATTTATATATGATCAAACTGTTATTAAATTAATGAAGGATGACTTCTTTGAGGATATGAAAAACAGTGAAGAAATAAATATAGATGAATTTAAAAATAGAAGTATAGTTAAAAAGTCTAAAGAATCTATAGCTAGATTGTTTTCTCCAATATTATAATATTCTAACATTAATGCATTTTAAAGGGGGAATTATGTCTAAAATGGGCGTTTTAAAATACTTAAAAAGAGTTGAAAAATATATGTGATTGGTATATCATAATAATTGTTAGCACTCTTAATTAAAGAGTGATAAAATATAAGTTAATTAATATTTCAATCTACATATAAAAATTCATTAGGAGGTATAAACAATGAAAATAAGACCATTAGCTGACAGAGTTGTAATTAAAAAAGTTGAAGCAGAAGAAAAAACTGCAAGTGGAATAGTTTTACCTGGAGCTGCTAAAGAACAGCCTCAAATAGCAGAAGTTGTTGAAGTTGGTCCAGGAGGAATTGTTGATGGAAAAGAGATAACTATGGAATTAAAAGTTGGAGATAAGGTTATATTCCAAAAATATTCTGGAACTGAAGTTAAATTAGATGGACAAGAATATACAATATTAAGACAAAGCGAAATACTTGCTGTTGTAGAATAATTAATTAGGAGGGGTTAAGATGGCTAAAGAAATTAAATTTGCTCAAGATACAAGAAAAGCTTTAGAAACTGGTGTGAATAAGTTAGCAGATACTGTTAAAGTTACATTAGGACCAAAGGGAAGAAATGTAATACTAGATAAAAAATTTGGTGCACCATTAATAACAAATGATGGTGTTACTATAGCTAAGGAAATAGAGTTAGAAGATAGATTTGAAAATATGGGAGCTCAACTTGTTAAAGAAGTTGCTATAAAAACTAATGATGTAGCAGGAGATGGTACTACTACTGCTACAGTTTTAGCTCAAGCTATTATAAGAGAAGGTTTAAAAAATGTAACTGCAGGAGCTAATCCAATACTTATAAGAAAAGGTATACAAAAAGCTGTTGAAGTTGCAGTTGAAGAATTAAAATCTCAATCAAGAACTATAGAAACAAAAGAGTCTATATCTCAAATAGCTTCTATATCGGCAGGAGATGAAGAGGTTGGGAAATTAATAGCTGAAGCTATGGAAATAGTAGGAAGAGATGGTGTTATAACTGTTGAAGAATCTAAAACTATGCATACTGAATTAGATACAGTTGAAGGTATGCAATTTGATAGAGGATTTGTGTCTGCGTATATGGTAACAGATGTAGATAAGATGGAAGCAGTATTAAATGACCCATACATATTAATAACAGACAAGAAAATATCTAATATACAAGAAATATTACCAGTTCTTGAGCAAATAGTTCAACAAGGTAGAAAGTTATTAATAATAGCTGAAGATGTTGAAGGTGAAGCATTATCTACATTAGTAGTTAACAAATTAAGAGGAACATTTGAAGTTGTTGCAGTTAAAGCTCCAGGGTTTGGAGATAGAAGAAAACAAATGTTAGAAGATATAGCTATACTTACTGGAGGAACAGTAATATCTGAAGAATTAGGATATGAATTAAAAGAAGCGGATTTATCATTATTAGGTAGAGCATCTTCTGTTAAAGTTAATAAGGAAACTACTACAATAGTAGGTGGAGTTGGAGAAAAAGTAGATATAGAAAATAGAGTTAGTCAAATAAAACATCAAATATCAGAAACTACTTCTGAATTTGATAAAGAGAAATTAATGGAAAGATTAGCTAAACTTTCTGGTGGAGTAGCTGTAGTTAAAGTTGGGGCTACAACAGAAGTTGAAATGAAAGAGAAAAAGCTAAGAATAGAAGATGCACTAAATGCAACTAGAGCTGGTGTTGAAGAAGGTATGGTAGCTGGTGGAGGTACTGCATTGGTAAGCGTAATACCAGTTGTGGAAAAACTAATAGAAAACTTAGATGGTGAAGCTAAAATAGGTGCTCAAATAGTAAGAAGGGCACTAGAAGAGCCATTAAGACAAATTGCAATTAATGCAGGACTTGAAGGTGCAGTTATAATACAGAATGTAATGACTTCTGAACCTGAAGTTGGTTTTGATGCACTAAATGAACAATATGTAAATATGATAGAAGCAGGTATAGTTGACCCAACTAAGGTTACTAGAAGTGCTTTACAAAATGCAGCATCTATAGCAGGAGTATTTTTAACAACAGAGGCTGCTGTTGCTGATATACCAGGAGAAGAACAACCTCCAATGGGTGGCGGAATGCCAGGGATGATGTAATTAAAGTTTAAATAAAAACGTCATGAAGATATTAAATTTAATGTCTTCATGACGTTTTTTATTGCATTTTATAAGGATAATAATGGAAAACACATAAGTTGATAAGTTATAATTAATACATAGTGTAAATTAAAATATAAATTAAGGGGAGTATAATATGGATATAAGAGAATTATTAAGTGGGGTTAAAAATGGTTCGGTTAATATTGATGAAGCCTTAAAGTCCCTTAAAGATTTACCATATGAGGATATAGGGTACGCTAATATAGACCATCATAGAGAAATAAGGACAGGGTATCCTGAAGTTATTTATTGTGAAGGAAAAAATGATGATCAAATTATTGGGATAATAGAAAGAATGACACAAAAAAACAGTAATATACTTGGTACAAGGTGTAGAAAAGAAACTTATAACAAAGTAAAACAAATTTACCCTAATGCAGAATATGAAGATATTTCGAAAATTTTAAAAATACAAAATCATGATATAGAAAATAACGGGAAGGGCAAGATTGTTGTGATTACAGGAGGAACATCAGATATACCAGTAGCAGATGAAGCTTATTATACAGCTAAATTTTTAGGTAATACTGTAGAGAGAATATATGATGTAGGAGTTGCAGGAATACATAGGTTATTAAGTAAAAAGCATATAATTGAAAGTGCGAGGGTAATAATAGCTGTTGCAGGTATGGAGGGAGCATTGCCGAGTGTTGTAGGAGGACTTGTAGATGTACCGATAATAGCTGTACCAACATCTGTAGGATATGGAGCTAATTTTGGAGGATTATCATCGCTTTTAACAATGTTAAACAGTTGTGCATCTGGGATATCAGTTGTTAATATAGATAATGGATTTGGAGCAGGTTATCTAGCTTCAATGATTAATAAGCTAAAGTAGGTTAATGGGGGTAAGATATGGATCAAAGGATAATTTATTTTGATATTGTAAATGGAATATCAGGGGATATGACTTTAGCAACTCTTTTAAACTTAGGAGTTTCGAAGGAAATATTTTTAGAAGAACTGAGTAAGTTGAATTTAAATAACGAATTTGAAATAAAAATAATATCTAAGATTGAAAATGGAATAAAAGGGACAAATGTAGATGTAATAATAAAAGAGCAAAACGTTCATAGACATTTAGTAGATATATATAATATAATTGATCAAAGTTATTTAAATGAAAATGTAAAAAGTATGGCTAAAAAAGTATTTATGACAATCGGTGAGGCTGAAGCTAATGTTCATGGTACTACTATAGATAAAATTCATTTTCATGAAGTCGGAGCAATAGATTCTATTGTAGATATTGTAGGAGCATGTATACTTATAGATTTACTATGCGTGGATAAAATATATTCAACACATGTTCCAGTAGGTTCGGGACTTGTGAAATGCGATCATGGTGTTATGCCTATACCAGCACCTGCCACTTTAGAAATATTAAAAGGAGTTCCTATAAAGTTAAATTCTGTAAAAGGAGAGTGTACAACTCCGACAGGAGCTGCAATAATAAAAACATTATGTGATGAATTTGTTGATGTATTAGAATTTGAACCAAAACAAATAGGATATGGGATAGGTCATAAGACATTTGAGATACCTAATATGTTGAGAAGTGTATTAGGTATAAAAAAAAACAAAAATTTATATATGAAATAATTTGTAATATTGATGATATGTCTCCGGAAGTATACTCTTATGTATATGAGAAATTATTAGATGAGGGTGTATTAGATATATATACAGAAAGTATATATATGAAAAAAAATAGACCAGCAACTAAATTATGTGTATTGTGCAAAGAGCAAGACTTAAATAGATTTATAGAAATTATACTTATACAAACTAGCAGTTTTGGGGTAAGGTATAATAAGTATAGTAGAGAGGAACTAAATAGATCTTTTCAAAAAATACATACAAAATATGGTGAAGTTACTGTAAAGTTAGGATACTATAATAATAAACTAATTAAAGCTACTCCTGAGTATGAAGAATGTAAATCTATAGCAAAACGATATGATATAAGCATAAATGAAGTATATTTTGAAATAAACTGTATAATAAAACAGAAAATTAATTCTAAATTGTTGACATAAGGAATAAATTTTGATAAATTTATATACACCTAAAGAAATAAAATTGAAATTAAACGTCACTCGTATATACCCGAAAATAAGGTTTGGGAGTTTCTACCGAGATACCGTAAATATCTTGACTATGAGTGAAATTATTATTAGCAAAGTATCAAAGTAAAGTAAATATGTAGGCTGATAAATGAATCCCTATATGTTAGCTATAAATGGATACTTTGAAAGCCTGTATAGTAATTTCACTTCTAAGTAAAAATTTGAAGTTATTATACAGGTTTTTTTTATTTATACTTTTTTAATACGAACAAAAATACAAATATATAATAAAAAATTCGATAAGGTAAATAATGAAAGGAGAAAAACTATGGCAACTATAATAAAAGAAGGTTTAACGTTTGATGATGTTTTACTGATACCACAAAAATCAGAGGTATTGCCACAAAATGTTAAGACAGAAACATATCTAACTAATAAAATAAAACTTAACATACCTTTAATGAGTGCAGGTATGGATACAGTTACAGAGTCAAAAATGGCTATATCAATGGCTAGACAAGGTGGTATAGGAATAATCCATAAAAATATGACGATAGAAGAACAAGCGTTAGAAGTTGACAAAGTTAAAAGAAGTGAAAGTGGTGTTATAGTAGATCCTTTCTATTTATCAAAAGATCATACAATAAAAGATGCAGATGATATAATGGGTAGATATAAGATATCAGGAGTTCCAATAGTAGATGAATATAATAAGTTAATTGGGATAATAACTAATAGAGATATAAAATTTGAAGATGATATGACTAGACGCATCGAAGATGCTATGACTAAAGAAAATTTAGTTACTGCAAGAGAAGGAATTGATTTAGTAGAAGCTCAAGCTATACTAAAGAAACATAAAATTGAAAAACTACCTATAGTAGATGATGAAGGTTACTTAAAAGGTTTAATAACTATAAAGGATATAGAAAAGAAAATTCAATATCCAAACTCAGCAAAAGATTCACATGGAAGACTTTTATGTGGAGCAGCAGTAGGAATAGGATCAGACCTTATAGAAAGAGTGTCAGCTTTAGTGAAAGCTAATGTTGATGTAGTTGTTTTAGATAGTGCTCATGGACATTCTAAAGGAGTTATAAATGCTGTTACAAGAATAAAAGAAGTATATCCAGAACTTCAAGTAATAGCAGGAAATGTTGCTACAGCTCAAGCTACAGAAGATTTAATAAAAGCAGGAGCGGACTGTGTAAAGGTAGGTATTGGTCCTGGTTCTATATGTACAACAAGAGTTGTTGCAGGAATTGGGGTTCCTCAATTAACAGCAGTTATGGATTGTGCTCAGGTTGCAGCAAAGTATAACGTACCTATAATTGCTGATGGTGGTATAAAGTACTCAGGAGATATTGTAAAAGCATTAGCAGGTGGAGCATCAGTTTGTATGATGGGATCAATGTTTGCTGGAACAGAAGAAAGTCCGGGTGAAACAGTTCTTTACAAAGGTAGATCATATAAAACATATAGAGGAATGGGATCTATAGCAGCTATGGAGAAGGGGTCTAAAGATAGATATTTCCAAAGCGATGCTAAGAAATTAGTTCCAGAAGGTGTTGAAGGAATGGTTCCATATAAGGGTAGAGCTGAAGATATAATATTCCAAATGTTAGGTGGTATAAGATCTGGACTAGGATACTGTGGAGCGCAAACGATAACTGCATTACAAGAAAAAGCTCAATTTGTAAAAATAACAGCAGCATCATTAAAAGAAAGTCATCCACATGACATAACAATAAGCAAAGAAGCGCCAAACTATAGTTCACAAGGAGATATGTAGACAATATGAAGAAGCATGAATTAGTACTTGTAGTTGATTTTGGGGGACAATATAATCAATTAATAGCAAGAAGAGTAAGAGAGAATAATGTATACTGTGAAATAATACCTTATACTACAGATATAGAAACAATAAAATCGAAGAATCCGAAAGGGATAATATTTACAGGTGGACCTAATAGTGCATATTTAGATAACTCTCCTACGATATCAAAAGAGATATTTGATATAGGAGTACCAATACTAGGTATTTGCTACGGAGTACAAATAATGTCTCATGTATTGGGTGGAAATGTAAGAAAAGGTAATGCTAATGAAAAAGAATATGGTAGAACTGAAATAAAATATGAAGAATCTGCTATATTTGAAGGTATGTCAACAAATATTGTATGGATGAGTCATACAGATTTAATAGATAGAGTTCCAGATGGATTTAAAATAGTAGCTCATACTAAAGATTGTCCAGTTGCTGCTATGGAAAATACAGAGAAAAAATTGTATGGAGTACAGTTCCATCCAGAAGTTGAACATTGTTTAGAAGGAGATAAAGTTCTTACTAACTTCTTATATAATGTTTGTGGTGTAAGTGGAGACTGGACTACAGATACATTTATAGAAGATAAGATAAATGAATTAAAAGCTATAATAGGTGACAAAAAAGTACTATGTGCATTAAGTGGTGGAGTGGATTCATCTGTTGCTGCTGTACTTGTACACAGAGCTATAGGAGATAACTTAACTTGTGTATTTGTTGATCATGGTTTACTTAGAAAAAATGAAGGTGACGATGTAGAAAGAATATTCAGAGATAAGTTTGATATGAACTTAATTAGAGTTAATTGTGAAGATAGATTCTTAGGTAAATTAAAGGGAGTAACAGAGCCAGAATCTAAGAGAAAAATAATAGGTGAAGAATTCATAAGAGTATTTGAAGAAGAATCAGCTAAATTAGGAAAAATGGACTTTTTAGTTCAAGGAACTATATATCCAGATGTAGTAGAAAGTGGGCATGGAGAAGCAGCTACTATAAAATCTCACCATAATGTTGGTGGAATACCTGAAGATATAGAATTCCAAATAGTTGAGCCACTAAGAGAATTATTTAAAGATGAAGTAAGAAAAATAGGGTTAGAGTTAGGTATAGAAGAAGGTTTAATATTTAGGCATCCATTCCCAGGACCAGGATTAGGTATAAGGGTTATAGGAGAAGTTACTAAAGAAAGATGTGACATATTAAGAGAAGCTGATGCTATATATATGGATGAACTTAAAAAAGCTGGATTATATAAAGAAATATGGCAAGCATTTGCGACATTGCCAGATGTAAAAACTGTTGGAGTTATGGGAGATGAAAGAACATATGCTTACTTAGTAGGTTTAAGAGCAGTTACATCTTCTGATGGAATGACTTCTGACTGGTATAAGATGCCGTATGATGTTTTAGAAAAAATATCAAACAGAATTGTAAATGAAGTTGATGGAGCAAATAGAGTAGTTTATGATATAACTTCAAAACCACCAGGAACAATAGAGTGGGAATAATATAAAATAAGGGGGATTTATTATAATAATTAATTTTATTATAATAGATTCTTTTTTATTTCAAATTAATTGTAGTTAATGTTTATTAAACATAATATAAAAATTTAGACAACAAAAGGTAAAGACATTTAGGAGGAATAACATGAAATTTAAAAAAATATTTTCATTAGGTACAGCAGTAATGTTATCTGCATCTATGTTAGTTGGATGTGGATCAAAATCTTCAAATGGATCATCAGATGATGTTATAAAAGTAGGTATGGTAGCGGATACAGGTGGAATAAATGATGAATCCTTCAATCAAAGTGCATGGGAAGGTCTTCAACAAGCACAAAAAGATTTTAATATTGAAATAAAAGTTATAGAATCTAAGCAAGCATCAGAGTATATTTCAAATATAGAAAGTCTTGTTGATGAAGATATGGATTTAGTAATAGGTGTTGGTAATACTATGAAAGATGATATCGAAACACAAGCAAAGAATTATCCAGAACAACAATTTGCAATAATAGATGAGACGTATGATAAAATACCCGAAAATGTAACACCTATATTATTTAAAGAAAATGAAGCTACATTTTTAGCTGGAGTTATAGCAGGAAAAACAACAAATACTAATAAAATTGGATTTATAGGTGGTATGGAAAATAGCGTTATATCTAGATTCGAATATGGATTTAAATATGGTGTGAAAACAGCTAATAAAGATGCTAATGTTAATGTTCAATATGCAGGCACATTTTCTGATGCAGCTAAAGGCAAATCTATAGCTAACCAAATGTATGGAAATGACATAGATATAATATTATCTGCTGCAGGTGGAACAGGATTAGGTGCAATTGAATCAGCTAAAGAAAACAATAAATATGCTATAGGTGTTGATAAAGATCAAAGCAACTTAGCTCCAAAAAATGTTTTAACTTCAGCTCTAAAAAAGGTTAATATTGGTGTATATGATACGGTAAAAGAATTAGTCAATGGTAAGTTAAAAGGTGGACAAGAGAAAATATATGGACTTAAAGAAGATGGAGTTGGTATACCGGAGTCTACTAAAAAATTAGTACCAGCAGATGTTTTAGATTTCGTAAATGAAATGAAAGAAAAAGTTAAAAATGGAGAAATATCAGTACCTTCAACAAAAGAAGAGTATGAATCTACATTATAAATTATAAAATAGACATGTATATAATTAAAACTAGATTAAATTTTACTTTAAATTTAATCTAGTTTTTTTATTTTTATTAAAAACACGAACTATTTTTAATAAAAAATTTAAAAAGTATAAAAAAAGTTGCAAAAAAGTGTACTATATAATATAATTACTAGTGTAAAGTTAGCTAATATTCGAATTATAATATGATAAAATAATAAAAAATATGGAGGTTGAATATGCAAGCTACTCAAACGAGTAACCAAGGTTTACTAGATAAGGTTTTTAAGTTATCAGAACATAACACAAATGTTAAAACGGAAATTATAGCAGGTATAACAACATTCATGACTATGGCTTATATATTGGTTGTTAATGTTAATATTCTTGGAGAAACAGGAATGGATAGAAATGCAATATTTGCGGCAACTGCAATAGCTGCATTTATAGGATGTTTAGCTATGGGACTTTTAGCTAATTATCCAATCGCTTTAGCGCCGGGGATGGGCCTTAATGCATTCTTTGCATATACAGTTGTATTAGGAATGGGTCATACATGGCAATTTGCATTATGTGCGGTTTTAATAGAAGGAATTATATTTATAATACTTACGGCTACAAATGTTAGAGAAAAAATTATAGATTGCATACCGCCAGTTTTAAAGCATGCAGTTACAGCTGGAATAGGACTTTTTATAGCGTTTATAGGGTTAGCAAATGCAGGTGTAGTAGTAACTGGTTCTACAATACTGGCATTAGGTAATATGAGAGATCCTTTAGTTATATTAACGATAGTAGGAATAGTATTAGCTAGTATATTAATAGCAAAAAATATAAAAGGTGCGTTTCTTATAGCAATGTTAATAATATCAGCGATAGGTATGCTTTTAGGGCTTGTAGATTTACCTCAAGGAGTTATATCAACAAATGTACCATCAGTTAAGCCGTTATTTTTACAAGCATTCAGTGTACCAACTAATGAAATATTCAGTTTACAAATGCTAGTTATAGTAGTAACATTCTTATTTGTAGACTTATTTGATACTGTAGGATGTTTAGTAGGAGTTGCATCTAAAGGTAATTTATTAGATAAAGATGGAAAGCTTCCAAGAGCAAAGCAAGCATTATTTGCCGATGCAATAGCTACGACTGTAGGAGCAATGCTTGGAACTTCAACAGTAACATCATATGTTGAAAGTGCGGCAGGTATAGGAGAAGGTGGTAGAACTGGATTAACAGCAGTTACGACAGGAATATTATTCTTATTATCATTATTATTTGCTCCATTATTTATAGCAGTACCAACTCAAGCTACATCGCCGGTACTTATAATAGTTGGAGTTATGATGGCGAGCTCATTAAAAGAAATAGACTTCAATGATTTTACAAATGCAATACCAGCATTCTTAACATTAGCGATGATGCCGTTTGCATATAGTATAGCTGATGGAATTATATTTGGTATAATATCATTTACAGTATTAAAATTAGCAACAGGGAAATCAAAAGAAGTGAATATATATTTAATAGTATTATCAATACTATTTATGCTTAAATTTGTATTCATCACTCATTAGTGATAAAATAATCAGCAAATAAAAAAGTTTAAACATTTAATAAAAGAAAAACTCCAAGTTAGAGATTCTAGCTTGGAGTTTTTTATATTAGAATAATCCTGAAATTATTCCGTTTTCATCAATATCTATTTTTTCAGCAGCAGGAGTTTTTGGAAGTCCAGGCATTTTCATTATGTTACCAGTAAGAGCAACGATAAAGCCTGCACCGGCTGAAACATTTAGTTGTCTAACCGTAATTTTAAATCCACTAGGTCTTCCTAACTTAGTAGCATCATCAGTTAAAGAGTACTGAGTTTTAGCCATACATATAGGCATATTTCCAAAACCTAAAGATTCTAGTTTATCTAATTCTTTTCTTGCTTGAGGAGTGAAATCTACACCGTCAGCTCCATAAATTTTAGTAGCTATTGAATTTATTTTTTCTTCTATGCTTAACTCATCTTCATAGCAAAGTTGGAAGTTACTTTCTTTCTCATCTATAAGTCTTAGTACCTCAGTAGCTAATTCTATTCCACCTTCTCCACCTTTAGACCAAACCTGAGATACAGCAACATTTACACCTAATTCTTTACACTTTTCTTTTATTAGGTTAATTTCAGCTTGAGTATCAGTAGGGAATTCATTTATAGCAACTACTGCTGGTAAATTAAATACTTGGGTTATGTTTTCAACATGCTTTAATAAGTTTGGTAGACCTGCCTCTAAAGCTTCTAAATTTTCATTATTTAAATCATTTTTAGAAATTCCACCATTATATTTTAACGCTCTTACAGTAGCAACAATTATAACAGCAGAAGGCTCTATACCCGACATTCTACATTTTATATCTAAGAATTTTTCTGCACCAAGGTCTGCACCAAAACCACCTTCAGTAACTACATAATCAGCAAAATGCATAGCCATCTTAGTAGCTATAACAGAGTTACATCCATGTGCAATATTTGCAAAAGGGCCACCATGTATGAAGGCTGGCGTTCCTTCTAGTGTTTGAACTAAATTGGGTTTTAAAGCATCTTTTAATAAAGCAGCCATAGCACCGTTAGCTTTTAAGTCTGATGCAGTTACAGGATCTCCATCATAGTTATATGCAACTATTATTTTTCCTAATTTTTCTTTTAAGTCTGATATATCATTTGCAAGGCAGAAGACTGCCATGACTTCTGATGCAACAGTTATGTCAAAACCATCTTGTCTAGTAACGCCATCAACTCTAGAACCTAATCCATCAACAATATTTCTTAGTTGCCTATCATTCATATCAACGCATCTTCTCCAAGTTATGCTTCTAACATCAATATTTAATGTATTTCCTTGGTGTATATGGTTATCTAGCATAGCTGCTAGTAAGTTATTGGCAGCTCCAATAGCGTGTAAATCTCCTGTAAAATGAAGATTTATATCTTCCATAGGTATAACTTGAGCATATCCACCACCTGCGGCTCCGCCTTTTATACCAAATACAGGACCTAAAGAAGGTTCTCTTAACGCAACTAATGTATTTTTTCCAAGCCTAGAAAGTGCATCTGCAACACCAATTGTTGTAGTTGTTTTACCTTCACCTGCAGGCGTTGGGTTTATAGCAGTTGTTAATATAACCTTTGATTTTTTATTTGAATTACTTTTTAATAAATTATAATCGATCTTAGCTTTGTATTTTCCGTACATATCGATATCATCTTCATGAATATTTAGCTTCCTAGCAATTTCTTTAATGTGCTTAGGTTTAGCTTCTTGTGCAATCTCTATATCTGATTTAAATGCCATAAGATAAATTCCTCCATTGTATGTATTTTTTAGATTTAATATTGATAATTATACCATTATTTTACCTTCTGAAACTATTTATCTGAATTATAACATAAAATTCGTATTTGTACATACAATTTATATAAGGTTAAAAAGGATAGGGATGTGTAAAAATATTAATATTATTCATGTAATGCCTGTGATTTCAAAGATTTTATAAGTTTGATATTTGTATTAAAAAAATTATTAGTAAAATATTAGTTGCAAAAATCTGTATATTATTATAGAATTTATTTATAAAGTTCGTATAATTGTGCGTGTAATACACGGTTGAATAATTTAAAATATATATGGAAAAGAGGGAAATTGATGAAAGTAGCAATAGTTATGGGATCAAAGTCAGATTATCCTAAAGTTCAAGAAGGTATAAAGTTATTAGAAAAATTTGGTGTATCAGTTAAAGTTAGAGTGTTATCAGCGCATAGAACTCCGGTTCAATTGACGGAGTTTTTAAATGAAATAGAAGGTGAAGTAGATGTAATAGTAGGGGCTGCAGGGAAAGCTGCACATCTACCGGGAGTGATAGCTTCTCAAACATTAATACCTGTTATAGGGTTACCGATTAAGTCATCCACAATGGATGGACTAGATTCACTTTTATCAATAGTACAAATGCCTAAAGGTATTCCTGTGGCAACAGTTGCGATAGATGGGGGACTAAATGCTGCTCTATTAGCACTTCAAATAATGAGTTTAAAATATCCAAAAATAAAAAAAGATTTAGTTTTATATAGAGAAGAAATGGCAAATCAAGTATTAGAAGATGATAAGAATTTAAGGGGGTAACAAAAATGTTATTATATGAAGGTAAAGCGAAACAAGTTTATTCTACAGAAAATGAAAATGAATATATAGTTTATTTTAAAGATGATGCAACGGCATTTAATGGAGAAAAGAAAGCAACAATATCTTCTAAAGGAATCTTAAATAATAAAATTTCAACTATAATGTTTGAAATGTTACACGATAATCAAATCAATACACACTTCATAAAAAGTTTATCAGATAGAGAAATGCTAGTAAAGAAAGTTGAAATATTACCATTAGAAGTTATAGTAAGGAATATAACGGCAGGTTCATTTTGTAAGAGATATGGAATAGAAGAAGGTTTAGTTTTAGATGAACCTATATTTGAGCTTTGTTACAAAAATGATGAATATGGTGATCCTATGCTAAATGATGATCATGCAGTGGCAATGAAATTAGCAAATAGAGAAGAAATAGCATTCTTAAAAGAGCAAACTTTAAAAATAAATAAACTAATGAAAGAGTTCTTCCTAAAAATGAACTTAAAGTTAGTAGATTTCAAATTAGAGTTCGGTAAAGATTCACAAGGAAATATAATATTAGCAGATGAAATATCTCCTGATACTTGCAGACTTTGGGATGTAAATACAAATGAAAAATTAGATAAAGATAGATTTAGAAGAGATTTAGGTGATCTTGTTAAAGGTTATGAAGAAGTTCTTTCAAGAATGAACTGTAAATAGGGGGAATTTCTTATGTGTGGTGTTGTAGGTATTTATTCAAAAGATAAGGATATAGCTAAAGAACTATACTATTCTTTATATTCTATACAACATAGGGGTCAAGAAAGCTGTGGGATGGCTGTATTTGATGGAAGAGATATGAAGTATAAAAAAGATATGGGATTAGTTGGAGATGTATTTAAAGAAGGTGAGCTATCTAAGTTAAGTGGAAATATGGGAATAGGTCATGTTAGATACTCTACAGCTGGTGGAAGTACTTTAGCAAATTGTCAGCCATTAGTTGGTAGTTGTAGAAAAAGAACATTAGCATTAGCCCACAATGGAAACTTGGTAAATGCAAATTACTTAAGGGATATGTTAGAAGAAGATGGTTATATGTTTCAAGCAAACTCAGATACAGAAGTAATACTTTATATACTTGCTAGATACTATAAGG
This sequence comes from Romboutsia sp. 1001713B170207_170306_H8, assembly GCF_015550495.1. Taxonomy (NCBI): domain Bacteria; kingdom Bacillati; phylum Bacillota; class Clostridia; order Peptostreptococcales; family Peptostreptococcaceae; genus Romboutsia; species Romboutsia sp. 1001713B170207_170306_H8. The sequence goes on from NZ_JADNAX010000007.1 coordinate 65,043, forward strand.
GAGATATAGTAGAAAGTTTAAAATTAACTATGGATTATATAAAAGGTGCATACTCTCTTGTAATAATGGGGGAAGATTCATTAGTAGGTGTAAGGGATCCTCATGGATTTAGACCTCTTATATTAGGCAAAAAAGGTAATGAATATATATTTGCATCAGAAAGTTGTGCTATAGATATACTTGGCGGAGAAGTCATAAGAGATGTAGAACCAGGAGAGATAGTAGTAATTAAAGATGGTGAACTTAAGACGTATCATTATTCAGAAAATTATAAATGTGTAAAAAGAAGTTGTATATTTGAACATATCTATTTTGCAAGAAATGATGCAACAATAGATAATGTAAATGTATATGAGTTTAGAGTTAAATGTGGGGAATTACTAGCTAAAGATGAAGCAATAAATGCGGATATAGTAGTTCCAGTTCCAGATTCGGGATGGGCAGGTGCCATAGGATATTCTAATGCAAGTGGACTTAAAGTAAGTGAAGGTCTTGTAAAAAATAGATATGTAGGAAGAACATTTATAAAACCTACACAAGAAGAAAGGGAAATATCAGTAAAAATAAAATTAAATCCTTTATCAAGTGTTGTAAAAGGAAAGTCAGTGGTACTAGTTGATGATTCTGTAGTAAGGGGAACAACATCCAAGCAAATAGTACAGTCACTTAGAGATGCAGGCGCAAGAGAAATTCACCTTAGAATAACGTCTTCTCCAGTATCTTACTCTTGTTACTATGGAATAGATACTCCAAATAGATCGAAATTAATAGCATCTAACCATAACATAGAAGAAATGAGAGCGTATATAGGATGTGACTCATTAAAGTTTTTAAGTATAGATTCGATGATAGAAGCAACAGAGAGTAAGTCTACTTTCTGTAAAGCATGTTTTGATGGAGATTACCCAGTTAAGAAAATCGATAAGGAGGAACTTTTATCATGTTAACTTACAAGCAATCAGGTGTTGATATAGATGAAGGAAATAGAGCAGTAGATCTTATTAAAAGAAAAATAAAAACAACTTATGATAACAATGTAATAGGTGATTTAGGAAATTTCAGTGGACTATATAGTTTAAAAGATTTCACTAACATGACTGAACCAGTGTTACTTTCGTCAACGGATGGAGTTGGAACAAAATTAAAGCTAGCTCAAATGATGGATAGACATAATACTGTAGGCATAGATCTAGTTGCAATGTGTGTAAATGATTTAATATGCCAAGGTGCAAGACCGTTATTTTTTTTAGACTACATCGCTACTGGAAAGTTAGTTGCAGAACAAGTGGAACAAATAGTTAGCGGTATAGTAGACGGATGTAAAATGGCAGGGTGTGCACTTGTTGGTGGAGAAACTGCTGAAATGCCTGGTATGTATAGTGAAGATGAATATGATTTAGCAGGATTTTCTGTTGGCATAGCAGATAGAGAGAATATAGTATCTGGTAAAGATGTAAAGTCTGGAGATACATTAATAGGAATATCATCAAGTGGTATACATAGTAATGGATTTTCATTTATAAGAAAAATATTTTTAGATACTTATGGATATAAGTTAGATCAATATATAGAAGAATTAGGGATGACTTTAGGAGAAGCATTATTAACACCTACGAAAATATATGTAAAATTAGTTCTAGATTTATTAAATAAATATGATATAAAAGCAATAGCACATATTACTGGTGGTGGAGTTATAGAAAATATAACTAGAGTTATACCAAAAGGGTTAGGTATAGATATACAAAAGAATTCTTGGGAAAAACCAGCAATATTTAAGATGATAGAAAACTTCAATTCTATAGATGAAATAGAGCTACATAAGAGCTTTAATATGGGGGTAGGATTAGTATTAATAGTTGATGATAGGAAATCAAAAGAAATAACTGAATACATAAATACTACTGAAGAAAAGGCCTATATTATAGGTAAAGTGGTAGATACTCATGAAGGAGTCAAGTTATGCTAAATATAGGTGTTTTAGTTTCGGGTGGAGGAACTAATTTACAAGTTATAATAAATGAAACTTTGGCTAGAAATATAAATGGAAAAGTTAAAGTAGTTATATCAAATAAAGAGAATGCCTATGGCTTAGAAAGAGCAAGACAAAATAATATAGAAGCAATTTTTGAAACTGATGAAGATAAAATAATCGAAACTTTAAAAGATCGTAATATAGACTTAGTAGTTTTAGCTGGATATTTAAAGATAATAAGTCCCAAATTTGTAAATGAATTTAAAAACAAAATGATAAATATACATCCATCGTTAATACCTTCATTTTGTGGTAAAGGATACTATGGACAAAAAGTTCATCAAGGTGTGCTTGATTATGGTGTTAAAGTAACTGGAGCAACAGTGCACTTTGTTGATGAAGGAGCAGATACAGGCCCAATAATTATGCAAGAAACTGTAGATGTAAGAGATGATGATGATGTAGACTCTTTAGCTAAAAGAGTGCTGCACGTAGAACATAAGATATTAAAGAAGAGTATTAGTCTTTTTTGTGAAAATAAATTAAGTATTCAGGGTAGGAGAGTGTTTATAAATGAGTAAAAGAGCATTGATAAGTGTAACAGACAAAACTAGAGTAGTTGAATTTGCAAAGGAACTAAATAATCTTGGATATGAAGTTATATCTACAGGAAATACATTTAAGATGTTAGAAAAAAACGGAGTTAAAGCTATTCAAATAGATGAAGTTACTAAATTTCCAGAAATGTTAGATGGAAGAGTTAAGACTTTAAATCCACACATACATGGAGGAATACTTTATAAAAGAGATGATAAAAATCATGTAAAAACTGTGAAAGAGCATAAAATAGGATCTATAGATTTAGTAGTAGTAAATTTATATGATTTTGAAGGTACTTTAAAGGCAGGAAAATCTCATGAAGAAATGATAGAAAACATAGATATCGGTGGACCATCTATGATACGTTCTGCTGCTAAAAATTATAAAGATGTAACAGTTATAGTAGATATAAATGATTATGATATGGTAATTGAAAAGTTAAAAAATGATAATTTAACTTTAGAAGATAGAAAAAGATTATCATATAAAGCATTCTCAACTACAGCTAGGTATGATGCACTTATATCAAGCTATTTTGCAGGCGAAGTTAAAGATAGTTATCCTGAAGTATTAAATTTAACATTTCAAAAAGAACAAACATTAAGATATGGAGAAAATCCACATCAAAATGGAGTACTATACTCACAGCCAAACGCTAAAAATCCAATATTAAATTATGAACAATTAAATGGAAAAGAACTTTCTTTCAATAATATAAATGACTTACATGGTTGTTTAGAAGTAATGAGAGAATTTAAAGATAATGATGAAGTAGTTTCAGTAGCTATAAAACATACTAATCCATGTGGCGTTGGTTTAGGACAGAACTCTTTAGAAGCATATACAAAGTGTTATGAAGCTGATACAGTTTCAATATTTGGTGGAATAGTTGGAATAACTTCTACAGTAGATGAAGTTACAGCTAAAAAGTTAAGTGAAATATTCTTAGAAATAGTAGCAGCTTATGATTTTACACCACAAGCTTTAGAAATACTTAAGAAAAAGAAGAACTTAAGAGTTTTAAAATTATCTAAGATAGAAACTAGTTTACAGCCATATGAAATGAAATACTTAGATGGAAAATTATTAATACAAGATAAAAATAATTCCTTAGCAGATAAATATGAAACTGTAACGGTAGTTGAACCAACTAAAGAACAGTTAGAAGATATGGAATTTGGTATGAAGGTTGTTAAAAATATGAAATCAAATGCTATAGCTATAGTTAAAGATGGTAAAACATTAGCTTTAGGATGTGGTCAAACTTCAAGAATATGGGCTTTAAAAAATGCCTTAGAAAACAACCGTGATAAAGACTTTAATGGAGCTATACTTGCTTCAGATGCATTCTTCCCATTTGATGATTGTGTAACATTAGCAAATGAATATGGAATAAAAGCAGTTGTTCAACCAGGTGGTTCAATGAAAGACCAAGATTCTATAGATGCTTGTAATAAATATGAAATGACAATGGTGTTTACAGGAGTAAGACATTTCAAACACTAGGGGGTAAATTTTATGAAGGTATTAGTTATTGGTGGTGGCGGTAGAGAGCATGCCATCTGTTGGAAATTAAGTAAAGAAGAAAACGTAGAAGTAATATTTTGTGCACCAGGAAACGCTGGAATTGAAAGTGTAGCAAAGTGCATAAGTATTGGTGATAGTGATATAGATGAACTGGTAAGTTTTGCAAAAGAAAATAAAATAGACTTAACAATAGTGGGGCCTGAGGTTCCACTTGTTAAGGGGATAGTTGATGAATTTGAGAAAGAAAATTTAAGAATTTTTGGACCAAATAAAAGTTGTGCTAGATTAGAAGGTAGTAAGGCTTTCTCTAAAGACTTTATGATAAGACATAACATACCTACTGCAAAGTACAAAGAATATACGAACTTAGATGAAGCTATAAGTGAAGTAGACAACTTTGGATATCCAGTAGTAATAAAAGCTGATGGTTTAGCTGCAGGAAAAGGTGTAGTAATACCGACAAATAGAGAAGATGCAATATATACATTAAAAGAAATGATGACAAATAAGAAATTTGGAGATGCAGGAAATAAAATAGTTATAGAAGAGTTTCTAAGTGGAATAGAAACATCTATATTAGCATTTGTAGATAACAATATTATAGTTCCTATGGTAAGTGCAAAAGACCATAAGAAAGTGTATGACAATGAAGAAGGACCTAATACAGGAGGTATGGGAACTTTTTCTCCAAGTGAAGTGTATACAGATGAATTAGCCAAAAGCATAAAAACAAATGTATTAGATGCTACATTAGAGGGATTTAAAAAAGATAAATTAAATTACAAAGGAATATTATTTGTAGGTTTAATGATTACAGAAGATGGACCCAAAGTATTAGAATATAATACTAGATTTGGGGATCCTGAAACTCAATCGATTTTATTTAGATTAGATACGGATTTAAATAAAATAATGAATGCAATAATAGACAATAAACTAAGTGATATAGAAATAAATTATAAAGATGAAGAATCAGTTTGTGTAATGCTTACATCTATAGGGTACCCTGATTCTTATGAAAAAGGAAAGATAATAACTGGACTTGAGAATCTAGATAAAGATATAGTTGTTTTCCATAGTGGAACTAAGATGGATAATGGAAACTTGCTTACAAATGGTGGAAGAGTAATTGGATTAACAGCAAAAGCAGCTTCAGTAAAGGATGCAGCAGAAAAGGTATATGAAAACATTAAGAAAATAAGCTTTGAAGGTATGCATTATAGAACTGATATAGGAGTTTAGAATTTTCTAAAAATATGGGGGGAAAGGCATGTTAAATACTGAAAATGTCAAAAGAATATTAGTTGAGAAAAGACAAGGCTTTGACCTTGAAGCTAAAGCTTTAAAGAAAGATTTAGTAGAAAATTTACATATAGATACTATAGAAGATATAAGAGTATTAAATAGATACGATATAGAAGGTATATCTGACGAAGCTTACAGTAATGCGGTAATAAGTATATTTTCTGAGCCCAATTTAGATGTAATTTATCATGAAGAAATATCGAATTTAAATAAATATGATAAAAGAATATTTGCAATAGAATATTTACCAGGACAGTATGATCAAAGAGGTGACTGGGCATCACAATGTATACAAGTAGTTAATAATGGAGTTAGACCTATTATAAATACAGCTAAGGTTTATATACTAAGTGGTAATATAACAGATGAGCAATTTAATAAAATAAAAAGATATTGTATAAATCCTGTAGATAGTAGAGAAGCTAGTTTAAATAAACCAGAAACATTAAAAATGGAAACCGAAATACCTACTTCAGTAGAAATATTAAATGGATTTATAGATTTAAGTTATGAAGGGTTACAAGATTTCTTAGAGGGAAGAGGTCTTGCTATGACAATACTTGATTTAGAACATATCCAAAAATATTTTAAAGACACGGAAAAGAGAAATCCAACTATAACAGAAATAAAAGTATTAGATACTTATTGGTCGGATCATTGTAGGCATACTACTTTTATGACGGAAATAGAAGATGTTCAAATAGAAGAAGGTAAATATACAGATATAGTTAAAGAAGCTTATGAAATGTATATTAATTCAAGAGAAAAAGTATATATAGATAGAAAAAAAGATATATGCTTAATGGATATAGCAACAATAGCTATGAAAGAATTAAGAAAAGATGGTAAGTTAGAAGATTTAGATGTAAGTGAAGAAATAAATGCATGTAGTATAAATGTTGATGTTGAAATAGAAGGTAAGATTGAAAAGTATTTAGTAATGTTTAAAAATGAAACTCACAATCATCCAACTGAAATTGAACCATTTGGTGGAGCTGCTACTTGTTTAGGTGGAGCTATAAGGGATCCATTATCAGGAAGAAGTTATGTATATCAAGCTATGCGTGTAACTGGAAGTGCCGATCCTAGAACGTCTTTAGAAGATACATTATCAGGCAAATTAATGCAAAGGAAAATAACTACTGAAGCAGCTCATGGATATAGTTCATATGGTAACCAAATAGGATTAACCACAGGTCAAGTTGCTGAAGTATATGATGAAGATTTCGTAGCAAAGAGAATGGAAATAGGTGCGGTTATAGCAGCAGTACCTAAAGAAAATGTAGTTAGAGAAAGACCAATATCAGGAGATGTAATAATACTTCTTGGTGGAAAAACAGGAAGAGATGGATGTGGAGGAGCTACTGGTTCATCTAAAGAACATAGTGAAGAATCAATACTTAATTGTAGTGCTGAAGTTCAAAAAGGTGATGCTCCTAATGAAAGAAAAATACAAAGATTCTTTAGAAATAAAGAAGTTGCACAAATGATAAAAAGATGTAATGACTTTGGAGCGGGTGGAGTTTGTGTTGCTATAGGTGAAATAGCAGATAGTTTAGATATAAACTTAGATTTAGTTCCTAAAAAGTATGATGGACTTGATGGAACTGAACTTGCAATATCAGAATCTCAAGAACGTATGGCAGTTGCTATAAATAAAGAAAATAAAGATAAATTTATAGCTTTAGCTAAAGAAGAAAATTTAGAAGCTACTCATGTTGCTACAGTAACAGATACAGGTTATTTAAGAATGTTTTGGAATAAAAAGGCTATAGTAGATATTAATAGAGAATTCTTAGATACAAATGGTGTGAAACAAACTACTAAGGTTCATGTTAGTAAAGTAAATGAAGAGAAAACTTTCTTTAATTCAAGTTCATATAAAAATGATAGTGAATACTCATCGACTGATGGAGTTTGTATATTTTCAGAAGGTTTATCAGATATAGCTCTAGCTAAAGAAGTTTCATTAAAAGATAAATTTATAGAAACATTATCAGATTTAAATGTTTGCTCACAAAAAGGATTAGTAGAAAAATTTGATAATACAATAGGAAGCAATACTGTACTTATGCCGTTTGGTGGTAGGTACCAAAGTACTCCAGCTCAAGGGATGGTTGCGAAAATTCCTGTACTTAAAGGGGAGACGAATACCTCTACAATAATGACATATGGATATAATCCTAAGATAGGTAAATGGAGTCCATTCCATGGAGCGTTATATGCAGTTGTTGAATCTGTGTGTAAACTTGTTGCTATTGGGGGTAATTATAAAACAACAAGACTTACTTTACAAGAGTATTTTGAAAAGCTTGGGGATAATCCAACTAAGTGGGGTAAACCATTCTCTGCTTTACTTGGTGCATTCTATGCTCAAAATAAACTTGAAATACCTGCAATAGGTGGTAAAGATAGTATGTCAGGAACATTTAAAGATATAGAGGTTCCTCCAACGTTAGTTTCTTTTGCTGTGGATACTGTAGATGCAAAAGTAGTAGTATCCCCAGAATTTAAGAAGGCTAATTCAAAAGTTGTAATGTTATGCACAGAAAGATTAGAAAATGGAGTTGTTAACTTTGATGAATTAAAGAAAAATCTAGAGAAATTAAGAGAACTTATACACAAAAAACAGGTTTTATCAACATATGCATTAGGATTTGCAGGCGTAGGTGAAGCTATAAGTAAGATGGCATTTGGCAATAAAATAGGATTTAAATTTAATGAAGAATCTAGTAATTTATATGAAGAAACGGATAAACTATTTGAAGCAAGTTATGGAAATATAGTTCTTGAACTAGCTAGTAATGATTTAAGTATACTAGATGGATATAACTATATAGTATTAGGTAATACAATTGAAAAAGAAAGTATAGTTATAGCAGATGAAGACATATTATTAGACGAACTATATAAAGCGCATTGTGATACTTTAGAGCCAATATTCCCAACTAAATCTATAGAAATTAAAGATAAGATAGAAACTATAAACTTTGTATCAGGTGGAGAAGCTAAAAAATCATCTATAAGTATTGTATCTCCTAAGGTATTTATACCAACATTCCCTGGAACAAACTGTGAGTATGATTTATCTAAAGCATTTGAAAAAGCAGGAGCTAATGTAAGTATAAAAGTATTTAAAAACTTAACTTATAAAGATATAGAAGAATCTATAGATACAATAGTTAAAGAAATAAAATCTTCACAAATGATTATGCTACCAGGAGGATTTAGTGCAGGAGATGAACCTGATGGTTCTGCTAAATTTATAGCTACAGTATTTAGAAATGAAAGGGTAGCAGAAGCTGTAAATGAATTTTTAACTAAGCAAGATGGGTTAATGCTAGGTATTTGTAATGGATTCCAGGCTCTTATAAAGCTTGGATTAGTGCCATATGGTGAAATAAGAAAGCCAAGTGTCGATGCACCAACACTTACTTATAATAATATAGGAAGACATCAAGCTAAGATGGTTCAAACTAGAATAGCTTCTAATAAGTCACCTTGGCTAGCTAATACATCTGTAGGTGATATACATAGTATACCTATATCTCATGGAGAAGGTAAATTTGTTGCTAATGAAGAAACTATGAGAACTTTAATAGAAAATGGACAAATAGCCACTCAATATGTAGACTTTAATGGAAATGCAACTTATGATATAGATTTTAATCCAAATGGATCTTTCTATGGAGTTGAAGGTATAACTAGTGTAGATGGAAGAATATTAGGTAAAATGGGTCACTCTGAGAGAATTGGAAATCAAGTATGTAAGAATATATTAGGTGAAAAAGACCAAATGATATTTGAATCAGGTGTGAAATACTTTAAATAAAAAAATAAGGAGTGCCAAATGGCATTCCTTATTTTTTTATTTAAAAAAGAATTATATATAAAATAAAAGTTTTATATAATTTATTAGCACTCATCGGTTGACAGTGCTAATAAAAAGAGTATAATAATAATTGTAAGGAAGGTGATATATATGAAATTAGTACCTAGAAGAAATATAGGAAATTTATTTAATGATAGTTTTTTTGATGAGTTATTTGAAAATGAGTTTTTTAAACCAGTTAATTATCAAAAAATGATGAAAACTGATATTCAGGAGCAAGGTGATAATTACATTATAGACATGGACTTACCAGGATTTAAAAAAGAAGATATAAAAATATCTTTAGACAATGGGTATTTAATAGTTAGTGCATTTAAGAGTGAATCTAATGAGGAAAATAATGCAGAAAGAAACTATATTCATAGAGAAAGATATACAGGACAATGTTCTCGTAGTTTTTATGTTGGGGACAGTGTAAAAGAAGAAGATATAAAAGCTGGTTACAATAATGGAATTTTACAACTAATAGTTCCAAAATTAAATATAAAACAAAATGAACCTAAAAAATATATATCTATAGATTAATATAATAGATTGGATTTAAAATTTAAAGTATAGTTAGAAAATTTATAGGATATCAGAGTTAAGGATAGAATATATAAATTAAGTATAGTTTATATATTTTATCTTTAACTATAGATAGACTATAAATTTTTAATTTTATAAATAAAATGACATTATTAAAAGGAGGGGTACTAGTGTCAGTACAAAAAGGTAGTATTTCAATACATACAGAAAATATTTTCCCTATAATAAAAAAATGGTTATACTCTGATAAGGATATATTCATAAGGGAACTTATAAGTAATGGATGTGATGCAGTAAATAAATATAAGAGGTTAGTTTCACTAGGAGAAGCTAATGATAATGGGGATAGCAAATACAAGATAACCGTATCAATAAATCAAAACGATGGAACTTTATGTTTTACTGATAATGGTATAGGTATGACAGCTGAAGAGGTTGAAAAATATATAAATCAAGTTGCATTCTCTGGTGCAGAAGATTTCTTTAATAAGTATAAGGATAAGATAGAAGAATCTAATGATATAATAGGCCATTTTGGACTAGGATTTTATTCTTCGTTCATGGTATCTAAAAAAGTACAAATAGATACAATGTCTTATATAGAAAATGCACAACCTGTTAGATGGGTATCAGAAGATGGGCTTGAGTATGAAATATCTAAATCTGATACTAGAACAGAAAGAGGAACAAGTATAACTCTATATTTAGATGATGATAGTAAAGAGTTTTTAAATGAATATGAAGTAAGAGAAATTATAGAAAAATATTGTTCATTCTTACCTGTTGAAATTTATTTAGAAGCTTCTGATGATAAAAATGATGAGGGAAGTAATGATGAATTTGAAAAAAAACCTTTAAATGATATTAATCCTCTATGGTTAAAATCACCTAAGGATTGTACAGATGAAGAGTATAAAGAATTTTACAGAAAGGTATTTAATTCTTTTGAAGAGCCCTTATTTTGGATACATTTAAATGTGGATTATCCATTCAACTTAAAGGGGATACTGTATTTCCCTAAATTAAATAATGAATTTGAATTAGTTGAAGGAAAAGTAAAACTTTATAATAATCAAGTATTTGTAGCAGATAATATAAAAGAAGTTATACCAGAGTTTTTATTATTACTTAAAGGTGTAATAGATTGTCCAGACTTACCTTTAAATGTATCTAGAAGTTTCTTACAAAATGATAGAGATGTTACTAAGATATCTAAACATATAGTTAAGAAGGTGGCTGATAAACTAAAATCTCTATTTAAAAATGAAAGGGATGAATATAATAAGTTCTGGGATGATATACAAGTATTTATAAAATTTGGATGTTTAAAGGATGAATCTTTCTATGAAAAGATAAAAGATTATATCTTATTTAAAGATATAGAAGGAAATTACATGACATTAAATGATTATAAGGAATCTTCAAAAGAAAGTCATGAAAATAAAGTATTTTATATAAGTGATCAGAAGCAACAATCTCAATATATAAAATTGTTCAAAGAATATGGATTAAACGCAGTTGTGTTGGATTCTAGTATAGATAACCATTTTATTTCTTTTATGGAGTATAAAGAAGCAGGCACTAGCTTTAATAGAATAGACTCAGATATATCTGAAGTATTAAAAAATAAAGACGAATCTAATATGAAAGAAGAAGATAAAAATATATTAAAAGATATATTTAAGAGTATATCTGAAAATAAAATAAAAAATTACTCTGTTGAAAGCTTAAAAAATGAAGAAATACCAGCTATAGTATTGGTATCAGAACATACCAGAAGAATGATGGAAATGCAATCTAGGTTTGTAGGTATGGATTTAGGTATGAATCTCCAAGAAGAAAAAACTCTTGTTATAAATGAAAAGAATCCTATAATACAAAAGATATTATCATTAAAAGGCAATGAAGATAAGAAAGAAAGTATAGATTTAATATGTAATCAAATAATAGACTTAGCATTATTATCAAATAAGGAATTAAAACCAGAAGAATTAGAAGAATTTATACAGAGAAGTAATAAGTTAATGAGTATTGTAATTTCTTTATAGTAATAATTATATAGGAAATCAAAATGCTGTTAATAAACCTAACTTTATATTTGGTTTATTAACAGCATTTTTTATATTATTAAGATATTCTTTTTGTTTCAGTTACATTATTTTCTTTGTTTACTCTTAATATAGTTGAGCATGCACTTATTAAACCGATATAAGCGATTATTGCATAAACTATGGTAGATATCCAACCTGCATTCCAACCAAATCTATCTAGAATTATTCCGAATATAGGCGAACCTATAGCGAATCCTAAGGCAAAGAATACTTGTATCAATCCTAGTATAGTACCATAATCTCTATCACCGAATAATACTCCAGTCATATATGAAGGGCCCATAATATATGAGAACATTGAGATACCTAACCCAGCAGCAAATATATATGCAAGTTCATTTATATTAGGAACAAATATTAAACAAATACCACATGTAACAACTAAAATACCTGCAAGACCAAATGATTTAGATAGTCCTAATTTATCAAATAATACTCCTCCGAATAGATTACCGAATATTGAGAAAAAGCCAAATAAAGATGCAATCATAGCAGCAGGCATTCTAAGTTGACCAGAAGCTTCTAGATTTTGAAAGAAGGCTATAAATTGAAGTACCATACCACTTACATAGAATCCTACAAATATAAATGATATACCAATTATCCAAAACTGAGCCATTTTAGTTACTTCTGATACTTTATAACCCCAAGGTATATGATTTATGGCATGTTCTTCTCCTTTTTTCTTTTTAGGTATATTAGCAGCTAATTCAGCATCAGATTTCGGCATTCTTATAAGGAATATTGAAATTAGTAATGATGTAATTAAAGCTATCATACCAAATCTTAAATAAGCTCCCCTATATCCTATGTTTGGATCAGATAACCATTTTCCTGCTAACACTTGAAGGAATATATTACCTATACCACCTCCGGAAAATGCAATACCCATAGCAAGGCCTTTATTAACTTTGAACCAAGAGTTAATAAGCGTTGGAACTCCTATAGCTGATACTATTGCAAGCCCTACTTGAACCAATGCAGCTATTGCATAATATGCAAATAAATTATTACCTGCAAATGAATATAACATAAATCCTCCACCAAGTAGTATAGAACCAACTATATATAATACTTTCGCATTAACTTTAGTGAATAATTTTCCTATAAAAGGAGAACAAATAGCAGATGCTATAGTACCTATGGTAAATATTAATGAAAATGCAGCAAAGCTAAAACCTTCTCCTTTCACAACATAATTTGTAAATGCAGGTGGTAGGTTAGCGCCTACTCCAAAGGGAATGATTTGTATAAGTAAGCATGCTATAACGATTATCCATCCATAAAAAAATTGATTTTCTTTTTTGTTATTAGATGCATTCATAATATAAGTTTCCTCCTTAAATTAAACAATATATATTACTTGGAAGTTAAAATAGTACCTAGTAAGAAAGTTTTAAAAATAAATTATTTCAATATAAGTTTATCTTTTACAATAATTATTAAAAAATGTATGTTAGTCTAAAATAAGTAGAAAATATATTTATAAATAATTAAAATGAATAATTTAATTTGATATTAGAGGTGTGTTGAATAAAGGATTTTAATTTAACAATATAAAAATAGGTATCAAGAGAAACAACTATGTAAATAGTTGTCTTTGTTAAATATAAATTTAATACACTTTATTTGCAGTATTGAATTTCGAAATTAAAATTATGTTATAATTTGTCGGCGAACAATACATAACACTATATTTTAATCTATTACGAAAATTTATTATTAAAGTTAAAAATATACTTAAAAATATATTACATTATAAACATAACATATAAGGATATACACCAACAAATGAAATAAAATGATGAAACTTGAAATAAAAAGATTCAATTTTATCAAATAAATGATAAAAAACTAAAAATACGACTATTTTCGATAAAATAGATATCATAACATTGTGTACATAATATGGGTATGATATTATAAAAATGTGCATTTTACAAAAAGGAGGGTTAGAAATGATTGAAAGAGAATTTGGTAAATTAATTGAGAAATTAATTTATTTTTCGGGACAAAAGAATTACTCTCTAGCTATGGAATTAGGATATGATGTATCTTATATCAGTAAGTGGATTAATTCAACTATGTTACCAGCTGCTAAGAATATAAAAAATATAAGTAAAATTACAGCTGATTTTATAGTAAAATCTTCAAGTGAGTCATCACTACGTGATATAAGTGATTATTTTGAAATAAATACTACAGAAAATGAAAATAAAAGTGAAATTTTGAAAAAAACGATAGAAGAAAAGTTAAGTGAATCTTATTTATATAGTTACAATAAAAATAATAAAAAAACATTAAAAAAAGATATTAGAAAAAATAATAGTATACAAACAATAAATCCTACACTTAGAAAAAAATATTTAGATGATGAGATAATAAGTTTTATAGAAGAAGCGGGGCTTTCAGATATGACAGTACTTTGTAATTTATTTTCTTTAAATAGAGAAGATAAGGTGCATCTTGCAGGAATAAGAAATGGTGAAAATAATAAGTCTAGTAATCATAAAGAGTTAGTGAAAATGAAGTACTTGATAAGTTTTGATTCTGATAATGATATTAAAGAAATAATATTTGATGTGATGTTGTTCATAAATATGGTTACATCAAGGGGGAGGATTAATGCTGAATTATATAGTTGTGACTTTCCATCAAATATATTTATGTCAGCAGTAAAAAATAAATGTGCTCATACAGCTATTTACAACAATCATAAGTGTATAACAACGATAACATCTACAGATGATGATGTAGTTGATGAAATGTACCATACTTTAGAAGAGATGATAAGCACTCAAAGTAGACATATGTTTAGAAAAAAAACACCAGAAGAGATAATTATAAGCCAACGCTATATGAATTACATCATGGATCAAGATTTAAGGTGGTTAGTTGGATCAGTAACTGAGTTGTTTATGCCATCAGATTTATTTTTAGAAATTGGTAAAAATATTTTTGGAGATGAGAAAGAAGCGTTAATTAAGCTAAAAAAAATAGATACAATACTACAAAATGTAACATATAATTCTAAATTAAATATTATCATGTATGAATCAGTGTTTAGAACATATGTATCTAGTGGAAATATGACATTTTTCAATAAGCCTATAAATTTAAGTTTAGAACAAAGACAGCGTCATTTAAGTCATATGAAAAAACTGTTAGAAGAAAAAGATAATATAAATCTTAAGGTTATTGAGAACTCTGTATTGGATGATTTTAAAAATGAAGAAAAACCATCAATGTATTTATCAAAAAATATGTCATTTTTAAAAGAAAACCCCAATGAAGATAGTGAAAACTACTTAATTATAAATGATAAAAAATTAGATGAAATATTAAAAATATTCTTTGATAAAATTTGGAAAGAGAGAATAAATGATAATGAAAAGCATGAAAGTAAAATGCTAGTATCCGAATCCTTGAGATATATAGAAATCTTAAATGATAATTTGAAATTTTAAAATAAAATTTGCATATGTTTAGAATTATATATAAATAGGTAGAAAAAATAAAAAATAATTTATTGAAAAATAAAAAAATAAAAAATAAATGATAAATACTTGACAATTATTATTAGATATTGATATTATTGATTTATAATTGGCGAATAATACATAACAAGATATATTTTTTAGTTAAATCTAAAAGGAAAACTTTTTTAGTTTTTAAGCAATATAATTTAAAAATTTATTGCTTTTATTTAATATGGATTTAATTAAAAATAATGTATCTTGTTTTTTTTATTGATATTTTTATATTATTAAGGTTAAAATATCCTAAAAGCGTAGAAATTATAAAAATTTATATTTAAGAAGGAGAAAAACGCATGTTACATCAATTAGAAACTATCATAACAGGTATTTCTGATGCGGTTTGGCCAGTATTCTTACCATTCATGTTAATTGTTGGCGCATTTACATCAATAAGAACAATAGGCATGATACAAAAGAAAGCTACTAAGCCAGCTGGATTAAAATTTAAAAACATAATAGGACCTGCATCTATATCATTAGGTGCAATGATAGGTACTGGAGCTATAATAGGGGTTCTTGGTGCTTTATCTAAATTCTCTGCTTCAGGAGAAGTAAACGTAGAAGCTATGGCTATATGGGCTTTATTAGGAGCTTGTATAATGGTACCAGTTTCTTATTCTGAAACATTAAACTCAAAAATAATGGGTAAAAGTCCAAAGGAATATATAGGAGATTTAATACATCCTTCATTAGGTATGGTTTACGCTGTATGTTTTGTGGCGTTAGCAGTATTTGGGTTTGGTGGATTCCAATTCTCAGGTATAGATTCAGTTGCTAAGTTAGTAACAAGTGAATTTATGGGAATTAATCTTACTTTACTTCAAAGATATATGTTTATAGTTGTACCAGTAATAGCAGTAGTTGCTGTATTAGTATTATCTAAGAAACATGAAATATTTATGAATGCTATGACTTATATGATAGGTACAGCTGTTGCAGGGTATTTTATATTCTTCACATTATTCGTTATTAAAACTGGAAACTATATACCAACTTACTTTGCTCATATTATAGAAGGTATGACAAATCCAGTTAATGGATTTAGTGGTATAATG
The DNA here is from genome assembly GCF_015550495.1 of Romboutsia sp. 1001713B170207_170306_H8. NCBI lineage: Bacteria > Bacillati > Bacillota > Clostridia > Peptostreptococcales > Peptostreptococcaceae > Romboutsia > Romboutsia sp. 1001713B170207_170306_H8. The sequence continues at coordinate 81,575 of NZ_JADNAX010000007.1, forward strand.
TTAGGATTTGTATTAGGTATGCAAAAAGTACTACAAACTGCAGAAACTGGTCTTGGGGCATTAGCTATGGCAGCTCAAGAAGCTGACACTCAACCAAGAGAAGCAGCTATGATATCTTTAATACCAACAGTAGTAACTGTAGTAGTTTCTATAGTAGTTACTTCTTATATAGCATCTTACGGTATAAATGCTGGATTAATAACATTCCAAGGTGGAGCTGCTGAAAGACTAGCAGAGTATTTCTTCACAGCTAAAGATGTAACTGGAATGTTTGGACTAGTAGTATTATGTGCATTTACAGTATTATCTGCATTAACTACTATATTAGGTTCTTACTACTATATGACAAAATTATTTAAGAAAAACCATATAAACAAGAATATAGCTATATACTTACTTTTAATAATAGCTGCTGGTACTTTAGCAGTATTTGGAGCTAACGTTGTGTTTGAAGCAGTTGACTTATTACTATTCGTGCTTTGTGGAATAAATGTTACTGCATTAGCTATATTCACAGTTAAAGAGTGGAAAAAATATCAATTAGCTGGAAATAATGATAAAAAAGCAGCTTAATAAAAAATAAATCAATAAAATTTTTATACAATTAGGAGTATATATTTATAATTTAAGAATTATAAATATATACTCCTTTTTTATGAATATTATATTTTAGGATATAAAAACTCACTTATGAATAGATATTAATAAGCTTATGAATTTTATTATGGGGTGAAAAATATGAAAATGAAATCTAAAAGTATAAAAAGTAAAAAAGCAAATGAAAATAATATACCGAATATGATTGCCTTTGGATTTATAAGAGCTTTCCTTACAGAAAAAAACTATAGTGATTTGAGAGAAGAGTATTTTATTGGAGATTTAAGTAAGGCTCAAGTAAATCAAGTTATGAGTGATATTAAATGGTTGTTTAAGAATTATAAAGGTTTAAATGTTATGACTATTGAGGATGTAGATGGAAATTTGAGTAAATTTATATTATAGCGTAAATTTACATATAATAAAAAGGTGAGCTCATTTTAGCTCACCTTTTTATTATATTAAGCAGCGTTTATATTCGCGTTATTTTTTTGTTTTTGTTTGTTTAATTTAGTCATACCGATAGTTGCCATTATTAATAATGTGTAAGCTATAGCTACAGCACCTAATACTAATGTCCAAGACATATCATATCCAAGATTTTCTGCTAAAATTCCGAATACTGCAGACCCTGCAGATATACCAACTGCAAATAGTAATTGAACTATACCTAATATGCTACCATATTCTTTATTTCCAAAGAATGAACCTGTTAAGTAAGCTGGTCCTATCATATAAATGAATATAGCTAGTCCTTTTGTAGCTGAGAATAAGTGTGCAAATATTATGCTATGTTTAGCAAATAATAAGAATATTCCTGATAGTAATACTAATACTGTAGAGAATATTAGACATTTTAATGCACCTAACTTGTCAAATAAAGAACCACCAATTATATTTCCAGCTAATGAACATATTGCAAATATAGAACCTGTAAGACCTACGACTGTTGAGTTAAAGTTTAATTCACCTTGGAAGTATGCAGCATATTGAACTGAATAAGCTGAAACATATAATCCTACAAATGTGAATCCAAAACAAAGCATCCAGAAGTACTTAGTTTTTACAGCTTCTTTTAAAGTATATCCTGAAGATACAGAATTTGTATTACTTTTATTAGTATCATAATTTTTAGATCTAACTACCTCGCTAGAATCCTTAGGCATTCTTATTAAGAATAATGATATTAGTAAACCTACTACTAAAGCTAGTATACCAAGTGTTAAGTAAGCAACAGCATAACCTTGTGCAGCTATTAATTTTGAAGTGAATGGTTGTAGGAAAAAGTTACCTATAGATCCACCTGCAAATGCGATTCCTAAAGCTTTACCTTTAGTAGCTTCATCGAACCATGAACTTATTAAAAGTGGTATACCTATACCAGATATCATAGCAGAACCTATTTGAGCTACTCCATAAAGTATATAGAAATGCCAAATTTGTGTTGCAATAGAGAATGCAGTGAATCCTAAGCCAGCTATGATTGCTCCAAATATATATATTGTTTTAGTATTTACTTTTGTAAATAAAGAACCTATAAATGGTCCAGCAACCGCTGATACTATTGTTCCTATTGAAAACATTAGAGAGAATGCTACTAGTGAAAATCCTCTAGCATTTATAACTGGATATATAAATAAAGATTGCGTGTTAGCGATAATACCTGCTGGAACAGCTTGTATAAACATACATGCAATTACGATTATCCACCCAGCGGTTAGTTTACTTTTCTTACTGTTTAAATTATTCATTTAATTTCTCCTTTTGATTTTATAACTTGTATTATAACGTTTTCATTTTGTTTTTTAAGTAAAGTTTACTTGATGCGAAATCTTTAACATAATACTAACACTGAAATTTTAGACATTCTATCGAAAAATGACGAATTTTGAGGAAAAAAGGCAAAAAAATGATTAAAATTGAATCAATTTAAATCAATAAAAGGGAGAAAATAATTATAGTTATGATGATATAATTAAAGTTCAAAGGTATATAGCCAAAAGAATTAAAAAATAAATTCTAGGAGGTTTGGATTTGAATAGTATTACATTTGGAAGTATTTTAGAAAATTTATTATATATATCAAATCAAAAGAAGAGCGCTTTGGCAAATACATTAGGTTATGATATATCTTATATAAATAAGTGGATATCATCAAAGAATTTACCGAGCTCTAAGAGAATAAATGAAATATGTAAAGACATTGCGCTTTTCATAGTTGATTCCTTAAATAATTCTACATATGAAAATCTTGTAAATTATTTTGAAATTGATGAAAAAAGCGATAAGGAATATATAATACGATATATAGAAAAAACATTAAAAAATGCATATATGGATGAGGCTAGAGGTATGAGTGATAAAGGTGTTCAAAATATACCTAAAAATACTCACTCAGAAGAATTTTATAATAGTTTATCTAGTGTTGAAGCAACTATTGTTCAAAAAGAGTTTACTAATGAAATTTTTTCATTGATAAATAAAGGGGAAAATCTAGATGTGATTTTATCTTTTAATTTATTTGATTTAACCTATAAAGATAAAGTTTCCCTAGGGAATGTGAAGAAATCATTCTATGAAATTAGTAGAAATACAAATACTAAAATAACAATTCTCATGGGTCTTGAAGATAAACGAAAAAATAAGGAGCAAAAAATACTAAACACATTAATAGGTATAAATTTTATATCAACTTATCCAGCACTTGATTTCGAAGTTTATAACTGTAATATTAATCCTAACTCTACAATATCAGTAATAAAAGATAAGTTTTTGATAAATACAACTCATTACCCAGATGGACAATGTTTATTAAGTACGTACTCAAAGGATAAGAATTTAATAGAAGATGTGTACTATAGTCTAGTACGTGCTCAAAAACAAAAAGGTAAGTCTTTATGCGAAAAAAAGACTCCTTTATCAATGATAGAAGATCAAACATATCTTCAATATATAATGAATAACGATTTAAGATGTATATTGGGTTCTATAAATGAGTTCTTTATGCCATCGGATTTATTTATGGAAGTGGCAGAGAGAACATTTGGGGAAAATAAAAATATACTAAATGAACTAAATAAAATAAATATCTTTCTTCAAAATGCAACATATAAGTCTAAATTAAAAGTACTTATATACGAGGCAGAACTAAGAAAGTATCTGTCATCAGGATGTTTACACTTTTTTAATACGCCTGTAACATTGACTTTTAAAGAAAGACAAAGACATGTGGAATATATAGAAAAAATAATTATGGAATCAGAAGATGTAGAGATAAGAATGATTGATGGTAACTTTATAGATGAATTTAGAAATAATGATAATCCATCGCTTTATCTATCTAAAAGTTTAAAAATGACTAAAATGCATCCTATTTCTGGGAAAAATTACTATTCTATTATTTGTGATAATAAGTTTAAAGAAATGTGCGATGAATTATTTGATGATATATGGAATAGCAAAATTGATGTAGTTATTGATGATAAAGAAGGTATTCATGAAAGAATATCTAAATCAATAAGATACGCAAGAATAATGAGTGAAAATTTAACTGAAAATAGTAATTAAAATATATTAAGAGTTATCTTTACTTTGTTTTGAAGATATCTCTTTTTTTATAGGAGTGGTAGTATGATTATAGGTATAATATCAGACACACATGGATTACTAAGACAAGAAGTATTACAAGAATTAAACAATTGTGAATTAATAATTCATGCTGGTGATGTTGGAAAAAATGATATAATAAACTCATTACAACAAATTTGTAGAACTGAGTTTGTATATGGGAATATAGATAAGGATAATGATACGTCTGGAAAAGTAATAAATATAAATAAATTAAAAATATATTTAATTCATAATATTAAAGATATAAAAGAACCTTTAAATAAAAAAGATATAGATATTATTGTATATGGTCATTCTCATAGGAGTAAAATATATATAGAAGAGGGGATTTTATATATAAATCCTGGTTCGGTAGGACCTAAAAGATTTAAGCTAGAGCCTACGATGGCAAAACTATATATTAAGGAGAATATTATTAAAGAAAATATTTTTGAATTTGAAGGATATAAAGTAGAAATTATAAAACTTAGAGATTAGTTTGAAATTTTAAATTCATCATCTAGAAAGGAATAAATATGTTTGGTTATGTAAAAATAAATAAAATGGATTTAACTTTTAGAGAATACGAGCATTATAGAGGATATTATTGTGGCTTATGTAAATACTTAAAAAATAACCATGGAGAAATATCTAGATTAACACTAAATTATGATATAACATTTTTGATTTTAGTACTAACATCATTATACAGACCTAAGCCAATTATTATAGAAGAAGGATGTATAACTAATCCTTTTAAAAAGAAAAAGAAAATAATAAATGAAGTTACAGAATATGCAGCTAGTATGAATGTATTATTAGCGTATTATAAGTTAGAAGATAATGTAAATGATGAAAAAAGAATAAAAGATATAATTGCATACAATGCATATAAAAGTAAGCTTAAATTTGCATATGAAAAATATCCTGATAAAGCTGAGTTTATAAAATCTCAATTAGAAGAATTAAATAGGTTAGAGAATGAAAAAAATATAAATATAGATATGGTATCGAATACATTCGGAAACCTTATGGGAGAAATATTTGTATATAAAAATGATGAATATGAACAACAGCTTAGAAATATAGGATTTAATATAGGGAAATACATATATTTATTAGATGCATATGAGGATTTAGATAAAGATTATGAAAAAGGTAGATACAATCCATTTATAGAATATATAGATAAAAAAGAAGAGCTAAAGACAAGGGTTGATAAGTTAATAAGTATATCATTAGGACTCTTAGCCCAAAATATAGACTCTTTAAACTTAAGAGTTAATAGAAATATAATAGATAATATAGTGTATTCTGGAGTTTATTTAAGGTATAAAAATATATTGGATAAAGGATGTGAAGGTAATGTATAACAATATTTATAATGATACTTTTTTAAAGGCAAGAAAATTGATAGATAATAAAGAGTTTAAAGCTGCATATGATTTTTTACAAACTGTGAGTAATAAATGTAGTGAATGGTATTATTTATCTGGAATATCAGCTATGAATATAGGTTATTATGAACAAGGTGAAGATTATATAAAAAGAGCTAAATTTATGGAACCAGATAATGAGGAATATAAAAATGCTGTAAGCAGATTTAGTAGGTATAGAGATGATTATAATTATAGGGCATATAATTATAATAGAAGAAGACATAATGATTTGGATGGGTGCTGCTGTTGTTGTTGCGATGATTGTTGCTGTTGTTTAGGTGATGATTGTTGTGAAGATTGTATGAAACTGTGGTGCTTGGATTCATGTTGTGAATGCTTTGGAGGAGACTTAGTAAGTTGTTTTTAGGAGGGATATATGAGTAAAAAAATAGCATATGGAGGAATATTACTATCTTTAAATGCTATCTTATTAATGCTTATAAATGTCATACCTATAAATACTGTATTTCTTTTAGGGTTAGCATCGCTTCCAATATCTATAATTATAATGGAATGGGGATTATCGACTGGAATTATATTTTATATATCTTCAGCTATTTTAGGTTTTATTGTAATTAATAGTAAAGTTCAATGGTTAATATACATTTTTACATTTGGAATATATGGTTTAGTAAAGTATATTATAGAAAGTGATAGGCATATAATTGTAGAATATTTGCTTAAATTAATATTTGCGAATACTTCAGTACTGATTTTATATTTTATAATTAAGCAATTTGTTTATATACCCATAAATGTTATAACTATATGTGCATTTGAATTAGTGTTTATACTATATGACTACATATATTCTGAATTTATAGATTATTATCATATAAAAATTAAAAAAATAATTAAAATAAATAAAGGTACACATCATAATGATTAATCGTTATGATGTGTATCTTTTTATTATAAATTAAAATGATCTATTTGATATTGATTAAGCTCATTGTCACAATTAGAACAATGATAAGATGTTTTTGAGTTTATAAACTTATTTAAGTTTTTATCATAACTCATTTTAACTTTATCAATAATACCTGTGTATGTTAAATCTAATCCACATTTAGAACAATTTTGAACGGTGCAAAGACTTTCTAGTAATTTTGGACTAGCAGTACTTATAATATTTTTACAGTTACTGCAAATAATAGTATCAAGTGTATTTTTAGAAGTTGAAACTAATTTATTTAGTTGACTTGAATATTTATATGTAGTCTCTTCTGAAGAAATATATCCTGTATCTAAAATATTAGTGTTACAATGAGAACATATAAATTTAGGAGCATAAGAACTTTTATCAGTATTATTAGTTTCAATTTCATTTGATGAGCTTTCTGAACTTGAGAAATTATCAATATTATTAGTTAGAAAGTTATAAATTTCAATATTATTATTCTGTTTAGCTATACTTATTAAGTGTTCTCTTATTGACTTGAAAGCTTTGTTTTTAGATGGTGAATCTAAATTTATTAGATTGTTATTTACCGCATGTTTAACTATTGATAGATACTTATATTTAGTAGCAAAGAAAAGGACCATTTCGTCAAATTTATTTTCCCCCATCTTATCAGAAAAATCAATCCATAGATCAGGAGACTCTAAATATAAGTTTTTACTTAAACTATCTATATCCTCATTTAATTTTTCTGGAGTAATTGTATTTTTTATGTTCAAATATTTCTACCTCCTTAATAAATAAAAAGGAATGAGTAATCTCATCCCTATATTTCTAACATATCAACATCTGCTTTTAAAGAATAAACAATATCTTTTCTTTCTACTATTATTTTAGTAATATCACGTAACACTTTATCATTAGATAAATGAGTTAGTAATTCTTTAGTAGGGTTTATAGCAATTGGATTGCCAACTCTTCTTAACATGTTTATATCACCGTTAGTATCACCATAAGCGTAAGATTTTTCTAAATCAATGTTATATTTTTTTATAAAATTATCTATAGCTGTATTTTTACTTACAGAATCCCACATTGGAATGACTGTCCCGCTAAAAAATCCGTTTTCAAAAACATAATCACTTCCTATAAAATCAGTAGCATCATATTTATTTGCCATTTTTTCAACTAAAAAGTTAGGGCTACCAGATATAAATATAACCTTATGACCTTGCTCTAAATGCCATTGTATTCTTGAACGTGTATATTTATATACTCTATCAGATTTTAGTTTTATAACTTGATCACTAGTAAAATCAATACAAGTTTTATCTAGACCTATTAAAGAGTCTACATATAAATCACAAATCTCTTCTAAGTAATCATCATAGTTACCTTGTCTTTTATCCCAGTCCATGAAAGTATCTCTTGCATGCTCAAACCAAGCCTTCTGATCTATAATATCGTACCTTATTAGTTTCTTAAAATGTTCAACCATAAGGGAGTCTCTATAAAGAGTTCCGTCTATATCAAAAAAAGCTGCTATATTATTCATTAACATCACCTCGATTAACCATTTACTTTATTATATTATAAAATATGCTATTGTTGTAAAACTATAGATAATAAATTAAAAATATTTTACATTTATTATGGTAAACTAGTATTTATAGTAAAATGTTTTATTAAATAGTTTATAATTTATTTAGAATTATATACATAAGGATGTGATTTAATGCAGTTTAACTTTGCTAAGGTGACTAACTCAAGGCTTATGGGTAGTATGGGGCTTTTAATATGTTATAGTGAAAATGAAGATAACATATATCAATATTTTTTATTAGATGCAGAAGGATTAGGTATAGCAGATTATGTTAGTCTAAAAAACCCAACTAAAGAAGAAGCATACATAGAACAACAAAGGCTTGTGGGAGGCTTAGGTGCTGATGTATTGCAAGTATCAAAAGAACAAGCTTTATTTTTAATTAAGTATTTTGGAAGCAAGACTATAGCCTGGGAAAAGAATCTTCCAGGAAATGTGGAAGAATATATAGATATAATCAATAAATATGAAAGTAATTTAAAAATAGAAGATTTATATCCTATAATATGTAAAGATATAAAAGATGAAATTGAATTTGTAAACTATATGACAATGAGGTTTATTGGATGGGATAGAGAAGCTTTAAAATACTTTTCTGGTAGTGATGAAATTTCCAATATGCATATTACAAATATAAATGGTACGCTATTAAAAAATACAGTAACTTCAAAAGGGAATAATAAATTTGTAAGTGAAGCTTTATATGAAGATGAAGATGGATATTATATATGCAAAATCGCATTTAATATAGTAAAAGAAGGTGATAGATTTAAAATAAGTTCTATGCTTGTTTCAGAAAGAGAAGGCATATTTGATTTTGAAGTTTTTGACGAAATATCAAAAGAAGAATTTGTTACAGTGTATAATGTTATTGAGAAATCAAATTTCATAGAGAAGTTTCATAAAGAAAACCCATTTTTACTAAAATCTGAAATGGATGAAGGAATACTTCTTACAAGATTTAATTTTAATAATGACCATGTGAAAGAAAATATATATGTGATAAATAATGATATAAGAGCTGTTTATTATATAATGGATACAGAATTATTTGTGGCAACTTATAATGATAGGGATAGAATGTACATAAATAAAATGCTACAGAATAACTATAAAGAGTATATATCCATAAAAAATGAGTACTACTTTGAAGAAAATGCTTTGTATGATTTTGCAGAGTCAGGTTCTAATAATTTTGAAGATTTTTTAAGTTAATATAATCAAAAAATAAGATTATGATAATTTATATCATAATCTTATTTTGTATTTATAATATTGGGGGAATATTATGAGGAATACATTAAATAGTGTAGACAAGAAATATAAATTTTATAACACTAAATTTATTAAAATTTACATTTCTTCCTCGTCAAATTCCTCCATATTTATTTGTGGCATACCAGGGAACATACCAGGAGGGTACATCATATTAGGTATCATATACATACCAGGGAACATACCAGGAGGATACATCATATTAGGCATCATATACATGTTAGGGAACATACCAGGGGGATATCCCATAGGTAAGCCTTGTATATTGGGGTTTTGAGGTAATCCAGGCATATTACTAGGAGTATTAATATTTGGATACCCCTGACTGTTATATGGGTTTTGGTTATTTGGATACCCTTGATTGTTATATGGGGATTGATTATTTGGATATCCTTGATTGCTATATGGATTTTGGTTATTTGGGTACCCTTGATTAGCAGGTTCAAAAGGTTCTGATTGATTATAGTCATTATCTTCTATTGTTGGATATACAGAGTTATCATCCATTTGAGGTAAATCAGGATTTCCTGGATTCTCTGCAAATGGATTAGCGTAAGTCACGTATCCGTTTGATGTAGGCTCCATTTGATAGTTTGAAAACTGAGGTCCATAAGGCATATACGGATTAACATACATCATAGGATCAATATAAGGTCTAGGATATATATAGTTAGGGTCTATTTGATCTTTTTGTCTATTTGTATACATATTATAGTTCATGATTAATTCTCCTTCCTAAAACACACTGCTTTAAATTTGCTCTTAATAATATATATATTATTAATAAAATTAATATGTGTATAAAAAATATTGATGAAAAATCATAGTAATAATAGTTGCAAAGATACGATATCTAGCATATAATACAATATATGAACAGTTATTCATATATTGTTATAAATGGAGGAATTAAATATGAAACAAAGAACAATTACTGCATGTGAATGCAATGATATACATGAAGATATAGTAAATGAAACTAAAAGTAGCATGCCTGAAGAAGAAATGTTATATGATTTAGCGGAATTATTTAAAGTTTTTGGGGATACGACGAGAATAAAAATACTATACGCATTATTTTCTAATGAAATGTGTGTATGTGATATAGCGAACCTTTTAAATATGACTCACTCAGCTATATCACATCAATTGAGAGTGCTCAAACAAGCTAGACTAGTGAAGTTTAGAAAAGAAGGAAAAACGGTCTATTACTCACTAGATGATAGTCATATTAGTCAGATATTTAACTGCGGATTAAACCATATTCAAGAGACTTATAAAAGGTAGGAGGGCATAAAATGGGAGATTTTAGTTTATTAAGAAAAGAAATTAGCCTAAGTGGTTTGGAGTGTTCTCAGTGTGCAAAGGCTATATGTAAAACAGTATCAGAGTTAGAGGAAATAGAAAATTGTAATTTAGATTTAGATAAAAAAGTACTTAAAATAGATGTATTAGATTCATATAATGAAGAAGTCGTAATTTCCTCAGTAATAGATATAATAAACTCTATAGAGCCAGGTTTAGATATTGGTGTTGTCTTAAACTCTATACCGTATAAAAAAAGACAAAGAGGTATAAAGAAAGATTTAGTTTCTAAGAAAAGTAAAATTAAATCTGAAAACGATGGGGCTAAAGTAGAGCTCATACTAAATGGTTTAAACTGTGCTCATTGTGCAGAAGTTATAAATGATAAAATAGGAAAATTAGAAGGTATAGATTCCTGTAATCTAAACTTTGTAAACAAAAAGCTTACTATAAATATAATTGATAAGAAAAAAGAAAATGATTTAGTAGAAAAATCTATAAATATAATAAATAATACAGAACCAGGACTAGATATAGAAATAGTAAAAAAAGTTAAAAAGGGTGTGAAGAAAGAGCTTATATTAAATGGTTTGAACTGTGCTCATTGTGCAGAAGTTATAAATCAAAAAGTGAATGATTTAAACGGGGTAGAAAGTGCGGATTTAAATTTTATAAATAAAAAATTAAGTATAGTGTTAAAAAAAGGAGAAGACGATAAAGAGGTCATCTCAACTATAATAGATATAATAAATAATACAGAGCCAGGATTAGATATAAATGTAGCTGAAGGTGGAAAGAAAGATAATAAATATAAAGATGAAAAAGATTCTTCGAAAAAAGATTTAATAAAATTAATCATTGGGTTTGTCATATATGCTATTGCAATATACCAAAGTAGTAATGGTATAGAAAGTACAATGATGAATATATTACTAATTATATCTTATATAGTAGTAGGAGGTAGCGTAGTACTAAAAGCTATTAAAAATATATCTAAAGGAAGAATTTTTGATGAGAATTTTTTAATGGCGATAGCTACAATTGGAGCTTTAGGAATTGGTGAAATATCAGAAGCTGTAGCAGTTATGTTATTCTATCAATTAGGAGAGTATTTACAAGGGATTGCTGTAGGTAAGTCTAGAAAATCTATAGCATCTCTTATGAATATAAGACCTGATAATGCACATTTAAAAGTGAATAATGAAATAAAGGTAGTTTCTCCTGAAAATGTGGAAATAGGAGATATAATAGTTATAAAGCCAGGTGAAAAAGTGCCTTTAGATGGTGTAATAATAGAAGGTTCATCAATGGTAGATACATCAGCTATAACTGGTGAATCTGTTTTAAGAGATGCAAGTAAAGGTGATGAAATTTTATCTGGATTTATAAACAAAAATGCTTTACTAACTGTAAAGGTAACAAAGGAATATGAAGAATCAACTGTTTCTAAAATATTAGACTTAGTTGAAAATGCAAGTAGTAAAAAATCTAAAACTGAAAACTTTATATCTAAGTTTTCTAGATATTATACTCCAGTAGTGGTATCTTTAGCTACTGCAATAGTTATAATTCCTTTATTAATAATTCCAGGAGCTAAGTTTAGTGAATGGTTATATAGAGGGCTTATATTCTTGGTAGTTTCTTGTCCTTGTGCTTTAGTATTATCAATACCATTAAGCTTTTTCAGTGGAATCGGTCATGCATCAAAAAATGGCATTCTTATAAAAGGTAGTAATTACCTAGAGGCTTTGAAAGATATAGACACAGTAGTTTTCGATAAAACAGGAACTTTAACTAAGGGAGTATTTAATGTAACTAATGTAAATTCTATAGGTATATCAAAAGATGAATTAATACATTATGCAGCTATAGCAGAGGTTAATTCTAATCACCCTATAGCCAAGTCAATATTAAAATACTATGGAAAAGATGTTGATATAGAGAATATAAAAAAATATGAAGAAATTGCAGCGCATGGTATAAGAGTTCAATATGATACAGATATGATTTTAGCTGGTAATGAAAAATTAATGAAAATTAATAATATATTATATTCTGAATCTAAAGAAGTTGGAACAGTAGTGCATATAGCTGTAAATAGTATATATAGAGGATATATTGTTATATCTGATGAAGTTAAAGATGATAGTAAAGACGCAATAGCAAATTTAAAAAATATTGGTATAAAAGAAGTTATAATGTTGACAGGTGATAATAAAAATGTAGCTAACAAAGTTGCATTAGATTTAAGGTTAGATAAAGTATACTCTGATTTGCTTCCTAATGAAAAAGTAGAAAAAGTAGAAGAAATATACAAAAATAGAAACGAAAAAGAAAAGGTGGCATTTGTTGGTGATGGAATAAATGATGCTCCGGTACTTGCTCGTGTAGATGTAGGAATAGCTATGGGAGGTTTAGGTTCGGATGCAGCTATAGAGGCTGCTGATGTAGTTCTTATGACAGATGAGCCAAATAAAATATACAAAGCTATAGAAATATCTAAAAAAACTAATAAGATAGTGTGGCAAAATATAATATTTGCTCTTAGTATTAAGGTTATTGTTATGATAATGGGTGCAGGAGGTATTGCTACTATGTGGGAAGCCATATTTGCAGATGTTGGAGTAGCATTAATAGCGGTACTAAATGCTATGAGAATTCTTAGATAAAATAAGTGAAAGCCTCTTAGTCATTTTTGACTAAGGGGCTTTCGTTAGTTTTATATTACATATATGTATACACAGATAAAATGAAGTAAACTACCTAGCATAATAAATAAATGGAATATTTCATGATATTCAAAATTTTTAAATTTTAAAAACTTAGGTTTAAGTCCATAGATAGCTGCTCCTACAGTATATGCAAGCCCTCCGGATACCAATAATATTAATCCATTAACTGATAAAGAATGATATAACGGTTTGATGACAAATATAGCCATCCATCCCATAGCAACATAAATTAGTGTAGAAATCCATCTAGGACAATTAAACCAAATTAGTTTAAATAAAACACCTAATATAGCTATGAAAAGTAATACACCAAAAAGAATAAAACCTTTAGGTCCTTTTAGAGATATTAAACAAAATGGTGCATATGAACCTGCTATTAGTATGAAAATCATTGAATGATCAATTTTTCTTAAAAATTTAATTCTAGAATCAGTTGCTATAGTTAAATGATAAGTAGCAGAAGCTGAGTATAATAGAATTAAACTTACTCCAAAAATAATTACTGCAGTTAGTGATGTTATAGAAGGATCTCTTAGTGTGGTCTTTATAACTAGTGCTAATAGCCCAACAAATGCTAGAATAGCACCGATTAGATGTGTAACACCGTTAATTGATTCTCTAACATACTTTCCCATAAATAAACCTCCAGTTCGTGAATGTTAAGTTTATATAATGAAACTATTTTAATAAAATAAATTAATTTCAAAATATAGCCATAATACTATTATACTCTATAAGTGAAAACATTCATCTAATTTTTAAAATAAATTTTGAATATCAAAATAAATTATTAATAAAAAATTTTTGAATAAAATTTAACTTCGAAAAATGAGTATATATCTTAACTTAAGAAAATAACACTCTAATTTATAACTTAAAATTAAAATTAATTTAAAAAAGGGGTTGACCGATAAAGAATATGGTGGTAAAGTATTACTTGTCCAAGAGATACGGACGAAAAATAAAACGAAAGAAAATGTTGACAAGATTGAAATAAGTTGTTAGTATAAGTAAGTCGAAACAATGAACTTTGAAAATTAAACAGTAGGTTAATTTATAAAATTTATTCTTATTTAAGAATTAAACACAAACAACCAAGCCAGATATTCAGATAATGACTAGCTGAGCAATGGACAACTTTTATTTGAGAGTTTGATCCTGGCTCAGGATGAACGCTGGCGGCGTGCCTAACACATGCAAGTCGAGCGAACTTCTTCGGAAGTGAGCGGCGGACGGGTGAGTAACGCGTGGGTAACCTGCCCTATACACACGGATAACGTACCGAAAGGTACGCTAATACGAGATGATATATTTTTATCGCATGGTAGAAATATCAAAGCTCCGGCGGTATAGGATGGACCCGCGTCTGATTAGCTAGTTGGTAA
>NZ_JADNAX010000049.1:0-1163 GCF_015550495.1 Romboutsia sp. 1001713B170207_170306_H8
ATGGTTTTATTTTTAAGAGTTAGTAATTAATTTCAGCCTGTTATATCATTAAAAACTTATTATGGCTTTTGGAGTAATCCGTATCCGTTTTTCATATTTCTTCTTCTTTCCCATATTTGCTCCAGTGTCTCCAGTTCTCCTATCGCGGGTAAATCGTGCGTATAGGCGTCGTGCAAAAAGGTCCATGCGTATTCGGACGCGATGGCGGAGTCTCGTATGAGCGGGAGTTTGGGGTTTCTGGTTCCGGTTTCTATGGAGTCGGCAAACAGGTCGCACAGTACATCGATGTTTTTCCCTCCGAAGGGTTTCTCTATCCGCTCTGTCCGTGTGACTCCGCGAAGGTCGACAACGGCGGTTTTAAAGTCGTGCGTCATGCGGGCGATTCCTTTGGTACCGATGATGTCCACGTATGAATTGTGGGTCTGGTCCTTGGATAATTGTCCGTAGACAAATCCCTGGGTGATATCGAAGACAACGCCGTTCTGGAATGTTCCGTGGCATTGCACCCACCAGGGGTCCTTATAACTCCACATGTTGACTCCCTGTGAATGCCACGTCTTGTATTCGCATCCGGCATACCAGCGTGCGATGTCTACATAGTGCATTCCGCAGTCGTGGAAGGCGGGTCCTTCATATTCGTGCCCTTCCCCCGGTGCGAGTCCCGGAGTCATGTGGCAGATGCGCAGGATGGCCAGTTCACCGATCTCTCCCCGGTCTATAAATTGCTTGATGGCCTGATGGTACCAGGCATTACGGAGATACAGGTTGACGGTAGAGAAACAAGCGGCTTTTTCAGTGATGTCCACTACTTCCCATTCTTTGTCGATAGTGTCTGAAACGGGTTTTTCGGAGATGATATGCTTGCCGTATTTGATGGCCTTTTCAATCCGGTCTTTTCGTGAGTCTGCCAGAGCAAATAGTCCTACTACCTGCACACTTTCATCATCGAACATTTCCTGTTCGTTTTCCAGTATCTTCGATTCGGGAGATAATTTCTTCGCCAGTTCCCGGCAATCGGGATTGATGTCGCAAATGTATGCGACCTCCCATCGCCCGCTTTTCTGCATTTCTTTTAAATAAAATCGCCCCATTCTGCCAAAACCGATGAGACCAACTTTAATCTTCATAATACCTATTCTTTTAATTTTTTTATCCCATAAAAT
>NZ_JADNAX010000050.1:0-1121 GCF_015550495.1 Romboutsia sp. 1001713B170207_170306_H8
ACGGAGAGGTGTCCGAGTGGTTTAAGGAGCTGGTCTTGAAAACCAGTGATGCTTAACGGCACCGTGGGTTCGAATCCCACCCTCTCCGCCAAGTATTGGAGAAGTACTCAAGTGGCTCAAGAGGATCCCCTGCTAAGGGATTAGGCTGGGTAAACCGGTGCGAGGGTTCGAATCCCTCCTTCTCCGCCAATATAAAGTCGAGGTGTAGCGCAGTTTGGTAGCGCACTTGGTTTGGGACCATGGGGCCGGGGGTTCGAGTCCCTTCACCTCGACCATTGATAAAGTGGACCATTAGCTCAGTTGGTTAGAGCGCCCGGCTCATAACCGGTAGGTCTGGGGTTCGAGTCCCTGATGGTCCACCACTTTAAAAATATATTACAGGGGTGTAGCTCAGTTGGTAGAGCGTCGGTCTCCAAAACCGTGCGCCGGGGGTTCGAGTCCCTCCACCCCTGCCAACAAGTTTTATTAAATTTATAACTTATATAAAGTCGAGGTGTAGCGCAGTTTGGTAGCGCACTTGGTTTGGGACCATGGGGCCGGGGGTTCGAGTCCCTTCACCTCGACCATTAATGAGGGCCTATAGCTCAGGTGGTTAGAGCGCACGCCTGATAAGCGTGAGGTCGCTGGTTCGAGTCCAGCTAGGCCCACCAAAAACGCCCAGATAGCTCAGTCGGTAGAGCAGGGGACTGAAAATCCCCGTGTCGGTGGTTCGATTCCGCCTCTGGGCACCAAAATGAATATGGCGGTATAGCTTAGTTGGCTAGAGCGTTCGGTTCATACCCGAAAGGTCACAGGTTCGACTCCTGTTACCGCTACCAACTCAAACTATATTGAAATTAAGAACTTTGAAAATTAAACAGTAGGTTAATTTATAAATTTTATTCTTATTTAAGAATTAAAACACAAACAACCAAGCCAGATATTCAGATAATGATTAGCTGAGCGATGGACAACTTTTATTTGAGAGTTTGATCCTGGCTCAGGATGAACGCTGGCGGCGTGCCTAACACATGCAAGTCGAGCGAACTTCTTCGGAAGTGAGCGGCGGACGGGTGAGTAACGCGTGGGTAACCTGCCCTATACACACGGATAACGTACCGAAAGGTACGCTAATACGAGAT
>NZ_JADNAX010000008.1:0-92354 GCF_015550495.1 Romboutsia sp. 1001713B170207_170306_H8
AAGGTTGGGCAAGAAGAAAATCCTTCAAACTTCTTATTAATGCATGCTATGAGTCCAAATGTAGCAGGTGTTATAGGTTCTGCGGTAGCAGCTGGTATATTACTTAAGTTCTTTGCTTAATTAATATATTGATTATAAAGCAAAATACACTTAGATAATCGATATTATCTAAGTGTATTTTTATTTTAAGAGGAAAGAGGAGATGGATATGTTTACAAAAATAGATAACGAAGATCCAAGATCAATAAGAGAAGTAGTTTTAGATGAACTTAGAAATGCTATTTTTGAAAATAGGTTAAAAGAAGGGGATAGGTTAGTAGAGAATATAATAGCATCTAGTATGGGTGTTAGTAGAACACCTGTTAGAGAGGCATTAAGACAGTTAGAAATTGAGGGCCTAGCAACAAGTATACCAAGAAAAGGAACGATTGTGATTGGAATATCTATAGAGGATGCTTTAGAGATTTATGATCTCAGAGAAGTATTAGAAGGCTTAGCTGCAAGACTTGCATGTCTAAATATCTCTAGGCTTGATATAAGAAGATTAAGAGATATAATTGAAGAGATGGAAGAAAGTATTGAAGATGCTCAAAGAGTTGAGGATCTTCATGTTAAATTTAATACTATATTACTTCATTCAAGTAAGAATAAGCGTCTAATTAATCAAATAGAACATATGTTTGAATATTTAAAAAGTCTAAGAAAGATAAGTTTAAGTACGGTTGAGACTAGAAGAATAGCCTTCGAAGAACATAAAAAAATAATGAGTGCTATAGAAAATGGAAATGAATCATTAGCTGAAGAAGAAGCTAGGAATCATATATTAAAAGCAAAAGAAAGGTTTATGGCTAGGTATAAAAATCAGTTAAGTGAGGTATTTTAATATATAAAGTAAATAGGCTTTAGAATAATTCTAAAGCCTATTTACTTTATATATGTATTTATAATTTACTTACAATGTTTTTTAGTGTGCCTTCTAGATCGGAACTAATCTCATCGACTCCATTATGAGTTATATTTATAATTTCCTTAGTCATTGGAAGCTCACCAAGAAGACTTATATTATTCTTTTTAAAGAATTTATCGTTTTCTTCACCAGCAAATAATTTTATTTTTTTATCGCAATCAGGGCATTGAATATAGCTCATATTTTCAACTACACCTAAAACATTTACATTTAGCATCTTTGCCATATTGATAGCTTTAGCAACTATCATAGATATCATATCTTGAGGAACAGATACCATAACAATACCATTTATAGGAAGTGATTGCATTACAGTCATAGCCACATCTCCAGTACCTGGAGGCATATCTATTAATAAATAATCAAGTTCTCCCCATAATACATTGCTATAAAATTGCTTTACAGCATTAGTAATCATAGGTCCTTTCCAAACTACAGGTTGCTCTTCTATATCTACCATATAGTTTATAGACATAGTTTTTATATTATCTTTATTAGCTACAGGATATATATCATTACCGTTAGACATAGCTCTTTCATCCTTTAAACCCATTAATCTAGGAATACTAGGTCCTGTAATATCAGAGTCTAATATACCTACTTTAAATCCCATATTTGTTAGCTGTTTAGCTAAAAGAGTAGTAACTGTTGACTTACCAACTCCCCCTTTTCCACTCATTATAGCGATAACTTTTTTTATATTGTTATAAGAATGGTTAACTACAGTACAATTGCTAGATTTTGTATTACAACTTCCTTTTGAAGGACATGAATTACATTTTGACATTTTAAATACCTCCGATGATTATGTAATTTATAATATACTTATACCCTATGATTACAAATAAAATCATATATTTTTATAATTAAAAATTTTAATTTAAAAAGATTATAAAAATAAATTAATAAAGCTATCTTATATTATAGATAGCTTTATTAATTTATTTAGTTTGATTATTATATTCATTAATAAGTTCTTTTTCACCGATTTCAACTAATTTTCTGGTTGCAATTCCACCTACATATGGAAATGCATCACTAGAAAAATTATTTAATTCACTAGATATTTCTAACTTATATTGTTGTAACGCTTTTTTTGCATTATTATCTATTAATTTATTATTCATAATATATCCTCCTTGTATATATTATTTATTTTTGACAAATCATAAATATTTATACAAGAGTATATTAAAAATATTAAATAGAGAAATAATAATAAATAAAAACGACAAAAAGAATAAAAAAATAACAAAATTCGAAAGAATATTCATGTTTTACTTGGATTTACTTTATAAAATAATATATAATAAGATGTTAAATAAAAAATTAGAGGTGAGCACATTTGGAATTAAATATTTTAAGTAGGCAAATATGGGCGATAAATAAAGATTTCCGTAGATATGCAGAAGATATATTAAAAGAACATAACATAACTTTAGTTAGTTTAAGATATTTGATTATTATAAAAAGGATGGATGGTTTAAATTTACAAGATATAGCATCTTTATTAAATGTAGATAAAGCGATTGTTACAAGAACTATAAAAAAATTAGTTGATCTAGGATTAGTTGATAAAGTTCAAGATAGTTCAAATAGTAGATCCTATAGTTTACATTTAACGAAAAAGGGTGATGAAACGGTTGATGATATCAAATCTATATTTAAAGATTGGTATTATCATGTAACAAGTGATTTTACAGAAAAAGAAAGACGTTTATATGAAAATTTTGTAGAGCGTATTTATGCTAATAGAATTCATAAAGATAATATATAAATCATTAAATATAAATAAAGTAAGCATATCTATTTTTAGATATGCTTATTTTATTTAGTGAGACATTTTAAATGTTTCGCAACTTGCATTTTCAAAACTTATATCCACGTGGCTAGCATTGCATGAACCACTTACATTATATGTACAATTTGATGCACTACAAGATATATTTTGAGTATTAGTTAAATTAGTAGTATCTGTAGAATAGTTAGAAAAGTTATAAGTATTTTTATCTTTAAAACTATTACAATAAGTTTCTGGGGTAATAGTAGCATCAAAACCTTCAACTTTTATATGTGAAGCATGACAATTATTATTTTTATTGAAAGTACAATTATAAGCTTGACAATTTAAATTACTATCCATAATAACCTCCTAAGACTGTATATTGAATCTTACAATTATATTATGTGAGAAATAAATAATTTTAATCTTAAATATGAAATTAGTTGAAATTTTAGCTGAGAAGATTTATAAATAAAATTATGCAAGGCATTGTAAATAAATCTAATAAAAATGCTCCGACTAAAGGAACAACTAAAAAAGCTTTTTCTGAGTAACCATACTTCTGACTTACAGATGTCATATTAGCAAGTGCATTAGGTGTAGCACCAAGTCCATGTCCAATCAATCCACTTATTATAATTGCTGCATCAAAATTTTTACCTAGAAATCTAAAACAAATTAATATAGCGTATAGAATTATAAATATAACTTGACAAGAAATTATAAATATAATTGGAGCAAATAAGTTTGATAGCTTTAATAAATCAACACTCATAAGGGCCATAGTCAAAAACATTCCTAAACATAGTTCACTTAAAAAATCTAATAATTGAAAATCAATTTTTATAATATTAAATCTATCATTTATATTTCTAAAAATAACAGCTATAAACATAGAACAGACAATAGTCGGTACTACAACATGAAATGTATTATAAATTAAATTCGTGATAAATTCTCCTAATACCATACATAATAATACTATTAATACCTGTTCAAAAAATAAATAAGGCGTTAGACCGAAATAAGATTTAGAAATACCTAAGATAGAATTATTTGAGATATTAAATGTTTTATTAGATGTAGGCTTTAACTTATATTTTTCTATTAAAAATTTAGCAGTAGGTCCCCCTAATATTCCACCTAAAATAAGTCCAATAGTGGCTGAAGCGATTCCCACACTAGAAGCAGACTTTATACCTAAGCTTTCAATAGTAGCACCAAACGCAGCAGCATACCCATGTCCACCCTCCATAGATATTGTTCCACACATTAACCCTAATAGTGGATGTATATTACAAACTTTAGATAATACA
Organism: Romboutsia sp. 1001713B170207_170306_H8; assembly: GCF_015550495.1. Lineage (NCBI taxonomy): Bacteria > Bacillati > Bacillota > Clostridia > Peptostreptococcales > Peptostreptococcaceae > Romboutsia > Romboutsia sp. 1001713B170207_170306_H8. The sequence goes on from NZ_JADNAX010000008.1 coordinate 4,067, forward strand.
ACAGTTAAAGTATTTTGACAAAATGCAAGTATACCACATAACAGCCAATATTTGAGTAATAGTTTACCTCCCTTTTTTATTAAAGAAAGGCTAACGCTAAGTCCTATAGCAGTAAAAAAGAATGACATAAATTTAGGCATAATTCTTGTGTCCATTGTTACATTAAATATGTTAAAGTAATTTAAAAATAAATATAAGAGACAGAAAAATACCCCCCCTATAACAGGTGAAGGAATACAAAGGCTATTAAATATTTTAATTTTATTTTTTAACATACTCCCAAATAAAAATAGTATTACTGCTAATAGAAAAGTATAGGTTGAATTAAGGTTTATATCAAACAAATAAGTTTCCTCCTTTAATTAGATTTGTACTAAATATATATTAAAGTTGTACAATAAATATTAAAAATTTATGTTGACAAAGATATAAAAAAAATATAAAATCTATACTAATATATTTGGTCGTATAACCCTAATAATAAGGCTTAGGGGTCTCTACCAGGAGCCGTAAATTCCTGATTACGAAGAAAGTTATGTGTTTGTATTTATACATTTTATTGACATGCTTTCTTTGTAGTCCGGAATTTTTTTATACATAAATATATAAAAATAAATAAATACATAACAATAAAAATAAATACATAATCATAAGAATAAATGAGGAGGATATAAATATGAGAAATTTACCAAAAGTAGAACTACATTGTCACTTAGATGGAAGTGTAAGGCCTGATACAGTAATAGATATAGCTAAAAAAGAAAATATATCATTATCATCATATAAAATAGAGGATGTAATTAAAGCTTTACATGTACCAAAAGGGTGTACATCATTAATAGAATATTTAAAAAGATTTGACTTACCGAATAAGATTATGCAAAGCAAAGAAAGCTTGAGTAGAATAACTTTTGAACTATTAGAAGACGCTTCTAAAGAAAATGTGAAATATATGGAAATTAGATTTGCACCTATGCTTCATACTAAAAAAGGATTAAGCATAAAAGAAGTAATAAAAAGCATTTTAGATGGTATGAATAAAGCCTGCGAAGAATTTGATATAAAATCTAATTTAATATTAGGGTGTATGAGGAATATGGGTGAAGAAGATGCAATAAGGGTTATAAATGAAGGGAAGGTATTTCTAGGTAAGGGGGTTGTAGCAGTAGATCTATGTGGTCCAGAAGAAGAAGGTTTTGCTTTAAAATATAAAAATGCGATAGATTTAGCTAGAAGTTATGGATATAGAGTTACAATACATGCAGGAGAAGGTGCCAGTGGAAGTAATGTAGTTGATGCAATTAAGTTATTAGGGGCTGAAAGAATAGGCCATGGTGTAAGGATAAAAGATACTAAAGAAGCTTGTGATTTAGTTAGAGAAAGTAATGTCACACTTGAAATGTGTCCAACAAGTAATATACAAACTAAAACTGTTGAATCAATAGAATCATACCCATTATATGATTTTTATAAGAATAATATAAAAGTATCTATAAGTACAGATAATAGAACCGTATCTAATATAGATCTTACGAATGAACTAAACTTAATTAAAAATGAATTTAACCTTACTATGAATGAATATAAAGATATATATTTAAATGCAGTAGAGTCTACATTTGCAGATGACAATACTAAAGAATGGCTAAGAACTTTGATTTAATTAAAAAGTGGCATAATGTAATACTTACAGTATGCCACTTAATATTATTTAGCTTTATTAATCATTTCTAAAAACTCATAAGCGGCATCTAAAAGATACTTTCCTTTATAATAGTCTAATTTTATATCGTCAAAATTACTAAATGCACGAACTGGTTTTGGTCTTTCGTTAAATATACCTAATATATTAAAATCTTTATCTAAAACAGTAATTATTGGCCATTTAGGATCTTCTAATCCTAAAAGAGGAGCTAAGAATTTTTTTCCTCTAGCCATAGAAATTACTGATATATTAAAGTTAGAATTAAGTTCAGTAAACTTTTTCAATACAGTAGCATTTAATTGATAATCAGGACACCAAATCTCTCCAGAAATCAAAAAGTTAATTTCTTTATTAATTTCGCTTATATTTAAAATCATTTCATCTGGTAAATTTATTCTTGAGTAATTTTTAGGGATTCTATCTCTTTCACTTCTAGTACCTTCTCCAACAGATGATTCGAAGCTAACACCAACATCAAATAACTCCTTAATTGTCATAGTTCTCATAGTATACCTCCAAATATGTAACCTTTATATAATATAGTATCATTTATAAAATTCTTTATCTACAAAAAATTATTAATATTAATAAAATTTATTACTTTTATATAAACTATAATAAAAAGTAAGGTCGTGTATATATGAATTATGAATTAGATAAAGTAAATAACTTATTAAAAAAGAAAGTAATTAACTATAAAGAGTTTAATGAACTTATAGGAAGTTATTATATATGTGATTTTGAAGAGTTAGAAGACAGCTATTATATATTAAAAGTTTTATCTCCACTTTATGAGTTAAGTAAATCTGAAAGTGAAAATTATTATACTAGCTTTGTACAGGTTGTCAAGTAAGTACAATATTTAGTATATTAATATTAAGAATGGAGTGATAAATTGGACATAAATACTATTCCTAAAAGCCCCGGCATATATATGATGAAAGATTATCAAGGTAATATAATTTATGTTGGTAAGTCAAAGAGTCTGAAAGATAGAGTTAAAAGTTATTTTATAAATTCAAATAATCATTCTAGAAAAATTAAAAGAATGATAAAGAATATAGATGATATTTCTATAATAACTACTGATACAGAATTAGATGCTTTAATTTTAGAGTGTGAAAAAATACATGAAATAAGGCCAATGTACAATACACTAATGAAAAAATATGAAAATTATAGATATATTAAAATAGATAAAGAAAAATTGATAATAGATGTCGTAAGCTATATAAAAGACGATAGAAGCATATATTTTGGACCTTATAGTATGGATAAAAAATTAGAAGAAATAAAAATGATTATTATAGATTTATTTAATCTGCCAAATTGTAAAAAATATAATAAATGTATAAGATATGATTTAAAGCAGTGTATAGCTACGTGTAGAAATAAAGAAAATATAAAAGAGTATAAAAGTTTATTAAATGAAGTAGAAGATTTCATAAATGGAAAAAATAGAAAATATATAGATTTACTTAAGGTTAAAATGTTTGAAGAATCTAAGGAATTAAACTTTGAAAAAGCTAATGAGATAAAAGTAAAGTTAGATCTACTTGATAGTATTATAAAAAAGCAACAAATTATAAATCAAATACATCAAAAGAATTTACTAATATGTTGGATAAAAATAAACGAATATAATTATAAAATATACTTGATTAACTATGGAAAAGTTTTATTTTCTAAAGTAGTAGATATTTCTAAAATAAATGATAAAATCAAAGAAGAGATTAATTTAAGTATAAGTAAAATAGTTTTAAAAGTAAAAAATAAAGAAGTAATAGATAAAAGTAAAATAGACTATATAAATATAGTCTATAATTATATAAATAAAAATGAAGACATTAATTATATCTATATAAATAGGAGACATTATGAATAAACCATTAATAATTGAAGAAACTAAATTATTTGTAAAAGATAAGCTTAAAAAAGATGGAACTGGACATGATTGGTATCATATTGAAAGAGTGTATAATATGGCAAAGTACATAGGAGAAAGAGAAAATGCAAATATGTTCATTGTTGAAATGGCAGCGCTTTTACATGATATAGATGATTGGAAGCTTTCAGATAGTTATAGTACAAGCCTTACAGAAAGCTTTTTAAAATCAGTAAGTGTAGATAAAGAAGATTTTGATGATATTATGAATATAATAAATACTATGTCATTTAAAGGTGGAGTAGTTAGTTCTAAACAAAATACTATAGAAGGTAAAATAGTTCAAGATGCTGATAGGTTAGATGCATTAGGTGCAATTGGAATAGCTAGAACATTTGCATATGGTGGTAGTAAAAATAGATTAATATATGATCCAAATATAGATCCTATAGAATTTAAATCACTAGATGAAGTTAAATATAAAGAAAATCATACTATTAATCATTTTTATGAAAAACTTCTTAAGTTAAAAGATTTGATGAACACAGAAATTGCAAAGGATATAGCTAATGAAAGGCATGAATTTATGGAGCAATTCTTACATAAATTTTATAATGAATGGAACTTTAAATAAAATTTTTAATTAATAATTGACTATAATATTTATACAAAGATTAATATAGAATTTGATATAGAAAAGGGATGGAAAAAGAGTATGAAAAACACTAAAATTCAAGATATTAAAACACTTGTAGAGACACCATTTGTGGGATTATATGAAGTAAATTATAAGAATAAACTAGGTGATGATAGAACTTGGACAGTCGCTTCAAGAAAAAATAGAAAAGAATTAAAAGAAATTTATTTAAATAATAAAGAAGATAAAATTGATGCAGTAGTAATAGCAGCATATCATAAAGATACAAATAAATTAGTTTTAATAAAACAATTTCGAGTGCCAATAAACGACTATATATATGAATTACCAGCAGGGTTAGTTGACAATGATGAAAAAATGGAGGAAGCAGTAAAAAGAGAGTTAAAAGAAGAAACAGGACTAGAATTGGTGAAAATTAATAGTATAAGAAGTAAAAGTAAGATATACTTATCACCTGGTATGACAGATGAATCTGTAGCATTTGTAAATTGCACATGTAAAGGTGAGATAAGTGATGAATTTTTAGAGGAAGATGAAGAAATAGAAGCTATTTTGGTTTCACAAGAAGAAGCAAAAAGTATATTGCAAGGAAATGAAGAAATAGATATAAAAGCGTTTTTAATATTACAAATGTTTGCAGAAATTGGAGAAAATTTATTCCTTTAATATAAAAGGATATAATAAAAGTTTGTCCTAATTATTATTGTATGTATAAAAATAATTAGGAGGGGTATGCATTGGAGGGTAAGAGCAAAATAGCTGTAATTTATAAATCTAAATACGGCAGTACAAAAAAATATGCCGGTTGGATAGCTATAAAATTAGATGCAGACTTATATGAACTTTCAGATATAACAAGTGGGGATTTACCGGATTATGAGACTATAATATATGGTTCATCATTACATATTGGAAAAATAAAAGGATTAAACTTTATAACTAAAAACTATGAGAAAATAAAAAATAAAAATATAATAATATTTGCAGTAGGTTTAGCTAAAGACAGTGAAGGCACAATAAAAAATATAAAAGAGATTAACTTTAGTGAAGAGTTTTCTAAGACTGCAAACTTATTTTATTTAAGAGGTCAACTTGATTATAAAGATATGACTTTAGTAGATAAATTGCTAATGAGAGGATTAAAGAAATCATTAGAAAAGAAAAGTCCTAATGAATTAGATAATGATGATAAGTTATTATTAGAATCTTTTTTTGATAAGATTGATTATACTGATAAAAATTCAGTTTATCCAATTATTGAGTATGTTAATGGAAAATATACCAAAAATAATGAATAAATAAGAGTGGATGTTTCAATATTAAAAATTGAATCATCCACTCTTATTTTATTAATATAATTATATATAGATGATTTAGTATTAATTGAAATTTATTTACTTAAATTCAAAAATAATATTATAAAACATGTTGCATTATCAAAATGATAATAATATAATGAAAGTGTAATTATCATTTTGATAATAAATAAGGGGGATATAATTATGGTATATGAATATGTTCTAAATTTAATAGGTAATACACCTATAATTAGATTAAATAAATTAGGCTTTCCTAATGTTTATGTAAAATTAGAAAAATATAACTTAGGAGGGAGTATAAAAGATAGAGCCGTATATGGAATGATAAAAGGAGCAGAGGAAAGAAAAGCATTAAATAAAGGTGATGTATTAGTAGAAGCTACTAGTGGAAATACGGGCATAGCTCTTGCAATGATAGGTAAATTAAAAGGATATAATGTAATAATAGTAATGCCAGAAACAATGAGTATAGAACGAAGACAATTAGTTAAGGCCTATGGTGCGCAACTAATATTAACAGAAGGCTCAAAAGGAATGAATGGAGCGGTGGAGAAGGCCAATGAACTTTTAAATTCAAATCAAAACTACAAGAGTTTAGAGCAGTTTGATAATTGTGATAATCCAAAAAGTCATTATCAAACTACAGCTGTAGAAATATATGAAGATATTCCAGATATAGACATATTTACTTGTGGAATAGGAACTGGGGGAACTCTTACAGGTGTAGGTAAATACCTAAAAGAAAAAGACTCAAATATAAAGGTAATTGGGGTAGAGCCAAAAAGTTCTCCTCTTATAAGCGAAGGTAAATCTGGCGCACATAAAATACAAGGTATAGGAGCAAACTTCATTCCTAAAAATTTTGATAGAAACATATGTGATGAAATTTTAACTGTAAAAGATGAAGATGCATTTGAAATGATTAGAGTTTTAGGAGAAAAAGAAGGTATACTAGTGGGAATATCCTCAGGAGCAAATATATTTGCTGCAATTGAGTTATCAAAAAAATTTAAAGATAAAAAAATAGTTACAGTAGCACCAGATGGAATAGATAAATATATGTCTATGGGAATATTTTAATTCTAAAAGAGAGGTTGATAAAAAGTGTTTTATCATATAAAAAAAGATCTAGAGTATATAATACTTCATGATCCAGCTGCTAAAAGTAAATTAGAAATATTTTTGCTATATCCTTCAGTTCATGCAATGATAATGTATAGAATTTCAAACTATTTATATAAGAAAAAAAGATTTTTCATTTCAAGGTTCATATCTCAATTATCCAGACATATGACTGGAATAGAGATACATCCAGGAGCAACTATAGGTGATGGAATTCTAATAGATCATGGTATGGGAGTTGTTATAGGAGAAGCAACGGTAATTGGAGATAGAGTTACTATATATCAAGGTGTAACCTTAGGTGCAACTGGAAATGAAAAAGAATGGAAGAGACATCCAAATATAGGGAATGATGTTATTATTGGGTCTGGAGCAAAAGTACTAGGACCTATAAATATAGGTAATAATGTTAAAGTTGGGGCTAACTCAGTAGTATTAAAGGATGTGCCTAATAATTGTACTGTAGTAGGAATACCAGCTAAGATAATACAATCTAAAGAGTTAGAGCATTTAATAGCAATTGATTGTTAGTAATAAAAAATACCTAAAGTTTTTATTTAGGTATTTTTTTTTTGCTTATGGAAATAATAAATTTTGTAAAATATAAATAGGAGGAATTGTATATGAAAGCAAAAGTAGATCAAGATACTTGTATAGGGTGTGGAGTTTGCCCATCAGTTTGCCCAGAAGTTTTTGAAATGAAAGATGATGGAAAATCTCATGTTATAGCAGATCCAGTTCCTGGAGATTGTGAAGATTCTGCTAAAGAAGCAGCTGAAAGTTGTCCAGTGGATGCAATAACAGTTGATTAATTTAGAAATAGATAAAAAAAGACATAGCAAGTTGTTATGTCTTTTTTTATCTATTTCTTGTATTATAAAAAGTATTAGAGTATATTATCATTAGAAAATTATTAAATTAGGAGAAAGAATATGTATTTTACTTATATAATTAGGTGTAAAGATAATTCTTTATATACAGGATATACTAGTGATATAAAAAGAAGAATGAAAGAGCATGAAAAAGGTATAAATTCAAAGTATACGAGATCAAAAGGTTTTGAAAAGTTAGAGGTTTATTTTGAAAGTGATACAAAAAGTAAGGCAATGAAATTAGAAAATTATATAAAAAAATTAACAAGAAAGAAAAAACTACTAATCATAGAAAATCCTATATCATTATTCCAAGAATTAGAAAATCATAAAGAATATCGGCTAGGGAAAATGTATAATATTAAATGAGAATATAAAAAAATAGGTAAACATTTTAAATATTTACCTATTTTTAATTTTAAATCTTATTTATTTCTTATAAGGAACTTTTTTAGGTTTTACAGTTTTATTTTGAGGTGTCAAAACTACACCAGTTGGTCCAGTCGGACCAGTTGGCCCCATTGGTCCAGTCGGACCTTGAGGCCCCATAGGACCAGTAGCACCTTGAGAACCTATACCTTGAGAGCCAGCAGGACCTTGAGGACCTATAGGACCGGTAGCGCCTTGAGAACCAGCAGGACCTTGAGGACCCATAGGGCCGGTAGCACCTTGAGAACCAGCAGGACCTTGAAGACCCATAGGACCAGTAGAACCTTTAGGACCAGCAGGACCTTGAAGACCCATAGGACCAGTAGCGCCTTGAGAACCAGCAGGACCTTGAGGCCCCATAGGACCAGCAGGACCTTGAGGCCCCATAGGACCAGTAGAACCTTTAGGACCAGCAGGACCTTGAGGCCCCATAGGACCTTGAATACCTACACTACCGGTATTGCATAATGGATTTATATAAATTTCTTTTCCTAAATCTACATATTGTATTGTACTTAGTTTTATATAGATAGGTCCCTTACCAGAAGATGTTTTTCCCATAACAACACATTGATTAACTTGGCAAATTCTTAATCTAAGAATACAATCACTATTTTCTAGTTTTAAACCAACAACTTTACCAATAGAGCAACGCAAAATATTAAATACTTGAAAATCTTCACAGTTAGCAGGAATTACAAACATTGGGCAAAATGAAGATTTTGTCTTACCAGAGCAATAAACTTTTTTATTTTTATAACTCTTCTCTCCCTTTAATTCCTTACATGAAGATATGTTAGAACATTTGCATTCGCATGAATTATTTTTATTTATACAATTTCTATTCATAATATAACACTCCATGTTAATTTTTTAGTAGTATTTTTTAATACCTACGTACTATATTTATATGATAAAAAATGTAAAATGGGACAATATGTATATTGGTTTTTTACACTCTATACAAATAAGGGATATAAAAAAGGAGGAAAAGATAAAATAATGTAGTATTTATAATAAAAGAATTTTGGAGGTCATTTTTATGAATGAATCTATAAAAAATATTGAAGGGATAAATAATAAAGAGTATAAAGAATTAATTAAAGAATATGTTGATATTATAGAACGAAGAGATAATTTAATGTTAAAAAAGCAAATGTATTTAGATGCTAAACATATAATAGCATCTTATGATTTAATGAAAGAAGAGTTATCTATAAAAATGAGAATAAAAAAATTAAATATAGAAAGAAATATGATTAAATCTAGTATTAAGTTACAAAAACCTTTAGATAAAGAGAAAATTGATTACTTAATAAACAAAGAAATAGCGCCTTTAGAAGAATATCTTGAAGGTATAGATAACTTAGCTGATGATGCTAAATACTGTATATATAGATATGAAGAATATAATAATTATAATCATGAAGTTTCAGACTTATATAAAAAATTAATCATAAGGATAAGTCCAGTATTTAATTACATGAATTCTAATAAAGAAAAGCTATGGAGGAAAATAGAATTATCTTATATATATAACGATTTAAATAAATTAAAAATTATATCTAATATTATTGAAGATAATCATAAGATAAGTAAAAATTATACTAAAGAAGAACTATATGAAAATATAAAAGATTTAAATAATGAGATAAATTCAATGAAAGAAATTTATCCTTTTAATGTAGAAGAATATATAAATGATAAGTCTTATATGAATAAATATAGAAATGAAATAATAAATAGAATTATAGAATTGAAAGAGGATGAAAGAATGTTAAAAATAGAATTAAATATATTAAAGAGTAAGGTTTGAATAGAATAACCTATTATTAATGAAAAAATTAATAATAGGTTATTTTTAGTTAAAACCATATAAACTATAATATGTTAAAAGTAAGTTTACCATTTTACTATAATTTTCTGTACCTTCTTTTATACCATTAGACTTTAAATAAGAATTATTAATATTATCAGATATTTCATTTATTTTACCACTATATTTGGACCAAAACTTACTATTATATTTAATATCATTAATAACTTCATTTGATAGATTCTGATTTAGTTTTGTATAAGCATTAAAGTCGATATTTTTTAGGGTTAAAGCAGTATATGATAGAGCTAGCCTATAGCCTGAGTATACAAAATCTTTATCAGGATGGTTTATGGCACTTAAATAAGCTATAAAATTAGCTTCATCTTCACTTGCATATCCTCTTTGATGAGCCATTTCATGTAGTATTGTAGATGAAAGAGAAGTATGAGGTATAGCTATATTAACATTTGATTCTCCTGTAAATGGAAAGTATATACCTGTAATACCTGTATAGCACATAAGTTTTGAAGATAAAATATATTTAGGATTACTGTACTTTCCATCTAAATTAGGAATTATATGAGATATGGCATCAAAACCTAAATGAGCTCTGTTAATAGTATTTTTATAGTTTACTATATTATTTTTATCATTTACAGCTAAGTTTTTGCTTTCATTAGTTTTTTCTATTAAAAATTCATATAGTTTCTTTAAATCTGATATATCATGATTTATCCTTGTTAAGGAGGTATTATTATTGATATTATATTGTCTTATTAAAATAGATTCTAAAGGTAATTTATTATAATTTAATCCCCATAAAATTATAAATAAAAAATATGTAATGGAGATTAGTGATAGTATATTAAATATAGATGATTTAATAAATCTTATAAGCTTAGATCTATGATTTATAATAAGATGTAATGTATAAATAAAGAATATTATTATAGACATAATAATTACATACACTATAACTTCATAAATGGAAAATGGGAAAATACCACTTAAATTGCTTAAAACTTGAACTATAATTTTATTGAAACATTGTGTATAGTATTTTTCTATGAATAATGGATTTTTTGAAGCTACATAGTTAAGTAAAATAGAAATTGGAAAAAGTAAAAAAATAAAGACTTTATTTCTTTTTTTCATATATCTATCTCCTAAATTTATTATATAATACATTATAATTGAAATACAAAAAAAGGAATAGAATTTTATATGTTAAACTTTATAATAAGTTAATAATAGGTTATAATAAATAAAAGGATATTTAAGGAAGGTAATTTATGAAAGAAATTAGTATAAAGTTAAGTAGGGATAATTTTAATTTTAGATTTAAACAATATGAAGGAATGTACTTTCATTGTACTATAAATGAAGGCAATGAAGTTATACGATATAAAATAACTAAAGATAAAGGTGGAGTAGAGCTTAAAGAATTTGGAAATACACATATAAAAGAAAATAATATGCTATATATACCTCAAATAGAAGCATATATAGATTTGAAAAGTATAAAGTAATAAAAATAGATGTTCTAATTAAATTTAGACATCTATTTTTATTACTTTTATATAAGTTGAATTATAAATATATGTATTTGGCAAATTGTTTTATAATATAAAACTTAAAATATAATTTTATACATATTAAAGACAGAAATTGGAATATGGATGACATTGATTTAGCTTTTGAATTTAAATGTATATTATATGGATAAAGCTGGGATATATAACCCAGCTTTAATTTATTTAAAGACATGATATTCCAACTATACCTGGGCCTGAGTGAGAACAAACTACACATCCTATATTAACAAAGTATAAGTTATTTACTGAAGTTTCTTTTAGTAAAAGATCCTTCATTATATCTAAATCAATTTTATTATCACCGCAACCTATTATAATAGTTTTATCTTTTAAATCTTTTCCATACTTACTGAATATTAAATTTACTAAAGTAGAATATATTTGCTTTTTACCTCTTACTTGAGATTTTTGAGATACTAGACCATTTTTAACTTCTAGTATAGGTTTTATAGATAATAAATTTCCTAGTGTAGCTTTAGTCGATGAAATTCTTCCACCCATTTTTAAATATTCTAAATTATCAACTGAAAATACAACTTCTTCAGTTCCTTTTATATCTTCTAAATAATTTAAAATTTCTTTTAAAGATTTTCCATTTGCAACCATCTCACATGCCTTAATAACGAAAAGTGCACTTCCGATTGAAACATTTTGTGTGTCGAATATAGTTACATTATCATGACCATCATTTTTGGCAAGGACTGCACTTTGATAAGTTCCTGAAGCTGAAGATGAACCTGCTATATATAAAACTTCAGTATCTTCATTGGAATATTTCTCAAAAACTGATTTAAACTGAGCATATGTTGCTTGAGATGTTTTAGGCATAGAATTTGTTTCTCTAAGCATTTTATAAAAACTATCATTAGTTAAATTTTCACCGTCTAAATATTCCGTACCATTAAATAATACCGTTAAAGGAACTATATCAATATCATATTTATTTAGTATATTTATTGGTAAATCCGATATACTATCACAAATTATTTTTATCATAATATTACCTCCGTAAGTAAAAGCTTTAATAATATATTATCATGACAAAACTATTAAGTAAATAAAAAGTTTTGACATTCAAAATAAAAATACACTTAGGATTAAAATAGTGTGTTTTTTAAGTGTGTTTTTATACGAATAACAATATATAAGATGAAGAATAATATATTTGATTATAATTTTATCTAAAAGTAAATACTAAAAGATAATAAGGAGATATAAAAAATGAAAAATAATCATAAAAGTAAAAGACAAATAGAAGAAGAAAAAAGGTTAGAATATGGTATCCTTGGTGATGCATTTTTAGGAGATTTATTTAATATGTCAGAAGAGCTAGATAATACTTATCAAAATCTTATTATGCATTCAGAATCTGATGAAATAAAAAAAATAATAAAAGATATTAAGTATAGGAGATAAGAAATATGTCAAAAGTAGCAAAAGCGGCTATAGGACTTATGGCAGCAACATTAGTAGCAAAAATATTGGGATTTGGAAGAGAGCTAACACTAGCTTCAGCTTATGGGGCATCATCAACAAGTGATGCTTTTTTAGTTGCTATGAATATACCAGCAGTAATATTTACAGCAATAGGAACTTCTTTAGGTACTGCATTCATACCTTTGTTTTGTGAAGTTAATTCAAGTAAAGGAGATCGGGAATCTATTAAATATACAAATAATATATTTAATGTAGTAATAATAATTTGTATAGTGCTTACAACTATAGGAGTTATATTTACACCTCAAATAGTAAGGCTATTTGCATTAGGTTTTAAAGGAGAAACAATGAGACAGGCTGTATATTTTACTAGATCTATGATATTAGGTATTCCTTTCTTAGGTATTAGCTATATAATGATGGCTTACTTACAAGTAAAAGAAAATTTTATAATACCGGGTCTTATGCCTGTACCATATAACGCATGTATAATATTATCAATACTTATAAGTGTAAGAACAACACCATATATTTTACCATGGGGAGCTCTAATTGGGCTATTAGGTCAGTTTCTATTTCAGTTTCCATTTGCAATAAAAAAAGGATATAGATATGAAGCATATTTAAATTTTAAAGATGAATATTTAAAAAAGATGCTATGGCTAGTAGGTCCTGTACTTATTGGTGTAGCTGTGAATCAAATAAACACAATAGTCGATAGAACAATAGCCTCTACATTAGTTGAAGGTAGTATATCTGCTCTAAATTATGCAAATAAACTTAATCAATTTGTTATGGGAATGTTTATAGTATCTATTTCTTCTGTTGTGTATCCTATGCTATCAAAGTTATCTACTGAAAATAACAAATCTCAGTTTAATAAATCTATAGTAACTTCAGTCAATACAGTAATATTATTAGTAATTCCAATATCTGTAGGCGCGATTATACTTGCAACACCTATAGTTAAGTTACTATTTCAAAGAGGAGAATTTGATGCAAGAGCAACATATATGACTTCTGTAGCACTTGTATTTTACTCAATAGGAATGATAGGTTTCGGACTTAGGGATATTTTAGGGAAAGTATTCTATTCATTGCAAGATACTAGAACACCTATGATAAATGGAGCTATTGCTATGGGACTAAACATAACTTTAAATATTTTATTTGTTAAATTTACAAATATGCAACTTGCAGGTTTAGCCTTAGCTACAAGTACAGCTGCTTTATTTACTATAGTATTACTATTTATAAATTTAAGAATAAAAATAGGTTCTTTTGGAGGAAAATCTATATTAAATGTATTTATAAAATCAATAGTATCAGCATTACTAATGGCTATAATTACATTATTTACATATAGAAGTATAAATAATATGATAGGAACAGGTACTATACAAGATATAATAACTTTAGGTGTGTCAGTATTATGTGGAGCTATTGTATACGGAACATGTATAATTGTTTTTAAAGTAGATGAGATTAATTTGATAGTAAATAGTTTAAAAAATAAAATAAAAAAATAGGAGATTAAATCTCCTATTTTTTTATTTTATATAAATAGTTTATATATAAGTAACAAAATTAAAATTACTGAAGCAACTTTAAATATTACTCCAGAGATAAGCTTTATAACTTTAAATGCGATTCCAAAAATAACTATGAAAATGCATAATCTAAATAACAAGTTAATGTCTATAAGGTTTATATCCATAAAGTGTCCTCCAATTAAGAGATTAGAAAATGAAGTTACTAATCTTTATAAATATTATATATTAGTTAGTGATTAAAATTCAATACATATATATAATTGTAACTTTTATAAAAGTAAGATTATGTATGGTTAATATGTAAGAATTATTTTGAAAAATGTTACAAAAAATACTATTATTTAGTATAATTAAACAATAATAGTATTTAAGATTTAGGAGGACGTCTAAGTGGAGAGGGCTAAAAGACCTGTTAAAAAAGTTAATAATCATATAACTAAAAAAAGAGCTATAAATAGAGAAGAAATAATAAAAAAGAGAATAGAAATGTTATTATCTGTAGGTTTTATAGGGCTAATAGTAGGTATTGTAATCGGTATATTAATTCCAATTGGAGGGATAAAAAAAACGGAGTATAAACAATTAGAAAATCGTAATAATCAACTAAAAGTTAGTTTAGATAAAGCTAATAAAGATTTAGATTTATTAGAACAACAATTAGAAGAAGGTAAGGTGTTTATTAGTTTAGAAAAAGAACAAAAGCAGCAAGTTATTAATTACATAAATGCCTTAAATAATGAAGAAATAAGCTCAGATAAAACTATTACTACAACAGATTTATATAATAAAATTTATAAAGAGTATGCATATAGTTTAGGATATTTAAATATTGATGATTTTAATGTAGTAATAGATTCTTTTGGATACTCATATGATATAGTTGAAGAAAATAGTTCAAAGCAAATTACACTAAAAAATGAATATGAAGACGATAATGTTATATTAACATTTGATAAGAGTACAGATAATGAGGCACTAGTATTAAAATCAATTAGGTATAATAAAGATAATAAATATATAGAAGTAAATAATAGTTTAAATAATGAAATTCAATATATAATATATGATGGTAGTGTTTCTAATGTCAAAAATATAAAAGAACAAGCTGAATTTTTATTTTCTGAATAACATATAACAAAAGGTAATAATTTAGTGTAAAGGTTTAAAAGCTTTAATATAAATCTTTAAAAAGTATATAATAAATAAAGTGATAGCACTTTATTTATTATATTTAATTTTCTTATAAAAGGGATATTTTAAAATTAATATTTTAAAATATCCTTTATTTTATTAAGAATAATATATTTCTTTTTTATTACATAAAATAATTATGTATCTAAAAATATCTAGTATGATTTTATGTATATAATATTACAAAATTCTTACAAATTTGCAAATATGCCATAAATAATGGTATATATATTATATAATGAAAATATTAAATGATATATAAATAGGGAGTTAATTATGAAAAATACTAAGTTTTCCATAGGAAAAATAAAAGACATACCTAATGATCCAAAATTAGGTTACACTAAGGGAGCTTTTTATGAGAAGTTAGGAAAAATAGATAAAGCAATAGAAATATACAAAGATACAGCTGAATACGGTCATGTAAAGTCTCAATATACTTTAGGATGTATTTATAAAAATAGGAAACAATATCATGAAGCTGAAAAATGGTTGAAAATGTCCTATAAAAATGGATATGAGTATGCTGCTTTTGATTTAGGAAATATGTATTATAATATAGATGGTTACGAATATGCACTATATTGGTATGAGAAAGTGGCTCTTTTAGGTAACTTATTAGCACAAAATAATTTAGGTGTAGTGCACTTTTATTTAAATGATTATCAACGTAGTGAAAAATGGTTAAAAGAAGCAGCAGATAATAATTTAGGAAGTGCCTGTTTTAATTTAGGATTACTATATACAATTATGGATAGATTAAAAGAAGCTAAAGAATACTATAGAAAAGGATCAGTACTACAAGATAATAATTGTAAGTATAACTTAGCTATTTTAAATCAAAATGATGATATTAAAGAGTCAATAACATTATATAAGCAACTATATAAGGTTTCTTATACCAAAGGATGTATAAACTTAGGGTTAATTATGGAATCACAAGAAGAATATGATGAAGCTAAGAGATACTATAAAAAAGTTGCAGATAAAGGTGATGCTAAATCTCAGTACAGATTAGCAAATTTATATAATAAAGAAAATAACAGAGAAGATGCTATTGAGTATTACGAAAAATCAATAGAAGGAAATTATACTTTAGCTAAATTTATGCTAGCAAATTTATATAATAAAGAAAATGAAATAGATACATCTAAAATATATTATGAAATGGCTTCAAATGATAATTTAGTTGAAGCAAAAAATAATTTAGCAGGATTATATTTTGAAGAAGAAAATTATGATAAGGCTAAAAAATACTATGAAGAAGCTATTGCAGATGGATGTAAAGTATCTATTGAAAATATTGGAGATTTATATTATAAAATTAATGATATTGAAAGATCAATTTCATATTATTTAAGAAATGCAGATTCAATTTCGTGTCAAGTTAAATTAGGTGAAATTTATGAAGAAATAGATAGAGTAGAAGAAGCTATAATTTGGTATAAAAGGGCATCTGATAATGGTGATGTTTTTTCAAGTTATAAATTAGGGTGTATATATGAAAGTCAAGAAAACAAAGATAAAGCTAAAAAGTACTTTAATTTAGCTATTGAAAAGAATCACTTAAATTCAAGAATACATTTAGGAAAAATTTATTTTGAAGAGGAATCTTATGAAGATGCTAAAAAAATGTTTGAAGTAACTGCAAATGAAGATAATTCATACTCTCAGCATATGGTGGGTGTGATTTATCACAAATACTATAATGATTACACTAGTGCTAAATTTTGGTATGAAAAAGCTAGAAATAATGGATGTATAGAATCTTTATATAATCTAGGTCAATTAAGCTTTAAACTAAATTCATATAATGAAGCTGAAAAATATTACATTGAAGGTATGAAATTAGGCAATAAAAAGTGTGAGTATATGTTAGCAGGGTTGTATTATAAAAAAAGTTTAAATATGTATGAAAGTTTATCAAGTGAAGATTATTTAGATAGCATAGATATATGGAAAAAAACACCTAAAATAGAGTTAGATTTAGATGACTTAATAGTAGGACAATTTAATGAAGATAAGTTAATAATTGAGAAGGTAGAAGAGGAATATGTTCCTAATTATATTTTACAAATTAAAGAAGACTTATCTAATGAATATGAAGATATAAATAAAACAATGATAATAGAGAAATAAAAAAATGGCGCGAAAATAACTTTGCGCCATTTTTTGTTAAATTAAATTTTAAGCGTTTAATAATAAATAAATCATATACATAATGTATAAAAGAATTAATATAAAACTTTCTCCTTTGTTTATATCTCTTTTTTTAACTGCAAATAAGTAAGTAAGTATAGTTACAAATATCATAAATAAAGTATCTATAAATAGAGTAGGATCAATATACATTGGAGATATAAATGCAGAAGCACCAAGTACAAATAATATATTAAACATATTTGATCCTATTACATTACCTAAAGCAATAGAAGATTCACCTTTTATTGCAGCTATAATAGACGTAACAAATTCAGGTAAAGATGTACCAATAGAAACGATAGTAAGGCCTATTAACTGGTCGCTAACACCAAAACTAGATGCAATTTGAGATGCAGAGGATACAACCATTTTTCCTCCAAGTATAATAAGTATGATACCGATTATTGAAATAACTATATTTTTTAATAATGATTCATTTTCTGTTCTTATTAAAGTACCATCGCTTGAATCTATACAATGTTCTGATGAAATAGAAAGTTGAGACATAGAATCTTGATTCATTGATTGTAAAGCTACCTTAAGTAAAGAATACATAAATATTATAAAGAACATAAGTAAGACAATTCCATCACCACGGCTTAAAATATTACTAGAAGTATCTTGTAAAGGTATATCACACGCAAGTACGAATAAAAGTATAGATGCTAATATTAAAAATGGAAATTCTTTAGATATAATAGCTTTATCTACATATAAAGTCTTTATAAATCCAGAAATACCTACAACCATTAAAAGATTAAAAATATTAGAACCGACTATATTACCAATAGCCATACCATTTTGATTATTTAAAGCAGCTGTAATACTTACTGCAGCTTCAGGAGCACTGGTTCCAAATGCAACTATAGTAAGACCAATTATTAATGATGGAATTCTAAGTATTTTAGCTATGCTAGATGAGCTTTCAACAAAAACATCAGCACCCTTTACTAATAATATAAATCCGATTATGAGTAAAACATAATTCATAAATAAACCTCCTAAAAATTTAAGTATAATAATAAAAAAAGACCTTCAAAACAAATTAGTGCATTTGTTTTGAAGGTCTTGCTATCAAGTTTAATATACTTGTTAATCAACCGAGTGTAAAACACTGAAATGACGATTGATTACCACAAAGTGTAAGCTACTCCCCTTCAGGAAATATTTTATTATATAAACATTATATGCTAGAATTTTAATTATTGCAATAAAAGTTAAAAATAAATTTATAATAGCTTTTTTCTAGACATGAAGAATGTAATTATTAAACAAATAATACATGTTATAAGCATGGTAATCCAAAAACCATTTGGATCATTTTCAAATGGAATTCCAGGCACATTCATTCCAAAGAATCCAGAGACAATAGTAGGAATAGCCATTATAAGTGTAACAACAGTTAAGAACTGCATAACTGTATTTTGATTATTACTTATTATAGCACTAAATGCATCCATAATTCTACTTAATATATCACCGTAAATAGTTGCCATCTCAAGGGCCTGTCTATTTTCAACAATAACATCTTCTAAAAGGTCCTCATCGTCTTCATAACGCTTAATACTTGGAGTTCTAACCAATTTATTAAGTACAAGTTCTATGGCTTTTAAAGATGTAGAAAAGTATACTAATGACTTTTCTAATTCAAGCAATTGGAAAAGCTCTTTATTTTGCATAGAATTGTATATTTCACTTTCAATTATACTAGTCATTTTATTAATTCTTCTTAAGTATAATAAGTAGTAAGTTGCATTTTTATATAGTATTTGAAGAAGAAAACGAGTTTTCATATAAGTATAAAAATCTTTTATATGCCCAACTATAAAGTCGTTTAAAATTCTAGTTTGAGCGGTACAAACTGTTAAAATAGTATTATCCAACATTATTATACCTAATGGTATAGTTGTATAATGAGATGATGAAGCATCACTCTCATCTATTGGTATATCTATAAGAATAAGAGTATGATTATCTTCAACCTCTATTCTTGAACGTTCTTCTTCGTCAAGAGCCGCATTTATACTATCAACATCTAAATTTAGTAGTTCAGCAATTTCATGAATTTCACTTTGATTAGGTTCAATAAGATTTATCCAACATCCATCTTCAAAGGAAGTTAATTTTTCTAGTTTAGAGTTAATAGTTTTGTAGTATCTTATCATGGCAACACATCCTTTATTCAGTTTTACATAAATCTCGTCATTTAATATTATGTATTAAATGACTAATTAATATAAAATAAAGGATGAATTAGTATTTATCTACATAATATTGAATGATGAATTAATACAGCCCGCCAGGGACTATGGTCCATTTTTCATCACTCTCCGTTTAATATTTAATTTGAAATAATAAATATTCCTTAATCTAATTTAGCATTTTTAGAGAATAGTTTCAATATATTTTTTATAAAAGCATATTCCAAGCTTAGAAATAATATTTTAAAGTTAAAAACAAATAAAAAAGATTAGGTGTAATATATAAGTACGGGTTATTTATATATTACACCTAATCTTTTAGATATTATATTACATTAACAATGGTTCCATTAGTATCACATTTTAATTTTTTTAATATCCATCTATTATCAAGTGACTCTAAGAATGATTTCATTTCACCGATAAAGTTAATATCATCATCTTTTATAATAGACATTATTGTTGGTCCAGCACCGCTTAAAAATACTCCTATGCAGTTTAAATCATAAGACATATTGACTATATCATAATAATTTTCTATTAATTTACCCCTATAATCTTGATGGATTTTATCCTTACACGCTATTTTTATTAAGTCAAAGTTTTTATTGAGTAAAGCTGAAACTAGTAAAGTTGAGTGAGATATATTAAAAACACAATCTTTATGATAAATAGTATTGGGTAATATACTTCTTGCTAAACTAGTGGATAGTTCGAAATCGGGAATTATACAACAAAAACTAAGCTCATTAGGAATTTTAATAGTGTCATAGTATATATTACCATCATCAATAAGAGATACTACCATATTTCCAAGTAGGGCAGGAGCAATATTATCAGGATGACCTTCTATCTCACTTGCTATTTTTAATAATTCATATTTATTTAAGTTAGAATCGGATAAAATATTAGCAGCTACAACACCCGCTACTATACAAGTAGCGCTACTACCTAATCCACGACTTAATGGTATATTAGATTCTATTTTTATTTTAATTCCAGTGAGTATTTTAGGTGGATTTATTTTATTATAGAAATATTTCATTGAGGTATAAATTAAATTATTTTCATTTCTATATTTGTCATCACATCCATCTATATAAATTCCTTTATCTATTTCACTTATGTAAAACTTATTATATACATTTAATGCTAATCCTAATGTATCAAATCCTGGACCAATATTTGCAGTTGTAGCAGGAACTTTTATTTCTAACATTATTATCACCTAAATTTCTAAGAAGTTTTGTATTGCAAGTTTAAGTTCATTTTTATCATATATATTATCATGAATAATTTTTTTATCCCTTAAGTCTGCAATAGGCTTAGGAACATCTATTTTTCCTAATATAGATAATTTATCAATTACATCAAAATCTTGTAAATTATTATTATTAATGGAATTAAGAACATCTTTAGCAAATTTAAATGGACTAGCAGTACTTAAAATAATATTCTTATACTTATTACTATTATTTGATTTAAATTTATTCAAAGAACAGTAAGCAACAGACGTATGTGTATCTATAAGATAATTATATTTATTAAATACATGATTTATAGTTTCACTAACTTCTTCATCAGTACAATAATATCCACAAAAATCATTCAAGTTTTGTCTCATCAGATTTGAGATTTTATAATAACCTGTTTCACTGAAACTTTTAAAAAGTGCGCTTATTAATCGAGAATCTCTATTACAAGATTCAAATAATAGACGCTCTAAATTACTTGAAACTAGTATATCCATAGATGGTGATGTTGTTAATTTTAATTCTTTGTTCTTATTGTATTCTCCTGTTCTAAAAAAGTCATAAAGAACATTATTTTCATTAGAGGCGCATATGAGTTTATTTACAGGTAGCCCCATTTCTTTAGCATAATAACCAGCTAATATATCTCCAAAATTTCCTGTTGGAACCACAAAATTTACTTTATCAAATAGTTTAATTTTCTTAGTATTTACAAGTTTAAAATATGAATAGAAATAGTAGACAACTTGTGGTAATAATCGTCCTATGTTAATTGAATTAGCTGATGACAGTATGAAACCATTTTTATTTAAAATTTTATTGAAATCATCATTAGAAAATATTTTTTTTACAGCAGATTGAGCATCATCAAAATTACCATTTATGCCAGCAACGAATACATTTTTTCCTTCTTGAGTTTTCATTTGAAGTTTTTGTATAGGACTAACACCATTTTCTGGGAAAAAGACTATTATTTTAACATTATCTATGTCTTTAAAACCTTCTAAAGCTGCTTTACCAGTATCACCAGATGTAGCAGTAAGTACTAGTATTTCTTTATCTAAGTTATTTTTATTTATAGATGTTTTAAGTAAATGGGGCATAAGTGTAAGTGCTATATCTTTAAATGCTAGTGTTGGTCCATGAAATAATTCTAATATATAATCATTACCAATTTGTTTTATTGGTGTTATCTCACTAGTGTCGAAATTATTTTTGTATGCAGAATTTATACAATTACTTAGCTCTTCATCTGTAAAATCAGTTAAAAAGTTTTTTAATATAAAAAATGCAAGTTCACAATATGTTAATGTACTTAAGTTTTTTAATTCTTCTCTTAAATCAGGAAATTTAGACGGTACATATAGTCCACCATCATCACTTAAACCTTTTATAATTGCTTGAGAAGCGCTTAGTGTTTCTGTATTACTTCTAGTACTTATATAATTCATTATATTCCCCCTGTTAAATTTATAATAAAAAACTCTCCTGTAAAGTAGGAGGAGAGTTATATATTTAAATGGTGTTTGTTATAAATTCGGATTATTTTAAAAGTTTAAAAGAAATAGGAAGGTATGTCAATAAAGTTAAAAATAAAAATAAAATTATATATTATAAAAAAATTATAAGTACTATAAATAATAAAAAAACATAATTAAAACTTTCATGAAATGGCAAAATAAACTATAATAAATATATAATTCAATATAGTTTATAATTATTTTAATTTTTAGTTATTTAAATAAATCGATTATTCTAATTAAATTCACAATTAATTCATATAAAATGGATATAATAATACTAAAAGGAGGAAGGAAAGATGATATTACTTATAAGTGCGGTTTTAGTAGTAATAATGTATGGACTTACATTATTATCGTATGTATCAGAAAATAATTTACTTGATGATATTAATTAATATTACTACAATGGTGACTATGTCAACTAAAGTATTAAATATGAAATTATATAAATATATTTAAACGATGTTCTTATAAAAGTTCATCGTTTTTTAGTATATAAAAAAGTAGCAATATGAAATATTGCTACTTTTAGATTATTTACCTTGTCTTGATTTGTTGTATCTTAATCTGTCATGCTCATTTAAGAATCTTTTTCTTAATCTTATTGCATCAGGAGTTATTTCAACTAATTCATCATCTTCTATAAATTCTAAAGCTTCTTCAAGAGTAAATACTCTAGCTGGTTGTAATTTTATTGCATCATCAGTACCAGAAGCACGAACGTTTGTTAACTTCTTGTTTTTACATGGATTAACAACCATATCATCTTTTCTAGAGTTCATACCGATTATCATACCTTCGTAAACATCCACACCTGGATCTACGAACATTTGAGCTCTTTCACTTAAAGCATTAAGAGCATATCCCATAGTTGTACCAGGTCCTTGAGCTATTAAAACTCCATTACTTCTACCTGGTATTTCACCTTTATATTCTTCGAATCTTTCGAATGAACGAACTAAAGTACCTTCACCACGAGTATCATTTATAAATTCACTTCTATAACCTAATAATCCACGAGTAGGAGCTATGAATTCTATTTTAACATAATCTCCCTCTATAGACATAGACTCCATAAGACCTTTTCTAAGATTTAATTTGTTTATAACAGTTCCTGAGTAAACTTCTGGACAGTTAACTATAACTCTTTCCATTGGTTCCATTAAAACGCCATCTTCTTTATGCATTAAAACTTCTGGTTTAGAAACACCTATTTCATAACCTTCACGTCTCATGTTTTCTAGGAGTATAGATAAATGAAGTTCTCCACGTCCAGATACTCTGTATCCGTCAGTAGTGTCCATTGGCTCAACTTTAAGACCAACGTTAACTTCTAATTCTTTGTCTAATCTATCTTTTATATGTCTAGTAGTAACGAATTTACCACTCTTACCACAGAATGGAGAATCATTTACTAAGAAGTTCATTGATAGAGTAGGTTCTTCTATGTGTATCATTTCCATTGGTAATGGATTATCTATATTACATATAGTTTCACCTATTGATATATCTGATATACCTGCAACAACAACTATATCACCAGAATATGCTTCAGTTTTTTCAACTTGGTTTAGTCCTTCATAAGCTGTAAGTTTAGCTATTCTACCTCTAGAAACACTGCCGTCAGCTTTACATATCGAAACTTGTTCACCATTTCTTACAGTTCCTTTATAAACTCTACCTATTCCAAGTCTACCTACATAATCATCATATGCAAGTGCTGAAACTTGTAATTGTAAAGGTTCATTATCAAAGTCAGGGTAAGCTTCAACGTGTTCTATTACTGTTTCGAATAAAGGAGAAAGGTCAGTACTTTCATCTTCTAATTCTCTTTTAGCTATACCTTGCTTAGCTATACCGTATATTATAGGGAACTCACATTGTTCATCAGTTGCATTTAAGTCAACGAATAAATCGAATACTTCATTTACAACTTCTTCTGCTCTTTGATCTTGCTTATCTATTTTGTTTATGAAAAGTATTGGTCTAAGACCAGCTTCTAATGATTTTTGTAGAACGAATCTAGTTTGAGGCATTGGACCTTCACTAGCATCTACTAATAATATAACAGTATCAACAGTTTTTATAACACGTTCAACTTCAGACGAGAAGTCACTATGTCCTGGTGTATCTACTATATTTATTTTGTAATCTTTGTAGTTTATAGAACAGTTTTTAGAATATATTGTTATACCTCTTTCTGCTTCAAGGTCATTACTATCCATTACACAATCTTTTACTACTTCGTTATCTCTAAATGTTCCAGATTGATGTAAGAAAGCATCAACTAATGTTGATTTTCCAGCATCAACATGGGCTATAACCGCGATGTTAACTATTTTATGTTTTATTGACATATTATGTTCCTTCCTTTCATGTGAAAATAACTTTCTTAGTATAACATAGACTTTTTAAAATGTAAATTAAAAATAAGAAGGATATTATTTATAAATGTAAATAATTAAATTACTAAAATATAATTATTTACATTTATAAATAAATTTATACAAATTAGTAACAAGAATTTAAAATAATATATTTAAAATGGGGAGTACAAAAAATATATAATAATAGATATATCAATATATGTTATATATAAAATAATAATAAACTATATATAATGAAGGAAAAAGTTTACCTTATATGCTAAAAGCTAAGGGATTTATTGTAAACAGAGGACTTCAATAAAATTATGAGAGGTGTAGAATATTTATCTTAGTATTAAAATTTTACATTTTTATAATATGGTTAGTGATATAATAATATTAAGTAAGGAAAATGTTATCAAAGGGGGTATAAATATGAAAAAAATAATAAACAATCCAAGTAATGTAGTAGCTGATATGATAGAAGGGTTAGTATTAGCACATCCTGATTACGTAAGAAAAAGTGAAAATGGAAATATATTAATAAGAAAGGATGCACCGATTAAAGGAAAAGTTGGACTAGTAAGTGGTGGTGGAAGTGGACATGAGCCATCTCATGCAGGGTATATAGGTTATGGAATGCTTGATGCTGCTGTTTGCGGTGAAGTATTTACATCTCCAACACCAGACCAAGTATATGAAGCTATAAAAGAAGTGAATGGAGGTAATGGTGTATTATTAATAATTAAAAATTATACTGGTGATGTAATGAACTTTGAAATGGCTAAAGAAATGGCCGAAATGGATGGAATAAATGTTGATTTTGTTGTAGTAAATGATGATGTTGCAGTTGAAGATAGCTTATATACAGCAGGAAGAAGAGGGATAGCAGGTACTGTATTTGTACATAAAATAGCCGGAGCAAAGGCTAGCAAAGGTGCTTCACTTGAATCAGTTAAAGAGGTTGCTAATAAAGTAATATCTAATGTAAGAAGTATGGGAATGGCTTTAAGTCCTTGTATAGTTCCAGCAGCAGGAAAGCCAAACTTTACACTAGAGAATGATGAAATAGAAATTGGAATGGGGATACATGGAGAACCAGGAACTCATAAAGAAAAAATATCTACAGCAAGTGATATAACTACTCATTTAGTAAATAAAATATTAGATGATATTGATATAAAAGAAAATGAAGAAGTAGCAGTAATGGTAAATGGTTTAGGATCAACTCCTCTTATGGAGCTTTATATAGCTAATAAAACTGTTAATGAAATATTAACTTCAAAGAGAATAAAAATACATAAAACATTTGTAGGTGAATATATGACTTCTCTTGAAATGGCTGGATACTCAGTTAGTATATTAAAACTTGATTCAGAATTAAAAGAACTCTTAGATGCTAAATCTGATACTTTAGGATTAAAGATATTTTAGTATTTAGTTTGGGAGGAAAAAATGAGTATAAAAGGGTATGAAGTAATCAGTATAATAAATAAAATAGCAGATGTAATAAATGAAAATAAGATATATTTAACTGAGTTAGATGCAGCTATTGGAGATGGAGATCATGGATTAAACATGAGTAAAGGTTTTGAAGCTGTAAAAGAAAAGTTAAAAGACGATAATGGAGATGATTTAGGAAATACTTTTAAAAAAGTGGGCATGACTCTTGTATCTACGGTAGGAGGAGCATCAGGACCATTATATGGAACTGCATTTATGAAAGGTGCTAGTGTATTAAATGGAAAAAGTGAAATTGACTTAGACGATTATATACAAGTTTTAAAAGCATCTCTTGATGGTATAAAAATGAGAGGAAAGGCTGAACTAGGAGAAAAAACTATGATAGATTGTCTAGAACCATATCTGAATGAATTAATAAAAGTAAAAAGTAGTGGATTAGATGTTGTTGAATGTTTAAATAAAGCTAAAGAAGCTGCATTTAAAGGATTAGAAAAAACAAAAGAAATAAAAGCTACAAAAGGAAGAGCTAGTTACTTAGGCGATAGAAGTATAGGACATCAAGATGCAGGAGCTACATCTACATATTTAATGTTAAAAACTGTTTATACATATATTAAAGGAGAATAATTATGGTTTCTATAGTATTAGTATCTCATAGTAACAAACTTGTGGAAGGTTTAAAAGAACTTATAAGTCAAATGGCAGGAGATGTGAAAATTTCTGTTGCAGGGGGAACTGAGGATGGAAGAATTGGTACAGACCCTATTAAAATAATGAATTCAATTGAAGAAGTATATAGTGAAGATGGTGTACTATTATTCTTTGATATAGGAAGTGCATTGATGAATGCAGAAGTGGCTTTGGATATGTTAGATGAATCTGTAAGTAAAAATGTAGAAATATGCAAGGTTAGCTTAGTAGAAGGAGCATTTGTAGCAGCAATTGATTCTTGTATAGGTAGGAATAAAGAAGAAATAATAGAAAATATAAAAAAGCTAGAAATAGAAAAATAAATAAAAATTTGTGTTTAATACAAAAATAATAGGGGTATAACTTTAAAAAGATATTTATAGGAGGTATTAAAATGATAAATATAGTTAGAGTATGCCCATATTGTTCAAATGTGGATTTAGATAAATTAGCAGAAACAATAGGTGAAGAAAAAGTACAAAGAGGTTGTATAGGTGCTTGTAGAAGCTATAAAACTGAAGCTGTTGTAAAAGTAGATGGAAACCTTACAATAAAGCAATCTCAAGAAGAATTATTTGAAGAATTATCAAAATAATTAAATATGTCAGTAAGTAAAAGTATTTCAATATAGTAAAAGCACAAAAAGTATATACCTTTGTTAAGGTATATACTTTTTTATTCTAAATAAGATAATTTATATATTAAAAATCTTTCGTTGTTATCTTTTTTATATAAATCATCTAAAATAATCTCATTCTTTATTATAAATGGAGTATTATTTTCTAAATAATAAATATAATCATCTGATGGATAGTATAGAATTATTTCAACAGGTCTCATATTTTTCTCTAAAGAATCTAGTATATTATCTATTACTTTTATAAAAATTTGAATAGAGAATGGATTAAAGAAATAAAATTTATTGTCATTTAGACCTATACTATAATTTTGAGCAAAAGCATTTACAAATTCTATTTTATCTTCGTATTTCTTATTTTTATTTAAATAATTAGATTTATTTTTTATGCAAGCCCTATAAAAATCTTTATTCATTTCAACTCCGTAACAATTAGCTTTGAAAAAATAGTTTATATAAAATATAAGTCTGCCCTTACCACATCCAAAATCAACTACATAGTCATTTTCATTAACCTTATAAGTTTTAAATAGTGTATTTAATGCAGAATAAGATGTTGCTTGATAAGGATGATAATGAGTAAATTTATCTGTCCAATGTTCTTCTCCAAATGTATTTATATTGAATAAATTTTCATAATCTATATCTTTCATGTATTATTCCTTCCATATATCTGTATTAATTTTAATTTTCTCATTTATATATTTTAAATCTTGTTATAGAAAGTAACAAGGCGAAATTTGTATTTAAAAACTTAGAAAATAGTCTGTAAGAATTTGAATAATATGATACCATATATAAATATAAGGAATTTGTGTTTTGAATACTGAATATATAAAGGAGGAAGGGGTATGAAAAAAGAGTATTTTAAAGAGTATAGTAAATATCTTAATAGGCATATGGAATTTAGTGTATATGGTCATTCTGGTCAACCTTTTTTAGTTTTTCCAGCACAAAATGGTAGATATTTTGATTTTGAAGGCTTTAAAATGATGGATAATGTAATGGACTTAATAGACAATGGGATAATACAACTATTTTGCTGTGATAGTATAGATGGGGAAACTTGGTCAGCAGAGGGTAAAGAATGCTATAAACGAATACAGCTACATGAACAATGGTTTAATTACATTGTAGAGGAGTTAGTTCCAAGAATATTCGAAATAAACTACTATGAAAACGGAAATAATTATACTGATGGAATAATAACAACTGGTTGTTCTATGGGTGGAACACATGCGGCTAATTTTATGTTTAGAAGACCAGATATTTTCAAAGGAATGATAGCGTTAAGTGGATATTATGATTCTGATATATTTTTTGGAAACTATTGTGATGACTTGGTTTATAAAAATGCACCAATTAAGTATATACAAGGAATGAGCTATGATCATCCTTATGTAGATATGTATAGAAAAAATAAAATAATACTTTGCTGTGGTCAAGGTGCCTGGGAAGATGAGATGCTTAGAAGTATATATAAAATAAAAGAGCTGTTTGAATATAAAGACATACCTGCCATTGTAGATGTGTGGGGACATGATGTTAACCATGATTGGGATTGGTGGAGAAAACAATTTTCATATTTTGTAAGAAAAATAGTTTAGGGGGGAACTAGTTATGAACGTTATATTTATATCTCCTAATTTTCCGTTATACTTTTACAATTTTTGTAATAGGTTAAAGGAAAGAGGAGTAAATGTATTAGGCATAGGAGATACAAGCTATAATGATTTATCTATGGATACTATAAATTCTTTAACTGAGTACTATAAAGTAAATAGTTTAGAAAATTTTGATGAAGTAAGTGAAGCTTGTTTGTTTTTTATAAATAAATATGGAAAAATAGATTGGATTGAGTCTCAAAATGAATACTGGCTAGAAACGGAGGCTGCTCTTAGAAGTAAGTTTGATGTAAGTACTGGAACAAAAATTGAATATATGGCTCCAATGAAATATAAATCAAAAATGAAAGAAGTCTATAAGTCTTGTGGTATACCAGTAGCTAGATATGAATTTATTACAGATTATAATAGTGCTATTAACTTTACTAATATAGTAGGTTACCCTGTCGTTGTTAAGCCAGATAACGGAGTAGGAGCATCTAATACATATAAATTGAGAAATGATGAAGAATTAGGATTTTTCTTTGAAACTAAAAATAATAATATAACCTATATTATTGAAGAATTTATAAATGGACATGTAGAAACATTTGATGGTATTACAGACTCAAATAAGAATATTTTAATTGCATCAAGCCATGTAATGTTAAGTTCTATCATGGACGCAGTGAATGAAGATAGTGAATCTGCATTCTACTCTCAAGATTTAAATGGTATGGATATAGAATGGATTGGTGATAAAGTAGTAAAAGCATTTGATACAAGAAGTAGATTTTTTCATTTTGAATTTTTTAGATTAGACGAAGATAAAGAGGGTCTAGGGAAAAAAGGAGATATAGTAGGATTAGAAGTTAATATGAGAGCACCAGGGGCATATATTCCTGATATGATAAATATGGCTTATGATGTAGATACATATAGTATATGGGCAGATATGTTAATATACGATAAAATATTTACTGATGTTAAAAGAAAATGTTTAGTAGGATATGCAAGCAGAAGAAATGGAGTCAATTATAAATACAAGAATGATGATATTAAACATAAATATAAAGAAGAAATTACATATGATGTAGAAGTACCAGAAGTTTTATCAGCAGCTATGGGAAATCATGTATTTTTATTTAAAGCAAAGTCTAAGGAAGGAATAATGGATATTACTAAATTTATATTAGAGCATAAGTAAAAATATCTATAAAATTTAACAATATATTTAAACTAAATTTAATAAATATGAATATAAAATATTAAAAATAACTTACTTAACACTGTTTTAACAAATAGTTAACATTATATTAACTTGAATTTGAATAACTTAACATTGTCTTAACAACAAAAACTTTATTTC
The DNA here is from genome assembly GCF_015550495.1 of Romboutsia sp. 1001713B170207_170306_H8. Classification (NCBI taxonomy): domain Bacteria; kingdom Bacillati; phylum Bacillota; class Clostridia; order Peptostreptococcales; family Peptostreptococcaceae; genus Romboutsia; species Romboutsia sp. 1001713B170207_170306_H8. The sequence continues at coordinate 34,961 of NZ_JADNAX010000008.1, forward strand.
TTGTTAAAATAAAAAAGTACTAAATATTGAAATACATACATAATGTACAGAGTTAGAAATTTTTAGGAGGAAATAAAGTGGAAATCATAATCAATTTAATGGGTGGTCTTGGTCTGTTCTTATATGGTATGAACCTTATGGGAGATGGACTTCAAAAGTCAGCAGGAGCTAAATTAAAAAGAATAATAGAGCTTTTAACTAGCAATGTAATAATGGGAGTTCTAGTTGGAGCATTAGTTACAGCAATTATACAAAGTAGTAGTGCAACTACAGTAATGGTAGTAGGTTTTGTTAATGCGGGAATAATGACATTGCCTCAAGCAATAGGTGTAATAATGGGGGCTAATATAGGAACAACTATTACAGCTCAATTAGTATCGCTTGATTTAGTAGGTATGGCACCAATAGCATTAGGTATAGGTATAGTACTTTACTTATTTGCTAAAAGTTCAAAAACTAAACATATAGCTGAAATATTAATTGGATTTGGTATATTATTTACAGGTATGGATTTTATGAAAGCTGCAGTTAAGCCTTTATCAGAGTTTAAAGGATTTACAGATGCTTTAGTAGCATTTGGACATCAACCAATATTAGGTATATTATTAGGATTTGGTATAACGGCAATAGTTCAAAGTTCAAGTGCTTCAATGGGGATGTTACTTGCACTTTCTTCTCAAGGATTAATACCATTATCATCAGCACTACCAATATTATATGGTGAGAACATAGGTACTTGTGTTACATCTTTAATTTCAAGTATAGGTGCTAGCAAAAATGCAAGAAGAGCTGCAACTATGCACTTAGTATTTAATATAATAGGAACACTTGTATTTATGATAATATTAACTAAACCAATAACAATGTTAGTTACTCATTTAGATCCTACTGATGTAAGTAGACAAATAGCAAACTCACATACATTATTTAATGTAATAAATGTATTATTATTACTACCATTCTCTAAGTTAATAGTGAAACTTACTATGAAGCTTGTACCAGAAAGAGAAGATGAAAATGAAGATACTAAAGTAGTTAGATTTATAGACGATAGAATGATAACAACTCCATCAATTGCATTATCTAATACAGTTAAAGAAACCTTAAGAATGGGAAATAAAGCAAAAGATTCTTTAGAAAATGCAATGAGTGGTTTATTAGAAAAATCAGAAACAAAAGTTAAATCAGTTTTTGAAGAAGAAAAGAAAATAAATGAATTACAAAAAATTATATTAGATTATTTGTTAAAATTATCTAAGAGTAATATAAGCCATGATTCTATTGAAGGAATAGATAAATTATTCAATACAATAAATGATATAGAAAGAGTTGGAGATCATGCAGAAAATATAGCTGAATTAGCAGAAACTGTAATGAATAACAATTTAAGTATGTCTAAAGAAGGTAGCGAAGAATTATTAGAAATGTTTAATAAAGTAGTGAGCACTTATAAGTGTGCATTAGAAGCTTTAGAAAAGGCAGATGTAAACTTGGCTTGCAAGGTTATAAAAATGGAAGAACAAGTTGATGCAATGGAAATATCTTATAGAAGAAGCCATATGAAGAGATTAAATGAAGGATCTTGTAGTATAGATGCAGGTGTTATATATTTAGATATAATAAGCAATTTAGAAAGAGTATCTGATCATTCTGTAAATATAGCTACACAAGTAATAACATCGAATAAAGATGTAAATGAATCAGTTAGGGTTTAAATTATATAAATAAAAAAATACTATACCTTTTAAGGTATAGTATTTTTTTATTTATATAATTTATTAGTGCATTTATTTTGGATTTTATATAATGTTCGTTTTTATAGATATAATAGAATTTAAATTATGAAAAAATAAATAAAATTTGGATAAAAGCATTGTTAAACACGAAATATATGTTATAATGTGAATTATAAAGTTAAATAATTTATTTATAAAGCAATCATCAATAAGGATGTTTTATTTACATACTCTTATTTTTATTTTATGCCAATCCCTGATTAATATCAGGGATATTTTTGCTTGAATTTTATTATGATAGATTAAATTTTAGAATATATTTATATAACTGATTGCATAATAAGAGGTAGAAATTTACAATAAGCTATATAAATTATTTTAGGAGGTATGTTATGAAGTATGATGTTTCGAGAACTATTTTAATAGCATTTTTATATGTTTCACTAGCTATTTTAGTTATAGGATTAACTATTACTCCATTTGCGACAGTGTATAATCTTTATCATAATTTTAATTTTAACATAATGATAAGTATGAGTTTTACAATGATTTATTTATTTAATTTTTTTATGATAATAAAAAAGATATTATACATAATAACATACTTAGATAATGATCCATTCACATATGAAAGTGTTAAAAGTTTTAAATTAATGGGATACTATCTTATATTAAATGCAATAATTGAACTTATTATAGGAGATAAATCTGTATTAAGTATATCTACACTGCTATATTTAAATTTAAGTAAAGGATTTATGAATACAACTATGGTGATTTGCTTTGTATCATCAATGGTTTGTTTTATGATTTCAGAAGTTTTTAGTAAGATAGTAAAAGAAAAAGATAATAACAATTTGATAATGTAAATGAACTTTTATAATATATACTACAATAATTAAAAACAGTAGTATATATTATAAAAGTTCCTAGTAGGATTATATATAAAATAAAAAGAAATATAAAAACTAATTTTTAAATAAATATTCTTTATATAATACCCATATATTATTAGACCATTTATAAATAGATATATTATCAAAAGTACAATCAAAATCACATGGAAACTGATTAACATAGTTCCATAGTTCATTAAATCTATTTTTAATTTTTTTACTACTTACGGTAACATGAAAAATTTTATTTTTTCCATCTTTTTCATCAAATTTAATATAAGGAATCGATGATAAAGTATCAATAAGGTCATCATGTATTTTTTTACCCTTATTACTCATAATAACTTTCATAAATATAACTCTATTATCAAAGCTATCATATCCATTTAATTTATAATTTGAAACACTATGTAAGTTAGTAAATTCAGTTAATTCTTTATCTAAGATACTTATATCCTCACATTCGAAAGGCGATTTAATAGTGAAATGAGCAGGTAATTTTGAGGACTTAACACTTAAATTTTCAAAAATATCCTTTCTTAATTCATTATTAAATTTTCCACCATCTCCTTTAACAACACTTACAATAACATATCTCAATATAATCACCTCCTTAAATAATTATAAAATTATAATTATTAGTTAATATTAATATATACAGATTATCATAAATATATTAATATTAACTATTTTAATATATTTTAAATAAAAAAAAACTATGATAGTATATAATAATATAAAAGGAAAATTTAGATAAAAAGTAATTTAACCTAAGTATTTTTTTTATTTAATTTTATAGAATGAAATGGAGAGATTAAAATGAGTTTCTTTAAAAGATTAAAAAATGTAGTAAGTGCAAAAGCAAATAAAGCTTTGGAAAAGCATGAAGATCCTATAGAATTATTAGAGTTATCAATAAGCAAAAAAGAAAAATTACTAGTAGATGCCAAAAAACAATGTGCTAATTTTATAGCAACAGTAGACGATATAAGGAAAGAAAAAAATGATTTAGAACAAAAAGCTGCTAAATATGAAGAAGCAACAAAAGCAGCTATTTTAAAGGATGATACTGAAAAAGCTCAAACTTTTGTAAAACAAAAAATAGATATAGAAGAAAAAATTGTTCAAACTGATTCTAGAATAAAAGATCAAGATGAAAAAATTCAAATTATAAAAAATAGAATACAAGAATTAGAAATAGAAATATCTAAAATGAAATCTAAAAAGCAAGAGTTGGCTACAAGATTAGATGTTGCAGAAATAAGTAATGAAATAAATGAAACATTAGCTGGTCTTAACGATAATCATGGAATTAACTTAGAAGAGATTGAAAAGAAAGTTTCTCAAAAAGAAAGCTACGGAAAAGCTTTAGAAGACTTAAAACCTAAGGATGAATACTCTATGTTAGATGATTATATAAATAATTCTCCAGTTATTGATTCAAAAATAAATGAAGAACTAGAAAGAATCAAAAGAGAAATAGAAAAATAATATTATTTAAGTAAAGGTAGACAGTTAATTTTGTCTACCTTTACTTAAAACAAGATGTTTGAGGGGGCTTTGTATGAGCATAAGAATTGAAGAAGAAAAAAATAAATATAATAAAATTTATACGGATTTAGTATTCGCATCAGATGATTTAAAACAAATGCTTGATAAGGATGAACTGAAAAAAAGAAGTTTTTTAAGTAAAGTAGACATTTTAAAAGATTATATGAATTTTTTAGATAAACTAGAAAAGGAGAGTAAATCTAAAAAGAATATATTGTCAAAGTTATTTAATAAAAAAGAAGATTATGACCTACAAATAGACAAATATCTTACTGATGAAAAAAATATGAATTTAAAAAAATTAGATAAGTGTAGTAATTGTAAATGCAAAAATTGTGTTAGTAAATGTGAAATGTATCAATGTTTTAATTGCAGAGAAAATGAATATGTAGTGGAATGTAATAAAGTAAATTCTATTTTAACTAATTGTAATGATACAATTACATTATATAATGGAAATGAAAAAATTATTTTTTATGTAAAAGGATACCTAATAGAAAAAGATGAAGAAGGAAATTACACAAGATATGTATACTTAATTGATAGTAAAGATTATGATAATCAACATATTTTAAAATATTCTAAGTTTAAAGGAGAAGAAAGATATGACTCTGTTATAACTGATGACACTCAATATGAGTTAGTCAGAATAAACAACAAGTTTATAGAAATGGGGTTAAGAGTGTAAATATGAAAAATAATAAAAAAAAGCTAACTAGTTTCTTAATTATTTTCACAATATTATTTGTATCCATTGAATTCTCTATTAAAAGTGTTATTAGTTTTGCAGATGATTATAATGATATAAATTCTTATAATATAAGTGCCTCTTCACAAAGAAAAAAAAGCAGTTATAGCAAAAAAAAATATACAACTAAAACTAATAGCAAACTACCTAGCTCGGGAAATTTTAATTCAGGGACCAGTAATAATAGTACAACTATAAAACCTGATTCTGGCAGCTTTTCAACGAAGCCCAATGAAAGTAGTAATTCAAGTGGTGATTCAACTACAATAAAACCTGACTCGGGAAGCTTCTCAACAAAACCTAATAATAGTTCAGGAGAAAATAATTCAAAAGGAACACAAGATTACAACTCTGGTGGTGGTTATTCAGGGGGAAGCAGCTCTTCTAGAGGAACATTTTTTGGCGGATACTTTAACCCATTTGGCTACTTTGGATATCGTAGCCATATAAGTTCTTGGATAGTAAATATAGTCATTGCTGTAACTGTTATAATTGTAATTTATATAATAATAGATATGATTAGAAGTAGGCGTGATTAAAGTATCAAATAGTGTATTTTAGATATATAATATCTAAAATACACTATTTTTATTAAATTATTTAAATAAAAAAATATAAATGGTAAATAATAGGAATATTAATCTTATTTTTAAATCCTTGATAATAATAGAAATTATTGATATTATTTATAAGTATCAAAATTATATAGGATAAGACATTTTAGTAGGAGTAAGAAATGAAAAAGAATTCAAGAACTTTTAACTCAGTTAGAAATATACTAACAGGATTTGTAGGACAGTTTATTTTTATTTTAGCAGGTTTTATTAATAGAAGTATATTTATAAAGTGTTTATCATCTGAATACTTAGGAGTGAATGGACTATTTACTAATATTCTAACTATGCTATCTTTAGCAGATTTAGGAATAGGAACAGCGATAGTTTATGCTTTATATAAACCACTAGCAGAGGATAATAAAATAGAGATATCTAAATTAATGAATTTTTATAAAAAAGCATACTCATCAATTGGGATTGTAATATTTATACTTGGGTTAGGACTAATTCCATTCTTAGATAGTATGATAGGTAGTGCACCAAATATACAAGAAAGTATTTATGTAATATATTTAATTTATTTATTTAATACATCCATAACATATTTTGCATCGTATAAGAGTTCGTTGATAATTGCAGATCAAAAAAATTATATATCTACACTAATTACATACGGTGTTTATTTTTTACAAACATTAATACAGATAATAGTATTATTTATAACTAAAAACTTTATAGCGTACTTAATAGTGCAATCTATTTGTGCAATACTTCAAAATATAATTATAACAATAGTTGCAGATAAGATGTATCCATATCTAAGAGATAATAAAAACTTACATATAAGTAAAAAGGTAAGGAAGAATCTTATTGCAGATGTAAGAGCGTTAGTACTTGTAAAGTTAGGTAGTGTATTAGTTACTAATACAGATAATATTATAATTACATATGTTTCTGGTTTATCAATAGTAGGTTTACTATCTAACTACACAATGTTAGTTAATGCTATCAATAGGGTATTACAACAATTATTTACAGGTATAACCGCTAGTATAGGCAACCTTAATGCAAAAGAAAGTAGAAAGAAAAAAGAGCAGATGTTTGAAATTGTAAACTTCTGCAATTTCTGGTTATTTGGCTTTTCTGCTATTTGTATAATTTTATTAATAAATGATGTTATACACGTTTGGATAGGACCACAATATCAATTAGATGAATCAATATCTATAATGCTAGCTATTAACTTTTATATGGTTGGTATGCAAAATGCAGTATGGACATATAAAAATACGCTAGGTATATTCCAAAAAGGGAGATACTTATTATTGCTAACAGCTGCAATAAACCTAATTCTATCGGTTATATTAGGAAAAACTATAGGATTATTTGGAATATTATTATCAACAGCTATAGCTAGAATATGTACTAATACATGGTATGATCCATATATAGTTTACAGAATTGGATTTAAAAAAGGATGTAAAAGATATTTCTTTAAATATATAAAATATATTGTAGTTTTAATTATTGCAGGATTACCAACATATTTATTATGTAACTTAATTAACTTTACACCATTTATAACTCTCTTATTAAAACTAATTATTTGTCTAATTGTACCAAACATAATTATTATGGCATTCTTTATAAAAACTAAAGAAATGAAATACTTGTTAAGAATTCTAATAACATTAATAGAGAGCATAAGTAAAAAGGTTAAAAAGCGTAAATAGAAGTTTAATTATCTTAAGAGTATAAGCGATTTTGCTTATACTCTTATTTTTATATAAAAAATAAATTAATATTAGTCTTGCTAAACTGTATATAACTGTATATAATTGTATATATGAAATAGATACAGATATATACAATTACATAATTTGGAAGGGAATGATAATTTGAATGTAAATATAAGTAACTCATCAGCAGTTCCACTGTATGAACAAATACAAGTTCAAATAAAAACACAGATACTTAATGGAACATTAAAATCAGGGTATGGACTACCGTCAATAAGAACATTAGCAAAAGAATTAAAGGTAAGTATTATAACCGTTAAAAGAGCTTATGAAGAATTAGAGAAAGAAGGATATTTAGAGACTGTAACAGGAAAAGGTAGTTTTGTAGCAAGTCAAAACAAAGAAAGACTTAAGGAAGTTGCTATGTTTGAAATTGAGAGTAAGCTAGATGAGATAATAAGGCAAGCCAAGTCTGTTGGAATGACATTAGAAGAGGGAATAGAGGTATTTAAGAGTTTATATGAGGAGGTATAGTATGAGTGCAATTAAAATAAATAATTTAAGTAAAAGATTTGATAATTTTAAATTAGATATAGATAATATAGAGATAAAAAAGGGATTTATAACTGGTTTTATAGGTCCTAATGGATCAGGAAAAACTACTACTATAAAATTAATTATGGGTATGTTAAATGAAGACAGTGGAAGCATCGAAATATTTGGCAAAAAACATAATTTAGAAGAAGTATATACAAAAGAGATAATAGGATATGTAGGTGATATAAGTGGTTATTTAAAGGAATCAAAAATATCTACTATAAAAAAATATATATCTAGATTTTATAATAGTTGGGATGAGAATTTATATAAAAAATATATAAATCAATTTAAGTTAAATGAAAATAAAGTTTATAATGAACTTTCAAAGGGGCAACAAAAGCAATTTGAACTAGCCATAATGTTATCTCATCATCCCAAGATAATTATAATGGATGAGCCAACTGCAAATTTAGATCCTTTAGTTAGAAATGAATTACTAGAGATAATTCAAGAGCGAATAGAAGAAGATAACTCAAGTGTTTTTTATTCTACTCATATAACTTCAGATTTAGATAAAGTTGCTGATTATTTAATATTTATATACAACGGTAAAATTATACTTCAAGGAGAAAAGGATGTAATATTAGAAAATCATTGTATAGTTAGAGGTAAGAATGAATTATTAAGTGATGATACTAAAAATGTATTTGTGTCTGTATTAAAAAATAGTTTTGGATTTGAAGGTTTAGTTTTTAATAGAAAAGAAGCATATGATTTATTTGGTGAAGAAGTAGTATATGACAATATAAATTTAGAAGATATATTAACTTATTATACAAGGGGGAATAAAAGTGAAAAGAACAATTAATTTAGTGAGAATGAATTATTCTAATCTTAATTCTGTTAAAAGCTTAATTTTACTATCAATGATTATATTTATATGTGTATCTATAGTAAATACAATGTTTTTAAATGTATTAATTGGTATTATAGTATATCAAGTCTGTTATCAGGTTATAGCTTATGAAGAACATGCAGGTATAGATTACTTAGTAGCATCATTGCCTATAACTAAAAAGGAATATGTAGCATCAAGATATATATTTTCTTTAAGTATAATATTAATGGCAGGTATAGTTTTTTCAATATGTTACCTTATAGCAAAAAAATACTCTCCTGAATCAGATAATATTTTAGAGTTTAAAACACTTATAATTATGGGAATTACATCTTCGATTATTTTAATATCAATATTAATACCATTAGTATTAAAATTTGGTCTTATTAAAGGTAGAAGCATAATTACAATTATAATGATGATAATGCTATTTGTACCATCATTTGCAATAAGTTCATTATTAAAAAATGAAGAATTTGCCAATCTAATAATTAGTTTAAGTAATATAGGGTTAGGAAAAATTTGCATATTAATGAACTTAATAATACTTATAATTTCATATATATTATCTAAAAAAATATATAAGGATAAAGAGATTATATAATTAAGTAAAATTTAAAATATTCCATATATGATAGAATAAAGATTATATCATATATGGAATATTTATATATACAAACTATAAACTAATATTTAGTCTTTTATATAAATTTTAGGAATATATAATGTAACATTTTTTAAACTTATTATAGAATTATAAATTAGTTTACTATTGTATTCTAAATCATTATTTTCTAATTCTAAAGTTAAACATATTTTATTATTTATATACACATCTAAAATATTTGAATTTTCTCTAAATACTAACTTCATACCATTATTATGTTTAACTAAATTATTCAATGTGTTGTAATTTATTTTCATAGTCTATTCACCCCTATACCATTTGTAAATATATCATATATACTACAATAATTTAATTAAATTATCAAATTGTCTAGTATAATTTTGAAAAATTAATGTTATAAATCAAACTAAATTATTATAAAAAGATGAATTTTATAATAATTTAGTTTGATTTATATACTTATATTTTATATAATTAATGTACTATAAGTATGGGGGGGATAATATGGAATTAAATAAAAAATTAGATAAGTTAAGAAACATGCTTAAGGAATTGGGAAGCGTAGCTGTTGCTTACTCTGGTGGTGTAGATAGTAATTTTTTACTAAAAGTAGCAAGTGATACTTTAGGAGCAAATGTAATTGCAGTAACTTTACATGCAATGATGCATTCAAATAGAGAAATAGCGGAGTCTATAGAATATGCAAAAACATTTAATGTAAAGCATGTTGTAGTTAAGATAGATGATTTTGATATTAAAGAGTTTATAGAAAATGGACCTAAAAGATGCTACTACTGTAAAAAAACAGTATTTAGCAAGGTAAAAGAGATAGCAAATGAAAATAATATTAAACACATAGTTGATGGAACCAATTTAGACGATTTAGGTGATTATAGACCAGGACTTAAAGCGATAGAAGAATTAAGTGTAGTTAGCCCATTAAAGGAATGTGGATTAACGAAAGATGATATAAGAACACTGTCAAAGGAAATGAATTTGAAAACATTTAATAAGCCTGCATTTGCTTGCCTTGCAACTAGAATTCCATGTGGTACAAAAATTACTAATGAAAAGCTTAGAATGATAGAAAAAAGTGAAGAATACTTAATGAGTATTGGATTTGATCAATTTAGAGTAAGACTTCATGAAGATATAGCAAGAATTGAAGTTGGAAAAAATGAATTATATAAGTTTTTCAGTAATGATATATTAGATAAAACAAATAATAAACTTAAAGAATTTGGATTTAAATATGTGACATTAGATATGGGCGGTTATAAAATGGGCAGTACTAATCTCACATAAAAATAGGAGGAAAAAATGAAGACGTATACATTGATGTCACCTTGTTTCTTTGGCGTAGAAAAAATGCTTGCAAGAGAAATAACAAATTTAGGATTTGAAATTATAAAAACAGAAGATGGTAGAGTTACATATAAAACTGATGAATACGGTATAGCAAAAGCTAATATGTGGCTAAGATGTGCTGAAAGAGTACATTTAAAAGTAGCTGAATTTGAAGCTAGAACTTTTGATGAATTATTTGAAGGAACAAAGAGAATAAATTGGGCTAAGTATATACCTTATGGTGCACAAATCCCAATAAGTAAAGCATCATCAATAAAATCTAAGTTACATTCAACACCACATATACAATCTATAGTAAAAAAGGCAATTGTTGAAAGTTTAAAGAAGAGTTATTTAGAAGATGGTCTTTTAAAAGAAGATAAAGAAAAGTATCCGATATATGTATTTATACACAAGGATAAAGTTATACTTTCTATAGATACAACAGGAGATGCACTTCATAAAAGAGGCTATAGGGAAAAGGCTAATAAAGCTCCAATAAGGGAAACATTAGCAGCAGCTATAATGTATCTTACTCCATGGAAGCCAGGAAGAACTTTAGTTGATCCTATGTGTGGTTCTGGTACTATTTTAATAGAAGCTGCTATGAAAGGAATAAATATGGCTCCAGGATTAAATAGAGAGTTTATTTCTGAAAAATGGAGAACTATGGATAAGAAAATATGGTGGGATGTAAGAAAAGAAGCATATGATAAAATAGATGAAAGTAATCCTTTTAAAATATATGGTTATGATATAGATGAAGAAGCAATAAAAATAGCTCGTGAAAATGCAGAACTTGCAGGAGTGGAAGATTATATTGAATTTAATGTAGGCAATGCAATTGATTTTAAAAGTGATGAAGAATATGGATTTATAATAAGTAATCCACCTTATGGAGAAAGATTAGAAGATACTGATACTGTTAAAATGCTTTATAAAGAATTAGGTTATACTTTTAGAAAATTAAAGAACTGGTCTTATTATTTAATAACATCTTTTGAAGATTTTGAAAAAGAGTTTGGTAAGGATGCAGATAAGAAGAGAAAGCTTTATAATGGTATGCTTAAGACGAATTTATATCAGTATATAGGTCCAAGACCTCCAAGAAATAATGAATAATTAAAAATAATAAAAATAATTTCCCCCTTAAAAGAATATAGATATTATAAAGAGTTTTAAGGGGGTGTAAAATTTGCTTAAAATGAAAAATAATAATAATAAAAGAAGTGGTAGGAAAAAACACTCAAACCAAAATGATAAGAATACACAAAAACAAAATTATGAAGAAAGTTATAATGAAGTTATACTGAATGACTTAGTTCCAGATGATAACAAGGAAGAATTTGGATTAGAAGAAGAAAAGCCTAGAACTAAAAAAGGAAGTTCATTTGGATTAAATTTAGGTAAAAAGAAAAATCATAATAAATCTTCAAATAAAAAAAATCACAAATCTAAGGATGTAGAAGAAAGTAATAATGATGTAGCAAATAAAAAATCAAAAAGCGCTCCTCAAGAAGAATTAAATCAAGTATCTCAAGGAAATAAAAAAAGTAATGTAAAAAAACATTCTAAAAGACCTCATGCAAAGCACGAATCTCACAAACAATCTAAAGAAGAAACTAAAGATGATGTATTAGGAAGTAATGATAATGGTAATTCAAAACATCATCATTCACATAATCACTCACATAAAAAAAGAGTTAAGAAATCAAGTAGTAAAGAAGAGTCAGTAGAAATTAAGCAAAATGATGAAAATGATAACAAAGAGATAATTGAAGAAGTAGAAAAAAATGATAATATGAATTTTAGAGGTATAGATGATGATACTGTTGATACTGTCGACAAGATTCAAGAGTCTAAAGAAATAGAGCCTAAATCTGATAAAATTGAAAATATTGTTTGGTCAAAAGAATCTTTTCCTAAAAAATAATTACAAATAAATTATTTATATAGTGTTAAAATAAAAATAAGAGCTTAGTTAAATTACTAAGCTTTTATTTTTTTACAATTAGGTAAATCATAATAAATAAAATAAGGAATACATTAGACAGATTTTATGATAATATAAGGAAAGGATGATTTATATGACACAAAAAAATATGTATTATAATCTTAATGAAATTTTAATTAACAATGAAAAACCATCTAATGAAATAAGGGAATTAATAGATAAAGGTGAATTTGATAAAAAACCATTAGACTTAATTAAGAACCTAGCTAAAATAGATCAAAATAAAAAATATCATCCAGAAGGAAATGTACTTAATCACGTGTTATTAGTTATTGATGAAGCTGCTAAGAATAGAGATTTATCAAATAATAAAGAAGTATTTATGTGGTCAGCATTTTTGCATGATATTGGAAAATTAACTACAACTAAAATAAGAAAAGGAAGAATAACATCTTACAATCATGATATAGAAGGAGAAGATATTTCTTATGATATTTTAGAAAAACTAGGGGCTAGTGATTATATTAAAAAGAGTGTAAGTAAATTAGTTAGATACCATATGCAACCATTGTATTTTGATAAAAGCTTACCATTTTTTGAACCTAGTAAAATGTTAAAAGAATGTGATTATAGAGATGTTGCGCTTTTGTCTTTATGTGATAGACTTGGAAGAGGTAAAATAACAAAAGATATAATAGATATGGAGTATAAAAAAATAGATGCTTTTAAAAAGTATTGCAATAAGGCCTTAAAGTAGAGAGTAGGAGGAATTTAATGAAGTTATTGAAGAACACGATACTAATAGGTATTTTAATGATTTCTATGACTGGATGTACATCAGTAAATAAATCACCAGAAGAATTAATAAAAGATAAACCAATTTATAATGAAGAAAATAAAGAACTATATGAAAATGTAAGTAAAATGATAGTAAATGGTTCTTCATTAGTACTTCCTTCTAACTCACAAGATGTGGGGAAGATAAATAGAGTAGATTTAGATAATGATGGTATAGATGAGATAATTGCATTTGAAAAAAACAAAAATTTAAATACTAATGAGTATGAAATAGGATTTTTAGTTTTGAATCAGTGCTCAAACAATCAATATGAGGAAAAAGCAAAGATATCACAACCTGGAGAATCTATAGAATATGCAAATTTTTATGATTTAGACAATGATGGAAATAAAGAGATTATACTAGCTATAAAGGATACATCTAAAACCCAGTTATATATATATAAATTTGAAAATGGGAAAATTCAGCATGATTTAAAAATGGCTCCTACGTGGATTAAAAATAGAGCAAATTTAATTGATATGAAAATTGAAATCGGATATATAAATGATGATGATATATTAGATATACTTATGATAAATTACGATAGTAAAAATAGTCAAATGTATGCAAGTGTTGCTAATTTTAATAATATTGATAAGTGTTTAGATTTATTAGATTATGTAAAGTTTGATAATGTAAAGAATGTAAGTGAATTATATATAACACTTGGAACCGTATCATCACAAGTAAAGGGCTCAACTATAAAAGGTATTGTGTTAGATATACCAGTTATAAAAGATAGTAGCTATTTTACACAAATATTATATTTTGATAATAAAAGTTTGAAGAAAGCATTTAGCGATGATGATAAAAATCTAATGAAATCCTATTATATACCAGTAGAAGATGTTAATAATGATAAGGTTATAGATATACCTATATTAAATGGTAGTTTAAATGAGAATACTTATACATCAAAGTCATCGGCAAATATAAGTTGGTATAGATGGAACGGTAAAAGTGGTGAAAACTCTAGATTATTATTTACCATTCAAGTATATTATAATTACGAATATAATTATAAACTTCTTATACCAAATAACTTAGCAAATAAAATTTATATAGAACAGCAATATAGCAGCGATAATACATTATTTAAGTTTTATTATTATGACAATTTAGATAGTAATCCTAAAAATCTATTTACAATAATTGTATCAAGTAAAGCTATAGTTGATGAAAGTAAAAATGTAAACTTGGTAACTCAACCATCAGGAGCACTTAAAGAGACTGAAAAGTATAGTTTCGGATTGGTAATAGATGATAAGGATGAATTGGAAAAATTAGATATTACTATAGATATACTTAAAGGTTATTTTTCTTTAATATATGAATAATAATGGGAGGACTTTTATGAAGGAGAAAATACTAATATTAGAAGATGAGATAGGAATAAGAAGCTTTGTGAGTATAAATTTAAAAAGAGAAGGATATGAAGTTATAGAGGCTGGAACTGGAAATGAGGCTATTGAAAAGTTATCGAAAGAAGAGGATATATCTATAGCACTTTTAGATGTAATGCTGCCAGATATGAGTGGTATAGAAATTTGTAAATTTATAAGACAGAACTTTGATCAGGTTGGGGTTATAATGTTAACTGCAAAATCACAAGAAGAAGATAAAATAGAAGGATTTATATCTGGTGCTGATGATTATATAATTAAACCATTTAGTATAAAAGAATTATTAGTAAGAGTATCAGCATTACTTAGAAGAATTAAAAAAGATGAAACGAAATTAAAAACAAATGAAATAATATCTAATCCATTTAGACTTGATATAGATAAAAGAAAGTTATATAAAAATAATGTTGAAATAGAACTTACACCAACAGAGTTTTCAATTGTTAAGTATTTAATGACAAATGGCAGTCAATCATTAAGTAGAGATCAAATATTAAATGAGGTTTGGGGTAGTAACTATTTATATGATTTTAAGATAGTAGATGTAAATATAAGAAGGATTAGAAATAAAATAGAAGATGATGCATCAAAACCTAAATATATACAAACTGTTTGGGGATATGGATATAGTTTTAGAAAGGAAGAATAGTAGTGTTACATTTTGAGGGGCTTAGAAGAAGAATAATTAAATACTACTTTACTATAATTATTATAACTATAGTCTTATTCGAAGGGTTATTTATTTTTAATATACAAAACTATTATTACGACTCTGTAAAACAATCATTAACTAGTTATTCAACATTTACAAGAGAAACTTATTCAAGTATATCAAATGAGTCTAGTAGTTTTGAAATAAAAATAAATAATATTATTGAAAAGGAAATTATGAAGACTAATTCTAAATTTGCTGTTCAAATAATAGATAAAAATAAAATAATGATAATAGATCAATATGGAATAAAGACTAATAAAAAGGTTAATTATGATGATGTAAATAGAGCTTTAGCTGATGCTAGTACATTAACTCCATATACATATAGAATACCTGAGACTAACGAGCATTTAATGAGTGTATCAGTACCCTTAAAAGTTAACAATGTTATAGAAGGTGTTGCAAGATTTACAGTTTCATTAAATGCCATAGATACAACTATATTTAAAATAGCGTTAGGGCTTATTTTAGCTGGAATTTTTATATTGTTAATAACAATATCAATAAGCCTTAGATTTGCCGAAAGTTTAACTCAACCCCTTAGAGAATTAAAAGAATTTGCAAATGAACTTGCTCATGGAAATTATAATATTAAGTTAAAAAATAATAAAATTAGAAATGACGAAATTGGTGATTTGGCACAAACTTTTGAGCATATGGCTGGTGAAATAGATAAAACAAGAAGACTTAAAGAAGAATTTATATCTTCTATATCTCATGAGTTAAGAACACCACTTACATCTATAAAGGGATGGAGTGAAACGCTAGGATATGAAAATATAAGTAAGGATGAGCTAGACTTAGGTCTTGGAATAATTCAAGATGAAACAGAAAGACTTATAAAACTGGTAGAAGAATTATTAGATTTTTCTCGATTATCATCAGATCGAATAAGGTTACAAATAGATATGGTTGATATAGAGGCTTTAACAAAAGGTGTAGTAAATCAATTAAAAGTTAAAGCTATAGAAAATAATATAAACTTAAGTGCAAGTTTTGAAGTTCAAGAAATTATAAATATTCAAGGTGATAAGAATAGGCTAAGACAAGTTTTAATAAATTTAGTTCAAAATGCAATTAAATTCACACCTCCGGATGGATATATAGAGATAATAGTATCACAAAATGAAGAATTTACAACTATAAAAGTTAAGGATACTGGATCTGGAATAAAAGAAGAAAATCTAGAAAAAGTTTTAGAAAAGTTTTTCCAAGAGGATTTCCATAAATCTGGAAGTGGATTAGGATTAGCTATAAGTAATGAGATAGTAAAGCTTCATGGTGGAAAGATAAATATAGAAAGTAAAAAGGACGTAGGTACTACAATTACATTTACTTTAAAAAATAAAATACTTGAATCTATTTAATAGATTGAGATAAAAGAGGATTAATATGAGAAATATAAAAATGATAGTAGAGTATGATGGATCTAGATATAAAGGATTCCAAAGATTAAAAGATAATGACATGACTATACAAGGGAAAATTGAATCAGTACTTTCTAAGATGGCCAATGAAGAAATTGAAATAATAGGTTCTGGAAGAACTGATATGGGAGTTCATTCATACGGACAAGTTGTAAATTTTAAAACAAATATAACAGACTCTATTGAAAAAATACAAAAATATTTATATGAGTATTTACCGGAAGATATAGTTATAAGAAATATAGAAGAAGTTGGAGAAAGATTCCACTCCAGATATAATGCAAAATCTAAAGTGTATTTATATAGAATAGATAATAATAAATTTCATAATACATTTAACAGAAAATATTCCTACCATGTAGATAAAGAGCTTGATTTAAATTTAATGAAAGAAGCAAGTAAATTCTTAATAGGTGAACATGACTTTACTAGTTTTGCTTCTTCAAAATCTAAAAAGAAAAGTAATGTAAGAGAGATTTACTCTATAGAAATACAAGAAAATAATAGATTAATAGAAATTTATATAGAAGGAAATGGATTCTTATATAATATGGTAAGGATTATATCTGGTGCGCTAATAGATGTTGGATTAAAAAGAAAAACACCACAAGATATTAAAGAAATGTTAGATATAAAAAATAGAGCTTTTGCTTCAGATACAGCTCCTTCAAAAGGATTATTTTTATATAAAGTCAAGTATTAATATATAAAGTAATTTATAAAATTGACATAGAATTTAATGTGTTTTACTATTGAATCATATAAAAGTTTATATATTAAATTCTATGAAAAAGAAAGTAGCTTATATTTAATTTATAGAGAGTTAGGGATGGTGGAAGCCTAATAAAAGGGTATATGTGAAAAGAGCTTTGGAGGATACTATTTGAATTAGTTAGTAAATTAGTAGGAATATCTGGCCTTAAGAGAAAGAGTGGATAAGTTTAACTTATTAATTAGAGTGGTACCGCGTAAATTCGCCTCTTAGTTATTTAACTAATAGTTTTTTATTAACTTTAAATGTGATAAAAGTGAATATATAGATATATATTTTGAAAAAGGTATACCTAAAAAAATAAATGAAGAAGAACTAAGTCCTGTTGAGTTAATTTATACTTTAGATAAAGTAGGATCTAAACATGGAATCGGGGGTTATAGATATATTGGAAAATAGATTGGTAGTTATGAAATCTAGAGGAATATATGAAACACCAGGTGGAACTATTTTATATGAAGCACATAATATACTTGAGATATAAAGCCAGCGGGTATATTTGCAAAATTATCACTTTATGATAAAGATATTTCATCTTTTGGAGAAAGTGAGCTTTATGATCATAAAGATGCAGATGGATTTATAAATTTATTCACATTACCATTAAAAATAGATGCTATGAAATAAAAAAATATAATAATAGACGATTAATCAAAAGAAAGGAGATGAATTAAATATCATCTCCTATTTATATATTAGAATATATGGTTAAGATCAAATGCCCCACTTTCTAATATATTATTTAATGTTATTTTTATTTTTTCTATCTCTTCAAATGATTTAACTTTATTTTGATCTAATATAGATTTATCTAATATATTCATATACAAGCAAATATCATCAAAATAAGTATGGTCTAATAATTTATACCAAATGTCTTTTTCATTATGATAGTTTTTAGAAAAAGAAGTTAACTCCTCTTTGGCTTCATTCCAATTATCATTTTCTATTAATGATTCTATTACAGAAATATTTTCTTCATATTTATTTGTAAATTGGTTAACTTCATTATTGGTATATGTACCAAAGGATACAAAACAAATTGTCCAAATTAAAACACAAATTAAAGATCTCATTTATATAAACTCCATTAAGATTGATTTTTTATTTTGTCTGAATGAAAATTTTATCATACTCATCTAAAATACATATAAGAACATTTGAAATATTGTCAATATGATTAGATTTAACTAATCCTTTTAGCCATTTTTCATTTTTATTAATAGACTTCAAACTATTGTTTATAATTTTCCCATCTATAATTAATGGAAGAGGCAAGTGATTAAATGAAATTGAAGGTGTTGAGTTATATGTAGGTGTAGGCACAACACTTAAATTACCATCAGTTTCTAAAATAGCATATTGAACATCTTTTAAATTAAAATATCCTTGAATTCTTAGTTGTTCTAAAAGTTCATCAATACTTATTCTTTCCCTTTTTAACTCTTTTACATCTATTTTTCCTTTATTTATTAAAATTGATGGTTTCCCACTTAGAAAAGAATTAAATCTCCTACTTTTTAAGGAAAGATAAGAGATAATTGTTTGCATCAACACTAGTCCTGTCAAACTAGCTATACCATTAATTAAAGGTATACTATTATTCTCCATAGGCATTGAAACTACATCAGCTATAAGTAGAGTTATAACAAGATCATAAGAATTCATTTCTGCTATTTCACCCTTCCCCATAACCCTTAAGGAAATTAAAACAGCAATATAAAGTAAAATACTTCTTACTAAAACTACTAACATTATATATCTCCTTTTATAAATAACCGTATTATCTTATTTATTATTCCTAAAATAAAAAATATAATTCTTTAAAATAAAAGTTTATTTTTTTATATAAAAGGATATATTTAACTAATATCTTTAAAAATTTATTTTAATTTGATATAATTATTTTTATCTATAATAAATAGCAATACCGTTAGGAGGAATCAACTTTGTCAAAGAGAAAACAAGTACAAGTTCCTATAGAAAAAATAGAGGAACAAGATAGATTTATAGAAGCAATAGCAGAGCAAAATTCAAGATATTACGCTATACATCAAGTAAAGCCTAAATATATAATTCAAACCTTTGGATGTCCGAGAGTGTAAGTAAACATGATAAAAAAGACTAGAAAGAATCTAGCCTTGAGTGTATGTGAAGTTGTGCGTTATTCCATTCTTAAAAGAAATAGAGGCAACTCTGCCGTCTTTTTTTATAGTTATTTTTTCTACGATATCATTTATGAACTTTTTAATAATATCTCTATCAATAGTCATATCTAAGTTTTTATAATCAATGTGATCCTTATTTAATAGCTCATTTTTTAATAGTGTATTATTTAAAAAAGACCAATCTATAGTTGAATTAGAATTATTTTTTTCTTCCAATTCTTTATTGATTTCACTTAACTTATTTTCTAGTTTTTGTTTTTTTACTAAATAGTCTTTTTCACTCATACCTTCATCGTCAAATAAATATAAGTCTTCTAACCTATTAAGTGCTCTCTTGTATTTATCTCTTTCAGAATTTAAATTATTAGATGAAACTTTATTAACTTTAACATTTTTATTTGAATTTATTACATTACTTACATTGATACTAGATATTAATTTAAAAGAGTAGTCCAAGTCATCTTTATTTATATGAACATATTTAAACTCTTTCCCCTTTAATAATTGATTTTCTAAATCTTCAACGGTACTTTTTTTATTTATAGAGTTAATAGCCTTTATAAAATTACTCAAGTAATTAATTACAAATGAACCTATTTTAACATCTCCAGTCATACCAGCATCACAATCATAGAATCTAGCTCTACCTTGACAACGATATGTGCTAGGCCTCCAACCATTTTTACGGGGTTGGTCAGTATTAGCTATAAAACCTCTACCACAATTCTCACATTTTAGAATGCTAGAGAATACATGAGTGTTAACATCTTTACGATACATTGAACTATTACGTTCTGCATTTTTATCCATTATATCATTGCATAATTGCCATTGTTCTTTTGATATAATTCCCTCATGATTATCGTCAATTATAATCCATTCTTTTTCATCTTTTTTTGAACCACGAGCCGATTCACGATAATTATATCTATAAGTACCTTTATAAAATGGATTTCTTATAATATCGGTGACAGTTTTACTAGTCCACCTACCACCACGTTTAGTAGGAATATTATTATCGTTTAAATGCTTCATAACGTGTGTAGCGGATTTTATTTCTTCATAAGTATCAAATATTAACTTAATAGTTTTGGATTCCTTAGAATCGATTTTAGGAAATTTAGTTACTTTATCATAGACATATCCAAGAGGTACATTAGCGCCATTCCAAAGTCCCTTTTCAGCACGAGAGAGCATTATAGAAGAAACTCTTTCAGCAGTAAGTTTTCTTTCAAGTTCTGCGAAAACTAATATTATTTTTAACATAGCCTCGCCCATGGCACTAGATGTATCAAACTGTTCATTCTTACTTACAAAAATAACTCCATATTCCTTTATTTCATCATACATAGCACAAAAATCTAATAAATTACGTGATATTCTATCTATCTTCCAAACTAGTAGATGAGTGAATTCGCGGTTTTTAATTTTATTCATCATATTTTGGAAAGCAGGTCTATCTGTATTTTTTCCACTATATCCTGCATCTTCAAACAACTCATAATCATCAATCCCCAGTACATATTTAGCGTAATTGATAAGCTCACTTCTTTGGAATGGAAGTGAGTCCTTATCAACTTGGTGATGTGTACTAACTCTGATATACAATGCTGCTTTCATCTTTAGTTCACCTCTTTAAATAATTAGGTCATTTATAGCTTGCTGTAACAAATAACTATTCATATTTTCAAACTTAATATCGTAATCACTCTCATTTAATAGTAAATAAGCTGCAAATAAATTTGCTTCGTATTCTTTTTGCATATCTCCACCATTAAAATGATTACCTGCATTATCATGCATTAATGCATGGCCAAGTTCATGAGCACAAATTATAGATTGTGAGAATCGACTTAAATTTGAATTGATATAAATGCATACGTCATCAAAAACTTTGGTGTAATATCCCTTCATTGCATCAACATTGTAATTCTTATATCTTATTTTATAACCTAAGTGTTCACACAGCTCAAACGGATCGGTAGTGTGATATTCAGAATATATATTATATAAAGTGTCTATTACTTTTTTTACTCCCATGTTTCCCCCGAAATTATGTTTTATTTTCTATATTTATAACTTACCATTTTAAATTGTTGCAGTAGATCATTTGCGAAATCTAAAAGTTCTTCATTACTAAGTTTATTTAAATCATATCCCCCAAAAGCTACTAAAGTAGGTTGTTTTAATAAGAATGCTATTGCATCTTCTGCGCTAGTAAATTCATTTGGTAATGAATCTACTGGACTCCTTTCATCAGAAGCGCCTAATAAATAATCTATAGATACATTAAAATATTCACTACATCTTTCTAAAAAGTCTCTTCTAGGTTCTCTTAATCCATTTTCATATCTAGAAATTGTAGAATTAGTAGTATTAAATATTTCTCCTAATTGCACTGTAGTTAATTGTTTTTCCTTTCTAAGTGTTCTTAATCTATCACCGAATGTTGCCATTTTGTCACCTCCAATAATAATTATTATAATATATTATGCCAAATAAGAAATAAAATATACCAAAAAAGCAATATTTTTTTGAAAAAATGATTGACATTACCAAAATGGTAGATTAATATATAAATATACCAAGGAGGAAGAAAAGGGGTGAAATAATGATAAATCTTAACAGACTTAAAGGGTTGAGAGTTGAAAATGGATTTACTCAAAAAGAAATGGCAAAAAAGATTAATATGCCAGAAGCGACTTATCAGAAAAAAGAATCTGGAGAAACTCAATTTTTATTAATAGAAGCTGATAAGATAGCTAAAGTTTTTCAAAAAGATATTAAAGATATTTTTTTTACAAATTAATCTGCCAAAACGGTATATTTGGAGGTTGGATTATGAGGAATGAAGAAGCTGTTTGGAAATATTTTAATGAAGAACTAGGAATCCACACAATCGAAGAGGTAATTGAATTTGATAAGAAATTAGTTTTAGATGTTGGAATTTTAGGGTGTAGCAAAGAAGAAATAGAGAGTTTAATGAAAGATAGGTGAGTATGCTGATTAAACTATATCCACATCAAGAGCAAGTATTAAAAGATACAGAAAATAAAAATAGAGTAGCATATTACTTGGATATGGGATTAGGTAAAACCTTTGTAGCAAGTGAAAAAATGAAGATACTTAATACAAATATAAACCTAGTAGTATGTCAAAAATCCATGATACCAACTTGGCAAGAACACTTTAAAACATTTTATTCAGACTATAATATTTTAGTTTATAGTAAACCAACTAAGATACCAAATAAATCAATAGTAATCATAAATTACGATCTAGTTTGGAGAAGAAAAGAATTATCCCTATTAGAGGATTTTACATTGATTTTAGATGAGTCAAGCTGTATTAAAAATACTACAGCTAATAGAACAAAATGCATATTGGGAATGAAACCTAAAAATGTAATTTTATTATCTGGTACTCCAGTAGGTGGTAAATATGAGGAACTATATAGTCAATGTAAATTACTAGGATGGAAAATTAGTAAAAAAGCATTTTGGGACACATATGTAGAGTACATAACTATAGATGTTGGTGGTTTTCCAATGAAAAAGGTAACTGGTTATAAGAATATAGATAGACTTAAGAGAAAATTAAAAGAGCATGGAGCTGTATTTATGAAAACAGAGGAAGTTATAAATCTTCCAGAACAGAATTTCATAACTATAAATGTACCAACAACTAGTGAGTATAAGAAATTTAATAAACATAGCTTAGTTACAGTTGAAGATGTTGAGTTAGTTGGTGATACAAGTTTAACTAGATTGCTTTATTTAAGACAATTAGCTAGTCAATACAATAAAAATAAGTTAGCAGCACTTAAGGACCTACTAGAATCTACTAATGACCGAGTTATTATTTTCTACAATTTTAAAGATGAATATGAGAAAATAAAAGACTTATGCATTAGATTAGAAAGACCAGTAAGTTGTGTTAATGGTGATTTAAGAGACTTAAAAGCATATGAGAGTAAAAGTAATAGTGTTAGTTTAATACAGTATCAAGCTGGTGCTATGGGTCTTAATATGCAGCTTAGTAATAAATTAGTTTACTTCAGCTTACCTTTAAGTTCAGAGCTGTTTGAACAGAGTAAAAAGCGTATACATCGTTTAGGACAAGCTAAAAGCTGTTTTTACTATTATATGTTAACTGAAAAAAGTATAGAACATGATATTTTAGAAGTTTTAGAAAAACGTAAAGATTTTACGGACAAGTTATTTGAAGAGATTGAGGGAGGGATTATATGAAAATAGAGATAAACTCAAGTTTATTTAATGACTTTGTTAAGAAGTCAAAAGATATTAAAACTGATTCAATCTTAATAGATGCTACAGATGTAGTGGAATTAGTAAAATGTGACTTGGAAAATCAAATAGCAACTGAAGTTATAGCTCAAGTAATAGAACCTGGAAGTATTATTTTACCAAAAGAAGTATTTCCATTAATTAAAAACGATGAATTAATGACTATAACAGATATGGGGATAACAGTTGGAACTAGAACTATTGAAACTGAAATACTCAATGGTAGAGATTATCCAAAAATAGAAGATAACTTTAAATATAATGTATTTGATTTATCAGATAAAGAGTTAAAGCATTTATTACAAGTTGAACATGCAATATCACAAGATAAAACTAAACCAATTTTAAATGGGATAAGGATAGAAAAGAATAAATTCATAACCATAGATGGTTATAGATTATGTGAGAGAGTAGGAAACTTTGAAACTGAATTACCAATAACTATTAGTAATTATAAGATGTTAAAAGGTCTTAAAGGTCAAATAAAAGCGACTTGTAGTGATAGATATATAAAGTATCAAGTAAATAATTATAACTACTGTAACAGGCTTATAGAAGGTGATTTTATACAAGTTGATAAGTTAAAACCTAAAGAACATAATACAGTAGTTGAAGTTGATAAAAAAGAATTTGAAGATATTCTTAAAGCTATGGAAAAGGTGTCAGCAAAGGTTAAGAATAGCTTAGTTAAGTTAAGTATAAGAGATAACTTAATACACCTGAGTGCTGAGGTAAAAGAAGATGAAAAGAAAAAAATGAAAGCTATCAAGTTAGAAGATTCAATTAAATGTATTACTAGTGGAGAATATCTAGATATTGCATTTAACTCTAGATATTTATTAGAAGCTATTAAGGATATGAATAATATTAAAATGAGTTTTACAAATAATGTAAATCCAGTAATCATTGAAGATGTAAATAAATATGAGTTAGTACTTCCAGTTAGAATAGCTGTTATATAAATAATAAGGGGGAATTAAAAAATGGAAATCAAAGTAATTGATGCAAGTAAGGTGCAAAATGTATTTAGTAATTTTACAAAAGAGGAATTCTTAGAATCAGAGTATATGGATGAATGCCCTATAGAATATGAATTACCTGTATTACCAATTTGTCAAGAAGGAGCAGATGAAGAAGAGTGTAAGAAGTGCTGGGTGAATGCAATTAAGAATGTAGAGTTTAAAAATCCAGTTGAATTATTTAAAGAAGCAAATATAACTGTTTTAGATGAACTTAGAATAGTAGAAGAACAATATAATATGCTTAAAAATGGTAGGGACAAGCTTAAAGAGGACCTACTACAACAAATGGAGTTTTACGGGATAGATAAGTTTGAAAATGATAATATGAGTATTACTTATGTGAAAGGTAGCACAGGTACTAAGTTTAATAGTAGTAAGTTTAAAAAAGAGTATCCAGATATATACCAAGAGTATTGTGAGCCAACTGTAAGATCAGCAAGTATAAGATTTAAGGTGAAGTAATATGATGAAATTTAAATTATACTATTTAGCTAAAGAAGAAATAAAAGAAACTACTATAACTGGTACTAATGTAAAAGAAATAAAAGAAGCTGTTAATGCGATATTATTATTTAACAATGCTTTACAAATAGGATGTGAGTACGTTGGCAGCTGAGAAAGTATTTGAGAATAAGATAAAGAAGTATTTGGATTCATTACCAAACTGCTGGTACTTCAAATTTTGGGCAGGGCCTTATAGTAAAAGCGGTATTCCAGATATAATTGCTTTAATAAATGGTAAATTTGTTGGAATAGAAGTAAAAGCTCCAAATGGGAAACCATCAGAATTACAAAAGAGGAATATAAGACTTATAAATCAATGTGGTGGTTGGGGGATTATATTATATCCTAAAGATTTTGATAAATTTAAAGAGGGGGTAAAGAAGCTATATGTGGATTAGAAGTCAAAATAAATTTGATTTAGTAAAAACAGACTATATATTTGTTGATGAAAACGAAGTACAAGCTATAAAAGGAGATAAAAGAGTACTACTTGGAGAATATAAATCAGAAGAAAGAGCCTTAGACGTATTAAATCTAATACAAAGTAATATTTTTCAAGGAAGTAAATTAGATTATATAACAAGTGGTGGAGTAAGACACTATAGAGATAAAGTATTTGAAATGCCACAATTATAGGGGAGGTTATTAATGGAACAAACAATATTTAAAGAAAAAGTAAATGAAAAAATAGAATCTATTTTGGATATTAAAGATAAACTTAACGATCTTAAGATGAATTTAGACAGTGAAAAAGAGTCACTATTAGACTTAATGCAAGAAAATAATACTTATGAGTTTTATGGTGAATGTGGAATAGCTAAGATAATAGCTTTTAGTAGAGAAAATCTAGTAAAAGATGATGTTTTGGTAACTATAGAGAAGGTCAATAGAGGACTTCAAAAGGATAGAATAAATATCCATGAGCTTATGAAGAAAAGTGACGTATGCTTTGTTATGGTAAGGGGGTTAGAGTAGTGAAACTACTTTTAATATCAAAAATAATTTCAACTGACTTAAATATTAATTCTAAAAGAAAATTAATATCTATATTAAGAGGGTGAAAAGTATGGAATGCATTGATGTTGATGAATTATATGAGTTGATTAAAAATTTCAATAGTAGAGAGTGCAAGCCTAAGTGTATTGAAAGTTGTCCACTATTTGAAATATGTGAAGACTTATGTGAATTATCTAAAGAATTAGGAGGTGAATAAAATTCAAGCGTCATATAGCCGTATAAGTTGCTTTAATCACTGTAAGCAGCAATATAAGTACAGATATATAGATAAATTAAAACTAATACCTAATCCAACTGCTGATAATGCTTTAATAATTGGAAATACATTACATTTAGCATTAGAAACTAATTTAGATAATGCTAGAAAATTTTATTACTCTCAATATCCAATTATAAATGATAGACATATTGAAGAAATGATGAAGTTAGAAATAGTAGTACCTAAAGTAAAATCTATACTTGAACAGTTAAACATATATTCAAATGAATTTAGAATATCAAATAGTAGATTTATTGGAATAGTAGATTTAATTGTAAAGAATGATGATGGTACAGTTGATGTATTTGACTTTAAGTATTCAAATAATGTTAAAAACTATATGGAATCCGGACAACTTCATATTTATAAATATTTTCTAGAGCAGCTAGGGTTTAAGGTAAGGAAGTTAGGATTTATATTTGTGCCAAAATGTAGCATAAAGCAAAAGAACAATGAAGATTTATATCAATTTAGAAAAAGACTAATTGATGAAACGAATAAGCTACAAATACAAATAGCAGAAGTTAAGTATGATGCTAACAAGGTCATAGAATTTATGTCTAATGTAGTAGATGTAGTTGAATGTAAGGAATACCCTAAAAACACTACCAAACTTTGTGATTGGTGTGATTACCAAAATTATTGTTTATTGGAGGATGATATTATGATATTACCAAGTAATACAAGAAGAGAAAGAAAAATAGATGAAAATCCTGATATGTGGATATATGCAGATAGTTATGTTGGAAAGTCAACATTTATAGACAACCTAGATGATTTACTATTCCTAAATACTGATGGGAATACTGATAATACAACATCACCAGTACTTAGAATAACAGATGTAGTAACTCAAGAAGGAAGAATAACTAAAAGGAAATTGGCTTGGGAAGTATTCTTAGAAGTTATAGCTGAATTAGAAAAGAAGGATAATGACTTTAAGAGAGTGTGTATAGATTTAGTAGAGGATTTATATGAGCACTGTAGAGTTTATGTATATAACAAGTTAGAGATACAACATGAACAAGATGCAGGCTTTGGAAAAGGTTGGGACATGGTTAAAATGGAGTTCTTAAAGAACATAAAGAGACTTAAGAACTTAGGTTACCAAATAATTTATATAAGTAAAGAAACTAGTAATGAAGTGACTTTAAGAAGTGGAGCTAGATATAGTACTTATAAACCTAACTTACAAGAAAAAGTAGCTAATGTGTTAGCAGGAACAGTTGATTTAACAGTTAGAGCATATATAGAAAAAGATAAGAGATATATACAGTTAGCTAAGGATGAAAATACATTTGGAGGTGGAAGATTTAACTTCTTAATAAATAGATGTGAATTAGATATGGATGCTTTTAAAAAGGCCTTAGTTGATGCTCAAAAGCAAGTTAATAAGGACAAGTCTAAAGAAGATAAACCTAAAGAAGAGTCTAGAAGAAGTAGAAAATCTAAAGAAAATAAATTAGTAGCTGAGGAAGATATGTATTTCTATCATGGAGAAAGTGACTCGTATTGGAAGTTATCAAAAGGTGATGTGATTGATTTAGGCGATGGATTATCATCTGAAATTTCAAAAGAAGAGTATGAAAAAGGAATTAAAACAGAAGAAACACAGGAGTCTATAAAAATTCAAACAGCATCGATGTATGGTGAAATTAAACATAATGTGGAAGGTGATGATAAACCAGTAGAAGATATTAAGCAAGAAGAAAAACCTCGTAGACGTAGAAGAAGCAAAAAGGATGAAGAATAATGATAGAAATAAATAATTTAAATCAATTAGCAGAAGCTATAGGAAGTTATAATGTACCGCAATCAGTTATAACTGATGTAGATAATAGAATTAAAGATTGGTTATCTAGCGGTGGAAATGAATATGACAACTATATACTTAATCAATGTAAGTATGTTGAAAAAATAATAAATAAAAAGATGGGAGAGTGCTAAATATGGCAAATATATGGGAAGAATTTGATAATGTTGTGGATGTAGAAGGTTTAAAAAAGGATGCTAAAGATGCTGCTGAAAATGGCGGTGGAAATTATAAAGAAGTCCCAGAAGGAACTTATGAGGTAGAAGTAAATAAACTAGAGTTAAAGAAAAGTAAAAAAGGAGATCCAATGTTAAGTTGTTGGTTAAAGATATTAGAAGGAGAGTTTAAAGGTTCGATAATATTCTTTAATCAAGTATTAACAACAGGATTTGGATTACACAATGGAAATGAGTTCCTAAGAAGCTTAGACAGTGGTGTGGAAGTTGAATTTGTTAACTTCAAACAATATCATGAATTACTATTAGATGTATTTGAAGCAGTAAACGGGAACCTAGCATATCAACTAGAATATGGTAAAAACTCTAAGGGATTTAATACCTATAAGATAGAGGATATATTTGAAAATTAATCAATAAAACATACAAAACTAGGAAGTTATTTAACTGATAATTTCCTAGTTGAAAGGATGATATTATGAAAAAATTCAAAATAATATCGGCAAAATCAAATTCATGTGTGAGATGTAAAAGTATAGAATATACGATGAAAAATAAAGATGGAGTAATTATAAAACATTGTAAAATCTGTAATCTAACATACTTAGAAATAAATAAGTGTAAATGCGGTGGAAAAATATTCTCGATACCATTTGAATCAGGAATTATACATCAATGTAACAAATGTAAACTTACTTATTCTAATCCAAAGGAGATGATTAAATGATAGTAGGTATTTGGATTGGAATAAATCTTGGATTTATATTAGGTGTAGTATGGAAAAGTATTCATAGATAGGGGGGATAAAGAGTTGAAAAACTATTTAAGCTTAGCTGAGCGTAATAACTGGTTAGCTTGTATGAGTATAGCGATGTACAATGAAAATATCTTAGAAATTTGGAAAAATAACTTAACTAAAGATGAGGTTAAGAAGTTAAAAACATCAATCACAATGACTAGAAATGCTCTTAAATCAATAATGGATAGAATGCCAGTTAATGAATCTACGAAATTAAAAAAGCATGCTCAAAATTTCCAAATAAAAATAACTAGTGAAACTGGAGCAAAAGTACTAGAAGATAAAGCATTAAAAGAAAGTGAAATGGTTCAATTTAAAACTCATAAATTTGAAAATGTAATGTTTAGTGTTATGAACACCAAGTGTTGTAATTGTAAGAAGATATGTTATGAGTGTGATATTTATAATTTATGCATTGATACAGTATTACCAAGATATGATTTAGAGGATAATTGTCCATATGCTTTTAGAAGTGTTGATAAAGTTAAGAAAAAACAATCTAAGAGAGCTAAGAAAAAGGCCAATAGATATGATATAGATGACGAAGCGTATCAGTATAATTTTATACCTAAGGGGGTTTTAATAAATGGACCTAAATAATAAGAAATTCAAAACAGTAAGAGATGTAAATGGTAATGAAATAAAAGTATGGAAACTTAGCCAAGAAGAGTTATCAAAATATCTAAAGAAATTTTATAAGGGGAAGGTTAAATAAATGATAAAAGTTAGTAAAATTAATGATTTTTTAAATGTGTCATTTCCATATGATGCAAACATTGTAGCAAAAGTAAAAACTATTCCAGGAAGAAAATATAATCCAGCAAATAAGTCTTGGGATATACCTCTATATGCAATTAAAAACTTACTAGAGCTATTTAATGATGATGAATTAAGCATAGGAGATGATATAGATCTAGATTATGTAAAATCAAAATATAACTTTGAGTATGAATTAAATACTATAAAAGATAGAAATTTAAAAGTATTCGCTAAATGGTCTTTAGAAATGCTTCCAGATTATTTTTATCAAGTTGCAGCAAGTTCTAGTGGTAAGTATCATCCAAGTTACGCTCAAGGAGAAGAAGGTTTGGTAAGACATACTCAAGCAGCTGTTAGAATAGCTAATGAGTTATTTAATAATCACAGTATTCAAAATTTCACTGAAGAAGAGCAAGACTTAATAAGAGTAGCACTACTATTACATGATGGAGTTAAGCATGGAGTAGATGGAAGTTCACACACTGTAAGTACTCATCCATTAGAAGTAGTGGAATACTTAGAAGGTAAATATTGGTATGTAGATGAAGATTCTCTACCACAGGAAGTTATAGATGTAATGGAAGAGGAGCATTGGCATGCGATAAGTAATTGCATAAAGTCACATATGGGACAATGGAACACTGATTATAAAACTAAAGAAGAAATACTTCCTAAGCCAGTTACAGAATTAGAAAAATTCGTACATTTGTGTGATTATTTAGCAAGTAGAAAATTATTAGAAGTCAACTTTGAGGTGATGTAAATGGATAAAAATTATATGATAGTTAAATCGGTATCATGGATATGTATATCACTTTTAATAGGGTTTGTTGTCTATTATACTAAAGACCCTTATGTGATATGGTTTTTAATAATTGGGTTATTTGTATAAAGGAGAGTAGAAAAATGAAACTAAATGATAAATATAAGATAATTGCTACAGATGAAAGAAATGTAACACTTCAAGAAAAAGTAGTAACAGAGAAAGAAGATGGAAGTACAAAAATATCATGGAAAGTAGTTGGATATTATAGGGATGTAAATGCAGTTTTAAAAGGAATAGTAAGAAAAGAAATTAACGGTACGGGGATTAAAAAGTTTGAAACTATATGCGAAAAGATAAATGAATTACATGAATACATAGATGAGGTTTATGATAAGTAATGCTATTTTATGACTTTGAAACATTTAAATATGACTGGTTAGTAGTCATTAAAGATACTGATACTAAGACAACTACGACTATAGTAAATGATACAGAACAATTAAAGCAATTCTATGAGAAACATAAAAATGATATTTGGGCCGGATATAATAG
This sequence comes from Romboutsia sp. 1001713B170207_170306_H8, assembly GCF_015550495.1. Classification (NCBI taxonomy): domain Bacteria; kingdom Bacillati; phylum Bacillota; class Clostridia; order Peptostreptococcales; family Peptostreptococcaceae; genus Romboutsia; species Romboutsia sp. 1001713B170207_170306_H8. The sequence continues at coordinate 66,855 of NZ_JADNAX010000008.1, forward strand.
TCGTTCATATGATGCCTATATATTAAAAGCTATATTATGTGATTTTAATCCAAGTGATATGAATGAACATATTATCGTTAAAAAACTAGGTGGATGGCAATTCTCTAGATTAATTAACCAAATACAATTATATAACTATGATGTTATGACAAATAAATTCTTTGGTTTAAAGCAATTAGAAGGGTTTATGGGAAATAACATAAAAGAATCGGATGTATCATTCTCCATTGACCGTAAGTTGAACGATGATGAACTTAAAGAGGTAATTAAATATTGTAACCATGACGTTGAACAAACTATGCAGGTATTTGTTAACCAAATAGAAGAGTTTAACGCACACATGGGGCTTATTAAAACATTTGAGTTACCTCTTAAGTATATAAATAAGACTAAAGCACAACTGAGTGCAATTATACTTGGAGCTAGTCAAATAGAACATGATGATGAATTTAATTATACAATAGTCGATACTATAAGGATTGATAATTATAGAGAAATATATCAATGGTATAAAAATCCACTTAATAAAGATTACAAAAAGAAATTAGATATAGATGTAGCTGGAGTACCTCACACATTTGCTTGGGGTGGACTTCATGGAGCTAGACCAAAATATATAGGTGAAGGTTTATTTGTTAACTCAGATGTTGGAAGTTTTTATCCCTCTTTGATGCTGGAGTATGATTTTCAGTCTAGGAATATAAAAGATAAAAGTAAGTATCAAAATATTTATGATGCTAGAATGAAACTTAAACATGAAGGTAAAAAGAAAGAACAACAACCTCTTAAAATCGTACTTAACTCAACTTATGGGGCTATGAAGGACAAATATAATCCATTATTTGACCCAAGACAGGCTAACAACGTTTGTATTAATGGACAACTTATGTTACTGGATTTAATTGAAAGAGTTACTGAAAAACTTCCAGGAGCAATGTTAATTCAATCAAATACAGATGGTGTAATGTTTAAACTAGAATCAAATAAAGATATGCCTATATATGAAGAGGTTTGTAATGAATGGTGCAAAAGAACTAGGATGACATTAGAACATGACATAATAAAGAAAGTAGTCCAAAAGGATGTAAACAACTACTTAATAGTAATGGAAAATGGGAAAGTAAAATCAAAAGGTGCATATGTTAAAGAACTTAATAAATTAGATAATGACCTACCTATAGTGAATAAAGCGTTGAAAGATTATTTTGTTAAAGGTATTCCAGTAGAAGATACTATTAATAGCTGTAATGAATTAATTGAGTTTCAAAAGATAGTAAAAGTAAGTGGTAAATACAAGCATGCACTTCATGGAAATAAGAAATTAGATGAAAGAGTATTAAGAGTATTTGCTTCAAGGTCTAGAAAAGATAATGGAGTATTTAAGGTCCACATTAATAAAGATAAGCCTGATAAGATAGGAAATACTCCAGAACGCTGTTTTATAGAAAATGGTGATATTAATGGAGTTAAAACAACTAGGAGATTAGACAAACAATATTATATAGATATTGCAAATAAGAGAATAAGAGATTTTATAGGGGAGTGATTAAAATAAAATATAAAGTAAAGTGTCCAACCTGTGGAAATGATGAATTTAAGTTTAAAGATAACCGATTTAAGTGTCATAACTGCTTAGATGAATTATTATATAGTGACTTAGAATGGGATGAAATTAAATGTGAAATGCACTTATTAGACGCAGAATTTCCAATTCATGCACAACTTAATAAAGTAAGAGAAGAAGTAGTTGAATTTCTAAATGCTATTGATAAAGAAAACAGAGTAGAGGAATTTTACGATACTATACAAGCAATGTTAGGTGTTTTAGAAGTAGAAGGGGTAATTGACAAATTAGAGGATGGTTTAAAAAAGCATAATAAAAAGTTAACTGATAGAGGTTGGATATTAAAGGATATATAAGGGGGAATTTAAGTAAATGAGTAAGTCAGTATGTGGATTATGTGAACATTTCCAAAAAGGTACTATTTGCAAACTTGGATACCTACAAGATGGGAATGAAAAATGTATAGGATATAAGAAAATGGAGCCTGTATATTCTAAAGTTGTAAAATCTGAAGATGATTTTCAGCTAATAACAAAAGAAATGCACGAATTATATTTAATAAAAAATAAAAACTATGGGAATAGCTTCTCAAAGCAATTTGAGGAATATGGTTTAACAAGTGTATGTATTAGGTTAGAAGATAAGTTAAGAAGGCTTAAAAGCTTAAATAAACAATTACAAGATTCTCAAAACGGTATAACTGATGTTAATACTGATGATGAAAGTATAGTAGATACATTAATAGATTTAGCTAACTATAGCGTATTGTCAATAATAGAATTAAATAAGGGGGATAAATAATGAAGATAATCAATACAGAGGTTTATGGCTTTGAAGCTGCACTAAGAGGGATGAGAAATCCGATGAATAGTTGGCACTTAAGTGATACGAGAAAAGCAGATACAATAGAAGATTTTAAATTACTAGATACCATTTGTCCCAAAGATATGGACATGGAGTTAGCCGTAATAGGTGAAAATAATTTAGACTTAGCACAAAGATTAATAAAGGCTGGTTCAGAACATTGCAAATTTTTAAGACAAATACAAGTATGGGCAGACTTTAATATGCCTTTGTACTGGTGGTCAGAATTTGATACTTATAAATTTAATACTAAAAATAGTTGTAGTACAATGCACAAGCTTTTAAATGCTAAAAAAGGAATAGAATTATCTGATTTTGTATATGACAAACTTGATAGACAGGATATAGAAAAGATAGTTATAAAATTAAACGAATTAAGAGATAGATATTTAGAAACTAAAGATTATAACTATGTAATAAGAGCTAAAAAACTTTTACCAACTTCATATAAGCAATTAAGAACTGTAAACACAAACTATGCAGAACTTAGAAATATTTATTTCCAAAGAAAAAACCATAGGTTAAAAGAAGAATGGCAAGATACATTTTGTAAATGGGTTGAAAATTTACCATATGCACAGGAATTAATTTTATTTGAATAATACCTAGTAGTCAATACAATACCCTCTCTAAATTGCTCCTATAAACTGAGAGGGTGTAAATTTTAGGAGGGTGTTTATGTTATGGGAAAATAAAGAAATTGAATATTTAATTGAATTTGGAAGTGAATTAACGATAGCTGAATTAGCTGCAAACTTAAATAGAAGTGTTCAATCAATAACTTATAAGAAAGGTCAACTTGGAATAAAAAGTGATAGGATTTGGACCAAAGAAGAAGTTGATTTTTTACTAGATAAGTGGGGAACAGTGAGTGTACCTCATATAGCTAAAAAGTTAGGAAGAACAGAGACTTCAATATACCAGAAGAAGTATCATTTAGGTCTAGGTGCATTTTTAGAAAGTGGGGACTACATAACTTGGAGACAATTAATGCTAGCTATAGGCACAAATGCAGATAATTATAAGTTGGAATCTTGGGTTAAAAACAGAAATTTCCCAATAAAGTCGAAGAAAATTAAAAATAAAAAAGTTCGAGTTGTATTTTTAGATGATTTTTGGAAATGGGCAGAGAAAAATAAATCATTTATAGATTTTTCTAACTTTATAGAAAATACACTAGGTAAAGAGCCTAGTTGGGTTAAAGAAAAACGTAGATATGACATTGAAGCAAAGATAAAATGTAAAACTACTCCTTGGACTAGTAACGAAGAGGAATACTTAATATTTTTATTAAGAGAATTTAAATATACAGTTGATGAGATAGCAGCTAAGATGAATCGTAGTTGTGGAGCTATACAAAGGAGAATATGTAAACTAGGAATAAAAGAAAGACCTATAAAAGCAGATAATCATAATAAATGGACTGAAGATGAACTTAAACAATTAGATGAATTAATAATTAAGGGAATTGATTACGAGTTAATATCTGAAAAGATTAATAGATCTGCTAAAGCAATAAGGGGAACTGTATATAGAAAATATGGTACAGAAGTATTGGATAAAGCTAGAAAAGTAATATTAAATAAAAAATAGGTGGTGGAGATTATGAGAGAAATAAAGTTTAGAGGATATTCAAAAGAAAAACTAATAGGTTCTCAATGGATTACTAATGGGTATGGAGTATCAAAAATCAATTATACAGATGGAACGAGTTCAGTTCATTTATTAAGTCCATATGGAGACTATTGGGTGGAAGAAGACTCAATAGGTCAATACACAGGACTTAAAGATAAAAATGGGAAAGATATTTATGAAGGTGATATTTTAGATTACGGGATTTATGGTAAATTTGAAGTTCTTTATCATAAAGGTTCATTTAAGATTAGAAAGCTTAATTTTAAAAATGGTAACGTACATTTATTAGAGGAATATTCTTTTGATGATATAAAGGTAATAGGAAATATATATGAGAATTCGGAGTTATTAGGTTAAAAGATGGGTTTTAATAGGAGGTAGTTATGAGATACGAAGTAGGAGATAAAGTTAATTTCAAAAACTTAATTTTTGTGATGAAAGCTGAAATACTTGAGATAGATAATGGCATTGATTACAACTATCATATAGAATACGAAAATTATGAAGGTGAAAAGAATAAAGTTTGGGTAAATGAAGAAGATTTAGTAGGATTTCAAAAAGGTACTAAGAAATATTTAGAACAAGAAATAGATAAAATATTTAAAACTTATACAAAAGAAGAGTTAATAGAAATGATTTGTAAGTAAAAGAGGAGTTTCTTTCGCGGGTTATTATTCAGCGAAGAAAAATATAAATAGGTGGTGGATATTATGAAAATAGGACAAGAAATAACTGTAAGAGAAGATTTTGAAATAAACACAATAGTTAGTGACAAGGTGAAAACTGTTAAAAAAGGTGATAAGGGATTTATTGATAGTAAGGGATTTTTGCATTTAACAACAGGTAAAGGCATTGGGAAGATAGTAAAAATAGATGATATAGAAGTAAAAGGATACGATTATAAAAATATAGTTAATATGATATATAAAAGACTTAATAATACATTTTTTATAGACCTTATCTTAGAAGATGATGGGTATGAAGTTAAAGATTTTTTAGATGAAATAGAAGATGTTCTAACAGATATACTATAGGAGGGTATATGAGATGAGAGATATAAAAATAACAAAGGCTTGTGTAATAGCCAATATGCATAGAGTATTAGAAATCTTAGAAAGTGATATAGAATTAAAGCCAACTTGGGATAACAATAAAGTATATGCTGAGTTAAAAGCTAAAATGCACGAAATAAGAAGAGATACTAAAGAGATAGAAAGGTATTTAAAATATTGATAGGTGGTTGAGATTATGAAGGAATTTTATGGTGATATAAGCTTAATACTAGATTTAAGTTTCTCTATGGAAGCAAGTTCAATGGATGAAGCGATAGAGAAGATATTTGAAAAGGCATATATTAGCTTTAATGTAAAGAATGAAGAAACAGAGGAAGATATATTTACAGGCGTAGATGTAAATAACTGGTACTTTGTTGATGAGCCGACACAAGGCAATGTAATGCAAAGTGGAGTAAGACCATTTGAAATATATGAAGAAGATTAGGTGGTGGAGATTAATGGTTCATAGACTGATAAGTTCGATTAAAGATAAAGACGGAAATAGACATGAAGTGATATCTACAAGAATGAAGTTTGAAAGTTATAAGCTTTTTCATAAAAGACATGACTTAAAAGTTCGATCAAAGAGATATAAATTGAGATGTTTAAGTAAATAAAAAACATATTTTAGGTAGTGTAGCACCTAACCAATACCAGCAGACTACACCTTGCACCATGACTGGTATTTAAACGAAAAAAGGAGATTTTATGAGGAGAAGTTATGAATAAACAAGAAATAATAAGATTTATATATGATATTATAAAATGTAATGGCAAAAACCTAGATTGCATAGGCAAAGATTGCCATCTATGTATTTCTGAAAAAATAGCATACTATATTAAATATAAATAATTATTTTAAGAGGAGGAGATTATGAAAAAAGTATTTTTAGGCGGAACTTGTAATGGAAGTACTTGGAGAGAAGAATTAATAGAGTTATTAGAGATAGATTATTTTAATCCAGTTGTAGATGATTGGACAGAGGAGTGCATGAAAGAAGAAATAAGACAAAGAGAGACATGTGATTATTGTTTATATGTATTAACTCCTAGAATGGGAGGAGTATACACCATAGCAGAAGTAGTTGATGATATTAATAAAAGACCCGAAAGAACAGTATTTTGTGTCTTAAAAGAAGATGTAAACCCAGCATTTGGAACATCAACACATATATATTTTAACAAAGCACAATTAAAGTCTTTGGAACAACTAGGTAAGATGGTGAGAAAAAATGGAGGAAAGTATTTTAGAACATTAGAAGATGTTGCAGAATACTTAAATGCATAGAAAATAGGAGTTTTTAGTGATGAAAAAAAGACCTTTAGATTATAGAAATGATATAAAAAAATGTAAAGAAAAATTATATGCACACATGGAAAATGATGATTATGTTAGTCCTCAAATGCTAGATGAAGCTTTAGCGGTAATTAATGCTCAAAATGGCTATATTAAGTGGTTAGAAAAAGAGCATGGGGATTGGCTGAATAATATTTAATTAGATTAGGTGGTGGAGATTATTTAGATAAGACTATATATTTCCTAGTAGTAATAAAATATAATTAAAAAAGGGGGGTGATATTTCACCCAAATATTACATAAGAGGTGAGATAAATGTTTAAAGGATATATACCAACTAATGGTAAAAGACCAACAGAAGAATATAAAAACCGTACAGAGTTTTATAATTTATCAGATGTAGAAAAGCTTAATAGTTATGGAGCAGTATTGAGTGATGAAATAATACAAATAGACATTGACGATGAAGAACAGTCTGAAATAGTTTTTGATATAATTCAAGAACAGAATATACAGTGTAATATATTAAAGACATCTAGAGGGAAACATTTTTATTTTCTAAATACAAATATGGACAGAAGAAAACAAGGTTATGTTACAGCTATCGGTGTAAAAGTAGATACTGGATTAGGTACTCAAAATGCAGTTATACCATTAAAAGTAGATGGTAAACTTCGTAAATGGATTAAAGAAGTAGATACTCTTGATTATTTACCATGTTGGCTAATTCCACTTGATAAGAAAAACATTGACTTTTCAAAAATGGAAGAAGGAGATGGAAGAAATCAAACTCTATTTAATTACATATTAAGACTTCAGTCAGCTGGATTATCTAAAAAAGAAATAAAAGAATCTATAAAGATAATAAATAACTACGTGCTAAGAGAACCTTTAGCTGAAAATGAAATAAACACAATTCTAAGAGATGAAGCATTTTTAAAGGAATCTTTCTATATAAAAAATAAATTACAATATGAAAAGCTAGCTAGGTACTTAATAGATAATGAAAATATAGTTAAAATAAACGATCAACTTCACATCTATAAAGACGGTTATTATTCAAATAACTTATTGGATATAGAAAAGACAATGCTTAAATACATTCAAAACTCAACGAAAACACCTAGAGGAGAGGTTATAAGATATTTAGAATTATTATGCTCCAATAAAAAAATAACTAATCCTAAATACATAGTATTTAATAATGGCGTATATGATTTAGAAACTAAAGAACTATTAGAGTATTCACCTAAATACATTATAAAAAATAAAATTCCTCATAATTATAATCCAGATGCTTATCATGAGTTATTGGACAAGACATTAAGTAAGATATGTTGCAATGATAAGAAATTACGTTATGTAATAGAGGAAATGATAGGTTATACATTATTAAGACGCAATGAACTAGGCAAGAGTTTTATATTAACTGGAGATGGATCCAATGGTAAGTCAACTTTACTTGATTTAATAAATGAATTACTTGGGGAAGATAATATATCTTCAGTATCATTAAAAGAATTATCCGATAGATTTAAAACATTCCAACTTGATGGAAAACTAGCCAATATAGGCGATGATATATCAAATGAATATATTCAGGATAATAGTACATTTAAAAAATTAGTTACTGGTGAAAAAGTTAATGTAGAACGTAAAGGCCGTGATCCATATGATTTTAAAAACTACAGTAAATTAATATTCAGTGCTAACGAATTACCTCGTATAAACGATTTGAGCGGTGGTTTAAAGCGTAGGCTAGTATTTATACCATTTAATGCTAAATTTAGTAAGAGAGACGAGGATTACGATCCATTCATTAAAGATAAAATAACAACTCCCGCTGCTCTTGAATACTTACTTAAAATAGCAATAGATGGACTATACAGAATAATTAATAATAACTCAATCACATCATCTGAGGTATGTGATAAAGTTTGGGAAGAATACGAGGCCATAAACAATCCAGTAGTATCATTTATAGAGGAGCACAAAATAGAAAATGAATCAGTTAACGATGTATTTAGACAATACCAAGTATGGTGTGTAGAATCAGGACTAAAGCCATTATCTAAAATTGTCTTTGGTAAAGAAGTAAGGAAACAGGGCTTCAACAGTAATAAGTCAGTAAAAATAGAAGGTAAAGCAACTAAAATATATACGTTAAGTTAAGCAATATCAACAAAAAAACTAAAAGGTAACCGAAGGTAACTAGAATTTAAAATTTCGGTTACCTATTCAACACTAGTAATATCAAGGGTTAGAGGTATATAGGTAACTAAAAAACTAAAAAATAATTTCTTAGGTTTTAAAGTAAAAGAAAAATTAAATATATATATATATAAAGAAATTATATATTATAGTTACCGTTTTTAGTTACCGTTTCAAATATAAAAGTATTGAAATTAAGCCATTTATAGAGGTAACCAAAATATTTTAAAAGTAGTTACCTTTTAGTTACCAAAAGGGGTGAATTTATGAGTGATTATGAAAAAGTAGAAAAATTGTTAGAAGAATATCGTAATATTAACATTGATATTAAAGGTATCGAATTAGATATAAAAGAAGAAGGGTTAAAAGGAATATCATATAATGACATGCCAGGTGCGCCTTTACCTAGTAATAAATCAGTAGTAGAAATATCACAATTAAATATCGAAAAGTTAAAGAGTGATAAGATAGCTTTAGAAATAAAAAAAGAAAAAATAGATAATATGTTAAATGCTTTAAATAGTATTGAACTTAAAATAATAAAGTATCGATATGTAGATAAACTTATATTTAAAGAAATAGGATATAAAGTAAATATGAACGCAGATTACTTAGTTACTAAGAATAAAAGTATTATAGAAAAGCTAGTACCTTATGCAAAAAGATTTAAGTTAATATAAGAAATATATAATATAAATCTTAGAAACATATTAGATTGACCTTAGATTTTATATGATAATATATTAATATAGCAATAGTATATAAAACCGATATGTTAATTCGTATCGGTTATTTTTATGTAAAGATATAAAGGAGGTGTGATGAGTGTCGGGTAATCAATTGCAAGTACTAACACAAGAACAATCAGATATGATAGTTATGCTTATCAATGGTGAAAGTATAAGTGATATAGCCAGTAGACTAGGTCGTAGTAGACAGACTATATATGATTGGTTAAAAAAGGATTATATAAAGGCTGAGTTGGACAGGCGCAGACAAGAGCTCACACGCCAAGGAAATGCGGTTATATTAAGAGATTTATCAACCTATATTAATAATATTAAAGCTTTGGCCAATGATAATAGTGACAAACGTGTTGCACTTGCAGCTAACCAGTATCTAATAAATAGGGTGTACGGTACACCTACAGCTATTGTAGATATTAATAATAGTGAAGCAGATAACACAGCTACTGAAGTTAGTAAGATAGAAATAGCATTAAGTAAAATGAAAAGTAATCATTGGAAGAAGTGATATATAATATGTAAATATAGAATATACTTTAGTTTTACATACTGAATATGTTTAAAAAGTGTAAATTTAAAGTATGAAAATTAATTATTTTACAAAATGTAAATAAAGTTATAGATTTTAATTTTATAATGTGATATTATATTACTATAATCAAATAAAAAGAAATTGTAAGAAAAATAGAAGGGGGTACATTCTAAATCGAAAAATTTTATTTTTACGGTTGACCAGTAACAAATTTTTCATATAATTTTTAAAAAGTCAGGGAGGATAGTAATATGATATTAGGATATGTTAGGGTAAGTACAGTTGAACAAAATGAGGCAAGACAATTAGTAACAATGGAAAAATACAATGTAGAAAAAGTATTTACTGAAAAAGTCTCAGCTAAAGATACAAATAGACCAGAGCTACAAGAGTTACTTGAGTATGTGAGAGAAGGAGATACAGTAGTAATACATGATTTCTCAAGACTTGCAAGATCTACAAAAGATTTACTAGATATAGTAGAGTTATTTGAATATAAAAATGTAACTTTGATAAGTGCTAAGGAAAATATTGATACTTCTACGCCTACTGGAAAGTTAATGCTTACAATGATAGGGGCAATAAATGAGTTCGAAAGAACTAACTTATTGGAAAGACAAAGAGAAGGTATAGCTATAGCTAAAGCTGAAGGTAAGTATAAAGGTAGAAAAGAAGTTAAAGTTGATAATTTTGAGGAATATTACAGTAAATATAAAAATAGAGAGTTAAATAAATCCCAGTTAGCTAAAGAGTTAGGTGTTTCAAGACCGACTCTAGATAAACTTATAAAAGAACATGAAGAAAATAACGCCAAGTAAAAGGTGTTATTTTTTTATTTATTTATTTATTTATTTATTTATTAAATAAGGAGGTACTTATGGAAGAACAAGTTAATATTCAGTTACTCTTTGAGTACCTCACAAAAACATTTATAAAAAATGGTGCTCAAATAAAGGAAGCTGAAGAACAAGCACAAGATATGATTTTAGAAAACTCTAATAATTTATTTGGGTATCATGGTTTAGCTTGGGAATTAGGTAAAATTAATTTAGAATTTTTTTGTATGTATTTTATGCAAGACACTTATCTACCTAAAGAAAATAATGCTGCAGCTCCTATTGCTGATGTTCATAGGGAACTTTGGAGTGATATTCAAGAAAGTATTATAGGAGATGGATATAGTCAACTTGGAAGAATATATCCAAGGGGAACTGGTAAGAGTGCCTTTGGAAACTTTGGTCCTACTGTATGGGCTCATTGTTACTGTCATAAAAAATATACACTAATATGTTCAGATATAGGATCTACAGCTGAGAAGTTTATAAAAGATATAAAGAATATATTATTAGAAAATAAATATATGGAAATGGCATTTGGTACATTGTTAGATGATAGAAATAAAAAATATATCTGTAATAGTACTCAATTAGAATTGACTAATAAAACTTTTATAGAAGCAATTTCATCTGCTTCACCTATGAGAGGTCGTAAATATGATAACTGCAGACCTGATTTAATTATATTAGACGATTATCAAAGTGAAGATGACACAAGGACTGAAGATGCAAGAGAAAAGAAGTGGAAAAGATATTCTGATGATGTTAAGTATGCAGCACAAAAAACAGTAATTAGAAATGGTGAGATAGTTAAAAAAGGAACTACGTTTATTGCTCTTGGTACTCTACAACATAAAGAATGTTTTTATAGTCGGTTAATGAAATTACCAACTTGGAAGTTTAAACATGAAAAAGGTGTTTTAGTAGATGATGTAGATGAATTATTTACGACTGGTAAATGGGGAGAATTTAAATCTATATTGTTTAATTTTAAAAATAATGAAAGATTAGAAGATGCAAAAGAATTTTACTGGGAACACCAATACGAAATGAAATTTCCTATACTTTGGGAAGAATTTTGGGAATGTTTAGATATGGCCCTTAGTTATTATGAGAATCCAACATCTTTTAAACAAGAAGTACAGGGAGACGTTAATAGTATAGGAGAAAAATGGTTTAAAAGAATTAATACAGAACCACGAAAAACAATAGAAACTCATGATTTTATTAAAACAATGATTGTGGTAGACCCGGCATCAAGTGGAGGTAAGAAAAATGACTATAGTGCGTTTTTAGTTGGTTCAGAGGCAAGTAATAAATGTAAATATGCTAGAAAAGCCGAATTAGTAAAAATAAATGCTCGTAGTGAGTTTGATAAATATATAGATTATATAATTAAGTTACTATTAGAATATACTGATGCAACCCACGTTAGTATAGAAAAAAATACTTTTAATGGGGCAGATGCAAACCAACTTGAAAAAGCAATACATAATCATCCATCATTAAAGTATAGAAATATCACTATAATAAATGAAATGCAAAGAAAAAATAAGGATGATAAAATTTCAACAATAGTACCATATGTGAATAATGGTACTTTTATTTTTGCCGAGGAAGACTCTGAATTTTTAAATCAACTTATGGAATTTGCAGGTCAAAAATTTACATTACATGATGATGCTGCAGACGTATCTGCTGAATTTTGGTTAAAAGTTGATGAAATTAAAGTTATTAAAAAAGTTAAATTTTTAAATAGAAAATTGTTCGGATTATAGGAGGTGTGAATCTTGAATATTAATAAAATTATTAAAAAACTTTTCAAAAAAGAAATTGGATTAAACCTTGATAATCCAGAACATTTGAAATTAGTCAAAAAAGCCTATGGGTCGTATTGGATATTTAAAAATATATATGAAAAAATGTATAGATATTATAAAGGAGACACTGATGCAATAAGAAAATACTTATTTGTAACGGAAAGATCCAATCTTAAAATAAATCTAAATTACATCAAAAAATTTATAAAAGAAGAAGTTGCTTATACACTTGGAAATGATATAACATATGAGTCAAGGACTGATAATGAAAATGTAGTTAAAGATATAGAGTATTATACAGCTCATTGGAATGAGTTACATGATAGTGATTTGATGAAATACTTAATTATTTTCACAAAGGTATATGAACTATATTATATCGATGATAATGCAGATTTTTGCAGTAAAATAATAAAACCTACAGAAGGATATGCTTATTATGACGAATCTTCAAAGAAGATTCTTTTTTTTATTCATGCATTTAAAAATGATTTTGATACTACAAATTCTTATATAGATGTTTATACTGCTGATAAAATATATCACTTTGATGGTAAATTTAATGAAATATCACCTCCGACTCAAAATATTTTCGGTGAGGTTCCAGTTTCTATAGGTGAATTAACTGAAGAAGGGTTTGATGATAGTTTATATAAGGATTTAAAAGGACTTCAAGATGCATTTGAAACAAATTTATCAGATATAGGTAATGAAATAAGCGATTTTAGAAATGCATATTTATTATTTAAAAATTCTCAAATAAATGAAGAAGATATACCTGATATGAAAAGACTAGGTATTTTACAATTACCTGGTGAAAAAGCAGATGCAAGTTGGTTAATTAAAAATATTAACGATACATTTATTCAAAATACATTAGATAGGTATGAAGATACAATGTATCAATTAGCTTGTCATATAAATCATAATGAGTCATTACAAAGTAATTTAAGTGGTGTTGCTCTAAGATCTAGATTAATTGTTTTAGAAAATAAATGTAGTTTAGAAATAAAGGCTCATAAAAATATAGTTAAAAATAGACTTAGATTTTTATTTAGATATTTAGATCTTAAAAAGAATAAAAATTATGATTATAAAGATGTAAAAGCTCTTTATACTCCTAATATTCCAACTGATGATTTATCAACTGCTCAAATGTTATCTCAAATACCTGAAGGAGTGATATCAAAAGATACTGGTAGAGGATTATTTAGCTTTGTAAATAATAAAGTTGTTGAAGCTGAAAAAGTAAAAAAAGAACAAGATGAAGAAATTCCAATAGACCTAAATACTCTAGGTGATGAAAATGACTAAGGAAGAGTTGTTTATAGAAGAACTATATAAAGAAGCAGAAGAAGAATTAAAAGAAGTTTATAGAGAGCAAAAAGAGTCCAGAGATGATGTTCTTACACAAATAGCACTTGTTATGCTTACGTATACAGTAATTGATGGAATTATGGATATTAAGAAAAAAGATAAGGATAGTATTTATAAAAAGCTATCAATATTAATTATTACTAAATATAAAAATATTAGTAATAAAGAAGTTGAGGTTTTAAATGATATACTTGAATCTACAGTGAAAAAAACATTTGAGTTTTATAGTTATAATTTTAAATTAAAAGATGTAAAAAAAATAATAGAAGATAATTTCAAAGGTAAGCATTTTAGTGAAAGAGTTTGGGAAAATGAAAATGAAGTTTCAAAAAAATTACATTCTCAAATTAAGAATTTTTTAAATGGAAAAATTAATGTTAATCAAATAAAAAAGGATATAGAAAAGACTTTTAATACTAGTGCTTACAATGCTAAAAGACTTGTAACCACAGAAGTTAGTCGGTGTCAGAATGAATCTTTTAGAAGACTATGTGAAGAAACAAATGTAAAAAGAGTTAAGAGAAATGCTATTTTAGATAGTAAGACATGTGATGACTGTTATCCTTTAAATGGGAAAATATATGAATTAAAAGATATGCCTCAAATATCTCACCCTATGTGTAGATGTTTTTATGAAATTGTAGAATAGGTGGTGTTTGTATTGAAGTTTATAGAAAAGTTGAAACAGTTCTTTGGAACTAAAAATCATAAACATGAAATAGAGTATCAAAAAGGCTTTGGTTACAGGTGCAAATGGTGTGGAAAACCTAAATCACAATGTAAATAAAGTCTTTTATTATGCTAAAAATTAAGGAGGAATGATGATGGCTAAATATAGAAAGAAACCAGTAACAATAGAAGCATTTAGATTTTATGTAGAAAATATGCCTGATTGGTTTATGGATGCAGTAACAAATAATACCGTTGTATTGAAACAATGTGATTATAAAAGATATTCTATAGATGAAGCATATTGTGAAATAGAAACATTAGAGGGTATTCATAGGTGCAATGGTGGAGATTATGTAATAAGAGGTGTAAAGGGAGAATTATATCCTTGTAAGCCAGATATATTTGAAATGACTTATGAAAAAGTAGTTGAGGAATAATGAGATCTTATTAAAATATGGGTTACAATCAGCAACTTAAGTCTTAGGAAACTAAGGCTTTTTATTATACTCAAAACGTCTTGTGGGCTTAAAGTGTGCAAGGGGTAAATAAAAATATTAAATAAATTTTGTATCACAAGTCTTTATAGGTTTGTGGGATAAGGAGGATATATGTTAAAGAAAGAATTGTTAAAATTAATTGAAAATGCTGGTGATGATGAAAATATAGATTCATTGCTAGAAAATAGTGATTTAGCTAAGTCACTACAAGCTAGTGGACTTACCTTAGAGGCCTTTAAAGAAAAAATGAAAAATAACAAAGAGTTTAAAGCTTTTATGGATAGTGAAAATGACAAATATCATGCAAAAGCTTTAAAAACTTGGCAGGATAATAACTTAGAGAAAGCTCTTGAGCCTTTTATTAAGGAAAAATATCCTGAATTAATTACGGATCCAACTCAAAAGGAGTTGTTAGAATTAAAGAAGCAGTTGGCTGATGAAAGAGCTGCTAATGCTAGAAAAGATTTATTAGCTCAAGTGATGAAGTATGCTAAGGATACTAATTTACCAGCTAGTATTATTGAAAAATGTTTAGATGAAGATTTTGATAAGACTAAAGAAATTATAGATTCTATAGCTGATGATTGGTCTAAAGGACTTGAAGCAATAGCTACTGAAAAAATGAAACAGTCTAGTTATGTACCTGGTAATGGGTCAGACGGAAAGCCAATGAGTATAGGCGCTTCTATTGCTGCTCAAAACAATTCAAAATCAAGTACTCCAAGTAATCCTTGGGGTGATAAATAAGGAGGAAAGTTATGTATTTTAAAAAGACAAGTTATGAAAATGATATGGAAATTTTAGTTACAGAAAAGAATTTAGTTACTTTTTCAGGAACAGTTGTAGCAAGTGGTGTTGAGTCTAATGCCGAAGGAAAGAAAATTGTAAAGGCAGGTTCTTTTATAGATGCTGCAGGTACAGTTGTAAAACCAAGCGGAACAAGTTTTGAAGGAGATCCAATAGGAATTCTTTATAAGACTGTGGATGTTACTAATGGAGATGCTCCGGCTTCAATAATAGTTGAAGGGTACTTAAGGGAAGATAGAATTTTTGATGGATTTCAAGATCAAGCTAAAACTGCTGCTAAAGCAAAAGTACCAAATATAAGATTTAGATAATGAGGAGGAAATTATAATATGCCAAGATTAGAAGAAGTTTTTAATACAAATGAGTTAGTTAATTATTTTAAAGAGAGAAAAGTTACTCCAATGTTAGGAGAGTCACTTTTCCCAGAGAGAAAAATTCAAGATATAGAATTTGACATGATATTAGGGACAGGGGGACTTCCTGTTAGTGCAGAGGTTCATGCGTTTGATACAGAAACTCAATTGGCTTCAAGAGAAGCAATTGAAAAAGGTGCTGCTCACTTAGCTCTTATAAAAAGAAAAATAAAAATAGCTGAAAAAGAAATTATAAAGATAAATAATCCTAGAACAGATTCAGAGTTATCTTTTGTTTTATCTCAACTGTATAATGATGCTGAAAAGATGACTGATTCCGTAAAAGTTAGAGTTGAAGCAATGAGAATGGAGCTATTATCTACTGGTAAAGTAGCAATTAATGAAAATAAAGTTAAAGTAACTATGGATTATAAAGTTCCTGCTGGTAATAAAAAGTCATTTACATGGAACACACCGGAAAGCGACACTCCATTAGATGATTTAGCAACATTAGCTGATGCGGTTGAATCTGAAAGTGGTTATAGACCAACAAGGGCTTTAACTTCTAGAAAAGTTGTTAAAACTATTTGTAACTGTGCAAGTGTAAGAAAAGCTATTTATGGGGTTAACTCAGATAAGATTGTTACTTTGGCTGCATTAAATGAACTTTTAGCTCAATTAGATTTACCTCAAATTGTAGTTTATGAAGGAAAGTATAAAAAAGAAACTGCTAAAGGATTTACTACTGCTAGATACTTCCCTGAAAATGTAATATCTATGTTTGGAGATGAAACACTAGGTGAAACTATTTACGGATTAACTGCCGAAGAAGTTAAATTGATAGGTGATGGTAAGATGGAAGAAGCGTCAATGTTAGATGCTAAGATTTTTGTTGGAACTTATACATCTATTGATCCTGTTGGTGAATTTACTAAAGCGGTTGCTACTGCATTGCCAACATTACCACATGGTGAAGAATTAGGAATAGGAACTATAACTTTATAAAAAAATAAGGAGGATATATCCCTCCTTATTTTTTATTGGAGGTGTAAAATTTGACTTTAGAAGAGAAAAATGAGGCTAAAGCAATTTTAGTTATAAGAAATTATTTAAATAAAAATTTGAGTGATGAATATATAAAGAAAAATTATACATTAGCTATAGAACAGTTGATAGAAAATGCAAATAAAATCAATTCATCTAAATTAGTAGGAGTAAAATCCATGAGTGAAGGTAATCAAAGTGTTAGTTTTGATTCAAATATAGAAGCGTGGTCGATAACTGCTGATGTAAAAGCATTGTTACCTACTCCATATGTTCGTATGTACTAGAGGTGATACAATGGCAGTTTTATTTAAAAATGCAGATATAACTTTATATAACAAATACTATGACTTGAATAGTGATACATATAAGTATCAAAGAACAGTTATTAAAGGTGTTAATTGGCAAGGTAAAAGAAATGGAATAGTAAGTGATAAAGGATTACTATTAGCAGATAGTACTCTTATTTTTATTGACAAATTGAATAATTATGTTAGTCCTAAAAGATTTGCTAAGTTATCTGATGAAGATAGAACTAATTATTTTACTTTTACCATAGGAGATAAAATCGTTAAGTGTGAAGTTGACTTTGAAATAACAGGAACTAAACCATATCGACCAGCTGATTTAGAAAATGAGTTTGATGATGTTATAGATATAAAATCTGTAAATTCATTGTCTGACCATTTTGAAGTGGAAGGTGTGTAATGGGCGGTAAAAAAGTTCAATGGAAATTAAAAATGGACGATACACAAAAGATACTTTTAAAAAGACATCTTAATAAAAATGGTGAAGCACAAGTTAAATTTACAAAAGAAGTTGCTAAAGAATGTAATAATTATATCCCATACGACACAGGTAGACTTAAAGATATGATGGTTGAAATACAAACTACTAAGATTATATATAATGCTCCGTATGCCAGACAGCAATTCTATAACAATAAAGGATTGGGAAAACAAGGCTTAAATAAAGGTGGAGTGAGAGGGAAACGTTGGGATAAACGTTGTTGGATAGATAAAGGTGATAGTATAGTTAAATCTATAGCGCAATTCGTAGGAGGTAGAAGCAAATGATAATTAAAGCTTTAAGGGATTATATGAGAACTTGCCCACATTTGGATACCTTTAATAATGCTATAAAAGTTAATGTAAATTATCTAGAGTCTAATGCTGATACTTATTCAATAGAAGAAGTACCTATAGAGCCTATATTAAAGAAGTATGTTAATGGAGATAGTATAAGGCAATATGATTTTATATTTACATCTAGAGAGCCTTATGGAGTTGATGTATTACAGAATATAGATAACTCAGGATTTTATGAAAAATTTGCTAATTGGATTGAAGAACAAAATAACAATGAAATATTTCCATTACTGGATAATGGATTGGAAGTCTTAGAAATTAAGGTTACATCTACTGGATATGCTTTTGCAGTTACTGAAGATACTGCACAATTCCAGATACAACTAAAGTTAAAATATTTTAAGAAAGGAATGAATTAATTTGGCAATAAGAAAACGTAAAGTGCAAGCCAACTATTTAAAGGTTGGAGAAACTTTTGAATTGTTAGGAACAGGATTCACAGAGTTAAATGAAAGTCCAAGTGCTCAAACAACTTCAAAGAGATATGTAAATCAATCTAGTTCTAGTCAAAGTGTAACTGGATATGAATGGAGCACTTCATTTAATGCGGACCAAATAGTAAGTGAAAAGGCTATAGAACATATTAGAAAAATAGGAGAAATGCAACTTATAGGTTCAGATGCCGAAGCAGAATATATTATAGTTGACTTAGATAAAGAGGCTCAAACATCTGGGTATAGAGCTAGAAAAATTAAAGTTGCAATTGCAGTAGATAGCTTTGACGATAATGATGGTGAACTAGGTATAAGTGGTAACTTCTTGGGACAAAGTGACCCGATTGAAGGAACTTTTGATACTTCAACAAAGACTTTTAAAGATGGGTTTACAGCTAAATCAGAATAGGAGTGATTTTAATGAAAATTAACGGAGTAGAATTGCAAGATTTAGATATTTATGATATAGAAGTTGCTGAAAAATATGAGCAAGCAATGAATACACTTACTGGACTTGATGAAAAAGTCAAAAATTTAAACGGTGTTGAGTCTATAAGGGCAATATGTACTTTAATTTTTGACGTATTTAATACTATGTTTGGTGAAGGAACTGATAAGAAGATTTTTGGAAATAAAGTCAATCTTATTACTTGTATAAAAGCTCTTGAAGAATTCCAGATACAAATGAATGATCAAAAGAAAGAAATAGAAAAACTCTTTAATAAATATTCTCCTAATAGAGCTGCTAGAAGAAGTAAAAAATAATGAATATTTTAATTGATTTATTACCTGAAGAAGTTATTATTGATAATGAGAAGTATGAGATTAATAGTGATTTTCGAACTTCTATTTTATTTGAATTATTAATGCAAGATAGTTCTATAGAAGAGAATGATAAAATTTTTATAGCATTAGAACTTTATTACCCTGTTATACCGGCAAATGTTAATGAAGCTATAGAAAATATGTTATGGTTCTATAGATGTGGTAAAGATATTAAATCACATAAGGGAAATTGTAAAGGTAAGAGTGTAACTCAAATTTATTCATTTGAACATGATGATGATTATATTTACGCTGCATTTATGGATCAATATAATGTCGATTTACAAGATATAGACTATCTACATTGGTGGAAATTTAAAGCTATGTTTAAATCTTTAAAAGAAGATAATGAAATAGTTAAAATAATGGGATATAGAAGTATGGATTTATCTAAAATTAAGGATAAAGAGCAAAAAGCTTATTATAAAAAAATGCAGAAAATATATGAAATACCAATTAATCAAGACGAAAGAGAGAAGTTGGATGCAATTGAAAAAGCGTTATTGACTGGTCAAGATATAAGTAAATTGATATAATAAACTTATATTAGTTTACTTAAGGAGGGTATTATGGGCTTAAAGAGTTTTATAAAAGAAGCTATAGAAGAGGAAAAAAATAAAACTCCTGAGCAAAGGCAAAAGGAGAAAGAAGAAAAAGAAAATAAAAAACTAAATGATGTATATAAGAGGTATAGTGATTATTTATTAGATGATGAAAAAATAATATTTAATACTAGTAATCTTAAAGGTACATATTTATTTTTAAATGAAAGAATTCTTTTTCATGATGATAGATTAAGAAAAGGTACTAAGCAAGAGTATCATACTATACCATACAAAAATATAAAAAGATTTACAATAGAAAAAGCAGGAATAGCGGATACGGATACAGACATTAAGTTATTCTTAGGCGGAGGTCAAGAGGAGTCTATAACAATGAAAGTTCCTATTGATTCTACCAAAACAATAAATAAAATAATATTAAGTAAAATACTATAAACCACTAGATATCTAGTGGTTTTTTATTAAGAAGGTGAAAAGATGAAGGATATGAGATGTCCTAATTGTAATCAGCTTTTATTGAAAGTAGATTATATTAAAGGGGAAATAAAATGTCCTCGGTGTAAAAAAATAAATAAATTAGAAGTTAAACGAAAAGACAGAGCTTAGAGCCACACATTATAGTAGTGAGCCAATGCCTGCTTTTTTTATTTTATAAAGAAAGTGGGTGAGTCAATGGCTGATGGACAAATTATTATAGATACTCAAGTAGATTCCAGTGGAGCTGAAAAAGATGTAAAAGGTCTTAGTGGTAAGTTAGGTAGTTTTACTAAAACTGCAGCTAAAACTACAGCTGCAATGGTAACAGTGGCTACAGGAGCAATTGCAGCATTAGCAAAATTATCTGTTGAACAATATGCTGAATATGAACAGTTGACTGGTGGAGTTGAAACATTATTTAAAAAAAGTAGCAATAAAGTAATGGAATATGCAAATAATGCATATAAAACAGCTGGGATGTCTGCAAATGAGTATATGAACACTATTACAGGATTTGCTGCATCTCTATTACAAGGTCTTGGTGGAGATACTAAAAAGGCCGCTGAAATAGGTAATATGGCTGTTACTGATATGTCGGACAATGCTAATAAAATGGGTACAGCAATTGAAAATATACAAAATGCATATCAGGGATTTGCAAAACAGAACTATACTATGCTCGATAACTTGAAACTTGGTTATGGTGGTACAAAAACCGAAATGCAAAGGCTTTTAGCAGATGCTCAAAAAATTAGCGGTGTTAAGTATGACATTAAAAACTTCAATGATGTAATAGAAGCTATCCATGTTATTCAAAAAAACATGGGTATAACTGGTACAACTTCATTGGAAGCGGCTACTACTATTGAAGGTTCTTTAAATATGACCAAAGCAGCATGGACGAATTTACTAACTGGTATGGCAGACGATCAGGCTAATTTTGATACTTTAATTAATAATTTAGTTGATTCAGCGAGCGCATTTGGAGATAATATATTACCTCGTATTGAAATAGCAATAAAAGGAATAGGTCAATTGGTTGAACAATTACTACCTCCAATTGTTGCTAGATTACCTAAATTAATAACTGATATATTACCTTCATTATTAAATGCTGGAGTTCAGATGGTAGGTTCTTTAGGTAATGGTATTATTCAAGCATTGCCTACATTAATTAATTGTGGAGTACAAGCAATTGAAACTATATTAAATGGTATAACTTCTAATTTACCGCAAATAGTTTCAGGCGCTATGGTAATAATACAATCTTTAGTTGATGGATTGGTTCAAGTAGCACCTTTATTATTAGATGCTGGATTACAACTAATAATAGCGCTGGGGCAAGGTATAGCTGACAACTTACCTACTCTTATGCCTAAAATTATAGATTGTGTTATAAAAATATGTGATACGTTTATCGAAAACCTACCTTTACTTATAGATGTAGCAGTACAAATAATATTAGCTTTAGTACAAGGGTTAGTAACTGCCTTACCTACATTAATTGCAGAAGTACCAAGAATAATAAATAGTTTTGCTGATGCAATTTATAATGCATTACCTCAGATACTACTAGCTGGTATAGAAATATTAATGATGCTTATCAAAGGTTTAATAACATCAATACCAACTTTAGTAGCTAATATACCTCAAATAATAATGGCTATAGTAAATGCTGTCACTCTATACAATTGGGCAGGTTTAGGAAAAAATGTAATAAATTGGTTGTCTAAGGGTATTTCATCTATGACGGGTAGTATTGGAAGTACAGCTAAAGGAGTTGCCGAGTGGGTTGGAAAATCTATAACTAATGTATTTAAAGGTGGTCTAAGCTGGGGTAAAAATTTAATTTCTAGTATTGGTCAAGGATTTTCTTCCATGATTAGTTTTTTAGGTAGTTCGGCACGTTCAGTAGCGACTAATGCTTTAACTGCAATTAAAACTAAATTCTCTGAAGGATTTAATATAGGAAAAAATTTAATACAAGGTATTTGGAACGGTATATCAAACATGAAGCAATGGATATTAAATAAGATAGGTGGATTTGCAGGAAGTATAATTAATGGTATTAAAGGCTTCTTTGATATACACAGTCCTAGTAGAGTTATGCGAGACTTAATAGGAGTTAATCTTGTTAGAGGTATCGGAGTAGGTATAGATGTAGAAACTCCTAACCTAGAAAAAGATATAGATGCAAATATGAGTGATTTAGTTGCTAAAATGCAATCTACAGTAAATTATGAGACTAGTAGAACATCTGCTAGAGTTTCCGCTCATAATAATGTTTTAGGTGATGGAGATGAAGGAGATACTAGTAGTTCTAAAGAAAAACCTATAGTTGTAGAAGCTAAATTTATTGTAGATGGAAAAGAATTTACTCAAACAGTTGTAGCACCTAATCAAGATGTTTTGACTGAATATTATGAAGGGAGGTAAGTAAATGTTACAAGAAGGGGAGATATATTTTAATGGTGAAAGAAGTTTATGTTTAAACTTATACTTAGAAAATTATCCTTCTATTCCAATAACAAATGAAGAATATGAAGAGGTCCAGGTTGAAGGTAGAAGTGGAAATTTAATAATTAATAAAGGGACTTATCCTGATAAAAAAATACCTTTTACATTTACAATTTTATCTCCACAAATTGACGTTGATTTTGAAAGAGTTTATGAATGGTTTACAGAAATAGAAGATAATAGACTTGTATTTGGCAGAGAAGATAGGTGTTATAAGGTTAAGAAGGTTATTTTCGGTAATATTCAAAAGGAGTTTAGAACTATAGGTGAATTTGATGTAACTTTTTTATGTGAGCCTTTTTCACAAGATATTGATAAGACTACACATGAAACAACTATTAGTGGATTTAAGATAAATTATAGTGGAAATGCTCCTGGTGATACTTTAATAAAAGTTTATGGAAGTGGAAATATACAATTAACTATAAATGGTGAAACAATGCAAATAAATAATGTCATTGATTATGTAGAAATTGATTCTAATTTGCTACAAGTAAGAAACCAAGATGGAACCTCTAAGGACGATGATACCTTAGGGGATTTTATTTTGTTTACTAAAGGTGAAAATGTAATTTCCTACACAGGAGCAGTAACAAAAATAGTAGTTGAATACACTACAAAATATAAGTTAGGAGGGATTTAAATGAAAAAACAAATAAAAGTAGCTTATTTTCCTTCTGATACTAAAAAAAATAAGGTTTTAGGGAGTAATGGTAAAAGTTTAGATAAATATTGCATTAAATGTGTTCCTGATGAAGATTTGAATACAGGAAATTATATTGTAGATTTAACACTTCTAATTGATGATAATATCCAAGATCTATTACAAGAAGAAGTTATTTTAAAAGTTTTATTAGATTATGGATATGAGATTTTTAGAATATCTAAAGTTACAGTAGGAACTAGATATATAGATGTAGTTGCTAGACAAATTACCATAGCTGATTCCTTAACTCTTTGGTTAGAAGATGTAAGACCAACAAATCTTAATGGTCAAGCAGCAGTAAGTTGGATATTAGATAAAGCAGAAGGTAAGAAGGAAATACAAATTATTTCAGATATAGATACAATAGCTACTGCGTATTATCAACGTATGAGCTTATATAAAGCTTTACATGACAATGATAATTCCTTCTTAAATCGCTGGGGTGGAGAGGTCCAAAGAAGAGGATATACGATTTATATTAATAAGCGTATTGGAACGGATAGAGGATTTAGCATAAGAGAGGGTAAAAACCTTACTGGATTCGAAGGTACTTCCAATATTGATAGCTTGGTCACTAGAGCAAGGGGACAAGGTTATAATGGAATATTAGGTAACTACATAGATAGTCCTTTAATAGGTTCTTATAATCGCATATACACAGATGTTATCAAGTATGATGATGTAAAAGTTAAAGATGAAAATAATGATGAAGGTTATGATACTTTAGAACAGGCTCAAGCTGAGTTGGATAGAAGAATAAATGAAGAATTCTCTAAAAATGATATAGATAAAATTAAAGCCAGTTACACAATTAATTTTGTTCAATTAGAGAAAACAGAGCAGTATAAAAACTATTTAGTAGCTGAAAGATTATTTATAGGTGATGACTCCAGAGTTTATATTCCTAAACTAAATGTAGATATTAAAGTGAGAGGTATATCAAAGAAGTATGATGTTCTAGCTCAAAAGACTAAAGAAATTAAACTAAGTAATTATATAGAAGTCAAACCTTTAAGTCTTAAACAAATAGTTGAAAGATTAGAGTCTATGGATAGTACAGAAACTATTCTACAAATAGCTAAGGATAATGCAACTGCACTTATTAAAGGTGGTATGAAAAATTCTTATGTAATAGTTAAAGAAAATGAAATTTTAATTATGGATACTAAGGATATTAATACTGCAACTAATGTATGGAGATGGAACAGTGGAGGTCTTGGATTTAGTAATACTGGTTACTATGGAACGTATGGAACTGCTATTACTCAAGATGGTGCCATTGTAGCTGATTTCATAACCACAGGAGTTCTTAATGCTAATTTAATCAAAACAGGAGTTATTAGAAATCATAATAATGACTTTGAAATAAATTTAGATGATGGAACTATAAAGATAAAAAATAATAATTTCAAGGTTGTAGTAGATGGAGAAGAACAAGGAATAGTTGGTCAATCTCAATTTATACAAAATAATAAAGAATTTGAATTTAAAATAACAGAAAGCACTAGTCCGAACTTAGT
>NZ_JADNAX010000051.1:0-1103 GCF_015550495.1 Romboutsia sp. 1001713B170207_170306_H8
GGACGTGGAAGACGTTTATGCCCTCTTGTCCTTTGACACCGAAAGTGCTTGGTCTTCATGCGACTTGTTCTTTGAGGAGGTGAACAAGGCACTTGGCGATGAACTTTCAATCAGTTGGCGAGAGGTTGAGCCAGGTTGCGACATCTTCTATACGCACGATGAGAACGACTTCTTCCCCGAAGAGTGCTACGTCACTGCATACGGAGAACTCTTTGAGGATTGTGAGGGTGCTTACTCCACCTTTGGTGATGCTATCAAGTTGTGGTGTGAGAAGACTGGTGTCTCACAGGACGGAAGAAGCGAACAGAAGATGATTGACTTCATCAATGAATACGAGTATGAGGCAGAGGACACGAATTTCTGCATCAATCCAATCACATTCGGCTAACAAGGAGGAACGGATATGGCAACGATAGACATGGAGCAGTTGGACGGCGTTGTAGGGTGTTTCTGCACCTTGCTTTATCCCCGAAGAGGTCAGACAGAGGGAACGATTGTCGAGGACTTGGGTTGTGAGGTCATTGTCCAGCTCATCAACGGCAAGGAAGTGACGGAGTACAAGGATGATGTTGTCATCTGTGAATAATCAGGAGAGAGTCTGTTGGCTATGTGGCTTGCAGACTCTTTCTTCCTTTGACTGCAAAAACTCTTTTAGGACAATCCTCCAATGAGGTTATGGCTGTTGTAACTGAAATACCTTGGGAGCAAGTTGTGCGGTTTGCTCACTTGCTCCAGTCCTGTTATAGAAGCGATGCTTCGACACCTGTATAGCGATACGTCGCCAAAGTCCCTTCGCCGTTTTAAGCGTCTCTGTACCTTGTTATAGGAATGGTCATTTCGCCTTTTGGTTTTACTCGTCTGTCTTTTGCGACTCTTCCTTGTCGGACACAGAACTTGGTCTTAGCATGATGACAGTGCTATCGCCAATCCTCTGATGTCTGTCCTCTTTTGGCTTGATGCCTCTATTGCTAAGCTGACCCTTAGGCTTGTCGTTCATCGTGCATCAGTGTTCATGCTCCTCACTCTTCTGATGATACAGCTGTAAGGTCGGATTTCCCGCTTCGTTTCTCCAGGCATACAGCCATAGCAGTGCCCCTGTCTGT
>NZ_JADNAX010000009.1:0-92205 GCF_015550495.1 Romboutsia sp. 1001713B170207_170306_H8
AGGTCGAGGACTTGACCAATAAATTTAAATGATAAATCAATAAATGATATGCAGTTTTTAGAGTATTAACTCTAAAACTTAATATAAGTTAATCGAAAGATTATGTGGTTATTATAGCAAAGAGGATACACCTGTTCCCATTCCGAACACAGAAGTTAAGCTCTTTAGCGCTGATGGTACTCGGAGGGCAACCTCCCGGGAGAGTAAGACGTAGCCACGTAATCTTTTTTATTATATTTAAATAATAAAAATGCTTACTTTTAGAAAACATACAAATACTATTAATAGTTGGATATTAAGATAAATTAATAGGAGTGGTTATGTTGAAAAAACTCGCAATGATTTTAGTTATAATAGGTGCGCTGAACTGGGGTGCAATAGGAGCATTTGGAGTTGATTTACTAGGCAATATATTTGGTGGAACTTATGAAGTTATAAGTAGAATATTATATTTTATAGTAGGTTTAGCTGCTATATATTTAATGATGAATGGAATATTTGAAAATAACAAAATTGATGCTGGATAATAATGTATATAATAGGATAAATAAAAGACCGTAACTATATTGAGTGGCGGTCTTTTATTTTATGTAGAATTATAATAATATATGAAGTATATGTTAATATAGATTTATATAAAATAATAAGTTATTTCAATTAAATAGAGATTAGAGGAGATAGAATGAGTAACTTTATAATAGATGAATTAAGCAAGATTGTATATAATGATTTAGTTTCATTTCATGTACCAGGTCATAAATTAGGTAAGTTATATGATAAATTAAATTATACAGAGATATTAAAAAAATTATACAAAATGGATACAACAGAAATCCCAGGAACAGATAATTTACATTCACCAGAAGATATAATAAAAAAATCACAAGAAAGGGCGTCACAAGCGTTTAAAAGCGATAAAACATATTTCTTGATAAATGGAAGCACATGTGGAATACAAGCCGCCATAATGGCATTATGCCCTCCTAAGAGCAAAATAATTGTTAATAGGGATTGTCATCAGTCAGTAATAAATTCTTGTATATTAGGGGATATAAATCCAGTATATATAAAATCTAGTATTGATAGAGATACAAACATACTTAAAGGTGTAGATATAAATGATGTTATAAAGGTTATAGATAATAATAAAGACGCTAAAGCGCTAATACTCACATACCCAACATATTATGGTATGACATATGATTTAAAAACAATATGTGATTATGCACATAGTTATAATATTGCTGTAATTATTGATGAGGCTCATGGTGCACATTTAGGATTAAGTGATAAATTGCCTAAAACTGCTTTAGAGCAAGGTGCTGATATAGTGATTCAAAGTACACATAAAACTTTACCAGCATTCACACAGTCATCTATGATACATACTAAAGGTCATAGGGTAGATGATAATAAATTAATGTCAATTTTAAAAATAATAGAATCATCAAGCCCATCATATTTACTAATGTCATCTTTAGAATTAGCAGTAGATATATATGATAAATATGGAAAAGACTTGATGTCTAATTTAATTGACAATATTAATAAATTTAAAAATTCATTTAAAGACAGTAAAAGTATAGAGATTTATAATACAAGTGATGTAACTAAAATATTTATATCAACCACAGGTATGGGATTAATAGGTTATGAGCTGGAAACTATACTTAGAGAGGAGTATAATATACAGGTAGAGTTATCTAATTATTATGGATCACTACTAGTATGTACTATAGGAAATGAAGATAAAGATTTCAAATGTTTAGAAATGGCTTTAAACGATATAATTAATAAATACAAAAGTAATAAACAAATTGGTAGAATTGACTATCCTAACGATATACCAGTACAAAAATTAACACCAAGAGAAGCATTCTATAAAGATAAAAAAAGTGTTAAAATATATGAAAGTATAGATAAGGTATGCGGTGAATATATAATACCATATCCTCCAGGAATAAGTTTAACATCACCTGGAGAAGTAATAACAAAAGAAATAATTGACTATATATTGTTCTGTAGTAAAAAAGGAATGAACGTAAGTGGATTAAAAGATTCAACTTTGGGACAAATTCAGATTATAGAGTAATTATCTATGGAGGACAGAGTATGAAAGGTAAATTAATAATCATAGAGAGTGGTTCTGATGCTAGTGGAAAGGCAACTCAAACGAAAAAGTTATTTGATAGATTATCAAGAGAATGTAGTAATGTAAGAAAAGTAGAATATCCTAATTATGATGGTGAATCATCAGCTTTAGTAAAGATGTATTTAAGAGGAGATTTTGGGAAAAATCCTTCAGATGTAGATCCTTATATAGCATCTACATTTTATGCAGCAGATAGATATGCATCATTTAAAACAGAATGGGAAGATTTCTATAATAATGGTGGAATAATTATAGCAGATAGATATACAACATCTAATATGGTACACCAGGCTTCTAAAATGGGTGAAGATAGTAGAGATAAATACCTAGATTGGTTGGTTGATTATGAATTTAACATATATAAAATACCAAAACCAGATTGTGTTATATTCTTAGATGTTCCAATAGAGTTTAGTCAAAAACTAATGGAAAATAGAAAAAATAAGATAACAGGTGAAGATAAAAAAGATATACATGAAAGTGATATAGATTATTTAATAAAATGTTATAATAATTCATTATATATAGCAGACAAATATGATTGGAAGAAAATAAATTGTGTTAAAGATGGAGAACTAAGAACAATAGAAGATATACATGAAGAAATATATAATATAGTTAAGGAAAATATATAACCTATTTGGAGAGGTAAATATGTATTTTAAAAATATAATAGGTCAGGAGTTTGCAAAAAAATATATAACAAACTCTATAAAAAATGATAAAGTTAACCATGCATACATGTTTGAAGGTATCGATGGAATAGGTAAGTATTTGTTTGCTAAGGAATTTGGAAATATACTTATTAATGTAGAAAATGCAGAAAATAGTCCTGATTATATAAAAATAGAGCCAACAGGAAATAGTATAAAAATAGCTCAAATAAGAGAGATACAATCAGATATAATTATAAAACCGCATAGCAAATATAAAATGTATATAATTAATCATGCTGAAAAGATGACGATAGAGTCTCAGAATGCATTGTTAAAAACATTAGAAGAACCACCAGAGTATGCTATAATAATTTTGATTACTAATAATAAAGAGTCTTTATTACCAACTATAAAGTCTAGATGTGAGATAATAAAGTTTTTACCAATATCTATTATAGATTTAAAACAATATTTAATGGATAAAGGAATAGAAGAGAATAGAGCGATACTGTTATCTAATTTTTCTAGAGGAAGCATAGAAAAAGCTTTAGAGTTATCAGAGTCAGCTGATTTTTCTATAATGAGAGATGATATACAAAAGTACATACAAGACATACTAGATAAAAATATGGTTGAGATTTTAAATATATCAACTGACATGGACAAATATAAGGATAAAGTTATTGTTGTACTTGATATGATGATTAATTACTTTAGAGATATAATGATGTGTATGGGAAGAGTTGATAAAGATATGATCATCAATGGAGATAGAATTACCTTTATACAAAATATGAGTAAAAGAATTACTTATTCGCAAGTCTCTAAAATTATTGATATAATAGAGGAAACTAAAAGAAAGATGAGAAGCAATTGTAACTTTAGTGTAAGTATACAGGTTATGGCTTTAAACATATATGAGGTGATAAAATGATAAAAATAGTGGGTGTTAGGTTCAAAAATGCAGGTAAAATTTACTATTTTGATCCTGTAGATTTTGAGATAGAGCAAAATACAGATGTAGTAGTAGAAACAGCAAGAGGTTTGGAATATGGTACAGTTATAGTTGGACCGAAAGAAATAGATGAAAGTAAATTAGTATCACCATTAAAACCTATAATAAGAATTGCTACTCCTGAAGATACTAATATATATCAGGAAAATAAAGAAAAATCTAAAGAAACTTTTGAGTTATGTCAGCAAAAAATAAAAGAGCATGACCTTACTATGTTCTTAATAGATTGCGAATATACTTTCGATAGAAATAAATTAATATTTTATTTTACAGCAGAAGGAAGAATAGATTTTAGAGAACTTGTAAAAGATTTAGCATCAATATTTAAAACAAGAATTGAATTAAGACAAATTGGAGTTAGAGATGAAGCAAAATCAATTGGAGGACTTGGACCATGTGGAAGAAGTTTATGCTGTTCTACATGGCTTGGAGATTTCCAACCTGTTTCTATAAAAATGGCAAAAGATCAAAGTTTATCACTAAATCCTACTAAAATATCTGGTATATGCGGAAGATTATTCTGTTGCTTAAAGTATGAACATGATGTATATGTAGAAGCGATAGAAAAAATGCCTAGCGTAGGAGATTTAGTAAAGGTAAGTGGAAATAAAGGTAAAGTAATAGAAGTAAATCCTTTATTAGAACAAGCTAAGATTGAATTTAATGACAAAACTATAAAAATATGTATGAGAGAAGAAATAAAAGTACTACAAGAAGCTAAGAAGTGTGGGGGATGCTGCAAAAACAGAGATGACCAGATAGATGCAGCAACATTAAGAGAGTTAAAGAAATTAGAAGATTAAAATGAGGGGTAGGATTTTCCTACCCTTTAAAAATAAGGAGATATATATGGACATAAAATTAAAAGACACTGAAAGAATAGATGATTTACAATTAAAAGGATTAAAATTAATACAAGATACAACTGGATTTTGTTTTGGAATAGACGCAGTACTTTTAGCTAATTTTGCAAAGGTAAAAAAAGATGCTAATGTAGCTGATTTAGGAACTGGAACAGGCATAATACCAATACTTATAGCAGGAAAAAGTAAGGCAAAAAAAATAGTAGGTGTTGAAATACAAGAAGAAGTATATGAAATGGCTACTCGTTCTGTAAAATTAAATAACTTAGAAGATAGAGTTCAAATAGTAAATGCAGATATAAAGACTATAGATAAAGAATTAGGAGTTCATGAATTCCATGTGGTTACATCTAACCCTCCGTATATGCATATGGATGGTATAAAAAATCCTAATGATAAAAAAGCAATATCTAGACATGAAGTAAAATGCAATTTAGAGGACGTTATAAGAGCAGCATCAAGATTAGTAATGCCTAGAGGTAAGTTTTATATGATACATAGACCAACTAGACTAGTAGATATAATAGAACTTGGAAGAAAGTACAGACTAGAGCCGAAGGTAGTACAATTTGTTCATCCAAGAGCAAATAAAGCTCCTAATTTACTTTTAGTTGAATTTATAAAAGATGGAAAGCCAGAACTTAAAATATTAGATCCTTTATATGTTTATGGAGAAGATGGGAAATATACAAAAGAAATAAATGATATATACGCAAATGAAGATATAGGAGAGTAAGATATATGAGTGGTAAATTATATATATGTCCAACACCAATAGGCAATTTAGAGGACATAACTTATAGAACTTTAAGAGTTTTAAATGAAGTAGATTTGATAGCTGCAGAGGATACAAGACATAGTATAAGACTTTTAAATCATTTTGATATTACAAAACCATTAACAAGCTATCATGAACATAATAAAGATTCTAAAGGTGGATATTTAATTAATAAATTACTTGAAGGTGAAAATATAGCACTGATAAGTGATGCAGGAATGCCAGGAATATCTGATCCAGGAGAAGATATAATAAGGGAAGCTATTGAAAATAATATAGAAATAGAAGTTTTGCCAGGAGCAACAGCATTTGTAACTGCATTAGTGGGTTCTGGATTAAATACTAGAAAGTTTGCTTTTGAAGGATTTTTAGATAGAGATAAAAAAACTAGAAGAGAGCAATTAGAGAATGTAAAAGAGGAAACTAGAACCATGATATTTTACGAATCTCCTCATAGATTAAAAGATACATTAAAAGATATGAGTAAAGTATTAGGTAATAGAAAAATTTCTATTAATAGAGAGCTTACAAAAAAATATCAAGAAATAATAAGAGAAGATATAGACAAAGCAATAGAGATATTTAATGAAAGGGAAGTTAAAGGTGAGTTCGTATTAATAGTAGATGGTTTTAAGGGTGAAAAAACTCAAAAAAATAACTATGATGAGCTAACAGAAAGAGAATATGTCATAGAATTAATTAAAAATGGAATTGACAAAAAAGACGCTATAAAAACAGTATGTAAAGAAAGAAAACTTAAAAAAGATGTAGTATATAAACAAGTTTTAGACTTGTAAATTAGAAACATTCGGGGTGATATATATGGAACTAAAAGAAAGTATATTAAAAAGTTTAAGTCTTAAAAATACTAGTAAAGAATTTAAAATTTTAGACAAAAATAAAGAATTAGAAAAGATAGTTCCTAAAATAAATGAAATGAAAGAAGTAGGAGAATGTAAATATCATGTAGTAAATTGCTTTGATCATTCTATAAATGCATTAAGAGAATTTGAAGATATGATAAATAATGAAAACTTCTTTCCAGAACATTTAAAAGATTTAGTGTGGGACTATTTAAACACTAAAATAGAGTCAAATATTAGTAGATTAGAAATATTAAAATTAGGGATATTTATACATGATATTGGAAAACCCGATGCTAAAACAGTAGACGAAACAGGGAGAGTACACTTTAAAGGCCATGAAAAAATTGGGGGAGATATAGCGATAAAGTTAGGAAAAAGATTATCATTAAGTGAAAAATCAATAGATACATTATTTAACTATGTAAGATATCATATGATATTATTAGTATTTTATAAAAAAAATAATTTAACAAAGGAAAATTTATTTGAAGTATTTGATAAAATAGGAGAAGATATAATTGGGATAATGCTTCTAGGATATGCAGATATAGTATCTACAAGAAAATTATTAAATCCAGATGAAAAGGTTGGAACAATAAAAACTTATATGGAATTTATATTAACTAATTATGAATATCGTTATAAAAGAAAGTAAAATAAGACTATCATAGAATTAAGTTTATTTGAACTAATTTTATGATAGTCTTTTTATATTATAGTATAGACTTCGATTGTATTGGAGTTGATAATATTACGGAAGTCTTAGTAGAACCTATTGTTTTTATAGTATCAATTACATTCTCTAATTCATACATGTCTTTTACAATAACTTTTAAAAGAGAACAGTCATCACCAGTTATATGATGACACTCAACAATTCTATCATCTTTTCTAGCGACTTCTAAAAATTGCTCATAAGCAATTCCACTTGGAAGAGATATATGTATAAATGCCTTTATAACTCGGCCTAAAGCGTCGGGGTTAACTATTGCTTTATATCCTTCGATTACCCCTGACTCCTCTAGTCTTTTGACTCTTTCAGAAACAGCTGGAGAAGTTAATCCAACTATTTTACCTAGATCTTTCATTGAAATTCTACCGTCATCTTGAAGTATTTCTATAATTCTGTAATCAGTAATATCCATATGTAATCCCCTTTAATTTTATGTTATTATTTTTGAAGTACTTTCTCTTCTAATAAACTAGTTTTTAAGTTCCAAAGACACTCAGATAAGTCTACCTTATATGTTTTTGGACATGTAAGCCTTTTATATGTATCCCATAAAGTATCTAGTTCTGATTCTACATATTTTTGGATTTGTGAAATTGATTTAGGTTTAAATTTGCACTCTCCATTTACAAATAAAGGTTTATGAAGTTCTTTAACTGTATATTCTTTAAATATAGTTTCTTTCCAAGTATATGTAGGATGGAATATTTTTAAAGGTTTAGATGTATCTATTTGTTCTTCGTGAAGCATTATTAAATCTGCTTCAGCTTTATTTTCTTTATTGTATATTCTAACAACTTTTTTATACCCTGGATTGTTTATTTTTTCTGCATCTTCAGATATTTTTATCTTAGGAACCATTTTATCACCATCAAATGAAGCAGCTAATTTATATACCCCACCAAGAGAAGGTGAATCAGCAGAAGTTATTAATTTAGTTCCAACTCCCCAGGAGTTAACTGCACAGTCACCAGATTTTAAGGCTGATATAGTATGTTCATCTAAATCATTAGATGCAGTTATAGTTATATCAGAAAATCCTGCATCATTTAGCATTTTTTTAGCTTCAACAGACAAGTATTCTAAATCACCAGAATCTATACGTATACCAACTGGCTTATGACCATTTTCTCTTAATTTTTTAAATACTTTTATAGCATTTGGAACACCGCTATTTAATACATCATAAGTATCAACTAGAAGTAAACATTTATCTGGATAAACATCAGCATAAGCTTCAAAGGCTTCTAGTTCCGTGTCAAATTTTTGAATCCAGCTATGAGCTTGGGTACCAGCAACTGGTATATTAAACATTTTCCCAGCTAATACATTAGCTGTAGCTTTGCAGCCCCCTATTACTGCAGCTCTTGCACCATAGATACCAGCATCTGGTCCTTGTGCACGACGAAGTCCAAATTCTAATACAGGATCACCTTGTGCAGCATAGCATACCTTAGATGCTTTCGTTGCTATAAGTGATTGGAAGTTTACTATAGTAAGTAGAGCAGTTTCTATAAGTTGAGCTTGATATAGAGGTGCTTTAACTGTTACGATTGGCTCATTTGGGAACATAATAGTCCCTTCTTCAACTGAATAAATATCACCAGTAAATTTAAAATC
This sequence comes from Romboutsia sp. 1001713B170207_170306_H8, assembly GCF_015550495.1. Taxonomy (NCBI): domain Bacteria; kingdom Bacillati; phylum Bacillota; class Clostridia; order Peptostreptococcales; family Peptostreptococcaceae; genus Romboutsia; species Romboutsia sp. 1001713B170207_170306_H8. The sequence continues at coordinate 8,681 of NZ_JADNAX010000009.1, forward strand.
CCTTAAAAAATCTAAGAATTTATCTGAGAATAAGTTTAAACTTTTTAAGTACTTTAAATCTTCTTCTGAGAAATGGAGATTATTTATATATTCAACTAATTGCTCAATTCCACATACTATTGTGTATCCACCCTTGCATGCATTTTTTCTAAAGAACATATCGAACACAACTATATCTTCATGTATATTTTTTTCAAAATACCCATTTAACATAGTAAGTTGATATAAGTCTGTAAGAAGTGTTAAATTTCTCATTATTTTTCTCCTTATAGTACTAAATATTATAAAAAACCCTATACCTATACTAAAACACAATACAACTCAACTTTCAAGTATAAACTAGTCCCTATTATACATAAAATTATTTATAGAGGGGGGGGGATTAAAATAGGAAAGATATGGTTCTATATGATTGTAATAGGAATAGTAGGAAGTGTATATTTTCAAAATCTAGGTGAGTTAAATACAGTTCTTTTAAATGAGTCATCTAAGGCAATAGAATTTGCAATAAGTCTTGCAGGGGTTATGGCATTTTGGATGGGGATAATGAACATAGCGAGAGACTCTGGCTTAATAGAAAAGATAGGTGAAAAATTAAGTCCCATAATGAAAAAATTATTTCCTTCTGTGCCAAAAGGACATAAAGCAATGTCTTATATGGTTATGAATATGGCATTAAATATGCTTGGAGCTGGAAATGGAGCAACAGCATTTGGACTCAAAGCAATGAACGAGTTACAAAATTTAAATAGAAACAAAGATACGGCAAGTAATGATATGATTATGTTTTTAGTTATAAATATATCTTCTATTCAAATAATACCTTTTACCATGTTAAAGATAAGAGCAGATGCAGGTTCACAATTTCCTAATGAGATAATAATTTCTACACTATTTGCAACTATGATTTCTACTTTTATTGGAATAATAACATGTAAAGTTTTTCAAGGGAGGAATAAAAGATAATGTTGGACATATTTTCTAACTTGATAATACCTATAATAATATTATATATAGTTATTTATGGTAAAAGACAAAAGATAGATATATATGAAAGTTTTGTAAAGGGTGCAATAGATGGACTAAAAACAGCATGGTCAATACTTCCATATATAATAGGCATATTTTTAGCGATAGGTATATTTAAGGCAGGAAGAGGTATTGAAATGTTAGAGTTTATATTTGAACCAATAGCAAATATTATGAGTATACCAAAGGAATTAATTGGGTTAATAATAATAAAACCTTTATCAGGAAGTGGAGCCCTTGGAATGTACAACGAGCTAATACAAAGGGTAGGTATAGATTCATTAGTAGAGAAGATGGGATCAACTATTGTTGGAGCATCAGAAACAATATTTTATACAATGGCAATATATTATGGAAGCTTAAAAATAAAAAATACAAGACATACACTGCTTTGTTCAATGTTAAGCCATATAGCAGGTGTAATAGCATCTGTATTTATATGTTATTTGATATTCACATAGAAACACTAGTTGACAATAATACATAATTTTAATAGAATAAAAAATAATAATGATTTAAAAATTATTACTTGTAGTACAAGACATGTATAATAGTGTATATAGAAGTTAATAATATAAATATAGTATTTATAAAAGCTATGAAAAGAAGAGTAAATAATGATTTTTTCTACAGAGAGCTAGATTAGGTGAAAGCTAGCGTTAAAAGATTTATTGAAGATGGCCTTGGAGCTTTTTATCTGAACTAAAGTAAGATAAAACGGATGGATGCGTTATAGTCTACTAAGATATCTATTAGTCATAGATAAATTAGGGTGGTACCGCGTATATAATCTCGCCCCTATGTAATAATCATAGGAGGCGAGTTTTTTAATTAAAAACAACTTTAAAAGGAGGCAACACAAATGAGCAAACCAACTTTTTATGTTACAACGCCTATATATTATCCAAGTGGAAATTTACATATAGGACATACTTACACAACTGTAGCAGCAGACGCAATAGCTAGGTTTAAACGTTTTTCAGGATTTGATGTAAAATTTTTAACAGGTACTGATGAGCACGGAGAAAAAATACAAAAAACTGCTAGAGAAAAAGGTATGACAGAAATGGAATACTTAGATGGAATGATAGCAGGAATAAAAGATTTATGGAACACAATGGATATATCTTATGACGATTTTATAAGAACAACTCAAGATAGACATAAAGATATTATACAAAAGATATTCACTAAGTTATATGAGCAAGGTGATATATACAAAGGTGCATATGAAGGTAGATATTGTACTCCATGTGAAAGTTTCTGGACAGAGTCTCAGTTAGTTGATGGAGATAAGTGCCCAGACTGTGGAAGAGAAACATACTTAGCTAAAGAAGAAGCTTACTTCTTCAAATTATCTAAATATGAAGACAGATTAAAAGAATTATTTAAAAATGATAAATTCTGCTTCCCAGCAGCAAGAAAGAATGAAATGGTTGCAAACTTCTTAGAAAAAGGTTTAGAAGATTTATGTGTAACTAGAACTACTTTCGACTGGGGTATAAAAGTTCCATTTGATGAGAAACATGTAATATACGTTTGGGTAGATGCTTTATGCAACTATATAACTGCATTAGGATACATGAGTGAAAATGAAGAAGAATTTAAAAAATATTGGCCAGCAAATGTACAAATAGTAGGTAAAGAGATTGTAAGATTCCACACTATAATATGGCCAGCATTATTAATGGCTTTAGATTTACCAGTTCCAGAGCAAGTTTATGGACATGGATGGATATTATTTGCTAATGATAAAATGAGTAAATCAAAAGGAAATATAGTTTATCCAGAGCCTATGATAGAAAGATATGGAATAGATGCATTAAAATACTTCTTATTAAGAGAATTTGCTTTCGGTCAAGATGGAAGCTATACACATAGAAACTTTGTAACTAGAATAAACTCAGACCTTGCAAATGATTTAGGTAACTTAGTAAGTAGAACAGTAGCTATGGTTGAGAAATATAATGGTGGTATAATACCAATGCCAAAAGTAGCAACTGCATTTGATGAAGAGTTAAAATTACAAGCAAAAGCATCTAGAGAAAACTTTGAAGCTGAAATGGATAAAATGCAATTCCATGAAGCATTAGAAAATGTATGGAAGTTAATAAGAAGAACTAACAAGTACATAGATGAAACTATGCCATGGGCTTTAGCTAAAGATGAAGCTAAAAAAGATGAGTTAGATACAGTTTTATATAATTTATGTGAGTCTATAAGAATAGTATCAACTTTAATAAGACCAATGATGGAAACAACTGCTAACAAAATATATGATCAATTAGGAATAGCAGGACAAGAAGAATTAACAAACTGGGAAAGTACAAATACCTTTGGACTTATAGGAGAAAATACTAAAGTACACAAAGGTGAAAGTTTATTCCCAAGATTAGACATAGAGAAAGAGGTAACAGAATTGGAAGAATTATTCTCAGGAAAAGTAGAAACAGTGGAAGAAGTTAAAGAAGAAACTTTAACTCATAAAGAAGAAATAACAATAGATGACTTAGATAAAGTAGAGTTAAGAGTAGGTAAAATAGTAAGTTGTGAAAAGCATCCAAAAGCTGACAGATTATTAGTATCTCAAGTTAAATTAGGACCAGAAACTAGACAAATAGTATCAGGAATAGCTAAATGGTACAAGCCAGAAGAAATGGTTGGAAAAGAAGTTATAGTTGTATGTAACTTAAAGCCAGTTAAGTTAAGAGGAGTAGAATCTCAAGGAATGATACTAGCTGCTGGAGATGATGGAGATGATTTATTAATACCAACAACTACAGGTGCTAAAGACGGATGCGAAGTTAGATAAGGAGATAATAAATATGTTATTTGATTCGCATGCACATCTAAATGATGAAAGATTTGATGAAGATAGAGAAGCTTTAATAGCTTCTCTTAAAGAAAATAAAGTTGATTTAGTTGTAAACCCAGGAGCAGATATAAAAACATCTATTAGTAGTGTTGAACTTGCTAATAAATATGATTTTATATATGCAGCAGTTGGAGTTCACCCACATGATGTAGGAGAACTTGATGATACTGCAATAGATACTTTAAGAAAGTTAGCTACTGAAAATGAAAAAGTAGTTGCTATAGGAGAAATAGGATTAGATTACTATTATGATAATTCTCCAAGAGAAGTACAAAAAGAGTGGTATAAAAAGCAAATAGAGCTTGCTAATGAATTAAAATTACCAATAATAATACATGATAGAGATGCACATGGTGATACTTTTGAGATTATAAAAAACACTAAGAGTCCTGAAATAGGGTGTGTACTTCATTGTTATAGTGGTAATGTAGAATTAGCAAGAGAATATGTTAAGATGGGATGTTATATTTCTATACCAGGAACAGTTACTTTCAAAAATAATAAAAAAACTAGAGAAGTTGCAAAAGAAATTCCACTAGAATATTTATTAATAGAAACTGATTCACCATATATGGCACCAGAGCCACATAGAGGTAAAAGAAATGATCCATCATTAGTAGCTTTTGTAGCGGATAAGATAGCTCAAGAAAAAGGAATATCTTATGAAGCTGTTTGTAATGCAACTAAGGAAAATGCTAAGAGATTGTTTAATATAAAATAATTACTTATATAATATTAGAAATAAAAGAGCTACCATGAAAATAAATTAAAGTGACTTGAATTTATTTTATGGTAGCTTTTTATGTACTATTTATTAGAATTTATCTTCACGTAAAAGGTATTCATTATTATCTTGATCTTTGAATGTAAATAATTTAGCATACGGCATAGTAACTATATCTGTTACCTCTACACCTTTAGACTTCATTTCTTTATGCGCATTTTCTAAATCTTCAGTACTTAATATAACAGTTTTATAATCTGTATTAGCCGTTGGATATTGACTCTTCATAAGATTTTTATCATATAGAACTATAGTAACCCATTCACTTTCCTTTGGAGCAACTTCTATCCATCTTAATGCTCCTTCAGTTTCATCTATTTTTGTTACAAAGTTTAACTTTTCAGTCCAGAATTTTTTTGCGTCATCTTGATTATTTACATAAATTGTTACTTTTGCTATTTTATTTATCATGCTATGTCTCCTACTTAATTGATTAGTTTATTTACATTTTGACTAATATAATAATATCATATAAACTCATACTAGTGCAAAATCTAAAGATCGAAGTTAAATTATTTTAATAATTTCAAGGTTTTATTTTTCTTGATAAAATATTGTAAAAAACGTAAAATATAAAGATGTAAGCTAAGATACGAGATTAAAATAGATAAAAGGTGAAATTATAATGATAAAAGAAGTAATAGTAGTAGAAGGTAGAGATGATGTTACTGCAGTAAAAAGAGCATTAGATGCAGAACTTATAACTACAGGAGGATTTGGATTTCCTAAAGGTGTTATGGAACGTATAAAAGCTGCTCAAAAAAGACGTGGAGTAATAATATTCACTGATCCAGATTTTGCTGGAGAAAAAATAAGAAAAAAAATAGCAGCAGAAGTACCAGGATGCAAACATGCATTTTTACCAAGGGAAGAAGCTAAAAAAGATGGAGACATAGGAATAGAAAATGCCTCTCCACAAAGTATATTAGTAGCTTTAAATAAAGTTAGAACGGAAAGCGTAGAAAAAAGAACTGAATTTACACAAGTTGATTTAATAAGAAATCAGCTTATTGGAAATGAGGATGCATCTTATAGAAGAGATGAAATAGGGAAAATACTTGGAATTGGATACGGAAATGCAAAGCAATTTTTAAGTAGATTAAATAACTATGGCGTAAGTAGAGAAGAGTTTCTTAAAGCAGTAGACACTATTGATAGTGCTAAGTAATTTTTTAATTATAGTAATAAAATAATATTAAAAGACAATAAAGGAGAAAGAATATGGATAGACTTTCATCTCATAAAGCTACCAAAGAAGTAGTTCAAAAGCATAATTTTAAATTTTCAAAATCATTAGGTCAAAACTTTTTAATAGATGATAATGTTATAGACAGAATATTATCAGGAGCTAGATTATCAGAAGGTGATAAAATAATAGAAGTTGGACCAGGAATAGGTACACTTACACGTGAAATGGGTAAAGTAGCTGATCAAGTTATAGCTATAGAAATAGATAAAACATTAATACCAATACTTGAAGAAACTTTATCAGACTTAGATAATGTAGAAGTAATTAATCAAGATATATTAAAGGTAGATGTAGAAGAATTAGTAAAAGAAAAACTATCGGGAGGACCAGTTAAATTAGTAGCTAACCTTCCATATTATATAACTACACCGATAGTAATGAAATTCTTAGAAGAAAATATACCAGTAACTGATATAGTTGTTATGGTTCAAAAGGAAGTTGCAGATAGAATGAATGCAGGACCAGGAACAAAAGATTATGGAGCATTATCAGTGGCTGTACAATATTACTGTGATACAGAAATAGTAGCAAAAGCACCTAGACATATGTTTGTTCCTCAACCAAATGTAGATTCTACAGTTATAGGTCTTCATGTTAGAGAAGAAAGAAAGTATCCAGTAGATAGCGAAGAGATATTCTTTAAAACAGTTAAAGCATCCTTTGGGCAAAGAAGAAAAACTCTTCTTAATGCATTAGGGACATTAGGATTTTTAACTAAAGAACAAATAAAGGAAGCATTATTAAATGCAAATATAGATGAAAAAAGAAGAGGAGAAACTCTTACAATAGAAGAGTTTGCAACACTTTCAAATGTTATAAACTCAATGGTACCTTCAAAATAGAAGGTACTTTTTTTTATGCCTTAAACATATACTATCTAGAGAACTTATGTAAAGGGGAGGGGAATGAAGTGTCTTCTAATAAAAAATTTAAAAGGGATTATATAATTCTAGAATCAAAAGACATGAACTTCAGATATAAAGAACGTATTTTGCCAAAGGCTTTTGCAAAGATAGAAATAAATGATGATAAATCAATTGTAGCACTATATGTAGAGAACCTTAAATATATGAAGGACGGATACAGGGTTATAGCTATAAGAAGTGACTACGAAACTATAGACTTAGGTAAAATTACTTTAAGTGAGCAAGGAAAGGGAGAATTTGTATTAAATTTAGATGACCCAACTGCAGAGATTAAAGGAATAGCTTTATTATATGAAAAAACTGTACCACTTATAGGATTTAAGGGAAGTAAGATAGAAAATTATGAAGAAATCTTATTTATGGGAGATGAAGATGAATATCCTAATACAGAAGAAGATGATGTATATGAAGAAGTAGAGTATATAGAAGTAGACGACGATGATGATGTATATGAAGAGTATGAAGAAATTGAGTATATTGAAATAGAAGAAGATGATGAAGATAATACCTATGAAGAAATAGAGGAAATAGAGAATATAAATGGAGTAGAAGAAATAGAAGAAGTAAAGCCAATCCAAGAAACTTATATTAGAAATAGTCAATACGAAGATAATATAAATGATTATAAGACTCTAGAATCTGACAAGAAAGCTAAACCACATAGACGAAGTAGAAATGTTCAAACAGCTACAAAGAAAAATACAGAAATAGATAGAAAACAAACTCAACAAAATACCTATCAAGAACATAATAATAAAGTTCCTGGAACTCTATTAATGCCTAGACAAATCAAAAAAGGTTTAAAATATTTTAGAGAAACAAAGCCATTTGTAAATGATTATATAGAAAATGCAAGATGGTGGAAAATAGATATTACTCCTACAACTCTATGTGGTTACACAATGCCTTATCTAGGATATCTTAATACTTTAAATTATACAATGTATAGTGATTGTACAATGCAAGCATATAAATATAGACATTATTTATTTGGAGTTCAATATGATGAATATAATAAGAGAAAGAATTATATTTATGCAGTGCCAGGAAGAAAAGAAGAACAACCAGACCAAGGACATACAGGTTTTAGTGTTTATCAACCATGTGATGATGAAAATGATAATTTGGGATACTGGCTATGTTATATAGATTCAAGAAGTAGAAGAATTCTAAAATAGTCATTAAATTTAGAATCTATTGATAATAATCTAATAATGCTCTAAAATATAATTTAAGATTATAAATTTTGGAGGAGTAAAGATGACAAATAATAAAAGACTTATAGATGAATTTCTTGAATTAGTGCAAATAGACAGTCCAACTTCTAAAGAAGGTAAAATTGCTAAGGTTTTAGTTAACAAATTAGAAGAAATCGGATTAACTGTAGAAATAGACGATGCAGCTGCAAAAACTGGATCAGAAACTGGAAATGTTATAGCAAGATTAAAAGGAACTAAAGAAGGAAAAAAAATATTATTCAGTTCTCACATGGATACTGTTAGTCCAGGGATAGGGGTAAAACCTATAATAGATGAAGACACAGGAATAATAAAAAGTGATGGAACTACAATATTAGGTTCAGATGATAAGGCAGGGATAGCAGCTATATTAGAAGGATTAAGATATATAAAAGAAAATAACATAGATCATACAGATATAACTGTAGTATTTTCTATATGGGAAGAAGGCGGATTATTTGGAGCTAAATCTTTAGACTACTCTAAATTAGATGTAGACTATGGATTTGTATTAGATAGTGGTGGATCACCAGGAGAAATAATAGTAAAGGCTCCAGGACAAGATAGAATAGAAGTTAAAATAATAGGAAAACCAGCACATGCAGGACTTCAACCTGAAGATGGAATAAGTGCAATGATGGTAGCATCAAAAGCTATAAATAATATGAACTTATTAAGAATAGATGAAGAAACTACTGCAAATATAGGAATAGTTAAGGGTGGAGTAGCTACAAATATAGTTATGCCAGAGATGGAGATAATAGCAGAAGCTAGAAGTTTAGATGAATCAAAATTAGATGCTCAAACTAAGCATATGATAGATACTTTTAAAAATGCAGCTGAAGAATTTGGAGCTAAAATTGAGGTTGATACTAAGAGAATGTACTCTCCACTTAATATAGATGATAATGATGATATAGTTGAATTTACAAAAAGAGCATTTGCTAATATAAATATAGAAGGTAAAACAGCTTCTACAGGTGGTGGAAGTGATACTAATATTTTAAATAAAAATGGTATAAAGGCAGTTAATCTGGGTATAGGAATGAAGAAAGCTCATACACTAGATGAATATATAGCAATAGAAGATTTAATTAACTCTGCAAAAGCAGTTGTTGAGATAATTAAGCAAGCATAACAAAATAAAGTTTATATAATTTTGGGCTATCTCAAAATGAATATTAAAAATTCATCTTGAGATATGCCCATTTTTATATTTTTGGAAATTGATAATTAATCTTGAACGTAAAGAGTATGCAATATCATATAAAAGTTATGATTAAAGAATATTGATTAATGGAGGGATTTATGGAAACTAGATACGAAGAATCAAATAAGATAACTAAACAATCAATTGTTTGGAACATATTTTTAACATTTATAAAAATAATTGCAGGTATATTTGGTAAATCAAGTGCAATGGTAGCTGATGGAGTACACTCAGCATCGGATATAATAAGTTCTGTAGGTGTTTTATTAGGAAACTATATTTCAGCAACTCCTGTAGATAAAGAGCATAATTATGGACATGAAAAAGCAGAAACACTGGTATCATTTTTATTATCAATATTATTAATAGTAGTTTCAATATCAATTGGAATAGAAGCACTTAAATCTATAGGAAAAATAGATAAAATTCAAATTCCAACAGAATTGCCATTAGTGGTATCAATTATATCAATATTAATAAAGGAGTATCAATATAGAATAACTATAAAAATAGCAAATAAAATAAATTCACCAGCTTTAAAGGCAGATGCTTGGCACCATAGATCAGACGCTCTTTCATCAGTAGCTGCATTTATTGGTATAGCTGGATCAATGTTAGGCTTCAAGGTACTGGACCCAATAGCATCATTAGTAGTTGCAGTATTTGTAGCAAAGGTTGGAGTTGAAATTTTAGTTGGATCTGCCAATGAACTGATGGATGTTTCAATAGATATAGAACAAGAAAATCAGATAAAAACAATAGCCAAAAATACAAATGGTGTAATGAACTTAGGAGAAATAAGAAGTAGAAAACATGGGGCTATGGCATATATAGACTTAGTTATTTGTGTAGATGGAAAGATTACAGTAACAGAAGGTCATGATATAGCTAATCAACTAGAAAAAGATATAATAAGGGACATGGAATTTGTAAAAGGAATAACTGTACACGTGGAACCTTGTAATTATTGCCGAGGAAATAACTGTTTTAGATAATTATATATTAAAAAAAATATAAAAAAGGTATATAATAAACCTATAACTAGAAATAGTGGGGGTGAAATACGTGGCTAAGACAGGTAGAAAAAAAAGGAAAATCAAAAAAAGTGCAATTTTACCAATTTGTCTAATTATATTTTTTATAGTTTACTTCTTATCATTCTGGTTGTTTTCTAGAGAGCAAGCAAAGTCTCAAGAGGTAGAAGTAAATACACAAAGTCAACAATCAGATAATAGATCGCTACTAACTCAATTAAGATATAAAAATAAAATTTATCTTTCAGATGGGACGGTAAGTAACATAAGAATCGAAGAAGATTACTGGGATGAACTAGATTATATTCTTTCAGAGTTAAAAGAAGTAAGAACTCCAGAATCATACAATGAAGTTTATAGTGGAAATTCAGATGATGGTATTAAATTTTCAACAGATTTAAATTATTTAAGAATTTATACAGTAAGCCAAGAAGCATATTATAAAATTCCAGTAGACTCAAAGGAAGAATTTGAAAATGTACTTAAGAAAAGTATATATACATCATTTGGATTTGTAAGTCAGTATAAAAACTGGGACAGTGTTAAAATAACATATGGTGATAAAACTAAAAAAATTAATAAGTGGAAATTTGATGACTTATCATATAAAATGGCATCGAAAAGAATCGTAGGGAAAGTTCAGCCACAAAAAAGTAAAGAAAGAAGTGAATACAACTTTACTATTAATATAACAATAGAAGGACAGGAAGTTGTAATAGAAACTATGGGAGACGATTATGTAAAAATAACATCCCATAATTTACAATCATACTATGAAGTACACAATGCCTTATATGAATATATTAAGGAAGATATATTTAAAATAAAGTAGAATAAAAAAATCCATGATTTTAGAAGTATATTTATCTGTATATCATGGATTTTTTGTTTGTATTTATTTTTTTTCAACTAGTAAATCTGCAACTTGATACACAGTACCAGCACCGGCAGTTATTACTAGATCATTATGTTCTAGATTCTCACGAAGGTACTCAACAATATCTTCAAATTTACTTATGTAGATAGCATCTACATTGTTATGATATAGTTTTTCGACTAAATCTTTAGCATGTATATCTCCTGGATCATCTTCTCTTGCTGCATATATGTCAGTTATTATAACTTTATCAGCAGAATAGAAAGCTTCAGCAAAGCTATCTAGAAGAGATTTAGTTCTAGTATAAGTATGTGGTTGGAATACACACCATAAATTAGCTTTATTTAATTTTTTTGCTGCAGATAAAGTAGCTTTTAATTCAGTTGGGTGATGAGCATAGTCATCTATAACTAAAACATCTTTGTAATAACCTTTAGTTTCAAACCTTCTACCAACACCTTTGTAAAGAGTTATATTTTCTCTTATAGTGTCTAAAGATATATCAGAGACGAAAGCAGTCATTATAGCAGCAGTTGCATTATATATATTGTGAAGTCCAGGCACAGATAATTCAAACTTACCTAAATCTTTACCTTTGTATTCTAATTCAAATACTCCATAACCATTATCATTAAAGTTTATATTCTTTATGATTACATCATTAGATGTATTTCTACCATATTTTATAACATTAGCTTTCACTTCATGTAAAATATCATTAGTATTAGAATCATCACCATTGATTATAAAATAACCATCAGGAGGTAAAAGCTTACCAAACTTGTTGAAAGAAGCTTTTATTTCATCCAGCCCAGAGAAGTAATCAAGATGATCTTCTTCTATATTTAAAACTATAGAAATTTTAGGGTTAAAGTTAAGGAAGCTATCAACGTACTCACAAGCTTCTGTTATAAAGTGATCTGAAGCACCAATCTTAACGTTACCACCTATTATGTTTAGGTTACCACCAACTAATATTGTTGGATCTAAATTAGCATACTCAAATATAGTAGAAAGCATAGATGTAGTAGAAGTCTTACCATGAGTTCCAGAAACCGCTATAGGGTTTTTGTATTCTCTCATTACTTGTCCTAAGAAAGCTGCTCTATCCATAGTAAGTATATTTTTTTCTTTAGCAGCTATTAATTCTGGATTTTCAGGGTGTATAGCTGCTGTATAAACCACCATATCTATGTTGTTAGATATATTTTCTCTACATTGGCCAACATGTATATTAGCCCCTTGACCTCTTAGTTTATCTAAAAGATAAGATTCATTCATGTCCGACCCAGATACCGTATATCCTTTGTTAAGGCATATTTCTGCTAATGCACTCATACTTATGCCACCAATTCCAATGAAATGTATATTCATAACAAAACCACCTTCCTTTAAAAATTAAGTTCTACAATATGAACTATTTATGTGGTATAATAATACAATGTTCAATATTTTATTAATAATGTACATATACTATATTTATAATAATATATTAAAAAATGTTATAAAACATAACAACTATTATACCATACTAAGAAATGTTATGCATTATTTAGTTTATATATAAATTACAAACACTAGAGGAGGTAACCCGAGTGAAATTCAAGAGAACGGAAAGAATTGGGGCTATAGTTAAAATACTATCTGATAACCCAAATAAAATATATACATTAAGTTATTTTACAGAAAAATTTAACGCTGCAAAGTCTACAATAAGTGAAGACTTATTAGTTGTAAAGAATGTTTTTGAAAAGCTAGAATTAGGTAGAGTTATAACTATTTCAGGAGCTGCTGGAGGAGTTAAGTACATACCAAAAACTTCAAAATCAGAAAATGAAGAATTTTTAATGGATTTATGTAAAAAAATAAGTGATCCATCAAGATTACTTTCTGGAGGTTTCTTATATTTAATAGATTTAATATATGACCCAACAATAGCATCCAAAATAGGTAAAATATTTGCATCGAATATAGACTACTCAGAAGCTGACTATGTAGTAACTATGGAAACTAAGGGAATACCTATGGCACTTATGACAGCTAAAGCTATGAATTTACCATTAGTTATAATAAGAAAGGACATAAAAGTATCAGAAGGTCCAACACTAAGTATGACATATGTAAGTGGTAAATCTAAAGTTGAAAGTATGAGTTTACCAAGAAAAGCACTAAAGCCAAATAGTAAGGTTATTTTAATTGATGACTTTATGAGAGGTGGAGGTACTATAAAAGGTATGATGAACCTTATGAATGAATTTGGGGCAGAAGTAATAGGTTCAGGAGTATTTATATCAACTACTACACCAGAAGATAAGATGGTAGGGGATTACATATCTTTAATCCAATTAGATGTAGATGGAGATAAAATAACTGTAGAACCAAATTTAAAAACTTTCAAAGATGAATATAGAAATATAGATATAGAAGAATTAGAGGGTAACATCGAAGAAGGCGAAAGCTTTTTAGATGAAGAATAATAAATATTTAAGATTTTGCAGAAATATTTAAAAAAATAAAGAAGGAAATTTTTACATAATATAGAATTACTAGATAAGAAAGATAATTTATAAATGTAAAATAATTTTGTCAAAATTAAAAGGGGGATATTGAGGTATGAACATTACTGACGTAAGAGTAAGAAAAATAACTGATGAGGGGAAAATGAAGTGTATAGTTTCTATAACTTTCGATAATTTATTTGTTGTTCATGATATAAAAGTTATCGAAGGTCACAACGGGTTATTCATAGCAATGCCAAGTAGAAAAGTTGGAGAAGGAAACTTTAGAGATATAGCTCATCCAATAAATGCTGAAATGAGACAAGTTTTAGAAGAAGCAGTACTTAAAGCTTACCATGAAGCAGTTGCTCAATTAGAAGTAGCAGCAGAATAATAAACAAATAACTTAATGTATTATTAAAATAGTATGAAAGAGCCGAACAATTCGGTTCTTTTTTATTGGAAAAAACACTTAAATGCTATACTTTTAACATAAAAAGTGGTATATTAATTAGAGAAAAAGTGAAATTGTATACAAAACAAGAACATAAGATATAAAGATAGATAGATTAATTTTAATATAAAAGGAGCCGAGCTTATGAATTTTAAAGCTATAATTCTTGCTGCAGGAAAAGGGACTAGAATGAAGTCTAAATATCCTAAGGTAATACATAAAGTATGTGGAAAAGAAATGGTAAACCACGTTATAAATGTCTCTAAAAAATCAGGAGTAAATGACATAGTTGCTATCTTAGGTCACGAAAGTGAAGTTGTAAAAGAAAGATTACCAAAAGATACTATGATAGCAATGCAAACAGAGCAACTAGGTACTGGACATGCTGTTAAGATGGCTAAAGAATATATAAAAGATGAAGATACTATAGTAGTTTTATGTGGAGATACTCCACTAATAAAGGAAGATACATTAAATAGATTATTCTCATATCACTTAGAAAATGGATATCATGCAACAGTTTTAACAACTAAGGTAGACAATCCAACTGGGTATGGAAGAATAATAAGAGATAGCAATGAAGATTTATTAAAAATAGTAGAACAAAAAGATGCTAATGAAGATGAAAAAGCAGTTAATGAAATAAATTCAGGAATCTACTGCTTCAATGGAAAATCTTTAAGAGAAGCTTTAGATTTAATAGATAATAATAATGCTCAAGGCGAATACTACTTAACAGATACAATATATATAATGAGAGATAAAGGTCAAAAAGTAGGAGCTTACAATGGTTCTACAATAGAAGAGCTTATGGGAGTAAACTCTAGAGTTGAATTATCAAAAGCAGAAGCAATAATGAGAAAAAGAATAAATGAAGCTCATATGGTTAATGGTGTAACTATAATAGATACTAACTCTACATACATAGAGTCTGATGTAGAAATAGGAAATGACACTATTATTTATCCAGGGGTAATGTTAAAAGGAAACACTAAAATAGGATGCAACTGTACAATAGAGATGAATTCATCTATAGAAAATTCAACAATTGGAGATAATACAGAAGTAAAAAACTCAACAATAGTTGATAGTATAGTTGGAGAAAATACAACAGTTGGACCATATGCTTATCTTAGACCAAAGAGTAATATAGGGAACCATGTAAAAATAGGTGATTTCGTAGAAGTGAAAAATGCTACTATAGAAGATCACTCAAAGGCTTCACATTTATCTTACATAGGAGATGCACATGTAGGTAAAAATGTAAATATAGGATGTGGAGTAGTATTTGTTAACTATGATGGGAAAAATAAATTTAAATCTGTAGTAAAAGATGGAGCATTTGTTGGTTCAAATTCAAACTTAGTAGCTCCAGTAACAGTTGAAGAAGATGGTTACATAGCTACAGGTTCAACAATAACTAATGATGTGCCAAATGGAGCTTTAGCAATTGCAAGAGAAAGACAAGTTGTTAAAGAAGGTTGGGTAGAAAAGAAAAGAGCTAGAGACAACAAATAAGTTTGATTATTATTTTTAGTTTAGTCTAAAAATTTTAAATATAAATACACAATATATATCAATAGTTTAAATTTTTCGGGAGGATAGGCAATGAATACTAGCGGAAGTGAAATTAAAATAATTTCAGGAAACTCGTCTAAAGAGTTAGCACAAAAGATAGCTGATTATATAGGAGTACCTGTATCAGACTGTCAAGTAGGAACATTCAGTGATGGAGAAATATCTGTAAACATGAATGAGACGGTGAGAGGATGCGATGTTTTCGTAGTTCAATCAACTAACAGTCCAGTTAATGACAACTTAATGGAATTATTAATAATGATAGATGCGCTTAGAAGAGCATCAGCAGGTAGAATAACAGCAGTAATCCCTTACTACGGATATGCAAGACAAGATAGAAAAGCGAAATCTAGAGATCCAATCACAGCTAAGTTAGTTGCGAACTTAATAACAGCTGCAGGTGCAGATAGAGTATTAACAATGGATTTACATGCAGCACAGATACAAGGATACTTTGATATACCACTAGATCACTTATTAGGTGGAAGCATATTAGCTAACTACTTTAATGAGAAGAAAATAGAAGATTTAGTAGTAGTTTCACCTGATTTAGGAAGTGTTACAAGATCTAGAAAATTTGCAACAACATTAGACGGAGATGTTCCATTAGCTATAATCGATAAGAGAAGACCAAAGGCTAATGTCTGTGAAGTTATGAATATAATAGGAGATATTAAAGGAAAGAATGTTATCCTGTTAGATGATATGATAGATACAGCTGGAACAATAACTAATGCAGCTAATGCTCTTAAAGAATTTGGAGCGAAAGATATATATGCTTGTTGTACTCACGGAGTATTATCAGGACCGGCTATAGAAAGAATAGAAAATTCTGCTATAAGTGAGTTAATAGTATTAGATACTATACAACTTCCTGAAGAAAAGAAAATAGATAAGATAAAAGAACTTACTGTAGCTCCTTTATTTGGAGATGCTATAAAGAAGATATTCTCTAACGAATCTATAAGTGTTTTATTTTAATTAAATTAAAAAAGGCTTGTATCCAAAGTTATTTTGGAGCGAGTCTTTTTTTATATAAATTATTATTTAGAATTTAGTAATATTTATACTAAAGTATAAATATATATTGTTAAAAAGTGGAAAATGGTATATATTTTTTATAGAAAGAAGTTAATAAAGAGTAGAAATCAAAGAAGTATATCTTATATATGGGCACTTTAGGTATACTGAGATAGTAGTGCAACCGGCTATATTATAACAAATTTTGTTTTGATTATAATATGGCCTTTTTTATTACATAAATAGATAGACATAGGGAAAAAATGGTATAATGTATCATGCAAAAGAATAATTTTAATGGTACGAAAGTAGTATATAAATATAGTATTTTACAAAAGAGGTGAATATATGGTTAGTTACACTAAAAGGCGTTTAGGTGATATTTTAGTAGAAGCAGAAAAGATAACATCATATCAACTAGCTCAAGTTTTAAAAGCTCAAAAAACTATGGGTAAAAAATTAGGTGAGATTATAGTCGAGCTTAATATATTAGAAGAAAAAGATATTATTGATGCTATAGAGAAACAAACAGGTATAAAAAAAGTTAATTTGAATGAGATAGAATTTGATAAAAGGGTTATTAAGTTACTTTCTCAAGGATTATGTGAAAAATATACATTAATCCCTTTTGGGATTGAAGAAAATAAATTAAAAATTGCTTTTTCAGATCCACTTAATATATATGCAGTAGATGACATATCTATATCTACAGGATTTGAAGTTGAATCATATATAAGTGATAAAGCGAGTATAAGCAAATTTATTCAAGTTCACTATAGTTCAGAAAAAATGAACTTAGCAGCAGAAGAATTATCAAGAGAAAGTTTAGAATCACAATATATATCTATTAATGTAGAAGATTTAGATGATGTAAAAAGTGCTCCGGCTGTAAAAATGGTAGAGTACTTATTTGCCAATGCAGTTGAAATGAGAGCTTCAGATATACATATTGAACCTTTTGAAAATGAAATAAGAATAAGATATAGAATTGATGGTCAGTTACGTAATATAAATACACTTCCAAAAGAAAGTTTAGGTCCATTAGTTACTAGAATTAAAATATTATCAAATTTAAACATAACTGAAAAAAGAATACCTCAAGATGGTAGAGTAATAGCCAAAATATCTGGAAAAAAGGTTGATTTAAGAATATCTATACTTCCAGTTGTAAATGGAGAAAAAGTAGTTATAAGGGTATTAGATAGAAGTAATTTTAAGGTGGGAAAAGAATACCTAGGAATGGATGATGAAAATATTAAAAGATTAGAGAGAATTATATCAAGTCCGCATGGAATTGTATTAGTTACAGGTCCGACTGGAAGTGGTAAATCTACTACATTATACACTATTTTAAGTGAATTAAATTCATCAGAAGTAAATATTGTTACAATAGAGGACCCTGTAGAGTATACATTAAATGGAATAAATCAAGTAAATGTAAATAATAAAACAAACCTTACTTTTGCTAGTGGATTAAGAAGTATATTAAGACAAGATCCAGATATAGTTATGATAGGGGAAATAAGAGATGAGGAAACAGCTCAAGTTGCAACAAAAGCGGCCATAACAGGACATTTAGTTTTAAGCACATTGCATACTAATGATGCGCCATCTACAATAACTAGATTAATTGATATGAATATAGAACCATACTTAGTATCTACAGCTATTTCTGGGGTAATTGCTCAAAGACTTGTAAAAAAGATATGCCCGCATTGTAAATCACAATATAGTTCAACTACATATGAAAAAAGAATACTAGGTAAGAATGATGATGAGGAACTTTTACTATATAGAGGATTAGGTTGTGGAAATTGCAATTATACAGGATATCTAGGGAGAACTGGTATTTATGAAATTATGGAGATATCAAGAGAACATAGAGATTATATAAATATAAGTAGAGATCCAAATGGTCTTAAAGATATAGCAATTAAAAATGGCATGGAGACATTGGAAGAGAATTGTAAAAAACTAGTTCTTAATGGAATAACAACAGTTAATGAACTTGCTTCGATAACTATGATAAAAAATATATAAGAAAGGGATGATATAAAGTGCCTAAATTTGAATATAGAGCTATAAGCCCTTCAGGAGAAAAGATAACTGGTATACATGAATCAAAATCTAAATTTGAAGTAACGGATATGTTGCGTTCGAATGGGTATTACCCACTAAAAATAGAAGAAAAAATAGAAAGTAAAAATATAGAGATAAATATCTTTCAAAAAATAACTATAAAAGATATAGCTATATTTTGTAGACAGTTTTATACAATGTTAGATGCTGGATTAACAGTAAACTCTGCATTAGAAATATTAGCTCAACAAACTACAAATAAAAAACTTAAAGATATTATAAAAATCGTAGAAGATGATGTTAAGAGGGGGGAAACATTGTCATATGCAATGGGAAAACATTTAGATGCATTTCCAAATTTATTAATAAATATGATTGAAGTTGGCGAAGAAAGTGGAAATCTAGATACAATAATGCTTCGAATGTCAGACCAATATGAAAAAGATAATAAAATAAATAATAAAGTTAGGGTAGCTATGATATATCCAGCAATACTAGCTATAGTGGCAGCATTAGTAGTAGCTATATTAATGATATTTGTAATGCCTTCATTTATTGAAACATTTGAATCTATGGGTACAGAATTACCAGCAATAACAAAATTATTAATGTCTATAAGTGGATTTATAAGTAGTAATATAATATTTATTACATTAGTAATAGTTACACTTTCAGTATTATTTAAGATTTATGCTAAAACAGATCATGGTATGCATACTGTGAGTTACTTGAAGCTAAATATACCGATAATAGACAAATTAAATGAGAAAATAATAGTTTCTAGGTTTACAAGAACGATGTCCCTTTTAATGTCTAGTGGAATACCAATGATAAGAGCGTTAGAGCTAATAGCGGATATAGTTGGAAATAAAATTGCAGAAGAAGTTATATTAAAAATGAGAGAATCTGTAGTTAGAGGTGAAGGAATATATAAACCTATTAGTAACAGTAATATATTTCCTAAAATGATGGCTACGATGGTAAAAATAGGAGAAGAGTCAGGTACATTAGATGACATAATGTATAAAACAGCAGACTTTTATGATGATGAATTAGAAAGTCAAATACAAGCTACTTCAGCAATGATAGAGCCCTTACTTATAGTAGTAATGGGAATTGTAGTAGGATTTATAGTTGTATCTATTATGTTACCTATGACAAGCATGTACGATAGTATATAGTAATTAATAAGTAAAGAGGTGGAGATATTGGAAGCTAAGAAAATAAGTCTAAAAGAGCTTATGAGTATGGATATAAAAGATTTAACAAAAAAGAAAAGAAAAAAAGTTAAAAGTAAGCAACAAAAAGAAAAAGAAATAAAAAATGAGGTAGTTTCATTTGATATTGGAAGTGAGTACACAAAATTAGTAGTAGGCAAATATTATAAAGGAAAATTAATTATAAATAAGTGTCTAGAATTTGAGACACCAAAAAATTGTGTGAAAGATGGATTAATTATAAATGAAAAGATATTAACTGATAAAATTCAAATATTATTTAATGAAAATAAAATAAAATCAAAATATGCAAGTTTCACAACAAACTCAACAACTATTATAAATAGAGAAATCCTAATACCAAAAGTAGAAGAAGATGAAGTTGAGAGTGTAATAAAGTTTGAAATGGAGCAGTACCTTCCAATAAATTTAAATGACTATATTGTTCAGTATATAGAGCAAGATGAAATTAAACAAGATGATAATATAAAGATAAAAGTGTATGTTATAGCATATCCTGAAAAAATGGCTAGAGGGTATTATGATTTGTTAAAAAGTTTAAAGTTAAAGCCTGTATCTTTAGATGTAACATTTAACTCTTTAAGTAAATTAATTACTCGAACAGATTTAATCAATGAAGAATCCTACGACTCTTCTTTAACAAATGTATTCATTGATATAGGATCTAGCTTTACATCAATACATGTTTATAGAAATGGTGTACTAGATTTTACAAGGATAATTAGAAGTAACTATACAGATATATCGTATGATGAAATGATATTTATACAAAACTTATCAGATGAAATAGAAAGAATAATTAGATTCTATAATAATAAGCATATTGGAAATACAGTAGATAATGTTTATATTCTAGGTGGAGTTTCTAGCTTATATGATATTCACGGATATTTAAAAGAAAAAATTGAGGTTCCGATTAGAAAAATAAAAAATATAAAATTTAATGAATTTACTATAGATATTGACAATATAGATAATTATTTAAATGCAATTGGATCTTTGATTAGATAACAAGGGGGAATTATGGCAGATATAAACTTTTTTAAACATTATGAGAATCTAAAAAAAGATACATCAGATAAATATATTTACATTACAGCCGGGTTAGTAGGAGCATTAATAATAGGTAGTGCATCTATAAATATGGCAAAAATATATTTATATAACAAAGAAATAGAGTTATATAATGCTAAATTAGAGTCAGAAGAAATTAAAAGCAAAATAAAAATTTCAGAGGACGTTAATACAAAGTTAGATATATTGTATAAATATGAAAAACAAATAAATGAAGTAACTGAAGCTATAAGTTCAAGAGATATTGTAACTATAAATGTAATTGATAGTATTAGTTCAACTTTACCATCAGACGTATCATTTGAAAGTATGAATATTAATGATAATTTAATAAATATAGAAGCAATATCAAATACAAGAACATCTATAGGTGAAATTGAAAATAGATTGAAAAAGTTAGATATACTTCAGGATGTACATATAGGTACAATATCAGAAAATACATCATTAGAAGGTGTGTATGCATTTAATATAAAATGTACATTAAATGGAGGTAACTAATTATGAAAATAAGCAAAAGAGAAAAAATTATGTTAAGCTCCTTAGGCATTGTATTAGTAGGGGCAATTTACTATCAGTTTGTATACTCAAAGCAAACTCAAAAAGTAGAAGCTCTAGAGATTCAACGAAATGAAGTAGAAGATAAATATAATGAGGTTATAGATACTATTAGAAGTTTAGAACAAAAACAAGATAGAATAAACTCTATGTACTCAACTTTAGATGTAAAAGCATCTAAGTATTACTCTTATATAATTCAAGAAAATTTAATTCTTGATTTAAACAGTATGCTATTAGATAGTGAGCTTACTGGTGACTTAAGTTTTACAGAGCTAGAAGTTAAAAGTGTGGAATCTAGTACCTTTTCAAATATAATGAAACAAAATAGTAGCATCCATCAGTTAGTAGAAAGGTATGAAAATGCTGAGAATTCAACACAAGAAGTAATTAATTCAAATATAGATGAAGAAGTTAGTATAGATACTTCTACTGATGAAAACAATGTTCAAAATGAAAGTACGGAAAATCAAGAAGATAGCTCAGAAATTACAGTTGAACAGATGTCAGCAACATTAACTTATAAAGGTACTTTTTCTCAGTTAAAAACATTTATAAGTAAAATAGAAAAAAGTACTAAAAAAATAGTTATAACAAATTGTAGTATTACAACTGATGCAGATGACAAGGTTTCAGGTAGTATAAATTTAGAATTTTATGCAATACCAAACTTAGGTGATATAAAATCTTATTATGAAAACTGGGATATATCAGAGTTATCAGGAAAAGAAATTCCATTTAATTCAATGAATACATCAGTAGGATTTTCGGGGACAAGCAATGCATATAGTAAAAGTGATTTTATAATAGAAGTTAACCCAGAGTCATCAGACTTACCAACTGTGACAATTGGTAAGTCAAATGATTCTCAAAGAAGCACATATATAGAAGCTGATAATGTTGGAATAGAAACTATTGAAATAACATTAAAAAATGAAGGAAACAAATATTACTATACATATAGAACTTCAAAAAATTTATATCCAGGGGAAAATAAGGTGGCTGAGTTTAAGCCAAACTCAGAAAATATAAATATCGATATAAATAGTGAACCAAGGCTTAATAGTAATGATAAGTCAGGTATAAAATTAACTGTAAAAAACAACACAAATAAAAAAATAAATGTAAATATAAATAGTGATGATAAAGAGAGGCCAAGAGTAACTGTAGCCGGTGAAGGCTCTAATATAAGTGTTATTAAAAAGTAGGTAAATATGATAAAAAAGGATAAAAAAGGATTCAGCTTAATTGAGATTTTAGTAAGTCTTGCTATTGCATCGATTATAGTATTATCTATAACGCAGCTTATTATAAATATGGTCAAGTTTAATAAAAAAAGTGAAGATAGACAACAAACAACACTTGTAGGGCAACAAATAGTTGAAGAAATAAAAAACTTAGATAGCTCTAATATAAGCTCTTCATTAATTAAAATAAGTGATGATTTAATTTTAAATAGAGTAGAAAATAGTAATGAATATAAAGGAATATTAACTGATAGAAATAATTTATCTAAGACATATGATGTTGCATTAACTTTAAATTATGAAAATCAAGGTATGAATAAAAATAATGAAAAAGTTAATATAGAAAATGCAATAAAATTTAAGTCTGAAGTTATTAATGAGGTATTAATAATTAAAGATGAAAATAATAATGAAGTAGCTAAATTAAGTTTAAATACAAATGAAACACCAAAGTTAATTATAGAAAGACGCACAGAGTTAAATAACAAAGGTAAGATAGATAATACGCTATCAATTAATTTAGAGGATGAAGTTTTCATAGATTTTTCAAATTACAATTTTAATGGAAATTTAGATGTATATATATACAATTATATAGAATCTGAATTCACAGTATACGCACAAAAACCAGATAACCCAAATATAAAATTAAAATCTATATTGGGAATAGTAAGCATCCATAATAATCCTATATATGATAGTATTGGATATTTATACAATATAACTGTGAGTATTAAGAAAAATGGAAAGCTTTTATTTGAAGGATATATAAATAAAAATATATCTAATCAAATTTAGATGTTAATAAGGGTGATTAAGTGAAAAAAAACAATAAAGGTTCAAGTTTAATAACAGTAGTAATCGTACTAGCTGTTATATTTACAATGGGAACAGCAATAATCGGTCTATTAAATGTTAATTATAGAATAAGAGTAAAAGAAAATAGAAGACTTCAAAACTTATATGCTTCAGAGGCTGGTATAGATGTAACATATAACATAATTGCAAATACTTTTGAATACGCAGTAGATGAAGCATATAAAAAAGTTCAAAGCGATATTGATATAAGTGAAGAACAAAAAAATGAAAAGTTTAAAGAAGAATTTAAAGCATTTATATCAAATAAATATAATTCTAATTCAGATAATTCAAGTATGTATGATGAATTTAAAAATAACATAACAAATACTAGGTATATTAAATCTATAAATTCAGACGGAATTAGACAGTACGAAGAGGTAATATTTGATTTCTATAAAAGTAATAGCGAGCTAAATAAACCGATATTAATCGTAGAAGATACATCTAACTTAGATGATAAAAATAATAAATATACTTTAGATGTTGTATCTGAATTTTACACAAATGATTCTACTGGAGAGAATAAGAGAATAATTAAATTAACATATGATGTAAAAATTCCAGAGTATGATGATGTAGTACCAAGCATAAGTGATAAAGAGTCTTTAAAAGTTGAACTTCAAGATAAATCTATAGTTACTGATGGGAATATAGTATTTAATAGTGGAGTATCTATACAAGGGAATATATTTGCTCTTGGAAGTAAAGAATCTAATGATTTGGAGTTAAGTAAAAAGTATATCGGTGGAATAAAAGTATCAAATGAGTATAAGAATGATTCAAATACAGTAAGTATTAAAGGTGATATTTCTACAGCGAAAACATTTAATTTAGTAAAAAACACAAATGTTAATATTGATGGAAATTTATATGCAGGAAATATCTATATTGGCAATGGTGAATCAAATGTTTTTGAAGGACATAATAACAATCTTAAAATTGTAAGTTCAACTTTATCAAACCAAGTTATAACGAATAATGATTTAGTTATAAATTCAACCGGTAGTGAGATAAGTATAGATAATTTTTATGGAATAAATGATTTAACTGATAAAACTGATAGCAATGCAATAAAAACGTCTAGTAGTATTATTGTTAATAATAATCCGAATGAAACAACTGAGTATTCAAATCTGACAATCAATAACGAAGCGTATATAATGGGAACAGCATATATTAATGTTAAAAATGGAGAAGATTACTATCAAACTGGAGAGTCTACAGCAGTTAAGGGTAACTATGTAGCTTATACAATACCACTAGATAATGAAAAGTTTAATAATGTTGAGTTTGAATATTATGATATTTTACAACTAGTAGAGAGATATAGTGGAAGTGATTCAAAATTAAGTGGAACACAAAAAAGTGAATACTTTGAAAAATTTGCAAAAAATAATAAAGCTTTGCTTACTCATGGAGGTATAAACTTTTTAAATCCTAATAAAGTAAGTGCTATAGGAGCTATAGTATATAATAAAGGGAATGAAGTGGAAGTACTAAAAGCAAGTTATGCCTTAGAGGATAAGCATATAATTGATTCTAAAAAAGCTGACTATGCTAAAAATGTATTTGGGATAGGAAGTGAAGTAGATTATAGTATAGGAACCCAGAAAACTGTAGAAGGATTGATTAAGAATCATGATAAAAGTTATGTTTCTGTTGAGGAAGAAGACAATCAAGGATTAGAGGATATAGCAATAATAGATTTATGGTCTAATGAGTCTAATAAAAATATAGTTATAACTACTGAGGGCGGAAAAGGAAAAATAACTATAGATAATAGTAATAGTTATTATTATAAAGATGAAAATATTAATGCTGTTATAGTGACAGATTCACCAATTGAAATAAAAGGTGAAGTTAATTTTAAAGGAACTATAATTAGTACTTCAGATATAACTTTTAATAAAGGAAAAACTAGTAAAACAAATATAGTTTATGATAAGAATATTGTAGATAAAATCATTTCAGACAATTATAGTGCTTTTGAAAGTAGCGGAGTCTTAGAAGCTACAAATTCTCAAGATAGTACAACTGAAACAAATATTGAGTATGCTTATGATATAAAAAGATATATAAGTTCAAGAAATTGGAAGTTAGAGAAATAATGGAGGAGTGAAGTGAAACATAATTCAAGAGGAATGACATTAGTAGAAGTTTTAGTAGCTTTAGCTATATTTACCATTGTTTTAAGTATAACATTTGGAATATATATATCTAGTACAAAATCTATATCAAAGACAGAGATAAAAACAATGCTTCAAAGTGAAGCTCAGATGATACAGTATAAGTTAACACCTTTAGCTATGGAATCTAAAGGTGTTAACTCAATAGAATTAGATAACTTAGAAAATGGTAATACTGACAATGATTTTATTAAAATATCTTCAATATCATTTGAAGGTATAGATACTAATAATTATATATTTGAGGTTAATAATAAAGAGCTAAATTTATTAGTAAATGATAAAATTTATAATTTATCTTCTAATATAGATGAATTTAGTATTAAAGTAGAAGAATCTGAATTGAATAATAAATCTATTGAAGATATCATTAAAGAATCTAAATCTATAGAAATAAATATAGTATTAAATAAAAAGCGTGGATTTAGTGATATAACCTATCCTATATCTACAATTATAAATTTTAGAAATAAAAGATAAGAGCCCTATTATACAGATATAAAGATAAAAATATATGTATATATATTGACAAATTTAGAGGGGAGAAAATTAAATGAAAAAGAGTTTTTATAAATACAAATGGTTTATAGTCGCACTATTGGTAATAATCACTATACCGTTTGTTGGCAATGTTGCAGATGCTTTGGAGAAGATTATAAATACTCAAGAAAGAATTTCAAATGAAAAAATTAGGATCCTTGAAGTACAGCCTGGGAACAAATTTACTTTAGGGAGTAGCAATGCAGGATTAGATATAGAATCAAGTGTAAATGTAGATGGAAATACGTATAATGTGCTAATTGATCATATTCCAATGCCTGAGTTCATTGGGAAAATAGATGAATTAAATGGATATTACGATGTGATTGTCATAGGTAGAAATAGTAGTGGATTATCAAATCCATATAGAGATTATACACAAATTAATGATGATGGAAGTGAACTTGGAACTAACCTTAATTATTCAGAAAATGATATAACATCTAGAAAGGCAGATGAAATTATAGATTTTATTAATAAAGGACAATTGGTATATATTAACTCCAATATAGTAAAAAGTAATTCCAATATAAAGAATAGTATGCTGTATAAAAAATTCAATACTAACAATAATAATAACTCATACTTAAAATCTAAATCTAATTTTATAAACTTTAAAAATAGTATTGGATTAAGTGATATATTAAAAAAATACTTAGAGAATGATGCAGATAAGAGAGCTGGTATAGAGGTTATAAATACGAGCAGTGATTCTAGTAATGCTACAGTTGGTAACGTAGATAATAGAAACATGAAATTTAATATAAAATCTAAAAGTAATATTAATGACAATGAAAAAGTAAGTATAAATTTATATTTAGATATAGATGGAGATGGGTTATTTAAAGAGCAAGA
Organism: Romboutsia sp. 1001713B170207_170306_H8; assembly: GCF_015550495.1. Classification (NCBI taxonomy): domain Bacteria; kingdom Bacillati; phylum Bacillota; class Clostridia; order Peptostreptococcales; family Peptostreptococcaceae; genus Romboutsia; species Romboutsia sp. 1001713B170207_170306_H8. The sequence goes on from NZ_JADNAX010000009.1 coordinate 36,091, forward strand.
ATTAGTAAAAAGTGAATCAAATATATATATAGGAAGTTCTTATAATATTACATATAATATGAATTCTAATTTTGTTGGTTTGTTAGAGTGGAAGATAGAGGTAATAAAAAGTAGTGGTATAAAGTCATATGTTAAAGGCAATGTATATCTAAAATCACTAAGTGGAACTGCAAAAAACATTAAAGTTTTACAAATAATCCCAAACGAAGGTAGTAATTTAGATTTGACTTCAAATACAAATTTTAAAAATTTACTAAAAGATGTAAATGATTATAATATAACCGTAGAGAAAAAAACAATTAATCAATTTAATTCACAGATTGATTCTATACAGCTAAACGGTGTATATAATATGATCATACTTGGATTTAGGGATAATGGTTATGGAAAAGTAGATATGAATAACAAGGCAATAGAAAAATTAAAATCATTTATTCAAACAGGACAAAGTGTAATGTTTACACATGATACCATACCAGGATATAAAAATGCTAACAATCAACAATATGCTTCATATAGTCTTTTAAATAATTTTAGGGATTACTTAGGACAATCTAGATTCAAAGATATATATAACTCTAGTGAAATAGATATATACAAAGAATATGATTCGGTAACAGGTAAATATGTTGAAAAAAATATTCCTCATTATTATTTAAGTAGTAATGCAGATATAAAGGGATATACACGATATGATCATAGACTACAAGGAATGAAAAGATCAACATCTGTAAGATTAATAAATAAATCACTAATAACAAGCTATCCATTTAGTATAGAGAATATAAAAGTAGCTCAAACTCATAATCAATATTATCAATTAAATCTAGAAGATGAAGATGTGGTTCCTTGGTATACTATTTCAACAAGTTCATCAAATAATGCAGTAGATGAGTATGATGTAAGAAATAACTATTATACATATTCAAAAGGGAATATCACATTTTCTGGAGCAGGCCATAGTAGTGGATATACAGATGATGAATTAAGATTATTTATAAATACAATCGTAAAAGCTGAAAGAGGAGCTAATCATAATCCAGAAATAGAAAGTAGTATAGATGATGGAATAATTATAGAAGTTCCAGAAGCTCAAGATTATCAATTTAAAACTACCGCTAGGGACTTAGATAATGATAAGGTGAGAGTTACTGTAAAAATTAATGGAAATATAATAGATAATATAAATGAAAAGTTAATTAATCAAGGTGAGTTAATAGATGTAACTATACCAGCAAGTTATTTTTCAACAGGTAAAAATGTAATAGTAACAGTTAAAGCTAAGGATACACAAGATGCTCAAGCAGAATCAAAAACATATACTTTTAAGCCTTCTAAAACACCTCAGCTAGAGTTAAGTGGAGATGTAGTAAATGGATTAATTGGAGATCAAATAGATGGAACAGTTAATATACAAAAACTATATGATGATAATAATAAAATAAATAGTGTATCTATAAAAAAAATAGATTATAATGAGGAATTGCTACAAGTAGAGAGTGAAATTAATAATATTAGTTTTTCTAATAATAATGCACAAGTTAGTATTAAAATAACTTCTAAATATATACTTGAAAATGAACCTATTAAAGTTAATATATCATATAATGTTGGACTTAATGAATATAAGGATATTTCAACATATATATATGTGAGTAGTAAGGAAGGAAAAGTCAATATTGAAGTTAGAGATGAAAGTGGAGAAACACTTACCTTAAGTTATTTAAAGTCTTTAATTAATGAAGATAACAACTTAATTACAAAATCATTAAGGCGTATATCATTATCAAATTTAGAAGCATATATTAGACAGAATGGAAATACTTTAAGTCATACAAGTATATCTGAATCTGGAAAAGCTGAATTTAGAAATCTAAAAACTGGAAACTATGAAGTAGATATAAGCTCTCTAGCAGGATTTGATATCAACTGTGATGATAAAAATGTAAATCTTAATTATGATAATAATGAACATACTAAGGTGTTTATAGTGAATTTAAACTCAGGCAATAAGGTTGCGATGACAGTTAAAGATTCATCTGGAACTATAAATAAGGTATATGATTCATCACAAAATTCAAGTAACTACAATATTAAATATGACCATGATGGATATGATGAAACATATAAACTTTATGGAAGATCGAGCGTAGAAATAAACTTCGAGGGACAAGCATTTAACTACTTAGAATATAGATTTGTAAATAAAGATAACAATCAAGGGACTACAGATTGGGTTGGTATGTATGCTGATAGTGATGTACTAGATCAACCAGGTAATCTAACACAGATGCCTTATGATGTATCTGACTTACCAACATTAAGTGGTAACAGCATATGGAGTAATAGAGATCTAGTTTTCAATACTAATAATGCATTTAATTCAGATACGGCGAATATAAGCATGGAAGTGTTCGAAAATGGAAGTGCAATAAATCCATATGTTAGCAGAGTAGAAGTAAATGGACAATTTATAAGATGGCAACCTAAAACTTATTTTGTAAAAGATCATAATGTAGGTGCATATGCAAATAATTATAAAGAAGCAAGAAAAACTTGGGGATATATAAAAGTACCTGAAAGTGGAAACTATAGCTTTGAAACTATTTCAGATGATGGAATATATGCAATGTTAACTGTGAATGGAAATACAAAAGTTATTGCAAATGACTTTACCCCAAGAGGAGCATGGTCTATATATAGTAATGAAAGTATTTATTTAGAAAAGGATAAATATTATCCTATATATATAGAATATTTTAACTGGGGAGGAAGCGCAGCTTTAGAAATAAAATATAAAAAAGATGGAGCAAGCTCATACACTAATATACCATCAGATTGGTTCTATCCATCGAATAGTAAAAACCCTATACAAGGAGGAAATAATACATTTACGGGTGCACAAAATGTAAACTTTCCGGAAGTTACAGGAACATATACTATTGAGTATAGAGTTGGAACTAAAAATAGTGAGTCTGATAAATTTAATATATTAAGAACAGGCTCGTTTGGAGAGTTTGCTATAGAAAATAGATTTAACTTAACTAAGAGTACTGATGTATATCAAGTCAGCGTGGGGGATAATCTTAATATTAATTATGAATTAGATCCTAAGGATATAACTCTTAGAGAGCTATACAAGATAAGCGGAAATGAATTAAAAAATAAAGGTAATATACCAGAATCATTAACTATAAAGGATATTAGATTAAGTGATGTGCTTCCAGATGGACTAGAATATATAAATAGTAATGAAGATTTAGGTGGCGTATTTAGTATTAATTACAGGTTGAATAAAACTGGATCAAAAAGTGAATGGAAGTATGAAGCTGATGTTGTAAATATAAATGTGTCGGTTAAAGCCAAGACAATACAAGAGATTGTATTTGAAGAAAATAGTGGATATATTAATTATGGAGATGTAACACTAGATGAAACATCAGGATATTTATGGAAAAAGGATTATTTTAATGGAACGACAGTAAGTGTCATAGATTCCAGTGAAATAATAGCTCATGGTAAATATGAAAATAATTCTACAATAGGAAGCCAGCAAGTTAATATAATGAAAAATATGTATTATACACTGGGTATAAGTATAGATATAAGGAATGAAAATAATATTCTAAATATATTACTTGATAATGATATAGATGTTAATAGTAGTAGCGTGCTTGTATATAAATGTAATGAAAATGGCGAAATACAAGGTAGAGATAATAATGTGAGTATAACTATAGATCAAGATTCTGGATACATTGAACTTAAAAACTTTAATCCTGGCAAATATATAGTTACATATAGTGTAAAGTCAATATCTGATGGAACTATTCGAGCTAGTTTATTTAATTCAAGCGGGAATATTATAAATAGTAAAGATGTTAAATTAAATTTACAATCACAGGAATTACCTGACTTATTTTAAAAATATAAATTAATTTTTATTGATAAGGTAACTTTTAATTTTAAAAGTTATCTTATTTTATTTTGTAAAATTATAAATAATACAAAAGTATAATTTCGACTTAATAATAAGTATAAAAATGCTTGCTAAAGAATGGAATAAATGATACAATTTTGGTATAAAATGGAATGAGATACGGAGAAACATATTCTTTATTTGGGCACCTGGAATATGTAGAGTAAGTGGTGCAACCGGCTATTAAGATTTTGTTTTAGACAAAGCATAATAGTCATTTTTTATGTTTTCAAAGGGGTTATTCCAGTGAGAAAATTATGATAAATTTTGGAGGGAAATTATGTTAAACAAAAAGAAAAATAATAAAGGTTTCACATTAGTGGAATTATTAGTAGTAATAGCTATTATAGGTATATTAGCAGTAGTAGCAGTACCAGCATTATTCAATAATATACAAAAGGCAAGAATTTCAGAATTAGAATCAGATATAAGTGCTATAAAATCAGCAGCAGCAACAAGTTATGCTGATACAGGAGCGTATCCAACTGATGGAAACTCACCGAAGACTACAGTGGGAACGAATACATCTACAGATGCATTTGCTGGATTAATAGATGATTTAGGAAAGCCACTAGGAGCTTCATATGTTTTATCAGGTGCATCAGCTACACCAAGCGATTTAGTTCTTTCTATAACTACTACGAGCAAAATAAATGCAGCAGGAATAGAAAAGTTAAAGTCTGATTTTGGAAACTTAACAAATGCAGAAGTAGGAACAGCAGATGGGACTACAGCGAAGCCAATAAAAATAGTTTTAATTGACTATAATCAAAATGGAATAGATAAATAATTAATAAAGAACCGAAGGTTTATATTTTACCTTCGGTTCTTTATTAATTAATATGAACTAAATTTTAATATTTTGATTAAAAAATTATTTATTAGGAGAAGAATAACCAATAGATACTTTGATAAGATAATAAGGAGTAATAAATGAATATATTTGACTTATTAAATAAATCAATACAATTAAGATCATCAGATATACACATAACAGTAGGGAGCGTTCCAACTGTAAGAAGTAAAGGAAAATTTATAAAGTTATCTGAATACACATTAACATCAGAAGATACAAAAAACATGGTACAACAAATTACTTCAGAAAAAAACTTCAGAAAAATAGAAGAAGAAGGCGAATGTGATTTTTCAATATCACTAGAAAGTGGAGAACGATTCAGAGTAAATGCCTACAAACAAAAAGGAAACTACGCAATAGCACTAAGAACAATAAGTTCAGAAATACCAAACTTTAACACACTAGGATTACCTCAAACATTAAAAACATTCACAGAAAAACAAAAAGGATTGGTATTAGTAACAGGCCCAACAGGAAGTGGTAAATCTACAACACTAGCAAGCCTTCTAGATATAATAAACACAAATAGACAATCACATATAATAACAATAGAAGATCCAATAGAATACGTACACAACCACAAAAACAGCATAGTAAATCAAAGAGAAATAGGAAATGATACAAAATCATTTAATTCGGCACTTAGAGCAATACTTCGTCAAGATCCAGATGTAATATTAATAGGAGAAATGCGTGATCCGGAAACAATATCAATAGCCCTTACAGCAGCAGAGACAGGACATTTAGTATTCTCAACACTACATACAATAGGGGCAGCAAAAACTATAGATAGAATAATAGACAGTTTTCCATCAGAACAACAGCAACAAATTAGAATGCAATTATCAACTGTAATAGAAGGAGTTGTTTCACAACAATTAATACCAACATCAGATGGTGAAGGAAGAGTAGCAGCTCTTGAAGTGATGACAGTAACACCTGCAATAAGAAATCTTATAAGAGAAGGAAAAAACCATCAAATTCAAAGCTCTATACAAACAGGTATGAAATTTGGAATGCAAACTATGGATCAAGATTTAATTAAGTTATATAAAAGTGGAAAAATATCAAGAGAAATGGCTCTTAGTAGATGCAATGATTATGATTTTACTAGTAAATCAATTGGTATGATATACTAATTAATATATTTAAAAATGGAGAAAAATATGGAATTGATACTACAACTTTATATATTTATAATTGGAATAGTTTTTGGAAGTTTTTTTAACGTATGCATATACAGAATTCCAGAAAATGAATCAATAGTAAATCCACCATCAAAATGTCCCACGTGCAACACAAGACTAAAACCTATAGACTTAATACCAATATTAAGCTACTTAATATCAGGTAGAAAATGTAGATATTGCAAAAAAGAAATATCATCTAGATATGCATATGTAGAATTTTTAACTGGAATTTTATTCTTAGTAGTATTTAATACATTTTCAATATCACTAGAAACTATATATTATTTAGTACTAGCATCAATATTAATAATAATAACATTCATAGATATAGACCATTACATAATACCAGATGAGATAATAATATTTGGAATAATATCAGCATTAGTATTAAAGTTATTTGGAATAGGAGTACCTTTAAAAGATAGTATAGTAGGGGCTATAGTATCTGGAGGTGGAATGTTATTAATAATATATATAATAGAATTTATAGCTAAAAAAGAAGTTATGGGTGGAGGAGATATAAAATTCTTTGCCATGACAGGATTTTTCCTAGGACTAAAAGGTGGATTACTGACAGTGTTACTAAGTGTATATGTAGGTGCTATTTATGGGATAATAACAATACTACATAGCAAAATAAAAAATAAAGAATATAACTCGATGATACCATATGGTCCATTTATTTCAGTAGGAGCATTAATAACAATGTTATACGGGAATCATATATTAAATTGGTATTCGAGTTTATTTATATAGTTATAAGGTATCTATAAAGGTACCTTATTTTTTTATGGTTAAAATTACATATAGATATATGTTAACTTAAAATATATAATGGTTTTATTTAAGGATAAATGTTTTATATATGAAATAAAGACAAACTGCTTAGATAAATTGCTATCTGTATCAAGGGGGATTTCAGACAAATATATTTTTTACAACGGAGGATACAGATGAATAATACGATAAATAAAAATAACGGTTTTTATTTAAGTGTAAAAACTAAATTCTTTATAAGTATATTAATAAGTATACTTTGGGTTATATTTTCTTATGAAGTATCAAAATTATGGTTAAATGAATTATCATCAATAACAACACCACTTATAGCATTTATAATAATAGCAGGGGTAGCATATGTACCAGGATTCATGAACGCATTTCTAGTTGGAAGTTTAATATTAGACAAACAACCCAAATTAAAAGTACTAGACCCTAGAGATGAAGTAACCTTGCTAATTTCAGCTTATAACGAAGAAATTGGAATATTTGAAACTTTAAGATATGTAAAAAATCAAGATTATAAGGGGAAAATTCATACGATAGTTATAGATAATAATTCTTCAGATAACACAAGTAAAGAAGTTGAAAGAGCTAAAAAAGAATTAAATATGGATATTATGCTACTACATGAATCAAAACCAGGTAAATTTAATGCTCTTAATTATGGATTAAAATATGTGAAAACAAAATATGTAATGACATTAGATGCTGATACTATAATTCATAAAAGCGCAATAAAATATCTAGTTTCTAGAGTTAAAACATCACCAGATGATGTTTGTGCAGTAGCAGGTTCTATGTTAGTTAGAAATAGTAGGGAAAATTTATTAGCGAGAATACAGGAATGGGATTACTTTTTAAGTATAGCATCAGTAAAAAGAATGCAGGGATTATATCAAGGTACTTTAGTAGCACAAGGTGCTTTTTCATTATATAAAACAGAAGTAGTAAAAAATGTAGGTGGATGGTCAGATGCTATAGGTGAAGATATTGTATTAACTTGGAAAATATTAAGTGAAGGAAATAGAGTATATTTTGAGCCTATGGCAGTAGCTTTTACAGATGTTCCAGTTAAATTATCTCACTTTGTTAAGCAACGATCTAGATGGGCGAGAGGCATGATAGAAGGTCTTAGAGAAGTTAAACCTTGGCAACAGCCATCGATGTTTTATAAGTTTTTAACTGGAATAGATTTAATTATTCCATATATGGATTTTAGTTATACTTTCTTTTGGATACCAGGATTAATATTAGCATTATTCTTTAAAAAGTATTATATTGTAGGACCTATGATGTTGTTAGTTTTACCTTTAACATTAGTTAGTTTTTGGATTTTATATCATTATCAAGCCAATGTCGTATTTAAAAATTTAAATCTAAGAGTAAGGAAAAACTTCATAGGATTTGCATTATTTATATTATGTTATCAAATGATAATGTCACCAGTTTCTTTATATGGGTATGTTCAAGAGTTATTTGGTGCAAAAAGGGTATGGAAATAAAAAGAATCTCAAACTTGAGATTCTTTTTATTTATAGTATAAAAAAATCAATATTAATTAAAAATTAAAATATAAAACTAAATCCTACTTACTAATACATAAAAAATAATGTATGATTTATACTATAACGATATCAACAATTTTAGCCTATTTTACAAATAAATATTTACACATAAAAAGCAAAGAAATAAATAAAATTACATATAATACATCTATAATATATTTTCTCACTATATCACTATCTATATTAATTTACCAAAAATACGGATTAACGCCAGATGCTATAAGATACATATTCATAATTCCTTTTTTATTAGTTATATCAATAATTGACTATCAGAATAGTTATATATATGATATAAGCGTACTTAGTGGTATAATTATTCAAGGTGTAATTTTAATAAGCTCAATGAATATGGAAAAAGATTTTAATACACATATAAGTGCACCATTAATAGGGTTCATAATTTCATTTATTTTAGCTAAAATAACCAAAGGTCTAGGCGATGGAGATATAGGCCTATTTGTATTATGCTCTCTTACATTAGGTCATAATTATAGCGTATATTTGATATTTTTATCTTACATAGTAGCATTTATATATTGTATATACATGATTTTGACAAAAAAGAAATCAATAAAAGAAAATATACCATTTGCACCATTTATATCATTAGCAACAATATTAATAATACTTACAGGAAATAGCTTATTAATAAGCTATTTTAATATAATAAATAGAGTATTATAAAAGGAGGATAAAATATGTATGTAGTAGTAGGATTAGGAAATCCAGGAAAACAATATGAGAGAACAAGACATAACGTAGGATTTGATGTTATAGATAGTTTAGCGAAGGAATATGGCATAAGTGTATCGAAAATAAAACATAAGGCATTAATAGGAGAAGGAAGAGTTGGAAATGAAAAAGTTCTTCTAGTAAAACCACAAACATATATGAATTTAAGTGGAGAAACTTTAATAGACATCTATAATTACTATAAAGTAGATATGGAAAATATAATAGTAGTATATGATGACATAGATTTAGATGTTGGTAAAATAAGAATAAGAAAAAAAGGAAGTGGTGGAACTCATAATGGAATGAGATCTATTACAAAGTGTTTAGGTTCTAATGATTTCCCAAGAGTAAGAGTGGGTGTATCAAAACCTAGACCAGGTCAAGATTTAGCAGACTTTGTTCTTTCAAGATTTAGAAAAGAAGAAAATGATGATGTAGAATTAGGACTAGAAAAAGCAGCTAAAGCAATAGATGTAATGATAAGAGAAAATATTGATTTAGCTATGAATAAATATAATGGATAAAAAAGGGAGGATCATATATGAATGACGTACTAATTTACCCTTTGCAAAATTCCAATGAATATAAAGATGTAATAAATTGCATAAACAATAACAAAGGCTCATTATTAATTAATGGCCTTTTGTCAGTGCAAAAACCTCATATAACTTACTCTATATATAAAGAATTAAATAAGCCTACGGTATTTGTAGCAAGTACAGATTTAGAGGCAAAAAAAGCTTATGAGGATTTAAGTTTTTATATGAAAGATAAAGTAGTTTATCTTAATCATCAAGATATCTATTTTTATCACTTAGATGCAAAGGATAGAAATGAAGAAGCTAAAAAACTTAAAACATTATTGAGATTAGCTAAAGGAGAAAAAATAGTAGTAGTAACTTCTACAGAAGCTATACTTAGAAAGTATATTCCAAAAGAAGTTTTACTTAATAACACATCAACTTTTAAAATAGGGGATAGAGTAAACCTAGATGAATTAAGTGAAAAATTAGTATCTCTAGGTTATGAAAGAGTATCTAAAATTGAAGGATTTGGGCAGTTTAGTATAAGAGGTGGAATAGTAGATATATTTTCATTAGAATATAATAATCCTATTCGTATGGAACTATTTGATGATGAAATAGATTCTATACGAACTTTTGATGTTTTTTCACAAAAATCTATAGATAAAATTAAGAAATTTTCAATAACACCTTCTAGAGAATTTATTTATCCTGAGAATGTTAACAATGCTGTTGAAAAATTAAAAAAAGAAACTAGTGAATTAACTAATGAAGATGTTTTTTCTAACATAGATAATATAGAGACTAAAACTTATTTTGAAGGAATAGAAAATTATATAGATTATATTTATCCTGAGGAAAACAAGAGTATATTCACTTACCTAAATGATAATGCTGTCATTTTCGTAAATGATATCTCAAGGCTTAAGGAAAGATGTGAAAATTATATTGATGAATTTAAAGAAAATTATAAATTAAACCTTGAAAGAGGATTAGCTCTTAAAAGCCAAGGTAATTTATTATATCACTATAATGATTTAGATTTTATAAAGGGTGATAAAAAATTAATATTAAATACTTTATTACCAAAGCCTGTCAATGATTTTAAGATAAGTAATATAATAAATTTTGAATCTAGAGAAGTTCCAACATTTAATGCGAAATTAGATGTACTAGCAGAAGAATTAAATAGATTAAAGTATAATGGATTTAAGATAATACTAGCCACTAACACTTTAGATAGGGCTAAGAAGTTAAATAAGGAACTATTAGATTTAGGTTTAGAAACCACTGTATCTAAAAGTAGAGATATTGAAATTAAGTCTTCTCAAGTTATTATAACTCCAGCACAAATTAGCAGCGGGTTTGAATATAAATCTATAAAATTTGTAGTAGTTACAGATAACGAGATGATAGGAGTTCACAAAAGGGTATCAAGTTCTAAGAATAAAAAGAAGAAGAAAAAAGGTCAAAAGATAGAATCATTCTTAGATTTGAATGTAGGTGATTATGTTGTTCATGAAAATAGTGGTATAGGTAGATATACTGGCATTGAGCAAATATCTATAAATGGAATAAAGAAAGATTATATGAAGATAATCTACCAAGGTGGAGACAACCTATATGTACCAATAGACCAGATGGATAAGGTACAAAAATATATAGGTGCTGATGCAGAAAAAGTTAAGCTTAATAAACTTGGATCTAGCGAATGGACCAAAGCTAAAGCAAAGGTTAAAAAAGAAATTGAAGATATGACTAAAGACCTTATAGAGCTTTATGCTAAAAGAGAACAAGTAAAAGGATATAAATTCTCTAAAGATACTCCATGGCAACATGAGTTTGAATCATTATTCCCTCATGAGGAGACAGAAGATCAACTAAAAGCTATTAAAGAAACTAAAAAAGATATGGAATCAAGTAAGGTAATGGATAGACTTATATGTGGTGATGTTGGTTATGGAAAAACAGAGGTAGCTATAAGGGCCGTATTTAAAGCTTGTATGGATCAAAAGCAAGTTGCAGTTCTTGTTCCTACAACAATACTTGCACAACAACATTACAATACATTTAAGGAAAGATTTGAAAATTATCCAATAAGGGTAGAAGTTCTTAGTAGATTTAAAACAGCTAAACAACAAAAGGAAATAATAAATGATGCTAAAAAAGGATTAGTAGATGTTTTAATAGGAACTCATAGAATTATTTCCAAGGACATAAATTTACCTAATTTAGGTCTAGTGGTTATAGATGAAGAACAAAGATTTGGAGTTAAGCACAAAGAATCTTTAAAGCAAATTAAATCAACAGTTGATGTACTTACATTATCTGCAACTCCAATACCAAGAACGCTTCATATGTCACTAAGTGGAATAAGAGATATGAGTGTAATAGAAGAACCACCACAAGAGAGACATCCTGTTATTACTTACGTAACAGAATCCAAAGATAGTGTAATTCAAGATGAAATTGAAAGAGAATTAGCTAGGGGTGGTCAAGTATTCTTTGTATATAACAGAGTTGAACATATAGATGAAATGGCTAGTAGAATAAAAAGATTAGTACCAGATGCAAATGTAGCTGTGGCACATGGTAGAATGACATCTAAAGTTTTAGAAGATATAATTCTAGGTTTCTTGAATAAAGAATATGATGTTTTAGTTTGCACCACAATTATTGAGACAGGAATGGATATATCCAATGCAAATACTATGATAGTATATGATGCAGATAAGATGGGACTTGCTCAGCTTTATCAGTTAAGAGGTAGAGTTGGAAGGAGTTCTAGACAAGGTTATGCATATCTTATGTATGAAAAGGACAAGGTATTAAGTGAAATAGCAGAAAAAAGATTAAAAGCCATAAGAGAGTTTACAGAATTTGGATCAGGGTTTAAAATAGCTATGAGGGACCTTGAAATAAGAGGTGCTGGTAACATATTAGGTTCACAGCAACATGGACATATGGCTGTTATAGGGTATGATTTATACGTGAAAATGTTAAATGATGCTATAAGAAAAGTAAAGGGTGAACCTATAGTAGAAGAAATAGATGTAGAAATAGATTTAAGTGTTAATGCATATATACCAGACACTTATATACAAGATGAGCTTACTAAGATAGAGATGTATAAAAAAATAGCATCTATTGAAAGTAAAGAAGATATGCACGAAGTTGAAGAAGAGTTAGAAGATAGATTCTCAGACTTACCAAAATCTGTACAAACTTTACTAAAAATATCATATATAAAATCTCTATGTAAAAAAATGAAAATAGAAAAAGTAAGACAAGTCAAAGATGAAATATGGTTACTTCCTCTAACAAAATATAAAACTAAAGAAAAGGTTGGATATAAAATTGTTACAGAGCTAGAGGAACTTTTAGAAAAAATGTGTGATGTGAAAGAGGAACAATAAAACAAAAAGAGAGGATGTTGTATTTTGAAAAAACTAGGGATGTTAATTATGTCGTCAATCTTAGGATTGAGCATGATAGGGTGTAGCAGTAGTAAAATTGATAAAGAGGAGAATATAGCCACTGTAAATGGAAATGGAATAACTGTAGGAAATTATCAAATAGTATTAGAATTAAATAAGCAATCTATACAAGCTTATTATGGAGATACTATTTGGGATCAAGAAGTTGAAGATGGAGTTACATACAGAGAAAAATTCAAAGAAATGATATTAGACCAAATGGTATATACAGAATCAATATATCAAAAAGCTAAAGATGAAAAATTACTTGCAACAGAAGATGAAGTAAATAAAGCAATCGAAGATTTCAAAACAAGCATAAAAGAAAATGAAGATTATCAAAAAGAATTAGATGAATTGGGAGTAGATGATAATTTCTTAAAATATCAGTTTGAAAGAGATTTAGCAAGTGAAAATTATAAAGCAAACTTTGAAAAAAATATTGATATAACAGAAGATGAAATGAAAACATACTACGACGAAAATAAAGAAGAATTCCATACTGATGAGGTAGAAGCATCACATATACTAATAAAAACAATGGATGATCAGGGAAATGCTTTAAGTGATAAAAAGAAAGCTGAGGCTAAGAAAAAGGCTGAAGAAGTATTGGAGAAATTAAAATCTGGAGAAGAGTTCTCAGCATTAGCTAAAGAATACTCACAAGATGCAGGAACTGCAGAAAATGGAGGAGAATTAGGATTCTTTGCAAAAGGAAAAATGGTAAAAGAATTTGAAGATGCAGCATGGAAATTAAATGTTGGAGAGATATCGGATATAGTAGAAACAAGTTATGGGTATCACATAATAAAAGTTACAGACAAAGTAGATGAACAACAACCGTTTGAAGATGTAAAAGATACGATAAAAACAAACTTAATTAGTGAAAAGTATAATGAACAAGTTGAAAAACTAAAATCAGATTCAAAAGTAGAAATAAACAAAGATATATTAGGTAAAATAGAAATATAAAGTTTTAGAATTTATTTTATCCATCCTAAAAGGATACGTTAATAAGGGATTTGTATCGAAGGTACAAAAAACTATCATCGTATCCTTTTTTGCATATTTTTCTTATGATTGGTAAAAATAAACTTAAAAGTTATCAATGGAGGGATTAAAAATATAATGAGAGCTACAGGAATAGTTAGAAGAATAGATGATCTTGGAAGAGTAGTTATTCCAAAAGAAATAAGAAAGACATTAAGAATAAGAGAAGGAGATCCATTAGAAATATTTACTGCAAAAGATGGAGAAGTAATATTAAAAAAATACTCTCCAATAGGAGAATTAAGTGAATTTTCACAAGAGTATTCGGAGACTTTAGGAGAAGTACTTGGTTGTGGTATAGTAGTAACGGATTTAGACTCAATAATTGCTGTATGTAAATTACCTAAAAAAGATTATAAAGAAAAAAGTATAAGTAAAGAATTAGAGCAATTAATAGAAAATAGAGAAACTAAGTCTCTTAAAGATAATAAAATATTACCGCTATATAAAGATGATTCACTAGATTATACAAATCAGATAATAATGCCTATAGTAAGTACTTCTGGGGATTGTATCGGATCTATAACAGTAGTTTCTAAAGATAATGAAACACTTCCGGAAGGAATAGAAAAAATCTTAAAGATTGCTTCTAATTTCTTAGGAAAACAAGTTCAATAAAAGAGAAAAAGATCCTAATATTAGGATCTTTTCTACTTTGTGGGAATTATTAATGACTAAAATCTTGAATACATTAATAAATATATGATATATTAAAATTTGTTATAAAATTTATGGAGGTTGAGTTATGGAAAGTAACAAAAGTAAAGACTCTTTCCTAAAGGGGGCAATTATACTTGGAGTTGCAGGTATAGTTGTTAAAATAATGGGTGCATTTTTTAGAATACCTCTTGGAAACTTAATAGGGTCAAAGGGTATGGGATATTACCAAGCAGCATATCCAGTTTATACTTTATTTTTGACACTAGCAACAGCGGGTTTCCCAACAGCATTAGCTAAACTAGTATCAGAAAAAACAGCAATAGGTGACCATAAAGGAGCCAATAAAATATTTAAAGTAGCATACACAGTTCTATTAATAACAGGTGTGCTATCATTCTGTTTATTATTCTTTGGAGCAGATTATATAGTAACTGATTTAATGAAAAATCCAGATGCATATTATGCAATGCTAGCAATAGCACCTGCATTATTATTTGTTCCAGCAATGTCTTCTTATAGAGGATACTTCCAAGGAAAAAGAGATATGAGTAAGATTGCTATTTCTCAAGTTACTGAACAGTTTTTCAGAGTTATATTAGGTATAGCAATGGCTTATTACTTTATGCAACAAAGTGGACCTAAAATGGGAGCAGCAGGTGCTATAGTAGGTGCCACAATAGGATCAATAGGATCAATTACATATTTAATAATTGTTTACCTAAAAGAAAGTAAACAACGTAAGGCTGATATAAAAGCTAGTAAAAGATTTAAAGATGAAAGTGTATCTAAAATATTAAAGAAAATATTATTAGTAGCTATACCTATTACAATAGGTGCTTCTGTAATGCCTTTAGTAAACATGATAGATAATATAGTAGTTATAAGACGACTTGTAGAAGGTGGATTTACAAGAACAGAGGCAGTATCGCTATTTGGTCAATTAACAGGTATGGCAATGGCTATAGTAAACTTACCATCGGTTATAACTTCTGCTATAGGAATGAGTTTAGTTCCATCTATATCAGAATCATTTGCCTTAGGTAAAGTAGAGAAAGCTAGAAAAGAAACTAGAAGTGCTATAAAGGTTACTTTATTAGTTGTACTGCCTTGTGCATTTGGTATAGCATCTTTAGCTGGACCTATAATGCAATTATTATATCCTAAAGAACCAGCATCTTTAGGAACTATATTATTTACAATATCACCAGCCATTATATTCTTAGGGTTAATATTCAGTTTAAATGGGATTCTTCAAGGTATGGGAAAACCAATGGTACCAGTACTAGCTCTAAGTGTAGGTATGATATTTAAAATAGCAATAAGTTATACGTTAACTGTAGACCCTGATATTAATGTATTAGGTTCTGGGTTAGGAACAGTTACAGCATATGCAGTAGCTTCATTAATAGAAATACATTTTGTAAAAAAATATATGGGCGTAAAATTCGGTATAAATGAATTTGTAATAAAGCCATTAATAACTGTTGTAACTATGTTCGCAGCGGTTAAATTATCATATGGTCTTATAACTAATAGTGTTGGATTAGGAAACTCTTTAGCTACAGTAATATCAATAGTTATAGGTGCAGTTGTATATGTACTAGTATTATTAGGTATAGGCGGAATAACTAAAGAAGAAATTTTAATTATGCCAAAAGGTGAAAAACTTTATAAAGTTTTAAGAAAACTTCATCTTATAAGATAATAAAAGTATAGATCTGAAAATACAAGGAAATACTTAAAACATAAAAAGTGCTATAGGAGTGGTATTATGGGCAAGATAAGTATCGTAGGGCTTGGACCAGGAGATATATCTCTTATCAGCCAAGGTGCATTAGATATTTTAAAATCAAGTTCTAGAATTTATCTAAGAACTGAAAAACATCCAACTGTAGATAAACTAAAAGAAAATATAACATATACCAACTTAGATTATTTTTATGAAAATGAAGATAATTTTGAAAATGTATATAGAGAAATTGCAGAGTTTATTATAGAAAAATCTAACGAAGGTGACTTAGTATATGCAGTGCCAGGTCATCCAAGAGTTGCAGAAAGAACAGTGAGTCAAATAGAAGAAATTGCAAAGATAAAAAATATAGAAGTTGAAGTAATAGCTTCTATGAGTTTTGTAGATGCAATGTTTAATTACTTAGCAATAGATCCAGCTGATGGATTTAAGTTAGTAGATGCTTTTGAAATAGAAAATTCATATATTGATACAAATACGAGTATGATAATAACTCAAGTCTATGATCAATTTATAGCATCTAATGTTAAGTTGAGATTAATGGAATGTTATGATTATGATCAAGAAGTATGTATAGTAAATGGCGCAGGTGTTAAGACTCTAGAGAGTAAGAAGTATGTACCATTACATGAATTAGACAGAGGAGATAATTTATTTAATTACTTAACTAGTGTATACATACCGAAAAGTTCTAAAAAAATGTATAATACAGTACATGATTTAGAAGAAATAATGTCAGAACTTAGAGGTCCTAATGGTTGTGATTGGGATAAGAAACAAAATCATGAAACTTTAAAAAAATATATCATTGAAGAAGCTTATGAACTTTGTCAAGCTATAGATAATGATGATATAGATGAAATTATTGAAGAATTAGGAGACATTCTTCTACAAGTTATTTTCCATTGTCAAATAGGTAAAGAAACTGGATTCTTTGATCTATCAGAAGTAGTAAATGGTATATGTAATAAGCTTATATATAGACATCCACATGTTTTTAAAAATATTGAAGTAGATATGAATAATTTTGATAAAACTTGGGAAGATTTGAAAAAGAAAGAAAAAGGCGAATCGACAGTAACTGAAGGTTTATCTAGAATTCCAAATCATCTTCCAGCACTTATAAAAGCTGAAAAAATACAAAAAAAAGCGGCACTTGTAGGCTTTGATTGGGATGATATAAGCAATGTATATAAAAAAATTGAAGAAGAATATAAAGAATTACTTGACGAATGTAAAGAAGGAAATATAAAATACATAAAGGAAGAACTAGGAGATTTGCTGTTCTCTATTGTAAACTTAGCAAGATTTTTAAAGGTAGATCCAGAAGAGTCTTTGAATCTTACGAATAATAAATTTATAAAGAGATTTAAATTCATTGAAGATAGTGCAATAAATTTAGATAAAAATCTAGAGGATATGACACTAGAAGAAATGGATAAACTTTGGGAAAAAGCTAAATTACAGTAGTTTAAAGAAGGAAAATCGCCAAATATATAGAATAGTAAAAATATAATAATAAATATTCTATATTATAAACATTTTAGGAGGTAAGAACCGTGAACAAAGCTGAATTAGTAACAAAAATGGCAGAAAAAAGTGAATTAACTAAGAAAGAAGCAGAAGCTGCATTAAACGCATTTATGCAATCAGTAGAAGAAGCTTTAGTTGAAGGTGACAAAGTTCAATTAGTAGGATTTGGTACTTTCGAAACTAGAGAAAGAGCTGCTAGACAAGGTAGAAACCCAAGAAACCCAGAAGAAGTTATAGAAATACCAGCTTCTAAAGCTCCAGTATTCAAAGCTGGAAAATCTTTAAAAGAAGTTATAAACAAGTAATAAATACATAGAAATATGAATTACATAGAAGGTGCCTATAGTTATATAACTGTAGGCATTTTTTAAAATAAATATAAATCGTTTCAGAAGGTTAGAAACAAAGGAGGTATAATATGAGATTAGATAAATACTTAAAGGTATCTAGAATAATAAAAAGAAGAACTGTTGCAAAGGAAGCTTGTGATAAAGGTATCGTAACTATAAATGGAAAATCTGCAAAATCTTCTTCAGAAGTTAATATAGGTGATATATTAGAAATACAATTCGGTGAAAAGAAAATGAAATTTAAGATAAATGAGATTAAAGAGCATGTTTTAAAAAATGATGCTAAAGAAATGTACGATATAATAGAATAAAATCTCATCCCCTTAAGTATATTTATAGTAGTATGAATTGAAATATTACTGGGGGGATAATATGGAACATAGTATAAGCTTGAAAGATAGAAGTAATTTAGTTATTTCTGGGGTAGAGCATATATACTCTTTTAATGACAAGAAAGTAGAAATAAAGACTTCTGCTGGTGAGATGGTTATAGAAGGCGAAGAACTGGATATGAGTAAGTTAAACTTAGAGGAAAGTATAATAAGTATTGATGGAACTATAAATTCAATAGTATATGCAAAACCTAAAAAACCTCAAGAAAATATATTTAAGAAGGTATTTAAATAGATGTTACCTTTCACACAAGATGTAAGCGCCTTTTACGCAACCATTTACGGTGGAATTGCCGTAGGAATATTATTCGATATTTATAGAAGCCTTAGACATAATTTTAAAATAGTAAGAACTCTATCCTTGTTTTTTGATACTTTATTTTGGCTTATTGTTACAATGCTAACATTTATAACAATAAATGCTGTAGAGAATTTTGATTTAAGATATTATCATATTGTAGCCTTATTTATAGGTTTTTTTATATACTATGGAACTATAAGTAAGTTTATTTTAACAGGATTAAATAAGGTAATATATTTTATAACAAATTTAATCAAAAAAACAGTGCATTACATAGTCGATATATTGAGTAATTTGTATTACGTTATAATCTATTCAGTACATCTATTATTTGATATCATATTTTATATACCTAATATGTTTTTAGCTACTAGAAAATTTGTAAAGAGAAAGTCTGTAGGTAGATTAAAGAAGAAAAAAAGGGTGTAAGGATATGAAAATACAAAAGAGATTTTCTGGACAATACTTAGGATTATGTATATTTTTAGGATTTATAGGTCTTACAATGATAGGTGGATTTGGATTTCAACTTGTAAAATATAAGGAGTATAGCTTAAAAATATCAACTCTTAATAAAAAGTTAGAAGATGCTGATAGAGAAATTAATAATCTTAAAGCAATCTCATCTAGTCAAGATGAAAGTGATTTAGAAGATGTAGCAAGAAGAAGATTAAACATGGTTAAGCCTAATGAAATTGTATACATGACAGAAGCTGAGACTGATGATAAATAGAAATTTATCATCAGTCTATTTTTATATGTTTATAGGTTACTATAGAGTGTATAATATATACGATAAGTATGGAATAATATCTTTATATTTAGAATATATTTTAGGAGGTTAGGGATTTTATGAGATTATCAGCTATTGATATTGGAACTAATTCTATGAGACTTTTAGTTTGTGATTATATAGATGGAGAACTTTTTAATAGAAAGAAGTTCGTTAACACTACAAGAATAGGAAAGGGTGTTGATGAAAATGGATTTATTACTGAAGAGGCAATGAAAAGAAATATAGATGCTTTGAAAGAATTTAAGAGTATAAGTGATGAAGAATTGTGTGAACATATTTATTGTATAGGAACATCAGCTCTTAGAGATAGCAAAAATAGTGATGACTTTATAAAAAGAGCAAAAGTAGAAGCTGGGGTAGATGTTGAGATTATAAGTGGGAATGAGGAATCTAATTTAGGATTCTTGGGAGTTATTAAGGGAGCAAATGCAGAGAATAATACATTAGTTATTGATATAGGTGGAGGATCTACAGAATTTATTCTTGGAAATGATAATGGTATTGATTTTGCAAAAAGTGAAAATGTAGGAGCACTAAGAATGACTGAGAAGTTTTTAACAACAGATGTAATTGATGATTATGAATATGATATGATGATTGAGTTTATTGAAAAAGAAATTAACGGAACTATAAGTATTCTAAAATCTAAAGATATAAATAAGCTTGTTGGTATTGGTGGAACAATAACATCTTTATCTGCTATGAATCAAGAATTAGAAGTGTATTCTATGGAAAAAATACATAATAGTATAGTGAATATTAATGATATAGAAAATATTCTACAAAAATTAAAAAAGATGACATTAAATGATAAAAAAACTTTAAAAGGGCTACAAAGTAAGCGTGCTGATATTATAACAGCAGGTGTAGAAATTTTACATATAATAATGAAAAAATTAGAATTAAGTGAGATTATGGTAAGTGAATACGATAATTTGGAAGGCCTAATATGTCTAAAATCAAAAAAGATGTCTTAATTTTTTCATTGACTGATAACTTAATATGACAAAAAAGAAAACTCCTCTTTGTTACAATTTCTTGTATAAACAAATGAGGAGGTTTTGTTATGGAAAAAACTTTAAGTTCTTTAAAGCGAAAACATATGAGTTTGAATAATCTAGGAATAAGTAGATTCGTTGATGCTAATACAATTGTATTTATAATAATGGGGTTTTTACTAAGTCGTTCGATATTAATCGATTCGATAGCTCCTTTAGGTTTAGCATTTTTCATATGTATAAGTAAGTTTGATAGATATAAATATCCAGTTTTTGTGTCTACATTATTAGGAATAATATCATCAGGAAATGATACAGGAAGTATATTTAAATATTCGATTGCCTTAGTAACGGTGTTACTTATAAGTAGCCAGTTAAAAAAAGTTCCGTCTATTTTAAAAGTAAGCATAGTAGGAATGTTTATACTTCTAGCAATTTCTATTGGACAAGCTTTAATCGGTAGCAAATATATTTATGACTTGTTGCTAATAGGTATGGAAGCTGTTCTATTATTTATTTTTATATATACATTTACATTTGGTGTTTCTCTTATTATTAATTGTAATAATCGGGCGTCCGTGAGACTTGAGGAAGCAATATCTATAAGTCTATTAGTCACATTTAGTATAATGGGGATTGGTAGTATATCAGCATTCGGTGTATCAATTAGATCAGTTCTTTCTACCATGTTAATTTTAATAGCAGCTATAGTTGGAGGATCAGCTATGGGTGCTACTAGTGGGGTAGTAGTAGGAGTTGCTTTTATAATAAATAATATAACCTCAGCAGTATACATGGGGATATATTCTTTTGCAGGATTAGTAGGAGGAGCTTTTACTAGGTTAAATAAATATTTTTGTATTTTAGGATATATATTAAGTTGGATAATTATGTACTCTTATACTTCTGGAATAAGTTCAAATATCATGGAAATAAGAGACATATTAATTTCATCTCTAATAGTAATTTTATTACCGAAATCATTCTTTGATAAAATAGATAAGCTTGTAAAAAGTAATATAAGTTCAAATGAAATAGTTTATGATTATATAAATAGAAGTAAGAAACTTACTAATAGTAGACTTATGGATATTCAAAAGACTTATAGTGAGCTTGCTAATACATTCGATAAGATAAGAGAAAGAGATAAAGTTATAGAAGAAAAAGATATAACTAACTTAATAGATATGATACATAATGATGAATGTGCAAACTGTAGTATGAAAAGAATGTGTTGGGAAACTAGATTTAATCATACTTATAAATTAATGTATAGGTTAATTGAAAATATAGAGGATTATGGTGAGGCAACACCTCAAGTTATACCAGATGCATTTAGAAAAGAGTGCATGAAACCTGAAGTAATAGCTAAAGTTGCTAATTATTATTATAAATTATTTGCATTAGATTATGATTGGAATGCTAAGTTTGCAGAAAGTAGAAAATTAATAGCTAATCAAATTAGGAATATATCAAAATCAATAGAGAATTTATCTAAGGATTTGGAAACTAATATAAGTATAGATTTAGAAAAAGAAAAAGGACTTTGTGATGAGTTTGAAAGAAATAATATTGATATAAATAAAATAAATTATTTAACTAAAGGTGATGATTTTGAAATAACTATAGAGAAAAGAACTTGTAGTAATGGATATCTTTGTGATAAAAAACTAAAAAGTATAGTAGAAAATTGTTTAGATGAGAAGTTATCCATTCAAAAGGTTGGATGTCATACTTTAGGTTCAAACTGTACAATTAAATTAACTAAAGCTCAAGTCTATAAAGCAATAACTGAAGTTGCATATATGTCTAGAGATGGGTATGTTCTTTCTGGTGATAATTATACATATATGGAAGTTAGTGATGGAAAATATATAATGGCTATTAGTGATGGTATGGGAAAAGGAAAGAGAGCATATGATGAATCATCGGTTACTATAGACATATTAGAAAAAATGATTGAAGCCAGAATTGAGAATGAAATAGTAATAAATACAATAAATAATATGCTATTACTTAAATCTTCAGATGAGATGTTTTCAACTTTAGATTTAGGTATGATTGATTTGAAAAAAGGTGTAATGGAAACTGTAAAAATGGGAGCTTGCCCTTCTTATATAAAACGAGATAACGGTGATGTTGACTTAATTTCATCTTCATCTCTACCTGTAGGGATATTATCAGATGTAAAAATGGATAGACATAGAACCAAAATTAATAATGGCGATTATATAATTATGGTTTCAGATGGAATTATTGATGCAGGTAAGAGTAATAATTTTGGTGATAACTGGTTAATATACTTCTTACAAAAAATTGATTCTACGAATCCAAAAGAAATAGCTAATAAAATATTAGATAGAGCGTTAGAATTACAGTTAGGAGAAGTGGAAGATGATATGACAGTTTTAGTTACAAGGGTAATTTCGTAGAAATTAAAGTAAAAATATATTAAGTTAAGTAAATGTTAATAAAATGTGGATAACTTATAAAAGTAAGTGTAAATATATATAAATGTTGAAATTCCAAACTTCGACAAACTTCAACAAAATTAAAATAAAAATATTTAGTTTCATTAACTATGAATTTTGGACAATTATCAACAAAATTGCACGATTTTTCGTTGTAATTTGTTGATAAATATTTAAAAAGTGTGAATAAATAAGTAGAAAAGAATAAATAAAATAATTAACTATAAGTATAAATAACTGAAATAACTAACTTATAGAATAAATCATTAACTGTTAATATGTTGATAAGTATGTGGATAAGTTTTGTAGATAAATTTGAATAAATGGTAAACTTTGAATAATATAGCTAAAAGAAGCCATCCTAATATTAAGTATACTTAGTGAAAGGATGGATTTTTATGGGGATAAAGTTTACAAAAATAATTTTAATGTCTTTATTGATGATTTTTTCCAGTGTATTCATAACTAGTGAAGCCGCGCAATCACAAGAAGATAACTATCTTACTGTTATGTATACAAAAGATGAAAAAGATAATGAATCTGAATCAGATAAAACTAAGATTGATTACACAAAGGTAACATGGAATTTAGAATCATTATTCAAAAACGATGAGCAGTGGAAAAGTGAGTTAAAATCTTTTAGAAAAGATATAAAAGAACTTAAAAACTATATAGGCAAAGTAACGAAATCAGAAACGCATCTAGCCTTTGCTTTAGATATAAAAGAAAAGTTAGATATAAGATTAAATAAATTATGCGCTTACCCTAAATTAAAACAAGATACTAATAAGAACTCATATAAATATCTTGATATGAATGAAGAAGTAAATAAAGCGTATAAAGAATATTCATCTATATGCTCTGATTTAGAGCTTGAAATATTAAAGTTATCAGATAAAGATTATGATAAATTTATGAGGAATAATAAGATAAATAAAAAATATGGAATGTATATAAATGATATTAGAAGAAATAAAGATCATTATTTAGAAGATAAAGAGGAAAATTTATTAAATAATGCATCTGCTCTTGCGAGTTTACCAGGTAATGCGTATGAGCTTTTCAAAAATATGGATAAAAAAACTAATCTTACTCCAGGTCAATATGCAACTGAAATAGGTTCTATTAATAGAGAAGAAAGAAAGTCTGCATATAAAAGTGAGTTTATTCCTTATAATGATAATGTAAATACACTATCAGCATTGCTAATAGGACAAGTTAAGAAAAACATTTTTTATTCATCAGCAAGAGGATATAAATCATCATTGGATATGTATTTAAAGTCAGATGATATAGATACAAAGGTATATGATAGTTTAATAGATACAGTAAGTAAAAATACTAAGAGTTTACATAAGTATATAGACTTAAGAAAAAAAGTATTAAACCTAGATAAGGTATACTATTATGATATGTTTGTTCCTATAGTAGAGCCTGTAGATGGTAATATAACTTATGATAAAGCACAAACTATGGTATATTCAGCAATGTCACCATTAGGTGAGGAGTACGCTGATATAGTATACAAAGCATTTAATGAAAGATGGGTAGATGTTTACTCTAATGATAACAAGGTAAGTGGAGGGTATTGCTTATCTGTATATGACAATCATCCTTATGTTTTACTAAATTATAATAACTCATTAGGAGCAGTGTCGACATTATCTCATGAATTAGGACATGCTATATATGAATATCTAAGCTCTAAAAATCAAAATTACTTTAACTCAAGTCCATCTATATTTACCCATGAGGTGGCCTCAACTACAAATGAAGCATTACTTTATGAGGGATTAATAAAAGGTGCAAGAGATGATAAAGAAAAAGCTTATTATATTTCAGAATACTTAGATTTGATAAAGAACACTTTATATACTCAAACTATGTATGCCGAATTTGAAAAGACTATACATGAAATGGTAGAAGATAATAAAAGTGTAAATGCTTTAGTATTAAACGATATATGGGGACAACTTCTTAAAAAATACTATGGAAATAGTTATGAGGTAGATCCGCTATCTATGGTTGGATGGTCTAGAATACCACATTTTTATAATAGTTTTTATGTATATAAGTATGCAACAGGATGTTGTGCAGGTGTTACATTTGCTCAATCCATTTTAAATGAAAATGGAGCTGAAAACTATATGTATTTCTTAAAGAGAGGAAGTTCAGACTATCCTATAAACATATTAAAAGATAGTGGAGTAAATTTAACTAGTACAAAACCAATACAAAGTACTATTAAAAGATTTGATGACTTAGTAGGAGAATTAGAAGATATCTTAGCTAAACAATAAAATTTTATTTAAAAATACAAAGGGCTTGTTTTATTAATATTAAAACAGCCCATTTTAATATGGAGGTATATATAATGTCTGCCCAAAAAATAAGAAAAGCTATAATACCAGCAGCGGGATTAGGAACTAGGTTTTTGCCAGCAACAAAGGCACAACCTAAAGAAATGCTACCTATAGTAGATAAGCCAACGTTACAATATATAATAGAAGAAGCTGTGAGTTCAGGAATAGAAGAAATTTTAATTATAACAGGTAAAAATAAAAAATCTATAGAAGATCACTTTGATAAATCTGTTGAGCTTGAACTAGATTTAGAGAAAAAAGGTAAAACAGAATTATTAGATGTTGTTCAAAATATATCTAATATGAGTAATATTTATTATATTAGACAAAAAGAGCCAAAAGGACTAGGAGATGCTATTTATTGTGCGAAAAGTTTTATTGGAAATGAGCCTTTTGCTGTAATGCTTGGTGATGATATCGTAGATAGTAAAGTTCCGTGTTTAAAGCAAATTATAGATATTTATAATGAATATAGAACTACTGTAATTGGCGTTCAAAAAGTTGATGAACAAGAAGTTAATAAATATGGTATAATATCTGCGAAACATATTGAGGATAGAGTTTATAAAGTTAAGGATTTGGTAGAAAAGCCAGAAAAAGATAAAGCTCCATCAAATATTGGGATTTTAGGTAGATATATAATAACTCCAGAAATTTTTACCATATTAGAGATGTTACCTCCAGGTAAAAACGGAGAAGTGCAATTAACTGATGCTTTAAAAGTATTAAGTAAAAAAGAAGCTATGTATGCGTATGTTTTTGAAGGTAAAAGATATGATGTTGGAGATAAGTTAGGTTTTTTAGAGGCTACTGTAGATTTTGCTTTAAAAAGACCTGAACTTAAAAATGAATTTATGAAATACTTAAGCGATAAATTAAGTGTAGAAAAAAATAAAAGTAAGTAGAACTCTATAAAATATAGTTTTTAGTTAGAGAGGTGGTTTATAGATGTCAGCACAAAAAACTAAAAAAAGAAATAAAATAATAGCAATAACAATAGTAGTGGCTTTAGTATCTACGAGTGTAGTAAGTGTAATAGGTATGATAGCTGGATTCTAGCATTAGTGTTATAAATAACTAAAAGTAGCTATATATATATAATTTTATTTAAATTATATATATAGCTACTTTTAGTTTGATAAAAATGATTAGTGTGTTATATATTTTAAAAAATTTTAACAATAGTATGACAAAAACAAAGAAAAAATGATGTATATTTACTAAAATATGAATATAATGTATAATTTTTAGTGAATATAACTAAGGAGTGTCGTATTATGGATAGAAATTTGGCGTTGGAGTTAGTAAGAGTAACAGAAGCTGCGGCTTTAGTTTCTTCTAAATTTATGGGAAGAGGAGACAAAAATGGTGCAGATGGTGCAGCTGTTGAAGCTATGAG
This sequence comes from Romboutsia sp. 1001713B170207_170306_H8, assembly GCF_015550495.1. Lineage (NCBI taxonomy): Bacteria > Bacillati > Bacillota > Clostridia > Peptostreptococcales > Peptostreptococcaceae > Romboutsia > Romboutsia sp. 1001713B170207_170306_H8. Next base: position 63,265 of record NZ_JADNAX010000009.1, read on the forward strand.
AAGAGCTTTTGAATCTATAAAAATAAGTGGTGAAGTTGTTATAGGTGAAGGTGAGCTCGATGAAGCACCTATGCTTTATATAGGGGAGAAAGTTGGTTTACAAACTGACGACTGTAAGGAAGTAGATATAGCTGTTGATCCATTGGAGGGAACAACTCTAATAGCTAAGGGGCTTCCTAATGCAATATCGGTAATAGCTATGGGTGCGAAAGGCAGTTTACTAAATGCACCTGATACGTATATGAAAAAGATTATAGTTGGGCCAAGAGCAAAAGGAGCTATAGACTTAAATAAAAGTGCAGAGGAAAATATAATATCTGTTGCAAATGCTTTAGGTAAGAAGACTTCTGAAATGACTATAATAACTCAAGATAGAGAAAGACATGATTATATAGTTCAAGCAGCTAGAAAGTTAGGAGCAAGAATAAAGGTATTTAGTGATGGTGATGTTGCAGCAGGAATAGCAACTTGTTTTGAAGATACAGGAATAGATATGCTTATGGGAATCGGTGGAGGTCCAGAAGGTGTAATAACAGCAGCTGCTGTTAAATGTATGGGAGGAGATATGCAAGGGCAAATATATCCTCTAAGTGATCAAGAAATAAATAGATGTTATGAGATGGGATTCTCTGATGATGATATAAATAGAGTATTATATATAGATGATTTAGCAAAGGGAGATGATTTATTCTTCGCTGCTACAGGTATTACTCAAGGAGATTTATTAAAGGGAGTAACTCCTATAGGTAATAATAAAGCTAAAACTCAATCTGTAGTTATGAGAGGAAAAACAGGTACTATAAGGTTTGTAGATGCAATTCATAACTTAGATAAAAATGATATACTAGTTGATTTAATGAAAAAATATAATATGGACTAAAATTATAGGTTAGGATGTCTTATATAGATATCTTAACCTTTTTAATTTGTAGCATATTTAAGAAAAATAGAATATAATATTATTATGTATTAATTTTAACATGAAGGTAAATAAATAATAAAATTTATTAAAATAGGTATTCTAATATTATTTATTGACCATAATATAACAATAATGATATTATTAATTTAATTATTTTAATGAACTTTTCTTTTTCACACCTTTAATTTCCGATTGAATATAAATTAAAAAAACAAAATGAAATATAAGTTATACATGAGGAGGATTTTTTTAACTTGAATAATTTAACGATAGAAGAATTAAATAGTAAAACTCTAACACAATTAAGAGAGATAGCTAAAGAACTAGATATAAAATCAGTTAGTAAATACAAAAAAGGTGAATTAGTTGAAATTATAAATGAAAATGTAATAAAAGATACAATCAAGAGTGAAAAAAAGGATGAAATTAAGTCTGAATATAAATATACAAATGTAAAGAGTCAAGATACTTCTGAAATAGCAAACAAATCTGAAAAAACTTATGTTAAGCCATATACTAAAGTTGAAAATCAAAGTAGTGGAAGATATGTAGATTCTAAAAATCTAAGAACGGAAAATAGAACTCAAAATAATGAGTATACTAGAGTTCAAGGTGTTGATAATAGACAATCTAGAAGTTATAGCAATAATAAGTCTTACTATACTCCTAAAGTAGTTGAAGAATCAAAGATAATAGATGAATTCAATACATCTAAGGAAGACGAAGTAATGGGAGTACTTGAAATATTACCAGATGGATTTGGATTCTTAAGGGGTTCAAACTATTTATCTACAGAAGATGATGTTTATGTTTCACCATCTCAGATAAGAAGATTTAATATGAAAACGGGAGATAAAGTAAAGGGAATAACTAGACATCCTAAAAGCGGTGAAAAGTTTAGAGCTCTTTTATATGTTCAAAAAATAAATGATGAAAAACCAGAGACTGCTATACAAAGAAAGTCTTTCGAAACTCTAACTCCAATATATCCTGAAGAAAAGCTAACTTTAGAAAAAAGCCAAAGTGAAATAGCAACAAGACTTATAGATTTAATATCACCAATAGGTAAAGGACAAAGAGGATTAATAGTTGCTCCACCAAAGGCTGGTAAAACTATGCTTCTTAAAAATGTAGCAAATAGCATAGTTAAAAATCATCCAAATGTAGAGTTAATAGTTCTTCTTATAGATGAAAGGCCTGAAGAAGTTACAGACATGAAGGAATCAATTAATGGGGATGTTATTTATTCTACTTTTGATCAAGTATCAAGTCATCATGTTAAGGTTGCAGAAATGGTATTAAATAGAGCACAAAGATTAGTCGAGCATGGAAAAGATGTTGTAATATTACTAGATAGTATAACTAGACTTGCTAGAGCATATAACTTAACAATATCTCCTACAGGAAGAACTTTATCAGGAGGTATTGACCCTGGAGCATTACATGGTCCGAAAAAATTCTTTGGTGCAGCAAGAAATATAAGACAAGGTGGTTCATTGACAATACTTGCAACTGCTTTAGTAGAAACTGGATCTAGAATGGATGATGTAATATTTGAAGAATTCAAAGGTACGGGTAATATGGAACTACATTTAGATAGAAAACTTGCTGAGAAGAGAATATTCCCAGCAGTGGATATATACAAGTCAGGAACTAGAAGAGAAGACTTATTACTTACAGAAGAAGAAAAGACAGCTCTTTGGAGATTAAGAAGAGAAATGAGTAATAATTCTGTTATGGAAGTTACAGATAAAGTTATAGAATTACTAAAAAGAACAAAGAATAATGATGAGTTTGTTAAATCAATAAAAGCACTTTAAAGTAATTCAAAAACTCCTTGTACCACAAAAAAACTTGTGTTATAATGGTGTAGTTGATAATGTAAATGAAAAATTAATATAATTAATTTTAAAAATTAAGAGAAGAGGTGACAATGATGCAAAAAGATATACAACCAAAATACGATGTTATCGAAGTAAGCTGTGCATGTGGAAACAAGTTCATGGCTGGTTCAACTAACGATGAAATAAAAGTTGAAATATGTTCAGAATGCCATCCATTCTATACAGGAAAGCAAAAGAATATAGAAAAAGGTGGAAGAATCGACAAATTCAAGAAGAGATTCAAAATGGACTAATTTTTATAAAAATGGAGTTGGGAATAGCCAACTCCTATTTTATTGTAATAGGGGGTTCTAAGAATGTATAGACCGATAAATCATGGTTATATAGAAGCTGTAATTGGACCAATGTACAGCGGGAAAAGTGAAGAGCTTATAAGAAGATTAAAAAGAGCTAGAATAGCAAAACAAAATGTTTTAGTATTTAAACCTAAAATAGATGATAGATATAGCAAAGAAGACGTAGTTTCGCATAGTGGAGAAAGTATAGATGCAACACCTATAAATAAAGCTAGTGAAATTTATGATTATATAGATGATAAAGTTCAAGTTGTAGGAATTGATGAAGTTCAGTTCTTTGATGCAGAAATAGTAAATATAGCTGTAGATTTAGCTAATAAAGGTATTAGAGTTATAGCAGCTGGCTTAGATATGGATTTCAAAGGTGAGCCTTTTGGACCGACTCCAAGATTATTAGCTGTAGCTGAATTTGTTGATAAGATACAAGCTGTATGCTCAGTTTGTGGCCAACCAGCCACTAGATCTCAAAGATTAATAAATGGAGAGCCTGCTAAGTATGATGATCCAATCATTCAAGTTGGAGCAGTTGAAAGTTATGAGGCTAGATGTAGAAAGTGTCACGTAGTATATAAGTAAATACTAATTTAACAATATATCCCTTTAGAGTAATATAAAATTTACTTTAAAGGGTGTTTTTATATTATAATAAATTATAAGAAAAAACTTTAAATTAGTTAAGAGGTGAACTATGAGTAATCAGACTGTTGGGGGTCAAGCTTTAATTGAAGGCGTAATGATGCAATCAAAACAAAAAAGAGCTATAGCTGTTAGAAAAGCAGATGGAGAAATTGTAATAAAGAAAAATAAAATAAAAAGTTGGATAAGTGAAAAAAAAATAGATAAAATTCCATTTATTAGAGGTACATTTATATTGATTGAAAATATGATTGAAGGTATAAATAGTTTAAATTATTCTTCTGAATTTTTTATGGATGAAGATGAAGATGAAGAGGAAGATAAATTTGATTTATTTTTAAAAAGAATATTTAAGGATAAAGTAAATGATGTAATTGTAGGAATATCTATGATATTAGCACTAATATTATCAGTAGGGTTATTTGTATTAACTCCTACATTTTTAGGAGGGTTATTTTCCAATATTATTTCGAATAAGGTTATTTTAAATTTAATAGAGGGAATAATTAGAATACTGATACTGTTTGCTTATATTGTTATAATTTCAAAAAATAAGGATATAGAAAGAACTTTTCAGTATCATGGAGCAGAACATAAGGCTGTATATTGTTATGAGAATAACTTAGAACTTACAGTAGAAAATGCAAGAAAATTTACAACATTACATCCTAGGTGTGGAACTAACTTTTTATTTATAGTGATGTCTACATCGATAATTTTATTTTCATTTTTTGGATGGCCAAATCCATTAATAAGAGTGATTATGAGAATAATATGTATACCAATAGTAGCAGGAATATCTTATGAAATAATAAGATTTCTTGGGAAATATAATAATAAATTAACTAAATTTGTTGCTTATCCAGGAATGATGTTACAAAAATTTACAACAAAAGAACCAGATGATTTACAACTAGAGGTTGCACTTGCGGCATTAAAAGCTGTTGTAAAGTAAGAGGGAGCAGTTATGACAATAAAAGATATAATTATAAAGTACTCAAAGGAATTAGAAACTATAAGTGATACACCTAGACTAGATGTCGAAATATTATTAGAAAAAGCACTTGGTAATGTAGATAATCTTTATATAAGATTAAATTTAAATAAAGAAGTTACTAAAGACGAAGAAGAATTATTTAAAAATCTTGTAGAAGATAGAATAAAAGGAAGACCGATTGCTTATATAGTTGGGAATAGAGAGTTTATGGGATTAGACTTTTATGTAAAAGAAGGAGTGTTAATACCTAGACCAGATACAGAACCATTAGTAGAAGAGTTAATAGAGCTTTGTAGTGATGAAAAACAATTAAACATATTGGATATAGGGACTGGATCTGGTGCAATAACTATAAGTTTAGCTAAATACTTGCCTAGTTCAAATGTCACATCATTTGATATGTATGATGTACCATTAGAGGTTGGAAAGATAAATGCTATAAATAATAATGTTGATGATAGAGTAACATTTATTAAATCAGATTTATTTAGCGCTATAGAAAATACAGATACTCAGTTTGATGTAATCGTATCAAATCCACCATATATACCAAAGAAGGATATAGAAACTCTACATATACAAGTAAAAGACTATGAACCATATACTGCCCTAGAAGGAGGAGAAGATGGTTTAGATTTTTATAGAGAAATAACAGAGCAGTCAAGAAAGTATTTAAAAGAAAATGGGATCCTTGCATATGAGGTAGGGCATGATCAAGCTCAGGCTGTTTCAGAAATTATGAGAGATAATGGGTATAATAAAATATATACAAAGAAAGACTTACAAGGTATCGAGAGAGTTGTTATAGGTTATAAACTATGATATAATGAAAAATTGATATGCTACAATTAAAGAGGTGAAAGTATGTTACAGAAATTAGCAGTACTAGAAGATAAATATAAAGAATTAACTGAAAAGATAAGTGATCCAGAGATAATCAATGATCAAAAAGTTTGGCAAAAGTATATGAAGGAACATTCAGACTTAGAGCCGATTATAATGAAATTCAGAGAGTACCAATCAGTTTTAAACACTATAAAAGAGTCTAAGGAAATATTACAAGAAGAATCAGATGAAGAATTAAGAGAATTAGCTAAAATGGAATTATCAGAGATGGAAGCTCAAGTAGAACCATTAGAAGCTGAATTAAAAATATTATTATTACCTAAGGACCCTAATGATGAAAAGAACGTTATAGTTGAGGTTAGAGGTGGAGCAGGTGGAGATGAGGCAGCTCTATTTGCTGGAGATTTATTCAGAATGTATTCAAGATACGCTGAAAGAAGAAGATGGAAAATTGAATTATTAAGTGCTAGTGATACTGGTGTTGGTGGATATAAAGAAGTATCTTTCTTAATAAAAGGTAAAGGAGCATATTCAAGATTAAAATATGAATCAGGAGTTCATAGAGTTCAAAGAATACCTGCAACTGAATCTGGAGGAAGAATACATACATCAACAGCAACTGTTGCTGTATTACCAGAGGTTGAAACAGTAGAAGTAAATATAAATCCAAATGATTTAAGAATAGACGTGTTCCGTTCATCAGGAAATGGTGGGCAAAGTGTTAATACTACTGACTCTGCAGTTAGAATAACTCATATACCTACAGGTGAAGTAGTATCTTGTCAAGATGGTAAGTCACAATTAAAGAATAAAGAACAAGCTTTAAAAATATTAGTCGCAAGACTTAATGATAAAGCAATAGCTGAACAAAATAAAGAAATATCAGCTGAAAGAAAGAGTCAGGTAGGTACAGGAGACAGATCTGAAAGAATAAGAACTTACAACTTCCCTCAAGGTAGAGTAAGTGATCATAGAATAAATTTAACATTATATAAGTTAGATCAATTCTTAGATGGAGACATAGATGAAATGATAGATGCTCTTATAACAGTTGATCAAACTGAAAAAATGTCTGCAATATAAATCCCTAATATTTAGGGATTTTTCTATAGCTACTTTAGTTATGTTATAGGGGTGTACTGTATATAATTATTATATAACAGTACAAGGGGGATAGAGAATTGATATTAAAAATAACTTTAATTGGTTTACTTGCAGGAGTTATGGGGACTGGCCTTGGTGGTTTAATCTCGGCGATTTTTAAGAAAAAAGTGGACAAATATATAGATTTTTTTATGGGGTTATCTGGTGGAATAATGCTTGCTGTTGTTGTATTTGACCTTATGAAAGAATCTATGGAAGTTATGGGGGTTATTCAAACTGTTATTTTTACATTCTTAGGTGTAATAATAACTATGATAATTAAATCTAAATTAGATGTATCTAGTGATATGAAGTCTGGTTATTTAATCTTTTTTAGTATATTACTACATAACTTACCGGAAGGGTTAGCAATAGGTTCTTCATTTATGTCAAAAGAATCTCTTGGAATGACACTAGCGATTGTTATTGGAATACATAATGTACCAGAAGGATTAGCTACAGCATTGAGTTTGGTTGGAAGTAAAATGAAAATTACAAAGGTGATTTTATTTACTGTAATAGCCGGAATACCTATGGGGGTAGGAAGTTTTTTAGGTGCTTATTTTGGAGGAATATTTAGTTCTCTTATAGGTGTGTTTCTTGCAACAGCAGCAGGTACAATGATGTATGTTGTTTTAGAAGAGATATTTCCTAAATCAAGAAGCCTGTATTGTATAATTGGATTTTTAGTAGGTACACTAATTGTATATTGCATCTAAATTAAGACAAAGGTAGGTATGCTAAATGAAAACTATCATAAGTGAAATTGACGAAAATAATATAGATATTAATGAAATAAGAAAACAAGCAAAATTTTTAAAACAAGGAAAAACAGTAATATTTCCTACAGAGACAGTTTATGGTCTAGGAGCAAATGCATTAGACGATAGTGCTGTAAAAAAAATATATGAAGCAAAAGGAAGACCTAGTGATAATCCTCTTATAGTACATATTTGTGATAAGAAAGATGTATATGATTTAGCGGATAATGTAAGTGAGAAAGCTAAAATAGTAATGGATGCTTTTTGGCCAGGTCCAATAACTATAGTTTTAAATAAGAAGGATATAGTACCTAAAACTACTAGTGGTGGATTAGAAACTGTTGCTATAAGGATGCCATCTCATAAAATAGCTCAAGCTATAATAAAAGAAGCTGGAGTACCGATAGCAGCACCTTCAGCTAATATATCAGGTAGACCATCTCCTACAAAAGGAAATCATGTAAAAGAGGAGATGTATGGTAGAGTAAGTGGGATAATATTAGGAGGAGATTGTGATTTTGGACTAGAATCTACTGTTTTAGATATGACTGAAAGAATACCTATGATTCTTAGACCTGGAAGTATAACAAAAGAAGAATTGGAAAAATTAATTGGAGAAGTAGATTTAGATCCATCTTTAGAAAAGAAAGAAGATAATGATAAAGCGAAAGCTCCAGGAATGAAGTATACTCATTACTCTCCTAATGCAGATGTTTATATAGTGTCAGGAAAAGAAGAAGATGTAGTAAAAAAAATTAACGATTTAATTGAAGAAAACACGAATAATGAATTAAGAACTGGAGTCATGTGTTTAAATAAAAATAAGTCTAAATATAGAGGAATAGTGATAGGTTTAGGTGATAACTTAGATGAGGTTGGAACTAACTTATTTAGTACTTTAATAGAAATGGATAAGAATAATGTAGATAAAATTTATTCTGAAGAATTTCCTAATAGCGGGGTAGGAAGAGCTATCATGAACAGGTTGCTTAAATCAGCCGGATATAAAGTTATAAAAGTATAGTTTCAATATTAAAACTATATGAAAAATACTAGTAAAATTTAGCTTTATTTAATATAATATCATAAGAACAAAAAATGGTGAATGTTTTAAATTTTGAATAAAAATAAATTCGCTATTTTGATACATAATACAAAATATACATAATACATAATGCGGAGGATAATATAACATGAAAATTGGATTAGGGTGTGATCATGGAGGATATAACCTAAAAATAGAAATTAAGAATCATTTAGAATCAAAAGGGATAGAATGTATAGACTATGGCACAAATAATGACACTGAATCAGTAGACTATCCATTCTATGGAGAAGAAGTTGCCAATGCAGTAGTAAATAAAGATGTAGATTATGGAATAGTTTGTTGTGGTACAGGTATAGGAATATCACTAGCGGCAAACAAAGTTCCTGGTATAAGATGTGCAGTTGTATCAGATGTATTTTCAGCAAAAATGTCAAAAGCTCATAACAATGCAAATATGTTATCTTTAGGTGAAAGAGTTTTAGGTAGGGGACTTGCTATAGAAATAGTAGATGCTTGGATTAATACAGAGTTTGAAGGTGATAGACACTCTAGAAGAGTTGATATGATAAATAAGATAGAAGAAAAGCATAATAAATAGGAGGCATTATAAAATGAGTAAAGTAATAGTAACAGATCATCCATTAATACAACATAAATTAACTTTAATGAGAGATGTAAACACAGGGTCAAAGGATTTTAGACAACTTCTAACAGAAATAACAATGCTAATGGGATATGAAATAACAAGAAACTTACCATTAGAAGATGTAGAAGTAGAAACTCCAGTAACTAAAGCTACATTTAAATCTTTACAAGGTAAGAAGTTGGGAATAGTGCCTATACTAAGAGCAGGACTTGGGATGGTAGATGGATTAGTAAGTTTAATGCCAGCAGCTAAGATAGGTCATGTTGGGTTATACAGAGATCCTGAAACTTTACAGCCAGTTGAGTACTACTGTAAACTTCCTCAAGATATAAATGAGAGGGAAATGTTAGTTGTAGATCCTATGCTAGCTACAGGTGGTTCTGCTGTTGCGGCTATAGATGTATTAAAAGCAAAAGGTGCAAATAATATAAAGTTAGTTAACTTAGTTGCAGCTCCAGAAGGTATAGAAGAAGTTAAAAAATATCATCCTGATGTAGACATATATGTAGCAGCTATAGATGAAAAGTTAAATGATCATGGATATATAGTTCCAGGATTAGGTGATGCTGGGGATAGATTATTCGGTACTAAATAATAATTTTAATATAGGGGGGAGGTATAAATTAAATTTAAACCTGCCCTTTTTATAGTGTTTTTTATGTGTACTTGTATTATATTAAGTACAATGGATATAAGAGTTTTAAAAATAAAACAAATAAAACAAATTGCTATAAAAAAATAGTTAATTTGCAAAAAGAATTGTATTTTGTAAAAAATATGGTAAAATTAATTTAACGAAAACATTTGCAAAAAAATTAACAAAATGATAATTATACAATTAAAAATCTATTAAATCTTTAAAAGCGATTTTAATTGACTGAGTCAATTGATGAAATTTGATACAAATTGTTAAAGAAATAGTAGAATTGCAATAGTATGTTGATGATGTCAATAATTGTCGTATAATGTTGATAAAGTCAATGGAAATGTGTATTAGAAAGAGGAAGATTTAATGGGTAAGAAAAATACATATATAGAAGTTGCAAAAATGCTATCCTTAATAAGTCAGTTAGGTATTATGATGATAATATCTATATTGGGTACTTTTTTTGTTGGTAGATTTATAGATAACTTAATTAATACCAAACCAATATTTACATTAATATTTTTAGTGATAGGTGTTGGTGGAGCGTTTTTATCTGTATACAAAACAGTTATTGGATACACAAAAAGGAAGTGATCATTTGGATATTAGGTTACAAGAAGAAATAAAAAACATAAATAAAGGAGTTATTATATATGATGTTGTAATAACTATAGGGTTAATACTGACGTCTATGCTTAATGGTAGTATGATGCTTGGTTTGATACTAGGTACTATAGTGGCATTGATGAACTTTACAATGTTAGCAAAAACTATTGAAAAGTCAGTTGAGATGTCTCCTAATGGTGCTAAACTTTATGCATCAAGTCAGTATTTTGTGAGAATGATTATAATAGCAATAGTGCTATTTGTAACAGTAAAGTCTCAAAAATTACATTTAATAGGTGTTCTGTTAGGTCTAATAGGACCAAAGATAGTAATCTTATCAAGGAATATACTATTTAATAAATTAAAAAGAAAGGAGTTATAGGATGAATTATGCAAGATGGATAGAGTTTGGTAACTTCAGAATAAGTACTACAGTTACAACTAGTTGGTTAATAATAGTATTATTAGCTATAACATCATATTTTTTAACTAGAAATCTTAAAAAAGTTCCAACTAGTAAAGTACAAATATTTCTAGAGTATGCCGTTACAACTCTTTTAAACTTAGTAAAGTCTACTATGGGTGAAGAAGCAGTTAGAAAGATGCCTAATATGGTTCCTTACATAGGAAGTTTGTTTATATTTTTTGTATGTTCGAATCTAATAGGTTTGCTAGGATTTAGATCACCTACAACTGATTTAGACACAACAATAGCATTTTCATTAATAACAGTATTTCTAATTTACTATAGTGGAGTTAAGGCAAAAGGAATAGCATATTTCAAGGGATTAGCTGAGCCGGTTGCTATAATGTTACCTATGAACATTGTCAGTGAAATAGCAAGACCTATTTCATTATCATTCCGTCCATTCGGTAATATATTAGGTGGGGCAGTTATAATGTCTCTTGTATATCAATTCTTAGGATTTTTATCAGGTTTAATACCTGGTATAACAATATCAGTGTTCCAATTTGCTATACCAGTTCCACTACATCTGTACTTTGATTTATTCTCAGGTGTATTACAAGCATTCATATTTGTAATGTTAACTATGGTATTTGTTGGAAATGCAGCAGAAGCTTAATTAACAACAATAAAGTTTTATTAAAAAGTTTTATTTAAAAATAAAAAATAATAAAGGATAATTTTAGGAGGTATTTATAATGCAAGATTATACAATGGCACAAGCAATAATAGCAGCAGGGTGTGCAGTAGGTGCAGGTTTAGCTGCTATAGCAGGGATAGGACCAGGGATAGGACAAGGATTCGCAGCTGGTAAAGGTACTGAAGCAGTAGGAAATCAACCAGAAGCAAAAGGTGACATAATGTCTACAATGCTTTTAGGATGTGCGGTAGCAGAGTCTACAGGTATATATGGGCTAGTTATAGCTATAATTCTTATATTTGCTAATCCATGGTTATAAGGTAAATCTTCAAGCAGAAGATATGATTTTACATTTTTAATTAGGAGATGGTTAACCATCTCCTAATTAAAAATTCTGATTAGCAGAAAGGAGGAATTGAAAAATGGCAGATAAGGACTTGATAGGAATAACGAGTGACCTTGTATTTCAACTTATAAATACAGGTTTAGTATTCATCTTATTAAGAAAACTATTATTTAAGCCTGTATTAGGAATAATTGAGGCGAGAGAAAAAGATATACAAGATAATTTAGCAAAAGGTGAATTAGCTAAAAATCAAGGTATAGCTTTAAAAACAGAGTACGAAGAAAAAGTAAGTCGTGCCAAAGATGAAGGTCAAGAAATAATAAGACAAGCAACTTTAAGAGCAGAGCAAAAGTCTACAGAAATAATATCTGAAGCTAAATCTGAAGCGACTAGCATAAAAGAGAAGGCTACTAAGGATATTGAACAAGAAAGACAAAAAGTTATGAATGAAATTAAAGATGATATCTCTAACATAGCTTTACTTGCTGCATCTAAAGTTATTGAAAAAGATATAGATAAAAATAAGCATGAAGAGTTAATCAATGATTTTATAAAAGAGGTGGGCGAATCTAAATGATAAATGTAATAGCAAGTAGATATGCTGAAGCCTTATTTCAAGTAGGAGAAGAAGAAAAATTAACAGATAAGCTTTATACAGAATTAAGCGAAATTGTGAATTTATTTGAAAGTAACTCTGAATTATTTTCAATTTTAAAATCTCCTGTAATTTCAAAGAATGAAAAGATAAGTATTATTGAAAATATATTTGAAAATAAAATAAATATCAATGTTAAAAACTTTTTAAAGATACTTGTAGAAAAAAATAGAATTTCATTTGTAAAAGATATAGCTTCTTCGTATAAAGAGCTATTAAATGAAAAGAATAACGTGTTAGAGGGAGTTGCAATAACTGCAATTCAAATGAGTAAAGAAGAAATTAAAAAGCTAGAAGAAAAGCTTTCTCAAAAATATAATAAAAATGTTACTTTAGAGAATCAAGTTGATAAATCTATTTTAGGTGGAGTCTTAGTAAGACTTGGAAATGAAGAAATAGATGGAACTGTAAAAACTCGTTTAAATAAAGTTAAAGAACAACTATCTCAAGTAATATCTTAGGAGGGCGGTGAACCCATGAACTTAAGACCCGAAGAAATAAGTTCTATAATAAAGCAACAAATAAAAAATTATGAAAATAAAATTGAATTAACAGATACAGGTAGCGTATTAAAAGTAGGAGATGGTATCGCAACTGTATATGGATTAGATAAAGTTATGTCAAGTGAACTTTTAGAGTTCCCAGGTCAAGTATATGGTATGGCTCTTAACCTTGAAGAAGGTGTAGTTGGTGCCGTTATATTTGGTGATGATACAGGAATAAAAGAAGGTGACATAGTTAAGAGAACTGGAAAAATAGTTGAAGTTCCAGTTGGTGAAGCTATGATAGGTAGAGTTGTAAGTCCATTAGGATTACCTATAGATGGTAAAGGACCTATAAACACTAATAAAACTAGACCTGTTGAATCTCCAGCTCCTGGTATAATGGAAAGAAAATCAGTTTGTGAACCATTACAAACTGGTATAAAAGCTATAGACTCAATGATACCAATAGGTAGAGGTCAAAGAGAGCTTGTAATAGGAGATAGACAAACAGGTAAAACTTCTATACTTATAGATACAATATTAAATCAAAAAGGTAAAGATGTTATATGTATATACGTAGCAATAGGACAAAAACGTTCTACAGTTGCTCAATTAGTTTCTACTCTTGAAAAAGGTGGAGCTATGGATTATACAATAGTAGTTTCAGCTACAGCATCTGAATCTGCACCACTTCAATACTTAGCACCTTATGCAGGAGCTGCAATGGGTGAAGAGTTCATGTTCAATGGAAAACATGTACTTATAGTATATGATGACTTAAGTAAGCAAGCAGTTGCATATAGAGAAATGTCATTATTACTTAGAAGACCACCAGGTCGTGAAGCTTATCCAGGGGATGTATTCTACTTACATTCAAGACTACTTGAAAGAGCAGCTAAGCTTTCTGATGATTTAGGTGGAGGATCTATGACTGCTTTACCAGTTATAGAAACTCAAGCAGGAGACGTTTCTGCATATATACCAACTAACGTTATATCTATAACAGATGGACAAATATACTTACAACCTGAATTATTCTACTCAGGAATAAGACCAGCAGTTGACCCTGGTATATCTGTTTCAAGGGTTGGTGGTAGTGCACAAATAAAAGCAATGAAAAAAGTTGCAGGTACATTAAAACTTGCATACTCTCAATATAGAGAACTTGCAGCATTCTCTCAATTTGGTTCTGACTTAGATGAAGATACTAAAAAGAGACTTGCTCAAGGTGAAAGAATCGTTGAAGTTCTAAAACAAGGAGAACATGATCCGATAAAGGTTGAACATCAAGTTATGATAATATTTGCTGTTATAAATAACTTCTTAGAAGATATACCAGTAAATAATATATCTAGATTTGAAAAAGAACTATATTCTTTCGTAGATAATAACTACCCAGATGTTTCTACAAAGATATTAGCTGGAGAAGATTTCTCTTCTGACTTAACAAACGCTATAAATCAATTTAAGAAAAAGTTTGTAGTTGAAGCGTAATCCTTTTTTAAAAGGAGGTAATTTAATTGGCAGGAGCAGGTATTAAAGAAATCAAGACTCGTATGATTAGTGTTGGAAGTACTAAGCAAATAACTAAGGCGATGGAACTTGTTGCATCGTCTAAGTTAAGAAAAGCTAAGGAAAGAGCTGAAAGTTCAAGACCGTACTTTACAACATTATATAATACTGTAAAAGATATATCTCAAGGTAGTAGAGGTATAAAAAGTGACTTTTTAAAACAAAGAGACGTTAAAAATAGATGTTATATAGTTGTTGCAGGAGATAGAGGATTAGCTGGAGGATACAATTCAAATGTATTAAAGGCTACAGTTGCTCATATGGATGGCAAACAAGAAAAAGTTATTTCTATAGGAAAAAAATCACATGAATTCTTTGAAAAAAGAGGATATGATTTAGTTTCATCAGTAGGAAGTGTTGAACATTGTGAATATGAAGACGCTTTAAAAATATCAAATAATGTAATGGAATTATATCAAAAAGGAGAAATTGATGAAGTATATATGTCTTATACAGAATTTGTATCTCCTTTAGTTCAAAATGTAAAGATAGTAAAATTACTGCCATTAGTATTTGATAATGAAACAAATGACAAAGAAAAAACTGTAAGAAAAGGTAGTGTACAGTATTTGCCATCAGCAGAAGCTGTTTTAGGCTATATAATACCTAAGTATATCTCTGGAACGATATATGGTGGAGTTATAGAATCTTTTGCATCTGAAAATGGTGCTAGAAGAACGGCAATGGAATCAGCTACAGACAATGCAGATGAAATGCTATCTGATTTAGAGTTGAAATACAACAGAGCGAGACAATCAGCAGTAACTCAAGAAATAACAGAGATAGTAGGTGGAGTTGAAGCTCTAAAATAAGGAGGTTAGGAAATGGCAAATGTAGGTAAAATAGTATCAATCGTAGGGGTTGTACTTGATGTTAAGTTTGATAGTGAAAATAGCCTACCTAACTTATTAAACGCGTTAGTTATAAAGTTAGGAGATAAAGAAATAGTTGCAGAAGTTGCACAACATATAGGTGATGATACAGTTAGATGTATTGCCATGAGTGCTACAGATGGATTAGTAAGAGGTATGGAAGCTGTAGATACAGGAAAACCTATAAGTGTTCCTGTTGGAGATGCTACTTTAGGAAGAATATTCAATGTTTTAGGTCAACCAGTTGATAATAAACCGGCACCAAAAGATGCACCGGAGCTTCCTATACATAGACAAGCGCCAAGCTTTGATGAAATAGAAAGTAGTGCAGAAATACTTGAAACAGGTATAAAAGTTGTTGACTTATTATGCCCATACTTAAAAGGTGGTAAAATAGGTCTGTTCGGAGGAGCTGGAGTTGGTAAAACAGTTCTTATACAAGAGCTTATCAACAATATAGCTAAGCAACACGGTGGTATATCAGTATTCGCAGGTGTTGGAGAAAGAACAAGAGAAGGTAATGACCTTTACCATGAAATGGCTGACTCTGGGGTTATAAATAAAACAGCTCTAGTATTCGGACAAATGAATGAGCCACCAGGAGCAAGAATGAGGGTTGCACTTAGTGGTCTTACAATGGCTGAACACTTTAGAGATGAGCAAGGTCAAGATGTTTTATTATTCGTAGATAATATATTCCGTTTCACACAAGCAGGTTCAGAAGTTTCAGCACTTCTTGGACGTATGCCATCAGCAGTTGGATATCAACCAACACTTGCTACAGAAATGGGTAACTTACAAGAAAGAATAACATCAACTAAGAAGGGGTCTATAACATCTGTTCAAGCAGTTTATGTACCAGCGGATGACTTAACTGACCCAGCACCAGCTACAACATTCACACACTTAGATGCTAAGACAGTTTTATCAAGACAAATAGCATCACTTGGTATATATCCAGCAGTTGATCCATTAGAGTCTACTTCAAGAGTTCTTGATCCAGGTATAGTAGGTAAAGATCATTATGAAGTTGCAAGAGGAGTACAATCAATACTTCAAAGATACAATGAACTTCAAGATATAATAGCGATACTTGGTATGGATGAATTATCTGATGAAGATAAGGTAATAGTTGCTCGTGCTAGAAAGATACAAAGATTCCTTTCTCAATCATTTACGGTTGCAGAGCAATTTACAGGTATACCAGGTACTTATGTACCAGTAAAAGAAACTGTTAGAGGTTTCAAGGAGATACTTGAAGGTAAGCATGATAATTTACCAGAATCAGCATTCTTATTCGTAGGAACTATAGAAGAGGCTGTTGCAAAGGCGAAGGAGAGTAGATAACTATGGCAAGTGAATTTTCACTAGAAGTTGTAACTCCTGAGAAAATATTCTATCATGATAATGTAGAAATGGTTATAACAAGAACTACACAAGGTGATAGAGGGATATTAAAAAATCATAGACCATTTGTAGCAGGATTAGTTGAAGGTACTCTTCGTGTTAAGAAGAATGGAAATTTTAAAGAAGCTAAAATATCAGGTGGATTTATTACAGTAGATAAAGAAAAAACTACTATATTAACTGAATCGGCCGAGTGGTTATAATATAAAGCTACTACTGACATGAGAATTATTACACCCCAGTAAGTTAAATTCTCATAATCAGTAGTAGTTTTTTGTTTTTATAAAAGTATATAATCTTGAACCACACTAATAATAAAACTTATATACTGTGGTTCTTTTTATTTATAAATAAAACAAATATAATTTATCGTATAATGAATGAACGGATTTAAATTTTTAATATAAGTATTTGTATATAATAATATAATCGTAATACAATAATATTAAGATGAGGTTTGGAGGACATTATGAACATATTAGGTATTGGTGTGGATATAGTTGAAATAGATAGAATTAAAGAAGCTATCGATAAGAATGATAAATTCTTAGATAGATTATTTACAGATAAAGAAATAGAGTATTTCAAAAGTAAAAATTTAAAGATGGAAACTATTGCTGGCAATTTTTCAGCTAAGGAAGCAGTAAGTAAATCTATAGGTACTGGAATTAGAAATTTTAAATTTAAAGATATTGAAATAGTTAGAGATTCTTTAGGAAAACCTATAGTAAAAACATATAATAATTTACAGCAGATTTGCATAGATTATAATGTTTTAGAAATAAAAGTATCAATATCTCATAGTGAAAAATATGCAGTGGCAAATGCTATTGTTATAGCTAAGGAGTGATAAGATGAATAATAAAAAAGCAAAAGATATTATGACAACTGATGTAATTGTTGCAAAAAAGGGTGATACTATATCTAAAGTGGCAAATATACTTATATCGGGTAAAATTGGAGGAATGCCAGTAGTTGATGATGATAACAAAGTAATCGGTGTTATTTCTGAGACAGATATAATTAAAAAAGAGAAAAAGGCACACTCTACTCCTTTTATAAACGTATTAGAAGGTATCATCTTTTTAGATAATTTTAATAAGATGGAAAAAGATTTAAAGGAAATTTCAGCATATAAAGTAGAAGATTTAATGTCTACTAATATAATAACTGTAAATGAGGATGATACTTTCGATAATATAGCAAATCTAATGATAAATAAATCTATCAATAGAGTGCCTGTAGTTGATAAAGAAAATAAATTAAAAGGAATAATTTGCAGATACGATATAATAAGAGCCATGTATAATGAATAAACTTTAATAGGAGTGATTTTGTGAGACGCAAATGGATGACATTAATTTTATTAACAGGTTGTGTACTTATAAGTTGCATAGGTTGCCAAGATAAAGAGTATACAAAGGAAGAAATCTATGAGAAGTTTCAAGAGCAAGTTTTAAAGATAGAATCTTATACATGTACAGCTGAACTTAAAGTTGTAGGAAACAAAGGTGAGAGTAGTTATACTATAAAGGAAAGTTATAATAAACCAGATAATTATAGGTTAGAAATAATATCTCCTAAAAATTTGAAAGGCCAAACTATAGAATATAACGATAAAAAAATTACTATTAAAAATGTAGATGTTAATGATTCTATAGATTTTCCAAACAAAAGTAAAAATATGCAATATTTATTTATAGGTGATTTTATAAAAAGTTATTTACAATCTGAAAATAATGAAGAGTTAGCTATTAATATGTCAAATGAGTATTTAGAGTTAGAAAGTAAAATAAAAGGAGACGATAAATACTTTAATAAACAAAAACTTTATATAAATTTAAAGGATAAAAACCCTGATAAAATGGAAATTATAGACAAAGAAGGAAATATTAGATTTACAGTTGAGTATAAAAATTTCGAATATAAAAAATAAGGGGACGAAGGTATGAGTAAACAAACTATTGCCCCTACATGGGCGGAGATAAATCTAGATAACATAAAATTTAACTTAAATAATATAAAAAAAATATTAAATGAAGATACTAAAATTTGTGGAGTAGTTAAAGCTAATGCATATGGTCATGGTGCAGTGGAAGTTGCAAAATTATTACAAAGAGAGAAGGTAGATTACTTAGCGGTTGCTAGATTAGAAGAAGGTATAGAGCTTAGACAAAATGATATAAAGCTACCTATACTTTGCTTAGGATATATTCCAGAAGAGTGTATAGATTTTGCTTTAAAAAATAAAATCTATATGACTGTGTATTCCTTAGATATGGCTAAAAAAATAAATGAGATAGCTAAAAGTATGGATATACAAGCGAACATTCATATAAAGATAGATACGGGTATGTCGCGTATAGGATTTAAACCTGATGAAATATCTATTAGTGAAATCGAATCTATTAGTAAGATGAGGTATATAAGAATAGAAGGAATATATACTCACTTTGCAAAAGCTGATGAAGAAGATAAAGAGTATACTTATCTTCAAGCAAAAAGATATAACTATATTGTAAATGAGCTTGATAAAAGGAATGTAAATATACCTATAAAACATACTTCTAATAGTGCCGCTATAATGGAGTTGCTTGATTTAGAATTTAATATGGTTAGATGTGGAATAATACTATATGGACATTACCCATCTGATGAAGTTAATAAAAAAAATATAGAACTTAAACCATCTATGAAGTTAAAATCTAGAATTGCATATTTGAAAGAAGTGGATTCTGGAGTTGGAATAAGTTACGGATGGAAATATAAAACCAATGGAAAAGAAAAAATAGCAACTATACCTATTGGATATGCCGACGGGTTTACTAGAATACAAAGAAATCCTAAGGTATATATAAAAAATATTGCTTTTGATGTAGTAGGAAGAATATGTATGGATCAATGTATGGTAAAAATAGATAAAGATATAGACATAAAAATTGGTGATGAGGTTATAATATTTGGAGAAGGCGATGCAACGGTAGAAGCAATTGCGAAAGATATAGATACCATAAATTATGAGATTCTATGTATGATATCAAGGCGTATTGAACGTGTATATATGGAAAGAAATGCAATTTTACATTCAACCAGTTATTTGGTAAAATAAAAGGGATAGGATACTCTGGGAGGCGATTTTGTGCATAATAAGAGCAAGGAAAAAATTGTGTTTACTTTACCTGACTCTCTTATATCTGAAGTAGATCATATTGTTCAGATGGAAAATAGTAATAGAGAAGATTTTGCAAAAGCTGCTTTTCAATTCTATATAACTCAAAAGAAAAAAATTGACTTAAAAGAGTGTATGATTAAGGGTTATAAAGAAATGGGTCAAATAAACTTATCATTAGCTGAACTAGGTATGACGAATGAAGTATCTTCTGATGTCGATTCTGAAGGGAATATAGCTAAAGTTGAGTAATTCAAACTTAGAAATAAAAAGAGGAGACTTGTATTATGCAGATTTAAGCCCAGTTGTAGGTTCAGAACAAGGCGGAGTGAGGCCGGTTTTGATAATACAAAATGATATAGGGAATAAATATAGCCCGACAGTTATTATAGCTGCAATTACATCTCAAATCAATAAAGCTAAATTACCGACTCATATAGAGATAAGTGCCAATGAATATGGGCTTAACAAGGACTCTGTAATTCTCTTAGAACAAATAAGAACTATTGATAAAAAGAGAATAAGAGAAAAAATAGGTTGTCTAGATAATAACGTAATGTTAAAAGTAGATAATGGTCTTCAAATAAGTTTAGGGCTATTTAATATTTAAAATTATTGATATTAGTTTAAATATCAATAATTTTTTTTATTTATATGAGATAATTAGTTTTTTAGCACCAAGTAAAAAATAAATTTATTATATAAACATAGATTTTATTTTAAAAATAGAGTAAAAAATTGGTGAGAAGTGGTATAATAATATGAGATTGGTATAAAAATGTTTACAAACCAGGGAGGTAATTACATGAGAGACCATAAAGGATTAAATGAAATTACGCGTAGAATAAGAACAGATATAGTCTCTATGATACACGGAGCAAAATCAGGACATCCAGGAGGATCTTTATCAGCAGTTGAAATATTGACTGCACTTTACTTTGATGAAATGAATATAGATTCAACGAATCCAAAGATGGAAGATAGAGATAGATTTGTTTTATCTAAAGGACACGCTGCTCCAGTTTTATATGCAACTTTAGCTCAAAAAGGATATTTTGATAGAGAAGAGTTAAAGGGTTTAAGAAAAACAGGAAGAATGTTACAAGGACATCCAGATATGAAGGGAACTCCAGGTATTGAAATGTCAACAGGATCATTAGGTCAAGGATTCTCAGTAGCATGTGGAATGGCTATGGCATCTAAATTAGACAATGCTCCATGGAGAGTATATGCATTACTTGGAGATGGGGAGTGTCAAGAAGGGATAATTTGGGAAGCTGCAATGAGTGCTGCTCATTATAAATTAGATAATATGGTAGCCTTTTTAGATTATAATGGACTTCAAATAGATGGAAACACTGATAATGTAATGAGTCTAGGATCTATAGTAGACAAGTTCAAAGCTTTTGGATGGAATGTTATAGAAATAGATGGACACGATTTTGATCAAATATTTGCTGCACTTGATATGGCTAAATCAACTGTAGGTCAACCGACTATGATAGTTGCTAAAACTATAAAAGGAAAAGGTGTATCATTTATGGAGAACCAAGCTGGATGGCATGGAAATGCTCCTAGTGATGAACATTTAAGAATTGCTTTAGAGGAATTAGGAGGTGCTTTCCATGAGTAAGATTGCTACTAGAGATGCATATGGAAAAACATTATTAAAGTTAGGGGAAATATATGATAATGTTGTTGTTTTAGATGCTGATTTATCTAAATCAACAAAGACAAATGATTTTTCTAAAACATTCCCAAATAGATTTTTCAACATGGGGATAGCAGAGCAAAATTTAATAGGAGCAGCTTGTGGTTTAGCTACAGCTGGAAAAATTCCTTTTGCAAGTACATTTGCAATGTTTGCTACAGGTAGAGCATTTGAAGTTATAAGAAACTCAGTATGCTATCCTAAATTAAACGTGAAAATATGTGCTACTCATGCTGGTATAACAGTAGGAGAAGATGGAGCATCTCATGAAAGTATAGAAGATATAGCTATAATGAGAGCAATACCTAATATGACTGTAGTTGTTCCTGCTGATGGAATAGAAACAGAGAAGGTTATATTAGAAGCGGCTAAGTTTAATGGACCAATGTATGTTCGTCTTGGAAGAAGTGCAGTTCCAACTTTATTCAATGAGGATTATAAGTTTGAAATAGGAAAAGGAACAGTTCTTAGAGAAGGAAATGATGCTACAATAATAGCTTGCGGTATTATGGTTAATGAAGCGATATTAGCTCATGAAGAGCTAAAGTCTGAAGGTATAAATGTTAGAGTAATAAATATGTCTACAATTAAACCTATAGATAAAGAATTGATAATATCAGCAGCTAAAGAAACTAAGGCGATAATAACTGCTGAAGAACATAGTATAATGGGTGGATTAGGGTCTGCAGTAAGTGAGGTAGTATCTGAAGAATATCCAGTTAAGGTAAAAAGAGTTGGGGTTAAAGATGTATTTGGAGAGTCTGGAACACCATCTGAATTATTAAAGAAATATGGATTAACATCAAAAGATATAGTAGAATCAGTAAAGGATTCTTTAAAATAATAAAAAAGACTTTGTATATAAAATTATATGCAAAGTCTTTTTTATTGTAAATTTATTATAATAATAATCTTCTAATGCTTGGATTACTTTCATATATTAAAATATATGGGGGTGATATTGTGAATATAAAGTTTAACATGAAGGGTGTAATTATAGGGGTAGTATTATTATTTTTAGTTATTGGAGGCTTTTTAGTTTTACCTAAAATGTTCATGGAAGATTCTACACCAGTAGACTATACTATGCTACAAAGGGATGCTATTCCAGAAAAAATATTAAATATAATGGATAAATATACAAATGAAGAAAGAGCTTTAGCGGTAAAATTGGACAATAAAATATATGTTATAGTAACTAGAACACAAGGGAAAGAAGAGGGAATACAGATAGATAAAATAAGTATAGTTAAAGAAGAAGATAAAAATATAATGAAGGTTAGTGCAACTTATAAAGACAAGATGAAATCATATCCTTTTGTTATAGCTGAGACGAACTTAACTGACTTGCCAGATAGAATAGAATTAAACTCTCTTGAAGAAGAAAAGTAAATATTACTTACATAGTTTATGAATTAAATAATATGGAATATTAATAAGCGATTGTTTTTAGTGAAAATTATATGAAAACAATCGCTTATTTTGGTTATTTAATAAGAAGTAGGGAAAAATATATTTCAAATATAACTTTGAGGTGAACATATGATAAATATAGATAAATATAAAGTAGATATAGATAAATTAAAGTATAAATGTTGCTTAGATGATATGGATTTTAACACGACAGAAGATGTACAACCAATAGGTGGTATTATAGGACAAGAAAGAGCTGTTAGTTCTATCGAATTTGGACTAAAAATGAAACATAAGGGATATAACATATATATAGCAGGAGATAGTGGAATAGGAAGAACGAGTTATGCAAAATCTTTAATAAAAAAAAATGTTAAACTTAATGACAATCTTAAAGATTGGATATATGTAAATAATTTTAAAAATGCGAATGAACCAGTAGCATTATCTTTTAAAGCTGGTATAGGAAGAGAATTTAAGAATGATGTGGATGATATTATTGATAAATTAAAAGTTGAGATACCTAAAATATTTGATTCTAAAGAATATGAAAGCCATAATAGGCTTCTAATGACAGAGCTTGAAAATAATATACATAATATAGTTGAAGAATTAAATGAATTTGCAAAACC
The DNA here is from genome assembly GCF_015550495.1 of Romboutsia sp. 1001713B170207_170306_H8. Lineage (NCBI taxonomy): Bacteria > Bacillati > Bacillota > Clostridia > Peptostreptococcales > Peptostreptococcaceae > Romboutsia > Romboutsia sp. 1001713B170207_170306_H8. Next base: position 87,084 of record NZ_JADNAX010000009.1, read on the forward strand.
GAGAGGATTTAAATTTCAAATAACAGAAAGAGGTTTAATGAGTATTCCTACTAAAGAAGATGGGAGTGTTTTAGATGAATCTGAACTAGGAAACCTTACAGCATCACAAGTACGAGATTTAAGAGAGCGAGGATTAAAATTAAATCAGGATAGTAAAGAATATATAGATAAAATAAAGTTATCTGAAGATATGTATAAAAATAAATGTAATGAACTAGATAGAAATGTTGGGAGAAGCTTAGTTGGATTTTATGGTCAATATTTGTTAGAAAAATATGGAGATGATGAAAAGGTAAGTAATTATATAAATGCTTTATGTAATGATATTGTAAATAATATATCTAAATTTAAAAAGGAGCCTGAAGATGAAAAGAAAAATGCTATGGCTTTATTTGGCATAGTATCAAGTAAAAAGGATGAGAAATTTTTAAATAAGTATAAGGTTAATTTATTTATAGATAATAGTGAGTGTAAAGATTGTAAAATTATAGTAGAAAGTAATCCGACTTATTATAATTTAACTGGTTCTATAGAGTATAAAAATGAAATGGGATCACTAACTACCAGCTTTATGGAGATAAAACCAGGAGCATTACATAAAGCTAATGGTGGATTTTTAATAATAAATGCAAGAGATTTATTATCTAATGCTTTTTCTTGGGAGTGCTTAAAGAGAACACTTAAAACAGGAAAGATAACTATAGAATCTTTAAATAAACAGTATGGATATTTAGTTACATCAACATTGAAACCAGAACCTATAGATTTAGACTTAAAAGTAATATTGATTGGAAATTATTATTACTATAGTATGCTTTATTCATATGAGGATGATTTTAGAAATTTATTTAAAATAATGGCCGATTTTGATGTTGAAATATATAAAAATAAAGAAAATATTTATAAGACTATTCAACTTATATCAAATATATGCAAGGAATCAAATTTAAAACATTTTGATAAATCAGCTGTAGAGAGATTGATAGAATATAGTACAAGGATAAGTGATGATAAAGAAAAACTAAGTGCTAGGTTTAATAAAATAATAGATATGATATATGAATCAGATGCCGTTACAGATGATGATAAACCATATGTAACAAGAGATGATGTAGATAAAGCTATAAATCAAAGAAGATATAGAAACAATAAATATGAAGAAAAATTAAATGAGATGTTTAAAGAAGGAACATTATTAATTGACTTAGAAGGTGAAAAGATTGGTCAGATAAATGGACTTGCAGTAATGGGTACTGGAGAATATTCATTTGGAAAACCTTCTAAAATAACAGCTTCTACATATAGAGGTAGAAGAGGTATTATAAATATAGAGAGAGAAATAAAGAAAAGCGGAAGTATACATGATAAAGGTGTATTAATTTTAAGTGGTTATTTAGGTGCTAGATATGGAAAAGAAAGACCGTTATCAATATCAACATCTATAACATTTGAACAAAACTATAACGGAATAGATGGAGATAGTGCATCTAGTACAGAACTCTATTCTGTAATATCGAGTATAGCAAATATACCAATAAAACAGTATATAGCCGTAACTGGATCAGTTAGTCAAAAAGGTGAGATACAGCCTATAGGTGGGGTTAATGAAAAAATAGAAGGTTTTTTTGATGTTTGTAAAATAAAAGGTCTTACAGGAAAACAAGGGGTAATAATACCTATACAAAATGTAAGAAATTTAGTATTAAAAGATGAAGTAGTAGAAGCTGTAAAAGAAGGTGTATTTAATATATATGCTATTTCAAGTATTGATGAAGGGTTAGAAATACTTACAAATAAAAATAAAGAAGAAATAGATTTAGAAGTTAATAAAGTTTTGGATAAGTATAGAAAATTAGATAAGGAAGAAGAGAATAATAAGGAACGTAAGTATCTAAAAAGTGAAAAAGATAATATAAAACGAGATAAAGTAAATGGTATTTAGTTATTTAGTAAAGCTGTAGTTATATATATCGCTACAGCTTTACTATTTTTAAGTATAAATTAGTTATAAGCTGTTATTATCTTAGATTCTGTTACTATAAAATCTAGTTGAGCATCATGTGGCTCTCTGGGTATTTCATCAAAAATCTGCATATCAAATGCAATACCTATTGTTTTTGCATCTGGTCTTAAATTTTCTAAAAATCTATCATAAAATCCACCTCCATATCCGAGTCTATAACAGTTTTTATCATAAGCAACAGCTGGGACTATAACAATATCTAAGTTTTTAATATCTATAGTAGGGGAATATTCTGGTTTAGGTTCTCTTATATTATAAGCACCAAATTTAATTCCATTTTTTAAATCTGTAATTTGAGCAGGAATTAATTTTCGTTCTTCTTTTAATGTTATAGGAGAAGCTACTGTTTTTCTTAAAGTTATTAACTTATTGATTAAGTCATCTGTTTGTACTTCGTTATTAAAGTCTAAGTAAAGCATAATAGTCTTAGCTTCCTTTATACATTCCATTTGCAATACTTTTTCTGTTATAATTGATGAGTTTTTTGAAATGAATTCTTTTGTTTGATTTTTTCTATCTAATATAACCTTTTTTCGAAAATCTTTTTTCATTAAAATCTACCCCTTTATATTATGGTATAATGTGGATATACAAATTAATATTGTATGCCTACATAAATTCTAGTATATAGATATGGTGTGGGCAACATAATTGATAAATGGGTAATAAAATGGATAGCTAGTCATATAATAAATAGTAGATTATTTAAAGGAGATGCGTTGAATGATATCTAAAAAAAAGGCCATTATAGGTTCTATTGTACTAGTTGTGGTTACGGCTATACTTACATCTACGGTTCAGTTGGCATTAGGAAATAAGGTTGTAATATCTAAAGATTTATATGAAAGTTACAAAAAGTACAATAAGTTGATTGGATTGCAACAAATAGTAGGAGAAGACTTTTATCAAGAAGTTTCAGAAGATGATTTAGTACAAGGTGCTATAAAGGGTATGTTTTCAGGTTTAGACGATATATACTCTCAATATTATACGAAAGAGGAATTCGAACAATTAAAAGAGCAGACAAGTGGGTCATTTGTTGGAATAGGTGTTTACATAAGTGCTACATCTGATGATGATTACATAACAATAATAGCTCCTATTGAAGGTTCTCCGGCAGAAAAGGGTGGAATTAAGTCAGGAGATAAAATTATAAAGGTTGATGACCAAAATGTATATGCTAATGAGTCTGATAAAGCTATTAGTATGATAAAAGGGAAAGCTGGAACTAGTGTTAAATTGACTGTGAAAAGAGGAGAAGAAGAGTTCGAATTAACAATTAAAAGAGAAGAAATAGTTTCTAAGAGTGTTGAAAGTAAAGTGTTAGATGATAATATGGGATATTTAAAGATAACATCATTTAATGAAAATACTTATGATGAATTTAAAGAAGATTTAGAATCATTAAAAGAAAAAAATATAAAAGGATTAGTTCTTGATCTTAGAAACAACCCAGGAGGATTATTAGACATATGTGCTGATATAGCAGATGATCTAATTGGAGAAGGAACAATAGTATATACAAAAGATAATAAAGATGATAAAGAATATTTGAAATCTGATAAAAATAAACTAGGTTTACCAATAGCTGTATTGGTTAATGGAGGAAGTGCATCTGCATCAGAGATACTTACAGCAGCAATAGTTGATAATAATGAAGGTATAGCTATAGGAACTACTACATTTGGTAAAGGATTAGTTCAAAGTGTTAGAGAACTAAAAGATGGAACAGGATATAAGTTAACAACAGCTCAATATTTTACTCCAAATGGAGATTATATAAATGGAAAAGGAATTGAGCCTAAAATAGTAGAAGAAGATGAAAGAAAACAATTAGATGTAGCAGTGGAGTGGATAAAACAACAACTTAAGTAAAAGTGAGAATGGCATAATTTATTTATATAGATTATGCCATTTTTTCATAAGAATTTTATAAATTATGTATAAACTTATAATCTATGATAATAATTTTTATTAGAGGTAAAAATATATATAAAATAAATTAAAATTTAATTTTAAAAAAAAATATATATGAAATATTTTATGCTATTTTGATAAGTAATAATAGAATAGTGAATATATTTAACAAAATTTGTATTAAATTTAGAAGGAAAAGCAGAAAATATATAGAATTATTATTTAGATTAAAATTAAGTGAGTAATATTAATGGGATGTGAGTTTATGAAAGAAAACATAGGTAAGGTTATCGATTTTGTAGAGTATAAAAATAAAAAATCAAATTCTGAGATTAATAGAGTAGAACTTTTGAAACTTATAAAGCAAATTGTAATGACAAAATAGAGAGCACTTAGCTCTCTATTTTATTTTTAAGACATTCTAAGGCCACCAATATAGCTTTTAAATTCAGAAAAATCTTGATCATCATCTAATTCAATTACTTCAGAACTCTCTGTATCAAAGTTTTTTAAATAGACGGTATGATTATTTTGGGCACAGTCGTAGTATATACATCTATATCCGTCTTCGTATAAATCTTTAATATGATTGAATTTGGCCATATTATTCATCTCCTTAAAATACTTATATATATTTTTACAAAATATATCTTTAAGTATTCAAATTTTTATTATTTAACATAGAAAATAAAAAAAGGTATTGACCAATAAAGGATATGATGGTAAAGTATTACTTGTCCAAGAGATAGGGACGAAAAATAAAACGAAAGAAAATGTTGACAAGATTGAAATAACTTGTTAAGATAAGTAAGTCGAAACAATGAACTTTGAAAATTAAACAGTAGGTTAATTTATATAACTAATTCTTATTTAAGAATTAAACACAAACAACCAAGCCAGATATTCAGATAATGATTAGCTGAGCGATGGACAACTTTTATTTGAGAGTTTGATCCTGGCTCAGGATGAACGCTGGCGGCGTGCCTAACACATGCAAGTCGAGCGAACTTCTTCGGAAGTGAGCGGCGGACGGGTGAGTAACGCGTGGGTAACCTGCCCTATACACACGGATAACGTACCGAAAGGTACGCTAATACGAGATAACATATTTTTATCGCATGGTAGAAATATCAAAGCTCCGGCGGTATAGGATGGACCCGCGTCTGATTAGCTAGTTGGTAA